>DAMBWF010000003.1:243861-559070 GCA_032052615.1 Pseudomonadaceae bacterium
GTCATGGTCATGGTCATGGTCATGGTCATGGTCATGGTCATGGTCATGGTCATGGTCATGGGGTCGTATAGCCATGGCGGTACTCTCGAAAGGGGTATGTTGCGCAGTGAACACCCTGTAGTCACTATAGGGTCAAGCCGTCTGGAGAGATGCCCATGAAAATCGGAGAATTGGCCAGGCTCACCCAATGCCCGGTGGAAACCATTCGCTATTACGAGCGGGAAGGCCTGCTGGAAATGCCGGGGCGCAGCGAAAGCAACTACCGGCTCTACGACGAGCATCACGTGGAGCGGCTGACATTCATCCGCAACTGCCGCGGATTGGATATGACTCTGGAGGAAATCCGGAGCTTGCTGACGTTGCGGGAACAGCCGCGGCGAAACTGCGCGGAGGTCAATACGCTGATCGATGCCCACATCGATCATGTGCGCGCACGCATCGTGAGTTTGCAGGCGTTGCAGAACCAATTGCTGGAATTGCGCAGCCGTTGTAACGGTGATGCCCCCGGCGAACCATGCAGTATTCTGCAGCGGCTGAACGTCACCGGTGGCGTCGCCGCTCCGGAGGGTGAGCCCACCCATGTGGGCAACAGCCACGCTCATTGAGCCGGGGGTCGATATGACACAGTTGCTCATTCGCGTGTCGCTCCGGCGCTTGAAATTTCGAACAAGCGATGCGTATTTTGTTCGCGCCGCCGGTTCGGCGGTTGCCAACAAGGATAAGAATTCATGACTACCGTAGGCCGCAGCCCACTCGCCGAGCGACTGGCCGGCATTGACGAAATCGAATGCGTGACCCCCGATCTCAACGGCGTGCCCCGCGGCAAGGTGATGACCGGTGAGGGCTTTCTCAGCGGGCGCCGCCTGCAACTGGCTCGTGGCGTATTGCTGCAATGCGTGATGGGCGGCTATCCCCCGGCCCGTTTCTACGGCAGCGACGATGGCGACCTGGCGCTGGTCGCCGACCCCCGGCAAGTGCATCCCTTGCCTTGGAGCGAGACGCCCCGGGCCCTGGCGATCTGCGATGGTGTCGAGCTGGATGGTCAGCCATCCCCCTTGTCCACCCGTTGTCTGCTCAAGGACGTCGTGCGGCGCTACGCCGAGCATGGCTGGCAGCCGGTCGTGGCGACGGAGCTGGAGTTTTTCGTGTTCGCTCCCAACCCCGACCCCCATCAAGGCTTCCTGGCCCCCGTGGGGCTGGATGGGCGCCGCGAGGAGGGCTGCTCGGCCTTCAGCGTATCGTCGAACAACGGACTGCGGCCGTTCTTTGACGAGGTCTACCGTTGCATGGCGGCCCTCGGTCTGCCCCGCGACACCTTCATGCACGAAATGGGCGTCAGCCAATTCGAGATCAATCTGTGGCACGGCGACCCCTTGCTGCTGGCCGACCAGACCTTCCTGTTCAAGCATATGCTCAAGGAAGTGGCCCTCAAGCACGGCCTCACCGTGATCTGCATGGCCAAGCCGCTGGCGAAGACACCGGGCAGCTCCATGCACATTCACCAGAGCGTGGTGGAGCAGGGCAGCGGGCGTAACCTGTTCAGCGATGCCAATGGCGAGGCCTCGGCGGCGTTCCGTCATTTCATTGGCGGCCAGCAGGCAGCCCTGGCGGACTTCACCCTGCTGTTCGCGCCCCACGTGAACTCCTATCACCGCCTGTGCAACCCCTATGCCTCGCCGAACAATGCCTGCTGGTCCCACGACAACCGGGCCGCGGGCCTGCGCGTGCCGGCCAGCGGCCCGGAGGCGCGGCGCCTGGAGAACCGGCTACCTGGAGCGGACGCCAACCCCTACCTGGCCATCGCCGCGAGCCTGGCCGCAGGGCTCCACGGCCTGGAGCATGAACTGGCGCCGAGCGAGGCAATCCAAGGGGAATTCGAGGTGCCCGATACGCTCAGCCTGCCGAGCACGATGTTCGATGCGCTTACCCGCCTGAAACGCAGCCGATTGGCTCGCGACCTGTTCGGCCACGAGTTCATCGAGGGATACATCGCCAGCAAGACGATGGAGTTGAGCAGTTTCCTCGATGAAATCACTCCTTGGGAACGGCGCATCCTCGCATCCCAGGCGTGAGCTCTGACGGGCCGTTCTGCCAGGACGGCCCGGTAACCGGCGACCTTCCTGGAGTTCAGATGCGTACCTTGGTGGCTTTCCGAGCGCTGTATTTCGCCACGCTGTTGATGTTGATCGGTTCCGGACTGCTTAGTACCTACCTGGCCCTGCGGCTCGCCGCGGACCAGGTCGACGGCATCTGGGTCGGTGGATTGATGGCCGCCAACTACGTCGGGCTCGTCATCGGAGGCAAGCTGGGGCATCGACTGATTGGACGGGTCGGTCATATCCGCGCCTACGTTGCCTGCGCGGGGATCGTCACGGCCGCCGTGCTCGGCCATGGGCTGGTAGGCTGGCTGCCGGCCTGGCTGTTCCTGCGGATGCTGGTGGGCGTCGGCATGATGTGCCAGTACATGGTCATCGAGAGCTGGCTCAGCGAGCAGGCGGAGCCCGGCCAGCGCGGCAAGGTCTTTTCCGGCTACATGGGCGCGTCGTACCTCGGCTTGATCCTCGGGCAACTGGTGCTGGTGGTGCATCCGCGGCTCGGCTTGGAACTACTGATGCTGGTGGCGCTGTGCTTCGCGCTGTGCCTGGTCCCGGTGGCCGTGACGCGCAAGATCCACCCCGCTCCGCTGCGGCCCGCGCCCCTAGAGCCGCGCTTCTTCATCAAGCGGGTGCCGCAATCGCTGACCACTACCTTGATGGCGGGCCTGATCATGGGATCGTTCTATGGCCTCGCGCCGCTGTATGCCAATGCCCAGGGGCTGGCCAACGAAAAGGTCGGCTTGTTCATGGGGAGTTGCATCTTCGCGGGCCTGATCGTCCAGTGGCCGCTGGGCTGGTTGTCGGATCGCAAGGACCGTGCCCTGCTGATCCGGGTCATCGCCATCCTGCTGGCGTTGGTCGCGTTGCCCCTGGCGCTGATGCCCCGGGTGCCACTGGAGCTGCTGCTGCCCCTTGGGTTCCTGGTGAGCATGTTGCAGTTCTCTCTGTACCCCCTGGCGGTGGCCTTTTCCAACGATCATGTCGAAGCTGAGCGGCGGGTATCGCTTACCGCCATGCTGCTCATCACCTTCGGCATTGGCGCCAGCATAGGTCCGTTGCTGGCCGGTACGTTGATGAAGGTAGTGGGAGCCAACCTGCTGTACGCCTTTTTCAGCGTGTGCGGGGTGATTCTGGCGCTACGCGTACACCCGGGGGCGGTAACGGGCTTGCATCGGGTTGACGAGGCGCCTCTGCATCATGTCCCCATGCCGGACAGCATGACGAGTTCGCCCTTGGTGGCGGCCCTCGATCCGAGGGTAGACGAGCAAGATGTCCAGGAGCAGATGCAGGGTGGCGTGGATTCAACGCCGCAGACCGAGCCCGAGGGGGTGGAAGAAACCGTTTAGGTTTTCAAGGAGAGGGAAACGACCTTGCTTGCGGGGAGCAAGGTCGTCGACGACGCCTTAGGTTTCGTCCTTGTCGGTACGCCTGGCTTCGCGCTGCAACTGATAGACGAAACGTTCGATATTGCGCTGTTCGAGTCCGTTGATGCCGTGGAAGCGCGTGCCCGCGAACGTCGCATCCAGCCTGGCGTCGTGCATTGCGTGGCGGAGTTCGATTGGCGTGACCAGCGCTCCCAGCGGCGACTGGATTTCCAGCCGTTCATAGACCTCTCCGCTGCGCAGTCCAATGCTCGCATCCCCCGGGAAGCGCAATTTGCATCCGGTCGCGGAAATGTCGATCAGTTGGCCTTTGAGAATCCGCGAGAGGCGATCACCGCTCAACTCGACCATCACGGGCTGGCCGGGCAGGGGGGTTGCCCGGTAGGCGTTGCGGCGCTGGTGGTACAACATTTCCGTGGGAACGGCGCACCAGTAACAGCGCATGCCCGCGAGCTCGCCCACCTCGGCCGGCTGGCTGCAGTCCCAGGCGATCCTCACCCCATCGTGGGAGGACTCGATATGGAAGGCTTCTCCGTTGCAGAGCAAGCGTTCCCCCTCGTTGGGGATCAATTCGTCCAAGGCCAGCAGGCCGGAATCCCGGTCCACCTCAACCAAATAGCTACGGTACGAGACGCTCCGATCCGCGAAGGTCACGATCAAGGGGTCGTGGTTCTGAAGCAATTGACGCAGATTGGCGTGGATTTCGATCGGCGTTCTCAACACTTTGGGGGGTTGAGGCGTATTGATTGGGTCGGACACGGTCCAAGGTTCTCCCCACGCGCGCGAAGACGGTGATGGCTCGGACACCGGTCCGTAACCGGGCCTCCGCGCCCTTATTGTTATCACGCCTGACTGAGCGGGCGCTGCTGGGTGATTCTAGCCGCGCCGCCATGGCTGTCATAGAGATTGGGCGTTTCCGCTCCACGGAGCAGGCCCAAGAGGTTGCTGACAACGAATTGATTGGCTCGAATGAGCTGCCCGTTTCTGACGTTGGCCTTCCGGCAGCGCTCCAGGAGATCGCTCAGCTCCTGACTACGACCAAGCAGTTCGTCGCCTTGGGGGGATCGTTGGGCCAGTGCCTGCAAGCCCGTTGCATCGGGGCTTAGTTGCAGGCTGATCAGCGCTTGGCTGCGTTGCTGGCCGTGCTGGTCGAGTTTGGCCAGCAAGGGGCGTTTTTTCGCGAGGAGTTCCTCCAGGCGAGCAAGGTCGCGTGCCTCCAGGGCATCGCGTTCCGCCTCGATCAATGCCAGCAGCGCTTCGGCATTCTGGAGGTCATCGGTGAACAGTTGGAGCAGAGTGATATCTTGCATGGCGGGCTCTGGGGTCTGGGCGTCCGACACACCCCGGCGCAGCCTCGAAGACTAGCGCTGGGATTCGAGGGTCAGCATCTTACTGGCGAGTTTGCGGCTATCGACTTGGTAACTGCCATCGGCGATCGCCTGTTTCAGCTTCTCGACCCGTTCCTTGTCGACAACGGGAAGGTCGCGCAGTTTGTCGTTAACCTTCTGCAATTGCTGAGCTTCGCTGCTGAGCTGTACGCTTTCGCCGCTCTTGGCTTTCTCGGCGATCTGGGTCGGCGCCTGGTTCGGCTGGCCGCTGGCGGCTTCGCTGCGATTGCCGGACTGGGCGGAACCGGTCCGCCCTGGGGTGACGGATGGGTTGGCATTGTTCAGCCGGTTGAAGTCGATGGCCATGATGAAAACCTCGGGCAGTTTGGACGCTTGCCTAGCTTTTCGGCGGTAGGCGGGAATACTTTAGAAAATAAATACGAAACGTTCAGCACGGGGCTCGGGCGCCATCACGAAGCGCCCACGGTACGAAATTCGCGCCTACATCGCCACTTCTACGTGAGCCGGCCCGATCACTCGCGCCTTGATCACCCGCTGCGAATTCAAGTTGCGCACACGGATTTGCTGTCCGGGGGCGCCACTGGACAACGCCTCGCCGGGCATGCGGACATTGATCGTGGCGTTCTGCGCCGTGATGACGACTTGGTCACCCTTCTTAACGACCTCGGCCAATTGCAGATGACTGGGCGTGATGATCTGGTCAGGCAGCAAGGGGCGGGTTAGCTTGCAGTCGAGCACTTGGGCGGGATCGGTCAGGTAACCTTGGTTCAGAAGCCCGACGTCCCGCTCCGCCAGCACCGTGTCCTCCCCTGTCAGCAAGGCTTCGCGTTTCAACGGCCGGGTGGCGACCAGTACGTTGCGATAGAGCTTGACCTGGGCTGGCACGAAGAGTGTCCAAGGGGCGCTGCCCTCGCACCGGACCCGGACCGTGACGCGGCCCAGTGGAATCGCCGGGCTTTCCAGCGTGGTCGTCAATTCCCTGTCGCAACCGGCCAGTCGCAGACGCGGGTCGAGGTTGTTGACGCTGACCTCGCTACGGCCCTCGATGGCCCTGCTCTGCAGATAATCTTCTACCATCACCTCAAGAAAGCCTTGGGTGGCGCCGATAAGTTGCTCGGGCGACGTCCTGTTCGCCTCGTCCGCGTGGCTATAGCCTACGCTGTACAAAGCGGGTAAAACTGCCGCTAGCCAACCGGCCTTGGCGATCAAGCGTCGAAAAAATGTCGTGATCGGTTTCATGAAGGTTGAATAGCAAGGCGCGTGCCGCCTGCTACGCTACCTAGGCAGGGTGTCAGCGACTTATTCAGTGAGGAACAAGGCATGGCGGGTATATTGGATTCGGTTAACCAGCGCACCCAGCTGGTTGGGCAGAACCGCCTGGAATTGCTGTTATTTCGCCTCGACAATTCACAGTTGTACGGGATCAACGTCTTCAAGGTGAAGGAGGTGCTGCAATGCCCCAAACTCACCATCATGCCGAAGTCGAGTCCCGTCGTCCGTGGAGTCGCGAACATCCGTGGCGGAACCATCCCCATTCTCGATCTGGCCATGGCCACCGGCCGTGTCGGCCTCGACGATCTCAAGAACAGCTTCGTCATCATCACCGAATACAACAGCAAGGTGCAGGGCTTCCTGGTGCGCTCTGTCGAGCGCATCGTCAACATGCATTGGGAGGAAATTCACCCGCCACCCAAGGGCACCGGTCGCGATCACTATCTGACAGCCGTGACCCGGGTCGACAAGCAACTGGTCGAAATCATCGACGTGGAGAAAATCCTGGCGGAGGTGGCGCCCACGTCGGAAATCATTTCCGAGGGCATTATCGACGTCGAGTCCCAGGCCAAGGCAGTATCCAAGCATGTGCTCATCTGCGACGACTCGTCTGTGGCACGCAAGCAGGTCATCCGGTGTCTGGAAACCGTGGGCGTGGAAGTCACCGCGCTCAATGACGGTCGCGAGGCTTACGACTACCTGTTGAAGATGGTCGAGGAAGGCAAGGCGCCCGAGCGGGAGCTGCTGATGCTGATCTCCGATATCGAGATGCCGGAAATGGACGGTTATACGCTGACGGCCGAGATCCGTAGCGACCCGCGCATGCAGAAACTGCACATCATCCTGCATACTTCGCTTTCGGGTGTCTTCAACCAGGCGATGGTGAAGAAGGTTGGCGCGGATGATTTCCTCGCCAAGTTCAAGCCGGATGAGTTGGCCGCCCGGGTGATCGAGCGCATCAATGTAACGGACGGGAGCTGAGGGCTCAGCTCCTGCTAAATAAAAGTGGAGAGGCGGCGCTAGTGTCTTCGGGTAATTCGGATTTCGAGCAATTTCGGACCTTTCTGGAAAAAACCTGCGGCATTCTGCTGGGCAGTAATAAGCAGTACTTGGTTTCCAGCCGTCTCAACAAGCTGATGGAACAACAGGGCATTAAGACCCTGGGGGAGCTGGTTCAACGTATCCAGACCCAGCCTCGTAGCGGGTTGAAAGAGCAGGTGGTCGATGCGATGACCACTAACGAAACCCTGTGGTTTCGCGATACCTATCCTTTCGAGGTCTTGAAGACCCGTGTCCTGCCCGATTTGATCAAGATCAACTCGGGGCAGCGCTTGCGCATATGGTCCGCGGCGAGTTCCTCGGGCCAAGAACCCTTTTCGCTCTCGATGGCCATCGATGAGTTCGAGAAAACGAACCTGGGTCAGCTCAAGGGCGGCGTACAGATCGTCGCCACGGACCTATCCCCCTCCATGTTGGCCGCGTGCAAGCTCGGAGAGTACGACAGCCTGGCGATGGGGCGAGGTTTGTCCCAGGAGCGCCTGACCCGTTATTTCGATCCGAAGGGGCCGGGGCGCTGGGCCGTCAAGCCGGCCATCAAAAATCGGGTGGAATTCAAGGCGCTCAACCTGCTGGATAGCTACGCCAGCCTCGGCAAGTTCGACGTGGTGTTCTGCCGCAATGTCCTCATCTATTTTTCCGCCGATGTCAAAAAGGACATCCTGACCCGCATCCATGCCACGCTGAAGCCGGGCGGCTACCTGTTCCTTGGCGCTTCCGAGGCGCTGAACGGCTTGCCCGAGCTTTACCAGATGGTGCAGTGCAACCCGGGCATCATTTACAAGGTCAAGTGAACGGTTAGCACCCATGAAAAAGGGAAGCCTCGGCTTCCCTTTCTCGTTCTGCTGCCTTACCCGATGTGGATGGGCGGCAAATCCGGCAAGTCGATGCTCATGCTCTGCTTTGGAGCCAGCACCTCGGCCTCGCCATCCACCACCTGTTCCTCGTTCTGGTTGAAGACCCGGGTGGCGATGCGCACGCGGTTCTTCGGCAGTTTCTCCAACACTTCCAGGTCTACCCGGAGCCGGTCGCCCAGCTTGACGGGGCGGGTGAAGCGAAGATTCTGACCGAGATAGACGGTCCCTGGCCCCGGCAATTCGCAGGCGATCGCGGCGCTGATCACCGCGCCAGTGAACATGCCGTGGGCGATGCGCTCCTTGAACACCGTGCCGGCCGCGTAGTCGGCGTCCAGGTGCACGGGGTTGCGATCCCCGGAAAGCGCGGCGAACAACTGCACATCGCGCTCTTCCACTTCTTTCTCGTAATGCGCGGTCTGCCCGACTTCGAGGGCATCGTAGGTGTAATTGCTGACTTGGGTCATCGGGTTCTCCTGGGCGGGTTCAGCCGGCCGGCGGGGCGGAGTCAAGGGCAAGCCGCTCCGGCGTCGGTACGCAAGGGTCTGTTCGAGCCAGTGCCGCAGCTCAAGCGTTACCTCGTCACGAATGGTCTCGTTGAGCAACTCGTGGCGTGCATCGCTGTAGACGCGCAGCTTTACGTCGCGGACACCCGCCTTTCGCAGCGCCTCGGCCAGCGCCACCAGGCGCTTGCCGGCACTGACGGGATCGCGTTCGCCACCGATCACGAGAATCGGCAGGTCCGGATCGATCCGGGCGAGGTGCCGGATCGGCGTGATGTCACCCAGGCCATCCAGCAGATCGATCCACAATTGGGTGGTGCAGGCGAAGCCGCACAAGGGGTCGGCCAGGTAAGCGTCGACTTCTTCAGGATCGGCGCTCAGCCAGTCATAGGGCGTGCGGCTGGGCTCGAAGGCGCGATTGAAGGTGCCGAACGACAACCACTGGAGCAGACGACTGCTGCGTCGCCGGCCCAGCCGCCAGCGCTCGACGCGGGCGACGAGCCCGGCCGCGCGATACAAAGCCCGAGGCTGGTAATTGGAGCCTGACAGGATGGCGCCTTGTAACGCAGGGGCATGATGCATCAGGTAAGCCTGGGCGATGTAGCTCCCCATACTGTGGCCGAAAAGAACGATCGGCGTGCCGGGATATCGCTGGTGGATATGGCGTTCGAGACGGTTCAGATCATCAACCACCCGGGCCCAGCCCGCCTCGTCGGCGAAATGGCCGGGGATGCCGTCGCCCAGGGAACGGCCATGGCCTCGCTGGTCATGGGCGTACACGGCGATGCCCGCTTCGCCCAGGGCTTCGGCGAAGCGTGCGTAGCGGCCGCTGTGTTCGGCCATACCGTGCACCACCATCAGCACGGCGCGGGGAGCCATGGCCGGCGTCCAGCGGTTGACGTGAAGTATCGTGCCATCGCCGGCTTCGAGCCGGAACGCCTCAGGGTACATGGCCACCGCCTCGCCTGGACTCTCCTGGATCATCGCGTCGCCCGGCGTTCCCGTCGCGCAGCCTCGGAATCGGCAGGGAGGCGGGTCGTGAGATTCACGCAATCTATGAGGTATCCGTGACTATTTGCCGCTTGAGAGGGAGCTGTTAAGTTCCAGACGGTCCCGCAGTGCGGGCCCCGTTCAGGTCACGAGGACAATAACAATGCAAGCGGATTTCTGGAACGACAAGCGCCCGGCGGGTGTGGCCAATGATATCGATATGAGCGCATACCGCTCGGTGGTCGAGGTGTTCGAGCGCTCCTGCAAGCGCTTCGCCGATCGCCCGGCCTTCAGCAACCTGGGGGTCACGCTGAGCTACGGGGAGCTGGAGCGTTTGTCCGCCGCGTTCGCGGGTTACCTGCAGCAGCATACCGACCTACGCCCTGGCGACCGTATCGCTGTCCAGATGCCGAATGTGCTGCAGTACCCCATCGCCGTGTTCGGCGCGTTGCGCGCGGGGCTCGTGGTGGTCAATACCAATCCGCTCTACACCGCTCGTGAAATGCGCCACCAGTTCAAGGACGCCGGCGTGCGGGCGTTGGTGTTCATCGATATGTTCGGCCAGCGGGTCCAGGAAGTGCTGGCGGATACCGAGATCGATTACCTGATCGAGGCACGGATGGGCGACCTGCAACCGGCGCTCAAGGGCTGGTTGATCAACGCGGCGGTGAAGTACGTGAAAAAGCTGGTGCCCGAGTACCGCCTGCCCCAGGCGATCCCGTTCCGCATGACCCTTCGCCAAGGCCGGGGCGCGAGCCTGAAGACCCCTCCCATGGGGCTGGACGATATCGCGGTGTTGCAATACACCGGCGGCACCACCGGGGTGGCCAAGGGGGCGATGCTGACCCACGGCAATCTGGTGGCGAACATGCTGCAAGTGGATGCCTGCCTGTCTCAACTGGGCACCGACGGCCAGCCGCTGATGAAGCAGGGGCAGGAAGTGATGATCGCGCCGCTGCCGCTTTATCACATCTATGCGTTCACCGCGAACTGCATGTGCATGATGGTCAACGGCAACCACAATGTATTGATCACCAACCCGCGAGACATTCCGGGGTTCATCAAGGAATTGAATAAGTGGCGGTTTTCCGCGCTGCTGGGCCTAAACACTCTGTTCGTGGCCCTGATGGACCATCCCGACTTCAAAAAGCTCGATTTTTCTCATCTCAAGCTGACTAACTCGGGCGGTACCGCTTTGGTGAAGGCCACCGCCGAGCGCTGGAAGGCCATCACCGGTTGCACCGTGGTCGAAGGGTATGGGTTGACCGAGACCGCGCCAGTCGCCAGCACCAACCCCTACGGCGATGCGGCACGCCTGGGTACCGTGGGCGTGCCGGTGCCCGGCACCGCGTTCAAGGTGGTGGACGACGACGGTCGGGAACTGCCCCTGGGCGAGCGGGGCGAGTTATGCATCAAGGGGCCGCAGGTCATGAAAGGCTATTGGCAGCGGCCCGATGCCACGGCCGAGGTGCTGGACGCCGAAGGCTGGTTCAAGTCCGGCGACATCGCCGTGATCGATCCGGACGGCTACGTGCGCATCGTCGATCGCAAGAAAGACATGATCATCGTCTCCGGTTTCAACGTGTACCCCAACGAAATCGAGGATGTGCTCATGGCCCATCCGAAGGTGGCCAGTTGCGCCGCCATCGGCGTGCCGGACGAGCGCTCCGGCGAGGCGGTCAAGTTGTTCATCGTGCCCCGGGAGCAGGGCGTCTCGGTGGATGAAATCAGGGCCTACTGCCAGGCCAACTTCACTGGCTACAAGGTACCCAAGCATATCGTGTTCAAGGACACCCTCCCCATGAGCCCGGTCGGCAAGATTCTCCGTCGCGAATTGCGAGACATCGCCTGAAGACCTTGCGAACGCCTGGGTTACTGCGGTAACGCTGGTTCACGGAGTGACCTTGTCATTGATAGTAGTCACTTTAGTGACTGCCCGGCCCTGTTTGGCCCTAGGCGCCTCTTGGCAAAGCTGCTAATCTCGTCGCGTTTTTGCCCTTGGCTGGGAAAACCGCGCAGAACACAACAAACAACCGCTCTCGCGGCGGTGAAGATTAGCTGTTGCTTAGGAGTGGGCTTCCATGATTGAAAATTTCTGGAAGGACAAATATCCAGCAGGCATTCCTGCCGAAATCGATGCCGACCGTTACCCCAACATCCAGTCGGTACTCAAAGAGTCCTGCCAACGCTTCGCCGATAAGCCTGCCTTCAGCAACCTCGGCAAAACCCTGACCTACGGCGACTTGTTCCGGCTTTCCGGTGAGTTCGCCGCCTATCTGCAACAGCACACCGATCTGCGGCCCGGCGATCGCATCGCCGTTCAGATGCCGAACATCCTGCAATATCCCGTGGTGGTCTTCGGCGCGATGCGCGCCGGCCTGGTGGTGGTCAACACCAACCCGCTCTACACCGCCCGCGAGATGGAACACCAGTTCAACGATGCCGGCGCCAAGGCGCTGGTCTGCCTCGCCAACATGGCCCATCTCGCCGAAGACGTGCTGCCCAAGACGGGCGTGCGCCACGTCATCGTGACCGAGGTCGGCGACCTGTTGCCTCCGCTCAAGCGGCTCCTGGTGAACAGCGTCGTCAAGTATGTGAAGAAAATGGTTCCGGCCTACCACCTGCCCGGGGCCGTTCGCCTGAACGATGCCCTTGCCCAAGGGCGCGGCAAGGTCCCGCGCGACGCGGAACCCCAGGCCGGCGACGTCGCTGTGTTGCAATACACCGGTGGCACCACCGGGGTGGCCAAGGGCGCGATGCTGACTCACCGCAACCTGATCGCCAACATGCTGCAATGCAAGGCGCTGATGGGGGCCAACCTCAACGAAGGGAACGAGATTCTCATCACGCCGTTGCCGCTGTATCACATCTACGCCTTTACCTTCCATTGCATGGCGATGATGCTGACCGGCAACCACAACATCCTCATCACCAATCCGCGCGACCTGCCATCGATGGTGAAGGAACTGTCGCGCTGGCGCTTCAGCGGTTTCGTCGGCCTCAACACCTTATTCGTTGCCCTGTGCCACAACGAGGATTTCCGGCGCCTGGACTTCTCCTCGCTCAAGCTCACCCTGTCTGGCGGCATGGCCCTGCAACTGGCGACGGCCGAGCGCTGGAAGGAAGTCACCGGTTGCTCGATCTGCGAAGGCTTCGGCATGACCGAGACCAGCCCCGTGGTATCGGTGAACCCGATCCAGGCGATCCAGATCGGCACCATCGGCATCCCGGTGCCCTCGACCCTGTGCAAGGTCATCGACGATCAGGGCATCGAACAGCCCCTCGGCGCCATCGGCGAACTGTGCGTCAAGGGGCCCCAGGTGATGAAGGGGTACTGGGAGCGCCAGGACGCCACCGACGAAGTGCTTGATGCCGAGGGCTGGCTGAAGACCGGCGACATCGGCGTCATTCAGGAAGATGGCTACATCCGTATCGTCGACCGGAAGAAGGACATGATCCTGGTCTCCGGCTTCAACGTGTACCCGAACGAGCTGGAAGATGTGCTGGCCACGCTGCCGGGTGTCCTGCAGTGCGCCGCCATTGGCGTGCCGGACGAGCGCTCCGGCGAGGCGATCAAGATGTTCGTGGTCGTCAAGCCGGGCATGAGCCTGACCAAGGAACAGGTCATCGAGCACATGCGCGCCAACGTCACCGGCTACAAGATGCCCAAGGCCGTGGAGTTCCGCGACAGCCTGCCGACCACCAATGTCGGCAAGATCCTGCGGCGCGAGCTGCGCGACGAAGAGCTGAAGAAGCTGGGCAAGAAGTAACCTCCCCGCGTCCTCGAAGCCCCGCCTCGGCGGGGCTTCTTCGTTTCGCCGCCCCGTTCGCATACCGCATGCCGCAGGGTGGATGACCGGCGTCATCCACCGACCGAGGCCCGGGTGGCGGATGGCTCGGTCAGCCATCCTGCCCAGCGGCCATCTCATGGGGAGCTTCCGCGCCCAGGCCGGTAGGGTAGGGCGCGCCGGGCAAATCTGCGACAATCGACCCTTATTCGAATCGCCGACCCCCGATGACCGACTCTATCGCCTCGCTCGACTCCTTGCTGAAAAACCTCGACCGCGCCCTGATCGTCGATCGCCACCGGCTGCGTCGCCAGCTCCACGAGTTGCACAAGCAAGCCGTACCGGATGCGCAACGCATGGCTCAATGGGTGGAGCGTTTCCAAGCCTCCTGCGCCCGCGTGGAGGCGCGTCGCGCCAGCGTGCCGGCGATGCGTTACGACGATAGCCTGCCCATCGCCGCCAAGCGCGACGAGATCAAGGCGGCCCTGGAGAAGCACCAGGTGCTGGTGATCGCCGGCGAGACCGGCTCGGGCAAGACCACCCAGTTGCCGAAGATCTGCCTGGAGATCGGCCGCGGCGTCCACGGGCTGATCGGCCACACCCAGCCGCGCCGGCTGGCCGCCCGCAGCGTGGCGACCCGGGTCGCCGAGGAGATCGGCACGCCCCTGGGCGAGCTGGTGGGCTACCAGGTGCGCTTCGAGGACCAGTCCAACGAGCGCAGCCTGATCAAGCTGATGACCGACGGCATCCTGCTGGCCGAGACCCAGCACGACCGCTACTTGGAGCGCTACGACACGATCATCGTCGACGAGGCCCACGAGCGCTCGCTGAACATCGACTTCCTGCTGGGTTATCTGAAAACCCTGCTACCGCGTCGGCCCGACCTTAAGGTGATCATCACTTCGGCGACCATCGACCTGGAGCGCTTCAGCCGGCACTTCGCCGGGCACGGCCTGGCCGGGGCGCCCATTGTCGAGGTCTCCGGCCGGACCTACCCGGTGGAGACCTGGTACCGGCCGCTGGCCGCCGATACGGACGAGGACGGCAACCGCGTCGAGGAAGACCTGTCCGTCGATCAGGGCATCCTCGCCGCCCTCGACGAGATCGCCGCTCACGAGCGCAGCGTCGGCCAACGGCCCGGGGATGTGCTGGTGTTCCTGCCCGGCGAGCGGGAAATCCGCGACGCGGCGGAGCTGTTGCGCAAGGCCAACTTGAAATTCACCGAAGTGCTGCCCCTGTACGCGCGGCTGACGCCGGCCGAGCAGCAGAAAATCTTTCAGCCGCGCCCCGGCCGCAAGGTGGTGCTGGCCACCAACGTGGCGGAGACCTCGTTGACCGTGCCGGGCATCCGCTACGTCATCGACAGCGGCACCGCGCGGATCAGCCGTTACAGCTACCGGGCCAAGGTCCAGCGGCTACCCATCGAGGCGGTCTCCCAGGCCAGCGCCAACCAGCGCAAGGGCCGCTGCGGACGGGTCGAGCCGGGCATCTGCATTCGGCTCTACAGCGAGGAGGACTTCCTCGCCCGGCCGGCGTTCACCGACCCGGAGATCCTGCGCACCAACCTGGCGGCGGTGATCCTGCAGATGCTCCACCTGCGCCTGGGGCGCATCGAGGACTTCCCCTTCATCGAGCCGCCGGACGGCAAGGCCATCAGCGATGGCTTCACCCTGTTGCAGGAACTGTCGGCGGTCAACCGCGAAGGCCAGCTCACCCCCCTGGGCCGCCAGTTGGCGCGCTTGCCCATCGACCCCCGGCTGGGCCGCATGCTGCTGGAGGCCGCGCGCCTGGGCAGTCTGGAAGAGGTGCTGGTGGTGGCCAGCGCGCTGTCGGTACAGGATGTGCGCGAGCGTCCGACCGAGCGCCAGCAGGCCGCCGACCAGGCCCACGCCCAATGGAAGGACGTGGACTCTGACTTCGCCGCCCTGATCAACCTTTGGCGCGGCTTCGAGGAGCAACGCCAGGCCCTGGGTTCCAACGCCCTGCGGAGCTGGTGCCGGAAGAACTTCCTGAACTACCTGCGCCTGCGCGAATGGCGCGATGCCCATCGCCAACTCACCCTCATCTGCCGCGAATTGCAGTTGCCAGGCAAAGGCGCGGGCAGGGTGGGTGGCCCGGGCCATCCTCCTTCCGACGGTAGGGCCGGTGGTATGGCCCGTAGGGTGGATAACGCCACGGGCTTATCCACCGGAAAGTCCGGCGGGGTGGATTCGCGGTCCGTGGACCAGGCTGGTCATGGTGCCGGCACGGTGGAGAGCTCGGGCCTACCCTCCGACGGTAGGGCTGGTGGTGTGCCCGGTAGGGTGGATAACGCCCCGGGCTTATCCACCGGGAAGACCGCACACGCCGCCCCATCGACCCGCGATAACAAGGTCAACGCGATCGCCCGGCATCAGGCCGAGCAATCCGAGGCCGCCCAGCGCGCACGCAACTACGCCGCCGTGCACCAGGCGATCCTCGCCGGCCTGCTCAGCCACATCGGCCAGAAGACCGAGGAGGGCGACTACCTCGGCGCCCGGCAGCGGCGTTTCTGGATCCATCCCTCCAGCGTCATAGGCCGCAAGCGACCCAACTGGATCATGGCCGCCGAACTGGTGGAAACCACCAAGCTGTTCGCCCGCATGGTGGCGCGCATCGAGCCGGAGTGGATCGAGCCTCTCGCCGGCCATCTAGTCAAGACCAACCACTTCGAGCCCCACTGGGAGAAGAAACGCGGCCAAGTGGTCGCCTTCGAGCAGGTCACCCTTTATGGCCTGATCGTCGTCGGGCGTCGCCCGGTGCATTACGGCCCGGTGGCCCCCCAGGTATCCCGCGAGCTGTTCATCCGCGACGGCCTGGTGGGTGGCGAGATCAACAGTCGCGCGCGCTGTCTGGCCGCCAACCGCGCGCTGCTGGAGCGCCTCGACGAATTGGAGGCCAAGGCCCGCCGGCGCGACATTCTCGCCGACGAAGAGACCCTGTACGCCTTCTACGAGGCGCGCCTGCCCCTGGACATCTATCAGGCCAGCGGCTTCGACGCCTGGTACAAGCGCGAGAGCGCCGGCGACCCGCAACTGCTGATCATGCGCGAGAAGGATGTGCTGGCCCGGGATGCCCGGGAGGTCAGCGCCGCGCGGTACCCGGACCACCTGCGCCTGGGCGACCTGCAGCTTCCGCTGGACTACCACTTCGGACCGGGCCATCCCAGGGACGGCGTCACCGTGCGGGTGCCGGCGCCGCTGCTGCCGCAACTGCCGGCGGAGCGCCTGGACTGGCTGGTGCCTGGCCTGCTGGAGGCGAAGGCGGTCGCCCTGGTGCGCAACCTGCCCAAGGCGATCCGCAAGAACTTCGTGCCGGTACCGGACTTCGTCAAGGCTGCCCTGGATAAGATCGCCTTCGGCCAGGGCGCGCTGCCCGAGGCCCTCGGGCGCGAGCTGCTACGCATGACCGGGGTCCGAGTCGCCGATGACGCCTGGGCTGAAGCCGCCGCCCAGCTCGAAAGCCACTTGAAAATGAACATCGAGGTGGTGGATGCCCGCGGCAAGCCCCTCGGAGAAGGGCGCGACCTCGCCGAGCTCACCGCCCGCTTCGCCGAGGCAAGCCAGGCGGCCCTGGCCATTCCCCAGGCGCAGCGCGAGCAGAAGCCTGTCGAGGCGAAGGCCTTTGCTCAGGTGGCGGAAACCGTGCAGCAGAAGATCGCCGGTCTCTCCATGACCGTCTACCCGGCCCTGGTGGAAGAGGGCGGCACGGTGAAGGAAGGCCGCTTCCCGACCCAGGCGGAAGCCGACCACCAGCACCGCCGTGCCCTGCAACGGCTGCTGCTGCAACAACTGGCCGAGCAGGCCAAATTCCTTCGTGGCAAGCTGCCCGGCCTGACCGACATGGGGCTGCTATACCGTGACCTGGGCAAGCTCGACGCCCTGGTGGAAGACATCCTGCTGGCCAGCCTGGATAGCTGTGTGCTCGACGGTGAAACGCCCTTGCCGCGTGACGGCGCCGCCCTGGCGAGCCTGGCGGAGAAGAAGCGCGGCGCCTGGACGGAGGAGGCGGAGCGGCTGGCCAGGCTGGTCCGGGACATCCTCGTCCTATGGCATGGGCTGCAGAAGCGCTTCAAGGGCAAGATCGACTTGGCCCAGGCGGTGGCGCTCAACGACATCAAGGCCCAGCTCGGCCACCTGGTCTATCCCGGCTTCGTCCGCGAGACGCCGGCCGAGTGGCTGCGGGAATATCCCCGCTACCTCAAGGCTGTCGAGCAGCGTTTCGACAGGATAGGTGCCCAAGTGCAGCGCGACCGCGTCTGGTCCGGCGAACTCGCCGGTTACTGGGATCAATACCAAGCTCGCGCCGCCAAGCACGCCCAGGAAGGCAAGCGCGATCCCAACCTGGCGTTGTACCGCTGGATGCTCGAGGAATACCGCGTCTCCCTGTTCGCCCAACAGCTCGGGACCCGACTGCCGGTCTCGGACAAGCGGCTGAACAAGCAGTGGAGCCTGGTGGAGGCCTGAGCTGCCTACCTGCTTCCTGGCGCGGGCAGAAGGTGGCCCCGGTGATTTTGGCCACCGGGTCATGAGAGCCTGGTCGAGCATCCGCTTCGTTCTCCAGCGTCCTTGGGCCAAGGTTTGCCTTGCCTTGCCTTGCCTTGCCTGGCTTGGCTTGGCTTGGCTTGGCTTGGCAGCGGCTCGCCCAGCGAGCCTATCAAGCGGGCCAACCCGCCTATCCAAGCTAGCGAAGGGCTCGGCTTACCTGCCGGGATGAGCCGTTGTGGCGGACAGTCCGCAGGCTATCCACGGCGTTAACTCTGCGGCAACTCGCAAGCGCTCCAGTTCATGCATGGGTACGAGGCGAGACATCGCGACAGCCTGCATCGCAAGTCGTGGAAGTGAGTGGACCGAACGGGTGCGGCCTTTTCGCTTGCCCAATACATTAGTATCCACTAATGTATTGGGCATGACCGAGAACGATATCTTCAAGGCCCTGGCCGATCCCACTCGACGGACGATCTTCGAGAAGCTCGCGGCCGGCGGCATGAATGCGAGCGCCTTGCGCGAGGGGATGACGATTGGTCAGTCGGCCATCTCGCAGCACCTCGCTGTGCTGCGCCAGGCCGGGCTCGTCCGGGAGGAGCGGCAAGGCCGCTTCGTGAACTACCAAGTCGATCCCGATGGCCTCGCCCTCATCGCCCAGTGGCTGGCGAAGTACCGGACCTACTGGCCGGCGCGTATGGACGCCCTGAACACCTTGCTCAAGGACATGGACCAATGAACGCTTCGACATCATCCGTGACGCCCGAGAACACCTTGGTGCTGGAATACGAATTCGCGGCGCCGCCGGCGAAGGTCTGGCGTGCCATCAGCATTCCCGCCTTCCGCGAGCACTGGTTGCCCGACGAGGCCCTGGCGGACGCCGAGCCGATCGTCTCGACGCCCGACGAAGAAGTCCGCTACCGCCTGCGGAACGCCGAGCCACCGTTCCTAGAGAGCGAAGTGAGCTTTTTCGTCGCGCCGAACGAGACCGGCGGTACCCGCCTGAAGATCGTCCACCGGTTGACGGACCCGAGGCTGGCGCGTCACGCGCCCGCCGTGAACGACGACGTCTCGCCGCTCATGCGGGCGGCCTGATCGACCCCACGCCACCGTATCTTTCGAAGACAGGAGCCTGCCCCATGCGCGACACGATGGAAGTCGTCCCCATGGTTCTCGAACAGTCCGCCCGGGGGGAGCGATCCTTCGATATCTATTCGCGCCTGCTGCGCGAGCGGATCATCTTTCTCAATGGCGAGGTCAACGACAGCGTCGCCGCCCTGGTATGCGCGCAACTGCTGTTCCTCGAATCGGAGAACCCGGAAAAGCCCATCCATCTGTACATCAACTCCCCGGGTGGGGTGATCACGAGCGGCCTGGCGATGTACGACACCATGCAGTTCATTCGGGCACCGGTGCATACCCTGTGCATGGGCACGGCTCGTTCCATGGGGTCGTTCCTGCTGATGGCCGGCGAGCCGGGCCATCGCGCGGCCCTAGCCAATGCGAGCCTGCACGTCCACCAACCCTTGGGCGGTTTTCAGGGACAGGCCTCGGACATCTTCATCCAGGCGGAAGAAATGCGGCTCACCAAGCAGCGCGTGACCCGCCTGTACGCCGAGCATTGCGGCCGGACCTACGACGAAGTGGAGCGCACCCTGGATCGGGACCGCTTCATGACTCCGGAGGAAGCGCAGGAATGGGGCATGATCGACCATGTCCTGCATAAGCGGGCCAAGGCGGCCTGAGCCGAAGTCCGCCTCGGCGCGACGGATATCCGGGGCGCCGGGCGTGCAGGCCGAGGTGCCCGACAACCGTCCGGTCAGCGGCTCGCCCGCTCTCGGGGGCATTGTTTTTCGTAGCGAACATCTCCTTCGTCGACCGGCCCCGCCAGGCTGGCCCGGCCCACCTCCAGCCCAGGCGCCGGTAAAACCCATTGGCGCGGATGGCCGGCTGGCCGTCCGTCACGAGCCAGATCGCCTCGTGTCGCTGGAAAAGGCTCCGCTCCGCCGCCTCCAGCAGCGACCGGCCCAGACCTCGGCCTTCATATGCCGTGCGGACGAAGAGGGCGAATACTTCGCCCGTGCCCAGGTCCACCATGGCGAAGCCGACCGGCGTATTGTCCACCTCGGCGATCCAGGCACAGGGGCGCCGCGGAGGGCGGCGGACAGGGTCTCCGCGGTGATACCCAAAGCGGCCCTCTGCTCTCGAGAGAGGAGGTTCTGGGCGACGCTGGTCCGGCCATCGAACATCGCCTCGATATCGGCTTCCGTGGCGGTGCGTATCGTCGTGGTCATGGGGCTTCGGTTCGCGGCCTCAGGTGCCCGGGATGGCCTTTCGGCATGGGGGCTCGCTGGGACGGGCCGGCATACCTTGCTTCGTCACCGGGAGGAATAGCGAGGGAAGCCTCCCATGCAGGCACGCCACAGGATGACCTAACCGCCATTCGTCGGTTCTCTTGAGTGAGAAGACGCCTTCTCGAAGATCCGCGCCGATAAATACGGTTTCAACTTGTTCAGTGTTTCTATCGATACTTTCATACATGTCAGGTACATACGGAAATTCGTGACCGAAAGGTCATCGAGGTTTTCCGGAAAGTTGGAAAAAAATCCTTCTCGCGGTAGACATGCCGGCATTTTTCCTTATAGTCGTGAACCAACGGATTGATCGCCATTTCAATTCGGCGCCCGCCGGTTCCCCATAGGATGTGAGGACATGCCATGAATTTATTTCCTCTCTAGTACATTGCGGTGCACTGCGCACCTCCTCCATTCGTTCTGCATGCCATCGGTAAGCCGAGGGTTTCGCATAACCACGAATAGTCAATTCATCGAGGTCGTTCGAACAGGCATTGCGCCGTTATTCGCGCCATTTCGTTCGAGAGGCCTGATTCAGGGAGACAGTACTGTATGGAAGCGCTTGAATACGCGAAGCGGGAAACTTCCACGCGTTCATCCGGGTGGGCGAACGCGGCGGCGAACGAGCTGACCGCCGAAAGCCTGGCGAAACTCTTCGCCAATGAAATCCCCTATATACGCATTCCGAACTTCGCCACGCCCGAGGAGTGCGAGCGTCTGGTCGAGGAGGCCAGTAAGCGGGGGTTCAGCGCCTATCGGAATGTGGAGCCGCAGATCAATAAACTCGGCATCACCGTCTTCGAATACAACGCCATTTCCAAGGCACGTTATTTCGAGGAAGCCCGCGCCGCCCAGGATGTCCTGGGGGATATCTTCCAGCACAGCTTCGATCCCATCGGCCGTCTGATGAGTCTCATCGAGGCGCGAACCGCCTACGCCGCCCGGATCGCCAGGGCCGAGAATGGCGACGACTACTTCGCCGGGCTGGTGCGGCGCATCGAGAACGGCACCCTGATCCATGTGGACTTCGCGCCGGCCGAACAGGAAGGCTGGTGCGTGGGCAAGGTCACCCATCAGTTGGCCTGGAATCTTTACCTGCGCACTTCGGAAAAAGGCGGAGGCAAGACCCATGTCTATCAGCGCCAATGGAACCCCGAGCACGAGCGTTATAAAGACGGTTCCTATGGCTATGATCCGGTCGTGGTTCATGGCAGCGAAAAGGCCACGTTCGAGCCTCGTCCCGGCGAAGTCGTCTTATTCAATACGCGCAACTTTCATTATGTGGACCCGACGTCGGAAGAGCGCGTCACGGTAACGTCCGCATTGGGACGAATGTCCGAGCGGGAACTTGTTTTCTGGTCTTGAACTTATACGTCAGGGAATCGTTATGTTGACGCCCGTCGTGACCGATCTGTTGGATTCCATTGCCCATTGGGTGCGCCATCAGGGCTACGCCCATGTCAGTGCCCAGGAAAGCATCCAGGCACTTTCATGCGTCGATCCGAATGTGTCGGACGATATACCGCGCTACCAGCGATATTGGGACGAACTTCCGCTCGATTGTTTCATGGCCGATGGCGGGCGTTATCGCCACCGTCGGTTTTCCTGCCTCGGGGCCGAGCGAAACGGGGAAGCGTTCGAGTTTCACCGACAACCCACGCGGCCTTTTTATCAGTCCACCGCTTATAACGCGCTCAATGGCGGGAAGAAGCGCCTCTACGAAGAACTGCGGGACGAGGAACTGGCCGCGCCGACGATGAAGGCGTTGTTCGCCCTCACCAGCGCGATCATTCACCGGATACGACCCGCCCCCCGCTGGGACACGGAGCTACACCCCATCCGGACCCTCTGCGAGCGCGGGATGACCGGGGAACCGACGCCCGAAGGCGTGCACCAAGACGGCGTGGATTACTTCTTCGCCATCCTGGTCGATCGCAAGGGCTTGTCGGGTGGCGTCAGCCACGTGCTCGATGCCGAGCGGCGCGTGGTGTTCGAAAAGGAGATGCGCGACCCACTGGAGTTCCTGGTGGTGGATGATCGCCGCATGTTCCATGACGTCACGTCCTGCATCGCCGATTCCGATACGGCCCGGGGCCATCGGGACACGCTGATCTTCAACTACCGCCTGCCGCGGGACCAAACTCAGCCTGAAAAGGAAAAGGTGACGGCATGAAATACAACCATGTGCTGGTCGTGGGTGGGCGCGACCATACCCTGGACAAGCTCGACCGCCTCGGCGTGCGCTACTCCATGATGCAGACCCCCGACCTCGTGACCGACAGGCAAATCCAGAGCGCCCATCGCTACCTGGTGATGGACTACAAGGACATCGAGGAGGTCCTGCTGGTCGCCCGGGCCTGGCATGGCAAGGACCCCTTCGATGCCATCGTGTCCTTCGCCGAGTACGGCATGCACGCGGCCTCCATGTGCGCCATCGACCTGAACCTGCCCGGGCAGAACCTCCAGGCGGTACTGCTGACCCGCGACAAGATCAAGATGCGCGACATGATGCAGGCCCATTCCCTGAGCCCGGTGCGCTACGCCACCTGCCGCACGGTGGAGGAGGCGCTCGACTTCTTCCGCTCCCTGGAAGGCCGGCCCATGGTCCTGAAGCCCTTTTCCGGAGGGGGCAGCGAGGGCGTCTTCTATGTGGACGACGAGGCGTCCATCCGGGAGCGCTGGGCCTGGACCTATCGCGAGACGGACGGGGTGGTGCTGGCGGAGGAGTTCCTCGACGGTCCGGAATTCAGCGTCGAGTCCATTTCCCGCAACGGCCAGCACGAGATCGCCATGGTGACCGAGAAGATCACCACGGCCCTGCCGTACTTCGTGGAACTCGGCCATCAGGTGCCGGCTCGGCTGGACGACGCCACGCTGGACGCCATCCGCGAGCTGGTGGTGAGGTTCCTGAACGTCATTGAGCAGCGGACCGCTCCGGCCCACACCGAAATCCGCCTGACCCGCGACGGCCCCCGGATCATCGAGTCGCAGACCCGGATCGGCGGCGACCAGATCTGGGAAATGTGCGAGATGGTCAGCGGGGTGGACTTGATGACCGAGACCATCTGCTGCCTGCTCGACCTGCCCGCGCCCGAGCGCAAGCCCGTCGCGGCGGCCGCGGCGATCCGCTTCTTTCCCTACGAGAACGCCCACATCCTCAAGGTGGAAAACCTGGAGCAGGCACAACGGGCGGAGGCGGTCGTGCGGGTCAAGTGTTCGCTCCAGCCCGGCCAGAAAATCGGTCGCCTCAAGGGCTCCGACTCTCGGCAAGGCTATGTACTCTGCACCGGCCTGGACATCGACGACGCGATGCGGAACGCCGAGACGGCCCGCGACATGGTCAAGGTGCACTGGGAACCCTGGGCCGAGCATTGATCGAGGGCGATATGCCCCGGCCCGGACGCCGCGAAGCGTTCCGGTCGTTCACGAAAAGGATGTCCCCATGCGAGCCTTGATACTGGCACCCCCGAAGATCGTTCTCCAAACCTCGGCCCGGGACTGGGTCGACGCCACGGGTGGCGATGCGGTCCTGTTCACCGACCTGTCGGCGAAGGACGCCGTCCTGGCCCATGCGAAGGGCGCGTTCGCCGAGATGCATTTCTTCAAGGACTACAACGGCAGCGGCCGGGTCGAGAAGGATGCCCTGGATCTCCACCGCGTGGACCCCTTCCTGAACGTCGTCGCGCTCGCCGAGAGCGATGTCATGCGGGCGGCCCGGCTCCGCGAGCGCTGGGGCCTGGGGGGCCTCTCGCCCCAGGATGCGCGACTGTTCCGCGACAAGTTCGAAATGAAGCGCCGCGCCGAGCGCCACGGCGTGCCGGTGGCCGGCTTCCGCCTGACCGCCAGCGCGCTGGACCTGTTGGAGTTCGTCGAGGACTACGGTTACCCCATCGTGGTCAAGCCGGTGGACGGCAAGGGTTCGGCGGGTGTCCGGGTGATCGCCGACGAGCGGGCGCTGGACGCCTACCTGGAGTCCCCGGACTTCACCCAAGGGAAGAGCCCCTTGGTGGAGTCGTTCGTGCCGGGCGACATGTATCAGGTCAATGGCCTGTACGTGGACGGCGCCTGCGTGCTGGTGTCTTGCGTCCAGTGCATGCACTCGAACCTGCAGTTCCTCGACGGCGAGTGGCTGGGGCTGCGGATGGTCGCGCCGTCCAACCCCCTCTGGCAGCGATTGTGCGACTTCGGCCGCCGTCTGCTGGAAGAGGTCCTGCCGATGCCGCGTAACGGCCTCTTCCATATCGAGCTGTTCCATACACCGGACGATGAGCTCTACCTGTGCGAAGCCGCCTGCCGCCTGGCGGGTTGCCTGGCCAACGACCAGATTCGCCAGGCTTTCGACGTGGATATCCGGGTCGAGTACCTCAAGGCCGAGTGCGGGCGACGGGAGCCGGTCGAGGGGCTGCGGTACCCGCCCAGGCGGCTGGTCGCCGAGTTGAACGTGCCGCCCCAGCCCGGAACCCTGGCCGCGCTGCCGGAGCACGCGCCGTTCGACTGGGTCGAGGTGTACAAACCCTATGCCCGGGTCGGGCAGACCTACTCGAAAATGGCCTATACCAACGGCGAAATCGCCTCCTTGCTGATCGTCGGGGAAACCGAGGAGCAGCTCGACGAGCGTCTTCGCGAAGCGGCCCACTGGTTCACCGGGGCGACGCGCTGGGCCTGAAGCCGGGACGAGGGCACGGAAGGCACGAGGGGAGGAGGGAACCGCATGAGTCGTTTCGATTACCGCATCGCTGTGGTGGGCGTGGGGGCCGTGGGAGTGTCGATGATCGCGCACTTGGTCCGGGACCTGATCGACCGCCAGGCGCCACCGACGAAGATCCTCGCCTTCGAGCGCTCCGGAATATTCGGGCCGGGGGCGGCCTACCGCGAGGACGACCGTTGCGCGATCCTCAACCGCACCGGAGCCAACATGTCGGTTTCTCCCGAGCGGCCGGACGACTTCGTTCGCTGGCTGGACCGGCAGCCCGCGGCCCACGCGCCCGACGACTACCTGCCCCGGCCGCTGTTCGGCGACTACCTGCGGGCGACCTTGCTCCAGGCGATCGACCTTGCCGCGGCGGCGGGCCACTGCGTGATGCCGGTGAGCGAGCGGGTGGAGCGTTTCGAACGCCAGGCGGGATGCTTCCTGCTGGTGGGAGAGCGGGGGGCGTGGCAGGCCGACTATGTGATCCTGGCGACCGGCAACCTTCCGCAACGGCACTATCGCCACCTGCTGGGCGCGCCGGGCTATTTCCATTCCCCCTATCCCTTGCGGGAGACGATCCCGCGCATCGCGCCCTCGTGCTCCGTCGCCATCGTCGGGTCCCGGCTCAGCGCCATCGACGCCGTGGTGGCCCTGCATCGCCGTGGGCACCGGGGGCCGATCACCCTGCTGTCGCGCCAGGGCTACCTGCCCGGCGTGCAACGTCCCCAGGGCAACGCGGCGTTGCGCTATTGCACGGCCGAGAGGATTCGCGCGCTCCAGGCGAGCATGGGCGGGCGGCTGCCCCTGCGAACGGTCCTGCGCCTGGTGCTGAAGGAGCTGAGCCTGTCCGGCGGATCGCGCTTCAGCGTCAAGCGGCGCAAGCCCGCCGGCGGCGACGCGGTGGAGGCGCTGCGCCGCGACATCTTGGCGGCTCGCCAGGGACCCCAACCCTGGCAAGCGGCCTTCGTCGCCCTCAACAGCGTCATCGACGAACTGTGGCGGGCCTTGTCGCCCGTCGACCAGGCGCGTTTCCGCCGCCATGGCTATAGCCGCTTCATGGCGGTCCGGGTGCCGATCCCCCTGGCGAATGCCCAAGTGCTGAGCGAGCTGTTCCAGACCGGTCAGTTGAACCTGCTACCCAGGCTGGAGGCGGTGACCCACCGGGACGGCGCCTTCGTCGCGCGGCTGAGCGGTGGGGACGAACGGCGCTTCGACGTGTTGATCAACGCCACCGCGCCGGACAATGACGTGGCGCTCACCGAGGACCCGCTGTTCGTGGCGCTGCGCGAGGCGGGGCTGGTCCAGGCCCACCCGCTGGGCGGCGTCGACGTGGACTTCGAGACCAACGAGGCCCGCTCGGGAACGCGACCCAGTCGCCTGTACGTGATCGGCAACCTGACCAGTGGCGTGCACTTTTTCTGTGGCGTCTACGAGACCAACACACGGCACTGCCGGCGCGTCAGCCTGAGCCTCGTCGAGGACCTGTTGCTCAGGCGCGCGCCGCGATCCCGGCCGCGCCCGGACGTGGCGGACGGCGCGCCGCCGCGCAGCCAACCAGAAGGAGCCCCCGGGTGGCGCATCTTATCGACGATCTGAAAAAGCTCTCGCCCAGCACTCTCTGGCTGCTGTCCATCAGCCTCACCTTCAACGTCGGCAGCTTCATCGTCGTGCCCTTCCTGGCTGTCTATCTGCACAACACCCTGGGGCTGTCCCTGGCCTTCGTCAGCGTGCAGCTCACCCTGAAGCTCTTCTCCCAGCGCGGGCTGATGCTCGTCGGCGGGTTGCTGTCGGACCGTCTCGGCCCACTATGGGTCATGGGTGCCGGCGCCGCGTTGCGCATCGTTTCGTTCTTCCTGTACGCCTGGAGCGAGCACGAGTGGGTCATCAGCGTGGCCTCCCTGGTGTTCGGCTTCGCCGGCGCGCTGTTCGTGCCGGCCTCCAAGTCGGCGCTGAGCCAGAGCGTCGTCCCGGCCCACAAGCCGCTGATGTTTTCCCTGCGCAGCACCGCGAATAACCTGGGCATGGCGCTAGGCGGGCTGATCGGGGCCGCGTTGATCGAGCTGGACCCGGTCGTGCTGTTCGCCGGCGCAGCGGGCGTCCAGGCCCTGAGTTCGTGCTTCCTGGCACTGCGGCCGGTGCGGGCGCTGCATGCCCGCACCGCCGTGCTGAAGAGCGAGCGAGTCGGCCCGAGCGCCCCGGGGCAGGTCCTGGGCATGCTGGCCAACCCGGTGATCCTCAAGGCGAGCCTGCTCTACCTGATCTACATCGCGCTTTACGCGCAGCTCGAATTCACCCTGCCGATCGCCACGGCCAATACCTTCTCCAACCAGACGGTAGGGCTGCTGTTCTTCTTCAACACCGCGACGGTCTTCCTGCTGCAGGTCCCGCTGAACTACTACTTGGGCCGCCGCTTCAGCCTGGAGAAGATGATCCTGATCGGCTTCGGCTGTATTGCCCTCGCCATGCTCGGGTTCTACCACATGCCCTCGTTGCCGCCCTTCCTGGCCCTGGTCTCCCTGTACACCGTGGGGGAGATCATCATCGACCCCGCCATCGACGCGGTGGCGTCCGCCCAGGTACACGACGCCCGCCTGGGGGCCCTGTTCGGCCTGCTGGGGACCGCCGCGCTGCTGGGCGGCCTGCTGGGGAACGGGATCGGCGCGGTCGGCTTCGTCGCGCCCACCGGGGGCATCTTCTGGCTGGGCTGCGCGGGCCTGGCGCTGCTGGCCTGCGTCGTCCAGTGCCTGCCCACGGCCGAATGGCGAAGCGCTCGTTCCAAGAGTTCCTAGGCGCTTCGTAAGGATGCGGCCCACCGCCATCGCGGCGCGCCGGGATGCCTCACGGGGCCCGGGTGGACGCCGCGTCCCCCGGCCCTGTCGCCTCACGCGGCGCCCGGGGCTCGCGCCGCTCCGGCTCGACGCGCATTAGCACGCCGTCCCGGTCCAGGCGCAGCCGCGCGAAGTCTTCCGCCAGGAACAGCCGGCCGGCATAGGCCTCGGCGGCCTCCTGGCGCACGTCCTCGATGGACGGTCCGTGGCGCGAGTCGGCCTGGTAGCGGGCACTGAAGTGAGTGAGCACCAGGTTGGGCAGCTCCACCGCCTGGGCGAAGGCCGCCACGCTGGCCGCCGTGCTGTGGCCGAAGGTAGCGCGGGCGCCCTCGGCGACGGCCTGGGTGTAGGTGGCCTCGTGGACCAGCGCCTGGACACCCCGGCAGGCCTCGGTCAGCAGCTCCGGGCGGTCGTTGTCGCCGGCGATGACCACCCGCAGGGGCGGCCGGCCGGGCAGCCGGTAGTCGTCGCCGCGCAGGACCCGGCCGTCGTGCCGCGCATCGAGGCCGTTGGCCAGTTGTCCCCAGAGCGGGCCGCGGGGGATGCCGTCCGCCTCCAGCCGGGCGATGTCCAGGCGCGGGTCGGGTCGGCGCTCGCTGAAACGATAGGCGAAGGACGGTACCCGATGGGACAGCGGAAAGGCCTCGACCCGTAGTTCGCCGTGTTGCCATTCGCCGAGGGTTTCCGTGGCCTGGAAGTCGAGCGCGTAGGGCAGGTGGGACTGGCTCAGGCGCAAGGTGGCCTCGATCCATTCCGCGATACCTTGCGGCGCGACGATGGGCAACGGCCGGGTGCGGCCGCTCATGGCGGCGCTGGCCAGCAGGCCGGGCAGTCCGTAACAGTGGTCGCCATGCACGTGGGTGATGTAAATGCCGCGCAGCTCGTGCAGGGACAACCGGGTGCGCAGCACCTGATGCTGGGTGGCCTCGCCGCAGTCCACCAGGTGCCAGCCCTTGCCGGTGCCTTCCAGCAGCGCCACCGCGCTGACGTTGCGGGCCCGGGTGGGGGTTCCGGACGAGGTGCCGAGAAACAGCAATTCCATGATCGACTCCATGAATTCAGGCTCCGGCCAGCCACTGGGTCAGCCCGTGGAGCGCCAGCCCCACCAGGCCGCCCACCAGGGTGCCGTTGATGCGGATGTACTGCAGGTCCTTGCCGACGCTCCGCTCCAGTTGCGCCACCAGCTCGTGGCTTTCCCACTGCTCGACCCGCTCGGCGATGTAGTCGCCGATGCGGCTCCGGTAGCGCGCCAGCAGGACGGGGACCGCGCGAACCAGGCGCTCGTCGATCCAGCCGCGCAGGGCGGCATCGCCGGCCAGGGTCTCGCCCAGTTGTCGGGTCAGCTTCGCCAGGCGGGCGCCCAGGCGCGAATCGTCCCGCGACAGGTCGTCCCGCAGCCAGCCCAGCAGGTCGTCCCAGAGCCCCTGGAAACAGGCGCCCGTGGCGGGGTGCGCCAGGGCCCGGGCGACCAGCCGGGCGCCGCGTCGGCGGTAGGCCGGGTCATGGTTCAGCCGCTCGATATAGCCCTGCACCAGGGTGTCGAAGCGCAGGCGCAGGGGATGGTCGGGAGTGGCGGCGACTTCGCCGATCAGCCCCGACAGCCCGTCCACCACCTTGCTCGCCGACCAATCGCCCACGCGCTTGTCGAGCCCCAGGTAACGCAGCGTGCGGATTTCCGTGGCGATGGCGCGGGCCACCAGGGCGCGGATGTCGTCGTCCCGCAAGAGTTCGTCGAGCTTGATCAGGAGTTCGTCGAGCATGGCCTGGTGGCGGCCCTCGCGGATCAGCGCCTGCAACAGTCCGCCCAGCAGCGGAGCGGCTTCCAGCGCTTCGAGTCGCCGCGCCGCCTGGCGCCGCACGAAGACGCGCACGCGCTCGTCGTCCAAGAGATCCACGGCGACGCGGGCGACGCCGATGGACTGGCGGCCGACCGCCTCGGCGTTGCGCGGATGGCGCAGCCAGTCCGCCAGGCGCCGGCCCGGGTCCAGGGCGCGCAGCCTAGCCAGCACCAGCGGGGTGGCGAGGAAGTGGGTGGTGATGAAGGTGGACAGGGTGCGACCGATGCGCGCCTTGCCGCGCGGGACGATGGCGGTATGGGGAATCGGCAGGCCCAGGGGGCGCCGGAACAGCGCGGTGACCGCGAACCAGTCGGCGATGGCGCCGACCATGGCCGCCTCGGCGAACGCGGCGAGGTAGCCCCAGGCGGTCAGGCTCCAGGGCGAGGCGGATGGAGCGGGGTGACGCAGCATGGCCGTCGCCACGCCATGGAGCAACGCCGCCGCCAGCAGCAGTAAGCCGGCGACCGCTTTCATGCGTGCCACCGGCGAGCGCCAGCGGCCGAGAGGAGGGGTCATGGAGGTCCTCGGATCGATGGATATCGGCGCAGGGTAACGCGTGCGGCCGGGTTCTGTCTGGCGGGGGACGTGCTTGGCCGGCCTGGGAAATCCCTGGCGAGACGCGCTTGCCGATTTTCTTCAATACCCGGGCGTGCCCGCCCTCTAGCCTGCGCATCCCCGATCCCATGGAGAATCCCATGACCGTCTATCTGTCCATGGCCGCGTTCGCGCTGGCGTCTTCCATCACCCCAGGCCCGGTCAATCTGGTGGCGCTGAACAGCGGCGCGCGCTTCGGCTTCCGCGCCAGTCTGCGTCACGTCAGCGGCGCGACCGTGGGCTTCACCCTGTTGCTGCTGCTCATCGGCCTGGGCCTGTACGAACTGCTGGCGCGGCTGCCGGTCCTGCTGCTCGGCATTCGTTGGGGCGGCATCGCCTTCCTGGTGTACATGGCCTTCCGGCTGGCGCGGGACGATGGCCGGCTCGGCGCCGACCGCGCGGTGGCGCGCCCCTCGTGGCTCACCGGCGCGCTGATGCAATGGCTCAATCCCAAGGCCTGGCTGGCCTCGGTGGCGGGCATGGGGCTGTTCGCGACGGACGGCGACGTGGTCCGGGTGTGGTACTTCGCCGGGTTGTACTTCGTGATCTGCTATGGGTCCCTGGCCTGCTGGGGGTGGGCCGGCAGCCTCCTGCGGCGGCATCTGGCGAACCCCCGGCGAGTGCGCCTGCTCAACTGGTCGATGGCGTCGCTTTTACTCGGCAGCGCCCTGTTTCTGCTGGAGGGCTAGGCCGGCTTCAGTCCCGGTACTGCCCCGGGGTCGCGGCCAAGTGGCGCTTGAAGGCGCGCTGGAAGTGCGCCTGGTCGGCGAAACCCGCCTCCAAGGCTACTTCGGCCAGGTCCCGCCCCTGGCGCAACCAGTGCTGGCTGCGCTGGATGCGTCGGTTGATCAGGTAGGCGTGGGGCGTCAGGCCATAGTGCCGCTTGAAGCCACGGATCAGGCGGGACGGCGACAAGCCGGCCTCGGCGCAAATGTCCTCCAGCCTCAGCGGCTGGGTGCAGTGGGCCTCGATGAACGCCATGGCGCGGCGCAGCGGGTCCGCCACCGGGGCGTCGGCTGGCGCGGGGCTGGCCCCGAGGACCCCTTGCAACCGCATGAAGAAGGCCCGGGCCTCGGCTCGCTTGCGCGCCGGGTCGCGACCGGCATCCCGCAACGTGGCGTAAAGCGTCATCAACGCGGCGAACAGCGCCGGGTCGCGGCTGAAGGTTCCGGGCAGGGGTCGGAAGCCGCCGTCGGGGCTCGCGCCCAGCTCCCGTTGCAAGGCGCCGAGCCAGGCGGTGTCGACGTAGAACATCACGTAGGACCAGGGCTCCCCGTCGAGAGGGTTGCAGGCATGGACCACCTGGGGGTTCATCGCCACCACGCCGCCGGCGGCGATGACCCGACGCTCGCCACCGTTGAGGTAGGTACTACGGCCGGCGGTGACCGCGCCCACCGAGAAGCACGAGTGGGCATGGGCGGCGTAGCAGACCCGGCGACCGTCCTCCACCCAGCGCGCTTCGAGGAAGGGCAGGGCGGCGTCGCGCCAGAAATGGGGCTGGGCATGGGGATCGCGAGGCAAGGGCACGGCATCGACTCCTGGGCTGAAGCGCCCGGGCACTGTAGCAAGCGCTCGGCCGAAAGGCAGCCTCGCTTCCACCCGCCTGGCTCGCCGCGTCATCACCGTTCGCCGACTACCTGGTCCGGCCAGGGAAACATGGCGCGTCGGGATGGTCACACGGACGACCGGCGCGGTTCGCCGGCGTGTCACACGGAGCGATCCCGATGAATAAGACGTTGTTCCTCGCCTTGCTGGCCTTACCCTTGACCGACCGCGCCCTGGCGGACGGCACCAGCCTGGCGGCCTTGCAATGCCGCGCCCTGACCCATATCCAGCGGTCCGACACCGCCCAGGCCCACGAGGTGGGACGGTGGGTCGAAGGTTACCTCTACGGCCTCGACGAAAACCTGGTGGAGGCCGACAACCTGTTGCAGAACTTCGACGCCGGGCAGCGCCGGAACTGGATCGGCGCCTACTGCGCCCGACACCCCGAGGCCACCGTCCTGGACGTGGCCCGGGAAATGGCCCGCTTCATCGACGCCGGCCGCATCCGCCGCACCGACAGCATCAGCGGCTGAGCACGAGCTTTCCGTCCGGGCCGCTCCACCGGCGGCCCGTTTCCGGTCCGGCCTGGCGCGAGAAGGGCCGGGCCGGCCGCGTCTTCCCGATACCCTCCGGTCGCTCGTCCTGCATCCGGGCTCGGCCAGGGCCGAGCGTGGCCTGCCTATAAAGCAATGAGTCGAAAGACTCCTCGATAATAACGAGGGGCTCGCCGGCGCGCGTGAAGTTAAATCGCGTATAACTTTCCTGATATTGTCCAACAATAAAATATCTGGTTTTTATTAAGTGGGAACGAACTAAAGGCGTTCGTTCCCTTCAAACTTCATGCGTACCTTGGTAAGGCGGCGTTTATCGGTTCGTGACTCGGATCGATAAACGCCTTTCTTTTCCGCGAGTTGTTTCTCTGTCGCCTTTCACTTTGCCTGGATGCTGAAAGGCGGTCATACGGAAATCAATCAAGAATAAATCTAGAACCGCTCTGGAATCGTGCTTTGGCTCGTGCTCGTCACGTGCTGGAGCGTGCCTGCTGTTGCCCGGAAAAAACGAAGTTGAATGCGCGCCCGCGCAGGAAACAGTGGACTGTTGATGAACCGGGAGTATCGCCATGCAAACGATTTATTCGAATGACGCCCTATTGTCGGGGCGCACTTCGCGCGGCCTCGTATATGCCGACGAACTTGTCGTCGATGAAACCGATCCTTTCTTTTTCGACCATCCGGTCGACCATGTGCCGGGCATTCTATTGCTCGACGGGTTATTGGTCCTCGCCGAGCAGGCCCTCAACGAGACGGAGGCCACCACGGCGCGCCGCTATATCGCGGAACTGCGGCTGGAGTTCGCCCGCTTCGCCGAGAAGACCGCCGGGATTCGCCTGCAAGCGCGGGTCGGCGAGCCTGGGGAGCAGGGCCGCCAGTGCGACCTGCTGGCGTCGCAGGAGGGCGTACCGCTCTGCCGGGGACACGTCGAATTTCGCCGGGTCGCGCCAACGGTGGCCGCTTGCCTGGCGCGGTCTTCCCCGGTCTCGCGGGCGCCCGCGCCCGCCGAGGCCGTGCATAAGCGTCATCGGCACAATATCTTCATCACCGGCCTGTACCGGGACGCGGCCCAGGCTTGCCGGACGCGCCTGCTGCCACTGGCGCCGGGGCATGGTTTGCATGCCCGCCAGCGGGACCGGCGCACGGTCCTGGAACTGGTGGAGGCCGGTCGGCAATTCGCCCTGCTGATGCAGCATGAGGTGCATGCCACGCCGGCGGGCCGCCCCTTCATTCTCGAATCCATCGAGGCGCGCTTCCAGCGGGCCTTCTCCCGGGAAGCGGACCTGGAGATGGTCTCGACCGACGGCCGGCCCGCGTCCAGCGGCAAGGCCAGCCAATCCATCGAATTGCTCGACGGCGACGCCCGGGTGGGCGAACTGCGCTTCGGCGGCCGCGCCGTCAGCCCGAGGCTCTACGCGCGCATCCGCCAGGCGTCGCGCCAACCGAACCGGGAGGACCGCCCATGAACGCCGTGCTTCGTCGTTTTCCCGCATTGCTGCTGCCCGTCGGCCTGATCGCCCTGACCCTCGCCTTGTGGCGCGAATGGGTGCTACGGGCGGATGTGCCCCATGAAGTCGCCGCGCTGCTGATCGCCCTGCACCTGATCTGGATCTTCCTGGAGCTGCGCATCACCTTGCGCACCGCCCGGGAAGAAGCCGGGGCGGCGGACCGGGGCACCTTGCAGTTCTATGGGCTGGCCCGGGTGATCACCATCGGCGCCGCGCTCTACGGCTCGCCGTTGCCCTGGCACGGTTGGCATGCCTGGCTGGCGCTGCCCATCGCGCTGTTCGCCCTGGGCATCGCCTTTCGCCTCAAGGCGATCGAGACCCTGGGGGCCTTCTACTCCCACCAGGTGCGGGTGATCGAGGGCCACCAAGTGGTACAGGACGGACCCTACCGCTGGGTACGCCATCCGGCCTACAGCGGCATGCTGCTGGCCGAACTGGGGTTCGTCCTCTACTTCGCCAACCTGCCCGGGCTGCTGGGGTTCTGCTGCCTGCTGCTGCCGTCCATCGTCCTGCGCATCCGGGTCGAGGAGCGCGCCCTGAAAGCCACCGTGCCGGGCTACCAGCGCTACGCCGAAAGCCACAAGCGCATCATTCCGGGGGTGTGGTGACATGGAACTGCTCAGCGAACCCTCCGATCTGCTCGATCCCGCGCGGGTCGGCTACAAGTTTTCCCGCCAGGCGCACATGCGTCAGGCCGGCTTCCCGGTGCCGCCGTTCTGCTGCGTGCCCGCCGAGGCTTTCGACGCCGCGCTGGCGGCGCTGCATCCCGGCGGCGTCGCGCGTGGGCCCGACGGACGCGACCGCGAGGCCCTGCTGCGTTGGGCGGCGGGGACTCGCCGGCGGCTGGCGGAAAGTCCCCTGGGCGCCTCCTTGACCGAGGCCCTGCACCGCGCCTTCGATCGCCTGTCCGGAGCGGACGGCTACGTCGCCGTGCGCGCCTGCGTGGTCACCGGGGCCGATGGGGTGGGCGAGGATTCGCTCCAGGACCCCTTCGCCGGGCTTTCCGACAGTTTCCTCTATGTGAGCCGCGCCGTCCTGGCGCGGCGGGTCGCCCAGTGCTGGGCCTCGGCGTTCAACGAGGAGGCGCTGCTGTACCGCTTGGAACGCGGCCTGCCGCCCCTCGCCGCGCGGGTGGCGGTGGGCGTGCAGACCATGGTCTGCGGCAGCCGCTCGTTCGTCGCGTTCTCCGTGGACCCTCGGGATGCCGCGCCGCGCTGCGTGATCGCCGCCGCCCATGGCATCGGCGAAGGCGTGGTGCAGGAAAAGGCCGATGTCGACCATTTCTTCTACGAGCGCGCCAGCGGCGCCCTGGGCTCGGCCCTGGTGGACAAGCGACGCCAGGCGGTACGCGACATCGGCCTGGACGGCCTCGGCGAGCCGGGCGAGCGGAGCGGCGTGGTGGTGGCCGGCGTTCCGGCCGAGCAGGCGCGGGTCCCCGTGCTGAACGACGACGAGGTGCGCGCCATCGCCCGCTTGGCGTTGCGAGTGGAAGCCCATTTCGGCTTGCCCCAGGACATCGAAGGCACCCTCACCGAGGACGGCCGCCTGCACCTGGTGCAAGCCCGGCCCATCGCCATCGACCCACGGCTGCGCCATCTGTGGAGCAACGCCAACATCACCGAGAGCTTTCCCGGGGTGGCCACCGCGCTGACCTATTCCTTCGCCCAGTCGTTCTACGCCAGCATCTTCGGCGACCTCTACCGACGGCTGGGGGTGAGCGAGGCGTCGCGGCGGGCCAATGCCCGGCACTTGCAGCGAATGATCGGCTTCCTCCACGGGCGTATCTATTACCGCCTGGACGACTGGTACATCCTCCATAGCCAGTTGCCGGTATTCCCACTGTTCCGTCCCGGCTGGGAGCGGATGATGGCGATCGAGGCCGGCGCCATGGACGGGCGCGGCGCGCTGCCGGCGGTGGGCCGCTGGCGCGCCGGCTCGCGCCTGGTGGCATCGGCGCTGCGGGTGGGCGTGGCGCTGCTGCGCAACGAGCGGCGCATGGTCGCCTTCGAGGCTTGGTGGGAACGCCTGTTCGCCCCGCGCCGGGGCCAGGACCCGGCACGGCTCGCGCCGCTGGCGCGGATCGAGAACTTCCATGACCTCTGGCGCGAAGTGGGCGAGCAGTGGGGCGTCACCCTGATCAACGACACCCAGTTGAGCAACGCCTCGGCCCTGGTGGCCCGGCTGGTGACCCGCTACGCCCCCGAGGCGCCGGCCTCGCTGTTCAACGACCTGCTTTGCGGCGACGAGGAAAACCGCAGCAGCCAGATTCTCTTCTCACTGGTCGACCTGGCCGAACGAGTCAGGGATGAGCCACGCCTGGCCGCGCCACGCGGGACCGAACCCCGGGACGACGAAGCGGTGTGGGCCGCCCTGGCCGAGGGCGCCTTCGGCCAGTCGCTGCTGGCCGCCTTCCGCGAACACCTGCACCGTTACGGCGACCGGGGCCTGCAGGAGCTGAAAATGGAGCAGCCGAGCCTGCGCCAGACCCCGGCGACCCTGTTGCGGCTGGTCCGTCATTACGCCGCCTCCGACCTGACCGTGGCCGGGCTGCGCCAGCAGGAACAGGGCATCCGCGAGGCGGCCGAAGAAGTGCTCCGGCGAGCCCTGGGGCCGCGCGCCTGGCGCTACCGGGTGCTGCTGTGGCTGGTGGACAAGGTGCGCCTGTACGCCCGTTACCGGGAAAATTCCCGCTATTGCCGCAGCGAGCTGTTCGGCTACGCCCGCTCGGTCTTCCAGTCCCTGGGCGACGACTTGGCGCGGCGCGGCGTCCTGCGCGAGCCGTCGGACGTGTTCCACCTGACCCAGGAAGAGCTGTTCGGCTACTACGAGGGCACCGCCAGCACCCTGGCCCTGCAAGGGCTCGCCGATCTCCGCCGGGCCGCCTTCGCGCGGCCCGGCGAGGAGCTGTCCATGGCCTTCGCCACCTACGACACGGTGCCGGCCTCGCTGCCCGAGGGCCCCGCGACCACGGCGCCCGGCGCCTCCAGCGCGTTGCGCGGGCTGGGCTCCAGCAGCGGCGTGGTGCGCGGCATCGCCCGGGTGGTGTTCGACCCGAGCCAGGCCATCGCCACCACCCAGGACATGATCCTGGTGGCCCGGGAGACCGATCCCGGCTGGCTGTTCTTGATGCTCACCGCCAAGGGCATCGTCGTGGAGCGCGGCACCTTGCTCTCCCACACGGCGATCACCAGCCGCAAGTTCGGTATCCCCTCGGTGGTGTCCCTGGCGGACGCCACGCGGTTGATCCCCGATGGCGCGCTGATCGAGATCAACGGCACCAGTGGAACGGTGACGCTGCTGGAACACGGCGAGGAGGCGGCCTGATGAACGGGTTGTCCGCTCCCGCGTCGTCCCTGGCGCGCCTCAAGGCGTTCATGGGCAGCGTGTTCTCGCCACGCCTGTACGGCGGCTACGCGCTGCTCTGGGTGCTGGCCCTGGAGAGCTCCCTGGCGGTCCTGGCGCCGGCTGGCGCCTGGGTGCCGGGAGGGCTCACGGCGGTCCGCGTGCTGACGGTCTGGCTGAGCCTGTTCTACCTGCGCATCGTCGATGAGCAGAAGGACCTGGCCTACGACCGCGTGCACAACCCGGAGCGGCCCCTGGTGCGCGGCGCCATCTCCGTGAGCGAATTGCGCCGGGCCATGGGAGCCATCGCCGGGCTGCTGGTGGTGCTGAACCTGTCCCAGGGGCCGTGGGTGATTGCGCTGCTACTGGCGGACCTGGCCTACGCCATGCTGCTGATGGCGTGGGAGCGGCGTAGCGCCTGGTTCGGCGACGCGCTGCTGGTGAACCTGGCCGCCACCTACCCGGTGCAACTGCTGCTCAGTGTCTATGTGGCGCTGTCCCTCGCCCGGACGGCCGGCGAGGCGGCCTCCGTCGGTCAAGCCTCGCTGCTGGTGGCGGCCTTCGCCAGCGCCTTCCTGCACCTGGAGTTCGCCCGCAAGACCACTTGGCGCTCGGTCCCGGGCGGTCGCCTGTATTCGCAGCGTCTCGGCCCCCGGGGCAGCGCCGTGCTGGCGCTGCTGCTGGCCCTGGCGGCCGAGGCCCTGGCCCTGGCGGCGTTCGCCCAGGACCGGGGCGGCCTCGGCTGGAGCGCGGCGGCGCCCGGGCTGGCGCTGGTCTTTCCGTTGCTGGGCGCGTGGCGTTTCCTCGCCCGACGGGTAACGCTCTGGCCCAAGTCGCTGGCGTTCGGGTTCCTGCTGTTCTTTTATGCCGGCCTGATCCTCCAGGCCGTCCTGCGCACCTTCCTTCCATGATGGAGAACCCCATGGCTCCCCCTCCTTCCATCCTCTTGTGCGGCGCCAGCGGCTTCATCGGCGGCGCCATCCGCCACGCCCTGGAACGCCACGGCGCCGCGCCGAGGCTGCTGCGGCGCCGCTCGCCCATCGCGGCGGCCGACGCGGCGCTCGTCGTGCCCGGCGACCTGACCGATCCCGGCAGCCTGCGGGGCTGCTGCGAGGGCGTCGATACCCTGATCCACGCCGCCTCGGCGGTGGCGGCCGACGACGCCACCTGCCAGGCGGTCAACGTCGAGGGCACTCGCCATCTGCTGGACGAGGCACGCCGCGCCGGCGTGACACGGCTGATCTACCTGAGCACGGCGGCGGTCTACGGCGACGGGGTCCACCGCGACCTGCGGGAAGACGAGGCGGCGCCGGCCCCGGTGTCGGTCACCAGCCGTACCCGTCGGGAGGCGGAGCGCCTGGTACTGGCGGCCGGTGGCACGGTGCTGCGGCCGTTCCTGGTGTACGGCGCCGGCGACCGCTGGTTCATTCCGGCGCTGGTGGGGCTGTTGCGCCGCCAGCCGGCAACCCTGGAGGGGGGGCGGGCCCGGCTGTCGCTGGTGGCGGTGGATGACGTGGCGGAGAGCGTCGCCGCGCTGGCCTTCGACCCCCGGGAGGAGGACCGGGGGCGGGTCTACCATGTCGCGCCGGAACGGCCGGCGACTCTCGCCGAGGTCATCGCCACTCTGCATCGGGCCGGCCTGGTGCCGGAGCCCGTCGCCGACCTGGACTATGCCCGGGCCGTGGCGGCGACCCAGGGCCTGGGCCCGGCGGTGGCCCGCCAACTGGCCCTGGTCGCCTTCGAGCATACCTACGACGGCAGTGCCTTGCGGGAGCGGACCGGTGTGCGGCCGGCCCCCTTCGGCGAAGGCTTCGGGCCCCATGCCGACGCCTATGCCCAGGCGCTGGCCTTGCCCGCGACCTGAGGCATGCCGCGCTACGGGGCGGCGATCAGCGCGCCGATTGCGGCGAGCGCCGCCTCGCAGCGCGCGGCGGTCGCCGTGGCCCCGGTCAGGTAGGCCGTCACCAGCCAGGGCCCGCCCCGGGGCGGGCGGAACAACGCCACGTCGTTGTAGGTGCCGCGCAAGCCGGTGCCGGTCTTGTCGCCAGCGACCCAGTCCGCCGGGAGCCGCGCCCGCAACCGGGCAGCGCCGGTACGGGTGGCCACCATCCAGGCTTCCAGCCGGGCCCGGGAGGCGGGCGCCAGGGCATCCTCCAGCAGCAAGCGCCGCAAGCTCAGCGCCATGGCCACCGGGCTGGTGGTGTCGCGCGGATCGCCGGGGTTCGCCTCGTTGAGAGCGGGTTCGTAGCGGTCGAGGCGGGTGATCGGGTCGCCCAGGCCACGGAGAAACGCGGTGAGGCCCGCCGGGCCGCCACCACGCGCCAGCAGCAGGTTGGCGGCGGTGTTGTCGCTGAGCGTGAGGGCCGCCTCGCAGAGCGCCGCCACGCTCATGTCGCGGCCGGCGAAGGCGCGGGTGGCCGGGGCGTAGTCCAGCAAGTCGGCGGGGGACACGGGGACTGGCCGTTCCAGTGCCTCGGTGCCCTGGTCGCAGCGGGCCAGCACCTGGGCGACCAGCAATAGCTTGAAGGTGCTGCACAGTGGGAAGCGCTCGTCCTGCCGGTGGCCCAGCCGGAGTCTCCCGCTGTCGTGCAGCACGGCGACCCCCAGGCGCCCGCCGGTTTGGCGCTCCAGGTCGGCCAAGCGAGCCTCGAAGGCTCGCGGGTCGCCCGGCCCTTGGGCGGCCCGGGCCAGCGGGGCGGCCAGCGCTCCGGCCAGGGGGCCGCCCAGCAGGGCCAGGGTCATGCGTCTGCGTGTGATCATCGTCGTCTCCTGAAGGCCCGCGACTATCCCCCAGGCTGGCCGCCCTGGCAAACCGGCGGGCGAACCGCCGATGGGCCGGGGTCGCAAGATCGTACAAGACACCCGCCGGCCCATGAGCGAACCTGAACGCCACCCTTCCCGGTCTCCGTGCCACCAGCGCGGCCGGCTTCATTCGCGAGCGTCCCATGAGCCTGCATATCGAAACCCCGCTGATCCTTTCCCGCCCCCTCAGCCTGCGCGCCGGTCGCGACATCTGGTTGAAACTGGAGGCCTTGCAGCCTCCGGGCTCGTTCAAACTGCGGGGCATCGGGGCCGCCTGCGAGGCCCATGCCCGCCAGGGCAAGCGCCGCTTCGTCTGCTCTTCGGGCGGCAACGCCGGCATCGCCGTGGCCCATGCCGGGCGGCGCTTGTCGATCCCGGTGACGGTGGTGGTGCCGGAGACCACCACCGAGCGAGCCAAGGCGCTGATTCGTCAGGAGGGCGCCGAGGTCATCGTGCAGGGAGCGTCCTGGTTCGAGGCCAACGACCTGGCGCTGTCCCTGGTGGGCGAGCAAGACGCCTTCGTTCACCCCTTCGACGACCCGCTGCTCTGGGACGGCCATGCCACCCTGGTGGACGAGGTGGCTCGCGATGGCCTGCGGCCCGACGCGGTGGTGCTGTCGGTGGGCGGCGGCGGCCTGTTCTGCGGGGTGGCCGAGGGACTGCGGCGCAACGGCGGGGAGACGACGCCGATCCTGGCGGTGGAAACCGCCGGCGCCGATGCCTTCGCCCGCTCCGTGGCCGCCGGCGAGCGGGTGGCCCTGGACTGCCACAGCGTCGCCACCTCCCTGGCGGCGCGGCAGGTCTGCGAGCGGGCCTTCGCCCTGAGTCGCGAGCGCCCGGTGCGCAACCGGGTGGTCAGCGATCGGGAGGCGTTGGATGCCTGCGAGCGTTTCCTGGAGGACCATCGACTGCTGGTGGAGCCGGCCTGCGGCGCCGCCCTGGCCCTGGTCTACGCCCACCCGGAGGCGCTGGCCGAGTTCCGCTCGGTGCTGGTGGTGGTGTGTGGCGGGGCCACCGCCAGCCTGGAGCAAATCCGGCAATGGCGGGCGGAACGCTGAGCGCGACCTCTACGGTCGCACCGAGCGGGTCAGTTCGTCGAACAGGGTTTGCACCGAACGCAAGGCGCGGCAATCGGGACGGGTAAGCAGCCACAGTTCGCTGTCGCAGCCGGGCAAGGCCTCGGAGAGGCGTTCCAGGCCATCCAGGTCGCGAGCGACGAAATCCGCCAGGGCCGCCACGCCGAGGCCGGCCTGGGCCAGCCGCGCCACGGAGAACATGCCGCTGCAGCGATAGGCGGGGGTGACATCGGGGTGATGCTGGCGACGCCAGACCACGGTGGTGTGATCGGGCATGGCATCGTCCACCACGATCCACGGCAGCCGCGTCGGGTCCCGGGCCACCGCGTCGCGAAAGGCGGCATGCCCGTAGATGGCGTAGGAGACTCCACCGAGGCGCCTGCCCACCAAGTGCTCCGGCGGGGTATGGGTCAGGCGCAGGGCGATGTCGGCGTCGCGCCGGCTGAGGTTGGCGAATTCGTTGGAAGTCGCCAGTTCCAGGGACAGCGCCGGATAAGACGGCATGAAGCGCGCCAGGGCTGGCAGCAACAGGCTGTGCAGCACCGCGTCGGTGCAGGTCAGCCGCACCGTCCCGCTGACCACCTGCTGCCCCTGTTCCAGCGCGATCCGGGCCGCGTCCAGGGCCTGCTCGGCGCGTTCCGCCTGCTCCGCCAGGGCCTGGGCGGCGCCGGTGGGCAGGTAGCCGCGGCGGCTCTTCTCGAACAGCGCGATGCCCAGGGCGGCTTCCAACCGGCGCACCGAGCGGAACACCGTGGATACATCCACCTGGAGCAGGTCGGCGGCCCGCGCCAGGGAGCGGCCGCGCACCAGGGCGAGCACCAGGCTCAGATCGGAATGGTCGACTCGATATTGCATTGCTGCATGCTCTGCTTGTCATTGCGCCCATATTTTGTTGCGTGGGCGCCAGCTTATAGTGGCTCCGCCCGTCGGGCCAGAGGCTGGAACAGGTTGGAGGAGCGGACGATGTTCAGTGCGAATCGAGTCAGGATCGCCCTGGTGGGCGATTACAGCGAACAGATCAAGGCGCACCAGGCGATCCCCTTGGCGCTGGAGATGGCCGGTGAGGCGCTGGAGGTGCGGGTCGAGCACGAGTGGCTGGCCACGGACAGCATCGGTGACGGGGCGCTGCTCGCCGATTACGACGGCATCTGGTGCGTGCCGGGTAGCCCCTACCGGGACACCGACGGCGCGTTGACGGCGATCCGCTATGCCCGCGAGCGGCAGGTGCCCTTCCTCGGGACCTGCGCCGGTTTCCAGCACGCCTTGCTGGAGTACGCCCGGCACGGCCTGGGCTGGCGGGAGGCGCAGCACGGCGAATTGAACCCCGAGGCCCAGGACCCGCTGATCGCCCCCTTGAGCTGTGCCCTGGTGGATGTGGCGGGACGGGTGAAGCTGGTGTCCGGCACCCAGATCGCCGAGCTCTACGGCGTGCTGGAGATCACCGAGGCCTACCTCTGCCGCTATGGTTTGCAGGCGGCCTTCCGCGAGCCGCTGATGGCTGAGCGGCTGAGGGCCAGCGGCTTCGACGAGGCCGGCGAGGTTCGCGCTATCGAATTGCAGGACCACCCCTTCTTCCTCGTCACCCTGTTCCAGCCGGAGCGCGCCGCCCTGGCCGGGCGTCTGCCGCCGGTGGTGGCCGGCCTGGTGGGGGCCAGCGCGGTGCAGGCGGCCTACGAGCGGCGGCACGCGGTATGATCGCCGCCACGCCCCGGCCACCGTATTACGCGGTGATCTTCAGCTCCCGGCGCCGCGACGACGACCAGGGCTATGCCGAGGCGGCCGCCCACATGCTGGCGCTGGCCCGTGCCCAGCCGGGCTTCCTCGGGGTGGAGTCGGCCCGCTCCGACGGCCTGGGGTTGACGGTTTCCTACTGGTCCAGCGAGGCGGCGATCCGTGCCTGGCGCGACCATGCCGAGCACGCGGCGGTGCGCGAGCGCGGCCGCTCCCATTGGTACCGCGCGTTCGCCACCCGGGTGGCGCGGGTCGAGCGCGCCTACGGCTTCGAGCGCGACGCCGCCGGTGAAGAAGGAGAGCCCGCGGGCGTCTGAAGGGGCGTGGCGCCCGCGGGATGACTTACCCCGTGGGCGAGAAACCGGTATGGTCGCTGCGACCCCCCGTCTGGAGACCATCATGAGCCTGTACGGCGATTACGACCCGCAGAACATCTTCGCCCAGATCATTCGCGGCGATGCCCCTTGTTTCCGTATCTACGAGGACGGCGATGTACTCGCCTTTCTCGATCTGTTCCCCCAGTCACACGGCCACACACTGGTCATCCCCAAGCGGGCGGCGGCGCGCAACCTGCTGGAAATCGATCCGGACGCTCTGTGCTCGCTGACCCTGGCGGTGCAGAAGGTCGGCCGGGTGCTGGTGGACGAACTGAAGCCGGACGGCTTGCAGCTCATGCAATTCAATGGCGCCCCGGGTGGGCAGACGGTGTTCCACATCCACATGCACCTAGTGCCGCGCTATACCGGCCACGGGCTGGGCAACCATGCCCAAGGCAAGGCCGACCCCGATGAGCTGGAGCGGCTGGCCACGCGCCTGCGCCAGCGCTTCGAGGCCCAGGGCTGAGCCATTCCGCCATGAAAAACGGGCCCCGCGGGGCCCGTTTTCGTGTCTTCGCCTCGCTCAGCGCAGTTGCAGCGCGTTGCGAATGGTGAAGAACAGGTCGGTCTGGTCGGTGAGCCCGGTGACGTTGGCGGCTTGGGGCCCGTAGGCGGCGATGCGCAACTGGGTCCCGGTGTGTTCCTGGGAGCCTTCCTCGGAGGTGCCGTAGCTCACCGCCATGGTCGAGCCGTCCTTGGTCAACAGTGCCTGGGACAAGCCGGGCGCCGAGGCTTCCGGCGGGATGATCTGGCTGGAGTGGGCGTGGTCGGCGGTGACGACCACCAGGGTGTTGCCGTCGGCCTTGGCGAAGGCCAGGGCGACCTGCACGGCCTCGTCCAGGTCGACGGTCTCGCCGATCTGGCCGCAGGGGTTGGCGGCGTGGTCCTGCTTGTCGATGGACGCGCCTTCCACCTGGAGGAAGAAACCGTTCTGGTTGGTCTTCAGCAGGTCGATGGCCTTCTGGGTCATGGCGGCCAGGGTCGGCACGCTGGCGCCGCGCTCGGCGTTGGCCTCGCAGGTCACCGGCGGTTGGGCGAGGCTGCCGTGGTAGCTGGCCTTCGGACCGGTCCAGCGCACCGGCATATTGCCGTCGGCGAACAGGCCCAGCAGCGGTTGGCCTTGGTTGGCGCTCTTGATGGCGTCCAGCCCGGCGAGGTCGCGCACTACCTTGAAGCCCCGGGCTTGGGCTTGGTCGAACAGGGTGCGCCCTTGCCATTGGCCGGCCTTGGCCACTTCGCCGAAGGTCTTGGCGCCGCCGCCCAGCATCACGTCCGGGCGGGTTTCCAGCATCTGCTCGGCGATGGAGCCACGACCGCCGTTCTCCAGGGCGTTGCGCGGGCAGGAACTGCTGGTGACCTGCGGGCCGTAGCACTTGCGGGACGTGACGTGGGACATCTGCGCCGCCGGCGTGGCGTCCTGCAGCTCGGCGGTGGATACGTTGCCGGTGGCGAGGCCCTTGGCCTTGGCCAGTTCCAGCAGGGTGACGTGGTCTTTCTCGTTGATGTCCACGCCGAGGGCGCCGTTGTAGCTCTTGGTGCCGGTGGACCAGGCGGTGGCGGAGGCGGCCGAGTCGGTGACGTAGTCCGGCAGGCCGGTGTCCTTGTGCAGGGCGTAGTGGGTGTACTGACCGGTGAGCGGCAGGGCGTCGATCCCCTTGAAGTAGCCGCCGGCACCCATGGCGTAGTTGCGCGCCAGGGTGATTTCGGAGTCGCCCATGCCATCGCCGATCAGCAGGATCACGTTTCGCGCGGGTCGGTCGGATAATTCCATTTTCAGCGCGTCGCTGATATTGCTGTCCAGGCGGCGAGCGCCACCGAACTGAGCGATGTCACCTTTTGCTTCGCGACTCATCAAGCCGGTGCCGGGTTTGACGGCGAAGTTCTTCTCTACCTCGGCAAATGCCGTCATCGAGGCGAATACAACCAAGGAAGCTGCAATCGAGATGGCCAAGGGGTGACGCGTCATCATGGTGTCCTTTTGTGCTGAATGATTCGCTTCGCGCCCGATAGGCCGGACGCCGAATAAGCAGGCTGGACGTTAGGGGAGCTTCATGACGCTAGCGTGACAAGTCCTTGAATTCCCCGCGGACGCTTCCCGGGCTGGCGGGGCGAACCGTGGCGCCCCCGGGGGCTCGAACCGGAAGGGATCGGCAGGAGGCTTCCATGGGCGACATCACGGCGAAAGACCTGGGCATTGACCTGAACGAGGACGAGGAACGCGGGCTGTTCAAGTGGCTGCTGGCCAGCTTCCTGTTCGGCAAGCGCATCCAGCGCGGCATCGCCGCCGAAGCGTATCGGGTGATCGTCGAGCGCCACGGGCGCGACACCCCGCGCGCCCTCGGCCAGTGCGGTCACCGGGAACTGGTGCGCATGCTCGGCGAGGCGCGCTACGTGCGCTACGACGAGTCCACCGCCGAGCGCCTGCTCAAGCTGTGCGCCCGGTTGCAGGCCGACTACGGCGGCCGGCTGGGCAACCTGCGGGCCGCCAGCACGGACCGCGTCGACTGCGAGAGGCGCCTGGCGGCCTTCGAAGGGATCGGACCGAAGACCGTGGAGATCTTCATGCGCGAGGCGGCGCGGGTCTGGTACTGAAGAGTTGCCGAGGCCGCGTCCATCCGCTGGGATAACCGCTTCGAGCGGAGACGACAGAACATGCGTATCGAAACAGTGGACGAAAGCTTCTTCGCCTGGCTGCCCGGCGGCGACTTCGCCTTCCAGGTGGAGCGGGTGTTCGAGGCGGCCTTCGACGCGCCGGTGGCCGGACGCCTGCGGGCGGTCGCGCCCTACCGCAAGGCCTATGGGCTGGACCTCCAGGCGTTCCGCGACGCGCGGGTGGCGGAGGATCGAGCCCTGTTCGCCGCCCGGGGCCCGCGCGGCTGGGCCGGCTACCTGCTGGCCAGCGAACACTGGAACGGTTACGGGACGGTGGATGAGTTGGGTGTCGAGGCGGGCCAGCGGCGGCGGGGCGCGGCGCGGGTATTGATGGACGCGGCGGTGGCTTGGGCCCGCGCGCGGGGCTTGGCCGGGCTGACGCTGGAGACCCAGGACACCAACGTACCGGCCTGCCTGTTCTATCAGCGCTACGGTTTCGAACTGGGCGGCATCGACCGCATGCTCTACAGCGCCCAAGGCGAGTTGGCTGGGGAAACCGCGCTGTTCTGGTACCTGCGGTTCGCCGCTCCGGCACGGGCATGGAACGCCGCGCGGGGCCCGCTGCCTACAGCGGAACGCCCACAGCAGTAGGATCCGGTCATGGCGAGTGAAGGAAGCAGGCACGGTAAGGCGAACGATCATGCGGACGAGGCCCGGGAGGACGGGGAGGCCGAGCGGTCCCCGGGCTCCGGCACGCCCGATTTGTCCCGCAACGAGCGGGAAACGGTCGAGAAGAGCCAGCCGCCCAAGGCTCGGGTGCTCCACGAGGTCATCCGCGCCCAAGGCGATCATGAGCTGGAGCGAAGCCTGCAGGCCCTGTGGTGGTCGGCGCTGGCCGCGGGGCTGACCCTCGGCCTGTCGTTGATGACGATGGGTCTGTTCCGGGCCCACCTGGACGGCCACCCTTGGACGCCCTTGATCGCCAGCCTCGGCTACCCGGTGGGGTTCCTCGCGGTGATCCTGGCTCGGCAGCAACTGTTCACCGAGAACACCCTGACCGCCGTGCTGCCCCTGATGGCCGCACCCGGCGCGCGCAAGGCCTTGCTATTGGCGCGGCTCTGGGCGGTGGTGCTGCTGGGCAACTTGGCCGGAACCCTGGCCTTCGCCTACGCCACGCTGCACTTGCCCATCTTCGATGCCGCGACCGACCGCGCCTTCCTGGAGATCGGCCGGGACGTGATGCGCAACGACGCCTACGGCATGTTCGCCAAGGCCATCGTCTCCGGCTGGATGATCGCCACCATGGTCTGGCTGATTCCCGCCGCCGAGAACGCCAAGGTCTGGATCATCCTCATCGTCACTTACTGCATGGCCCTGGGCAGCTTCACCCACATCGTGGTGGGGGCGGCGGAAGTGGGCTACCTGGTCTTCGCCGGCGAGATCGGCTGGGGCGCGTTCTGGCTGCAATTCGCCCTGCCGACCCTGGCCGGCAACATCGTCGGAGGCAGCTTTATCTTCGCCCTGATCAGCCACGCGCAGATTCGCGGCGAGTGAGCCGCCGGGCGGTTCCGGCGCGGCGAAGACCGGACGCCGCCGGCTCCCCGGTGTGACCCACGCCGCGCTGGAACTGTCTTCCCTTTGAAGCGAGCCTGGCGCGCCGTCCCACGACAGGTGAGAATTGTTACGCTGCGCGGCACAATAGCCGCTCGAGCCCGAAGCCCAGCATTGAGAAGAGGATCACGCGTGCACCAGGCCGTTATCAGTGGCACAGGTCTTTTCACCCCTGCCTACAGCATTTCCAACGAAGAACTGGTCGAGTCCTTCAATACCTATGTCCGGGCGTTCAACGCCGAGCACGCCGAAGCCATCGCTCGCGGCGAAGTCGAGGCGCTGAGCGAGTCCAGTGCCGCCTTCATCGAAAAAGCGTCCGGCATCAAGAGCCGCTTCGTCGTCGACAAGGAGGGCATCCTCGATCCCTCGCGCATGGTGCCGCGCATCCCGGAGCGTTCCAACGACGAGTGGGGCATCCTCTGCGAAATGGCCGTCAGCGCCGCCCGGCAAGCCTTGGAGCGCGCCGGTCGTACCCCCGCCGACATCGACGGGGTGATCGTCGCCTGTTCCAACCTGCAGCGCGCCTACCCGGCGGTGGCCATCGAAGTCCAGGCCGCCCTGGGCATCCATGGCTGGGGCTACGACATGAACGTCGCCTGTTCCTCGGCTACCTTCGGCCTGCAGGCGGCGTGCAACGCGATCCAGGTCGGGCAGGCCAAGGCGATCCTGCTGGTCGACCCCGAGATCTGCACCGGGCACCTGAACTTCCGCGACCGCGACAGTCATTTCATCTTCGGCGACGCCGCCACCGCCCTGGTCATCGAGCGCGCCGACCTGGCCACTTCGCCCCATTGCTTCGATGTCGTCAGCAGCAAGCTGCTGACCCAGTTCTCCAACAACATCCGCAACAACTTCGGCTTCCTCAACCGCACGGCGGAAGAGGGCGTGGGTAGCGACGACAAGCTGTTCGTTCAGGAAGGCCGCAAGGTCTTCAAGGATGTCTGCCCGATGGTCGCCGAGCTGATCGCCACCCACCTGCGGGAGAACGGCATCGAGGTCGGACAGGTGCGACGCTTTTGGCTGCACCAGGCCAACCTCAACATGAACCTGCTGATCGTGCGTAAGCTGCTCGGCCGCGACGCCGAGCCTCAAGAGGCGCCGGTGATCCTCGACACCTACGCCAACACCAGCTCGGCCGGCTCGGTGATCGCCCTACACAAGTACCAGGACGACCTCGCTTCCGGTGCCCTGGGCGTGCTCTGTTCGTTCGGTGCCGGCTACTCGATCGGTAGCGTGATCCTGCGCAAGCGTTGATCGACGAAGACGGGGCGCGCCTAGGCGAGCGCCTCGCCGCCCTCCTATTTCCTCCCATGCCCCGTCCAGGGCTGCCTCGGGTCCCATTCGCGCGCGAAGGCAGCCACCTGGGCGCGTAGCACGGGATAGTCGGGAGCGGAAGGGGAAGGCCGCGTGGCCCAGGGGCCACGCGGGAGGTGCAACTTAGAAGCGGTAGGTGACCTGAGCGCCGAGGCCATGAGCGCTGTTGCGGTACTTGGCCTGGTAGGACGGCTGGAGCCGCGAGTCCGACTGGTTGATTGGCGCTTCGTTCTCCCGCAGGTAGGAGTAGGCCACGTCGACGGTCAGCTCGGGGCTCGGCGTCCAGCCGGCGCCGAAGGAGACGACCTTACGATTACCGACGGGGATGCGCACGTTGCGGTGCTCGTTGGTGGTGGGCGCGGCGTCCAGGGCGAAGCCGGTCCGCAGCACCCATTGCGGGTTGAGCTGATAGGCCGCGCCGATGGCGTAGGACCAAGTGTCCTTCCACTTCAGGTTTTCGGTGAGGGAGCTGAAGCCCAGGGCCTGGCCGAGGGCCGGGACGCCCTCGTTCTCCACGACGATCTCTTCCAGGCGGCTCCAGCGGGTCCAGGTGGCGCCCCCATAGAGGGTCCACTGGTCGTTGAGCTTATGGGTGATCGAGGTGTCCACGATCTCCGGCATGGTGATGTCGAGCTGGGCGTCGTACTGGCCGTTCAGGCCGATGGCCGAGGGCGCCTTGGATACGTTGGTGTGGCCTTCCAGGGTGTAGTCCACCTTGGAGTGGTAGGTCAGGCCCCAAGTGGTGTCGTCGGTGACGTCCACCAGCACGCCCACGTTGTAGCCGACCGCGGTATCGTCGCCCTTGATCTTCAGCTCGGTATCGCGGGTGCTGCCCGCCAGGCCATTGGTGGCGAGGTAGTTGGTCAGCTTGCCATCGATGCGGTTGAAGGTCGGGCCAATGCCGACGGAAACCCGGTCGGTGATCTTATAGCTCAGGGTGGGCTGCACGGTGATCACTTGGACCTTGCTGTAAGCGCCCTTGTAGCGGCCCTGGAAGCTTTTCTCGTAGTCGCTGATCACGCCGAAGGGGACGTAGACACCCAGGCCGAAGTGCCAATCATCGTTGATCGGCATGGCCATGTAGCCGAACGGCACGGAGGCCAGGGGAACCATGTCGCCCTTGTTCGTGCCCTGGGCGCTGGAGCTGTGCGCGTCGTGGATGTCCACATCGGCATCCACCACGGCGAAGCCGCCGCTGACTTCGCTCTGCTTGAGCTTGGACAGACCGGCGGGGTTACCAAAAATGGTGCTGGAATCCTGGGCGGAGGAGGAACGACCCGCGTAGGCGGTGCCCATGCCGCTGGCGCTCTGTTCGTTGATGGCCAGGCCGTTGGCGAAAGTCTGGCTGGAGGCAGCGGTAATGGCCAAGGCGAGGCCGGTTTTCATGATTCTTGTCATTGTTATCACGGTGAACTCCCTGAACAGCGTTAGACAGCGTTTCGAGGAGGGGAAGCTATCAAGAAACCGTGAGCATTGTCACGATGCAAACGTCGCTAACCCGCAGGCTAGACGCGGCGAACTGCTGTAAATAAGCGGAGCGGCGAGCTTTGATATAACTGACCGTGAGGTCATGCGTGGACCGATTCGTCTCCTGCCGGAGGTTGACTGGCGTAATCCTTGCTCCGCGCGTCATGGCTGTCCGCACGGCGCTGGTGCCGGCTTGCCGTGACTGATGTTGCTTGAATCGGTCCAGGCGCGCCGAAGAAACCGCCCCTTCCTTTAATGGGCTGAGGTAGCCGCGAGCAAGCCGATCCGTCAGTCGCCCGTGGCCACCGGGCGGTTCGGATCGGTGATCCACTCGCTCCAGGAACCGGCATACAGCGGCGCCAGCGGGTAGCCGGCGAGCCCGAGGGCGAACAAGTTGTGGCAGGCGGTCACCCCCGAGCCGCAATAGGCGACCAGCTCGCTGGCAGGTCGGCCTGCCAGCAGATCGGAGAAGCGTTGGCGCAAGGCCTCTGGAGACAAGAAGCGACCGTCGGGACCGAGGTTGTCGGTAAAACTGGCGCAACGCGCCCCGGGGATGTGTCCGGCGACCGGGTCGAGGGGCTCGACCTCGCCGCGAAAGCGCGGCAGGGCACGGGCATCCAGCAGGGTCAGGTCCGGGTCGTTCAGGCGCTGCTGCAGGCCCGCCGCGTCGAGGACCAGGCTGGCGTCAGGGCGGCCCTCGAAGTCGCCTGCCATGGCGGGGGGCGGCGTTTCGTGTTGCAGCGGCAAGCCGGCCTCGCGCCAGGCGGCGAACCCGCCATCCAGCAGATGGACCCCCTGGCGCTTGCCCAGCCAGGCCAGCAACCACCAGGCCCGGGCGGCGAACGCGCCGGGGCCATCGTCGTAGAGCACGACCTGGCTGTCGTTGTTCAGTCCCCAGCGCCGCAGCGTATCCGCCAAGCGCTCGGGGTCGGGCAGGGGGTGGCGGCCTGTGACGCCGGCCCGGACCGGGCTCGACAGGTCTCGTTCCAAGTCGGCGAACCGCGCGCCGGGCAGGTGGCCTTCGGCGTACTGGCGCGGGCCATGGCTGGGGTCGTCAAGGGCGAAGCGGCAGTCGAGGATCAGCAGGCCCGGGGCATCGAGGCGGGCGTGCAGGGTCGTGGGGTCGATCAGACGGGCATGGCTCATGGGGCGGCTCCTGCGCTAAAGGCGTTGTCGCATCATAAGCAGGGTTTCGGGGCGCGTCGCCCGGAGTCTCGCGATTGTGTCGGGGCGGGGCGCAGTTCAGGCGAAACCGGCGCGCCCGGCCTACCAAAGCGTCCGGCGGGCCTTCTCCGGCCAGGCGCGATCATACTCCTCGCTATCGACGCGGCCCTGGCTGAGCGCGGCAAGGATTTCGCCGGGTGTCGGGAGGCTGGCCGGATCGATCTGCCGCGCGGGGTCCCAGAGGCCGGCGCGAATGATCGCCCGAGCGCATTGGAAATACACCTGGGCTACCCGGATCACCATCACCGAGCGAGGCGCCTTGTCCTCCACCGCGAAGGAGGCCAGCAGGGCCGGGTCGGTATCCAGTTGGGCGCGGCCAATGACCCGAATGACATTGCTGATGCCTGGGATCATGAACATCAGGCTCACCCGGGGATCTCGCACGACGTTGCGCAGGCTGTCGATGCGGTTGTTGCCGTGGCGGTCGGGCAGCAACAGCGTGTCCGGCGCCGCCACCCGGACGAAGCCCGGCCGATCGCCACGCGGCGAGCAGTCCACCCCTTCGGGCCCGACCGTGGCCAGGGCGAGAAAAGGCGCGCATTCGATGAACCGGCGGTACTGGGGAGTGATGCGATCGGCGACCTTGGCGGTGGTGGTCTCGGGCAACTGATCAAGGCGCCCGTAAAGCGCATCCAATTGGGCGGTGTCGCGGATGATCGTCATGGTGGGTCTCCGTCGCGATGAAGCAAGGGTAGGGCGCGGCGGGGAAGTGAAAGCGCCCAGGCGACGGGCGGAAGTCGCGCGACGGAAGACCGCCGCGCGTAAACATCAAGAGCGCAGGTTTTCTTCGCGCTCTAGGAATTCCTCTTGTAGCAGCGCGTCCCGTTCGCTGGCCGGGCCCGGCTCGGGCGCGGCGCTTTGCTGCTGGCCATGGGTGCGCTTGGCTTGCAGCTTGCCGAATAGGTGATCCAAGGCATGCAGGAGTTTCTCGGCGGCGCCTTCCACCGCCAGATTGATGGAATCCGCCTTGTGGGTAACGGAGACCGGCTGCAATCCCTTGGGTCGTGCCTCCATCTGGCAGCGCTTGTCGTTAGAACCGGATTTCTCGCCGTTCTCGTCGCCCAGATGGACTTCGATACGAGTCAGTTGATCGTCGAACCGGTGCAGGCTCGCCTCCAGCGTGGCGCGAACCCAGTTATCCAGCCCGACGCCGCCTTCGATCTGATTGTTGCTATTGATCTGAATCTGCATGGTTTTTCCTCACATGACATGCCTCCCTACATAGGAGGGGCGGAGGGCAGGGCAGTTCAGCCCGGGGTGTCAACGAATCGCGCTTCCAAGTGGAAGCGCCGGAAAACGGGCGCCTGGCTGCCCGGGCGCGCGATGAACGGCGGGCGCGATATATACTCCAGGGATTCTTGAGGAGCACCGTGTGACTATCGACATTCACTGGATTCGCGATGACGAGGCGTTGGCGCGCCACTGCGAGGCGTGGAAACGGCTGCCGTTCGTGGCGCTCGACACCGAATTCATGCGAGTCGACACCTTCTACCCCATCGCCGCGCTGCTGCAGGTGTGCGACGGCGAGCGGGTCTTTCTGATCGATCCGCTGACAATCAGCGCCTGGGAGCCCTTCGCCGAGCTGCTGGAAAACCCTTCCGTGGTCAAGGTCTTGCATGCCTGCAGCGAGGACCTGGAAGTCTTCCAGCGCCTGGCGGGCAGCTTGCCGGCTCCCCTGTTCGATACCCAACTGGCCGCGGCTTACCTCAACCTGGGGTTTTCCATGGGCTATTCGCGCTTGGTTCAGGCCGTGCTGGGCATCGAGCTGCCGAAGGGCGAAACGCGCTCGGATTGGCTGCAGCGCCCGCTCAGCGACTTGCAGGTCCAGTACGCGGCCGAGGATGCCCGTCACCTGGCGGAGCTCTACCGGGTACTCGATGCCCGGCTTGGCGAGGAAAAACGCGCCTGGCTGCTGGAAGATGGCGCCGAGCTGGTGGCTGGCCTGCGCCGGGAGGTCGATCCGCTAAGCCTGTACCGGGAATCCAAGCTGGGCTGGAAACTCACCCCCCAGCAACTCGCCGTCCTCCGGGCCCTGTATGCCTGGCGCGAGCGTGAGGCCCGCCGGCGCAACCTGCCGCGCAACCGTATTCTGCGCGAACATGCCCTCTGGCCCCTGGCGCGCTTCCAGCCGGACAACCCGGTGAGTCTCGCGCGCATCGAGGACATGCATCCCAAGACCGTGCGACAGGACGGCGAGCAGATCATCCGGCTGATCCGGGAGGCCGCCGCCAGCGATCCGCAGGCATGGCCGGAGCCCCTGCCCGAGCCCTTGCCGCCGGATTCCGCGCCGTCGCTCAAGGCGCTACGGACGGTCGGCCAGGTCGAAGCCGAGCGCCTGCAGATCGCCCCGGAGCTCATCCTGCGCAAGAAAGCCCTCGAAGCCCTGTTGCGCAGCGGCTACCCGACGGGACCGTACCAACTGCCGGACTCCCTGCGCGGCTGGCGCCGGCAACTGCTGGGGCCCCTGTTGCTGGACGCCCTGGCCCCCAAGGAAACCCCATGAAGCGCATCTGCTCGATCTACCGGAGTCCGCGCAAGGCGGAGATGTTTCTGTATGTCCTGAAGAGCGACGCCCTGAAGCGGGTGCCGGAGGGCTTGCTGGCGGCCTTCGGGCCTCCGGTGCATGCCTTCGACCTGGTGCTCGACGAGGAGCGCCGGCTCGCGCGGGAGGACATTCACAAGGTCTTGGAAAACCTCGACCGTCAGGGCTACCACTTGCAGATGCCGCCGCCGCAGGACGACTATATCGAGCACCTGCCCGACGAGCTGCTGCGCCTGAACGATCCTGTCTGATGAACGTCCTGATCGTCGAGCGCCGTCACGGCGACTACGCCCGGGCGCTGGCGAAGGCCGAGCCCGGCCTCGCGCTGCGGGCCGGGGACGACCCGGCGGCGCTGGCGGAGTCCGCCCGCGAATGCCCGGTGTGGTTCGGTCAGCCGGACGCGATCGCCGCGCTGCTGCGCCTGGGCGGCCGGCCGCGCTGGGTACAGTCCACCTGGGCCGGCATCACGCCGCTGCTGGCGGACGACCTGCCCCGGGACTACCGGCTCAGCCGGGCGGTGGGCGTGTTCGGCCAGGTGATGGCGGAATACGTGCTGACCTACCTGCTGCTCCATGAGCGCCAGGTACTGGCGCGCCTCGCCAGCCAGGTGGAGCGGCGCTGGGACAACCGCCAGCCGCCGAGCCTGGCCGGCCGGCGCTTGCTGATCGTCGGCGTCGGTGACATCGGCCGCAGCGTGGCCGCCTACCTGGCGCCGTTCGGCCTGGTGCTCGACGGTATCGCCCGGCGGCCGCGCCCGGTGGCGGGCTTCGACGAAGTGGCCGGCCTGGACGATCTGCCGCGCCTGGCGGCGCGGGCGGACTACCTGCTCAACCTGTTGCCGGACACGCCCCGGACCCAGGACCTGTACGACGCCGGGCTGTTCGCGCGGATGCGGCCGGAGGCGCTGTTCATCAATGCCGGGCGCGGTTCCGCCGTGGTCGAGGCGGACCTGATCGCCGCCCTGGAGGCGGAGCGGCTCGCCGGCGCGGTGCTGGATGTCTGCCGGGTGGAGCCGTTGCCGCCGGAGCATCCGTTATGGCGCGCGCCCCGGCTGCTGCTTACGGGGCACAGCGCGGCACCGACGCTCTGCGGCCCGGTGACCGCGTTGTTTCTCGACAACCTGGCGCGCTTTCGTCGCGGCGAACCGCTGCGCGGGGAGCTGGATTTCCAGCGCGGCTACTAGCCGCCGAGCGCTCCGTCGGTCGGGCTTGGCCGGCACCGGTCCGGCGACTAGACTGTCGCGCCCTTCGCCACCCGCCCCCGATCCGCCATGGCCGCCAAAGTCGAACCGTTCTGGAAACGTAAAACCCTCGGTCAGCTCGATGCCGAGGAGTGGGAGTCGCTCTGCGACGGCTGCGGGCTCTGCTGCCTGCAAAAGCTGGAGGACGAGGAGGACGGCGGCATCTATTACACCCGGGTCGCCTGCAAGCTGCTCGACCTGGATACCTGCCGCTGCACCGACTACCCGGGACGGCAGCGTTCGGTGCCGGACTGTATCCAATTGACGCCGGCCCAGGCCGACCAATTCAAATGGCTGCCGCCCACCTGCGGCTACCGCCTGGTAAGCGAGAACAAGGACCTGCCCCCCTGGCACCCCTTGGTTTGCGGAGACCCGCGGGCGGTGCACGAGGCAGGCATTTCCCAGGCCGGCCGGATGCTCAGCGAGACCGCCGTGGACGAGGACGACTGGGAAGAGCACCTGATCTTCCGCGCCGGTTGACGCTGGCCACCCACGCGTGGATCGTCGGCCCGCCGGACGGGTCATATCACCGCGTCACCTCACACAAGGAATCGTCCGTGCCCCTCTCGCGCCTGCTGTGTTCCGCCATGCTGCTGCTGAGCCCGCTCACCTGGGCGGCCAAGCGTGTCGACGTGGATTACCTCGTGCGTTTCCTGCCTTCGAGCGATCAGGCCGAAGTGGTGCTGACGGTCGAGGACGGCAAGGCGTTCCAAGGCTTCGAAATGGACCTGGGACGGCGTGGCGGCTACAGCGATTTCCACGGTGACGGTCAGTGGCGGCAGGACGATGACCGCCACGGTCACTGGCAGCCCCCCGCTGGCAAGGCGCGCCTGAGCTACCGGGTGCGCATCAGCCATCCCCGAGGGAACCAGCGCTTCGATGCGCGCATGACCCCCGACTGGGTCCTGCTGCGGGGCGACGACCTGGTGCCGGTGGTGGATGTCCGCTTGGCGGAGCGGGTGGAACTGGCGACACGAATCGCCTTCGCGTTGCCGGAGGGCTGGAAAACCGTGGAAACCGGTTGGCCGCGGGTCGGTCCGAACCGCTTCCGGGTGGACGATCCCGAGCAGGTCTTCGACCGGCCCACCGGCTGGATACTCGCCGGTCGCCTGGGCAGCCGCCGTGCCACCCTGGGCAACACCGAGGTCACGGTCAGCGCGCCAGTGGGGGAGGGCATGCGGCGCATGGATGTGCTGACGCTGCTGACCTTCGTCTGGCCCCAGGCACAGGCGGTGTTCCCCCGGGACCCCGAGAAACTGCTGATCGTCGGCGCGGGCGACCCGATGTGGCGGGGCGGGCTGTCCGCCTCCCGCTCGCTGTTCCTCCATGCCGACCGACCGCTGGTCAGCGAAAACGGCACCAGCACGCTGCTGCACGAGCTGGTCCACGTGTTCAGCCGCATCCGCGATACCGAAGGCAGCGATTGGGTCAGCGAGGGCATCGCCGAGTACTACGCCATTGAGCTGATGCGCCGGGCGGGCGGGATGGGCGAGGACCGCTACCACCGTATCCGCGCCGACCTGCGGCGCTGGAGCAAGGGCGTGAAGACGCTCCGGGGCGAGCATGGCACCGGGGCGACGACCGCCCGGGCGGTCCTGCTGTTGCAGGACCTGGACAAGGAAATCCGCAAGCGCAGCAACCAGCGCTATTCCCTCGACGACCTGACGCGCGGCCTGATGCGCCTGGACAAGGTCGGTACCCAGGACGTGACGCGCCTCAGCGAAGACTTGCTGGGCGGTCCCTCCGAGGTCCTCGATACGTCCTTGTTGAAGGCCGACTAGCGCCGCGCCCCGCGTTACGAGCGAATCCGTGTGCGGGCTGGCGCTCGGGACGGCTTTGCCCGACAATGCCCAACTGTACCGCTGGCCCGCCCAGGCGTGCCGATACTGTTGCGGTCCAGTGCGCCGGGGACGCCTTCATGACCAATCTGTTGCTCTATCAACGCATCGCCCAACAGCTCGCCGATGATATCCGGCGAGGCGTTTACCAGCCGGGGGAACGGGTTCCCTCGGTACGCAAGATGAGTTCGCAGCTCAATGTCAGCCACGCCACCGTGCTCCAGGCCTACGCCAACCTGGAAGACCAAGGCCTGATCCGCGCCCGGCCGCAATCGGGCTTCTATGTCCACCAGACTCCCGCGCTCACCGCCTCGACGCCGGACATCGCCCGGGTCGAGCGCCCGGGCATGGTTACCCGGGGCAGCATCATCCAGCAGATTCTGACCGCGACCCGTCGCGAAGGGGTCTTTCCCTTGGGCGCCGCCGCGCCCCACGTCGATTACCTGCCGGTACGGGCGCTTCACCAGCAACTGGCGAAAGTCACCCGCTTTCACAGCCCCCGGGCGTTCAGCTACATGTTCAGCCCGGGGTTCGAGCCATTGCGTCGCCAGGTGGCGATCCGCATGCGCGATGCCGGGGTGGCGGTCGATCCCTCCGAGGTGGTGATCACCCACGGCTGCGTCGATGCGATCCACATGATCCTGCGGGTGTTGACCCAGCCCGGCGACCTGATCGCCACCGAGTCGCCCGCCTACTACGGCTTGTTGCAACTGGCCGACCTGCTGGGCCTGAAGGTCATCGAAATTCCCAGCGACCCCACCACCGGCATGAGCCTGGAAGCCCTGCAGCTGGCCGCCAACCAGTGGCCGATCAAGGCGCTGGTGCTTACCGCGCGGTTGAGCAACCCCCTGGGGGGCAGCATGCCCGACGAGCGCCAGAAGCAACTGCTCAAGTTGGCGGCGGACTACAACATCCCGATCGTCGAGGACGATATCTATGGCGAGCTGATGTTCGAGCAGGGCCCGGTGAAGGCACTCAAGTCCCATGACCGGCACGACCGGGTGGTGTACTGCTCCAGCTTCACCAAGACCCTCTCGCCGGGGGTGCGCATCGGCTGGATCATTGCCGGCAAGCATCAGGAAAGCGTGCAACGCCTGCAGACCTTCACCACCCATTCGGCCTGCAGCATCACCCAGATGGGCGTGGCGGCCTACCTGGAGAATGGCGGCTACGACCGGCACCTGCGCTACATCCGCCAGGAGTACCGCAAGAACCTCACGGCCTTTCAGTTGGCGGTGCAGCAGCATTTCCCCGAAGGCACCCAGATGACTCGGCCCAACGGTGGTTTCATTCTCTGGGTCAGCCTGCCGGCCAAGGTCAATACCAAGGACCTGCACCTGCGCGCCCTTCGCCAGGGCATCAGCGTGGCGCCCGGGCTGATCTTCAGTAACACCGAGCAATTCAACCATTGCCTGCGGTTGACCTGCGCCGTGCCTTGGAACCGGGAGGCCGAGCGGGCCGTCATGACCCTGGGCCTGCTGGCCAAGCAGCTCTGCCAGGGCGCCGAGGCGGTCGCCATCTGATCGAGCGGGCCGGCGCGACGCCGGCCCGCGCTCCTCTTCCTGCTCGCCGCGCTTTGCCGCTCCCTTGCCTCCAGCGGAAAAGCATTGCCGTCTTTTTGTCGCCTTATCGTTCGGATATTTAGCAACCCTTTGAAAAATAAGGAATTTATTTTTCTGGCTCATGTTTTGCTAAGAACGGGCAGACCCACGGAAAGCCAGCGGCAAGGTTCCCGACATGAGCATCAGTTTCGAAAACGCCCTCGGTATCCACGAGAAGGCCTTGAGCTTTCGCTCCCAGCGTTCGGAAGTGCTGGCGAACAATATCGCCAACGCCGACACCCCCAACTACAAGGCTCGCGACCTGGACTTCTCCAGCGTGTTGCAGGCGGAAACCGAGAAGGCCAGCCATGGCGCCTTCAACCTCGAGGTGACCAACGCCAAGCACATCGCCGCGGAGGGAATGCAGGCCGGCGACGGCGATCTGCTCTATCGCATTCCCTTCCAGCCCTCGCTGGACCAGAACACGGTGGATGCCCAGGTGGAGCAGGCCAAGTACGCCGAGAACACCGTGCAGTTCCAAGCCAGCTTCACCCTGCTCAACAGCAAGTTCAAAGGCCTCGTCGGCGCATTGCGCGGCGAGTAACCCAGGAGCGTAGCCATGTCACTTTCCAGCGTATTCAACATTGCCGGTACCGGCATGAGTGCCCAGACCACCCGTCTGAACACCATTTCCAGCAACATCGCCAACGCCGAGTCGGTCTCTTCCAGCGTCGACAAGACTTACCGCGCCCGGCACCCGGTGTTCGCCACGGTCATGCAGGGTGCCAACGCCGCGACTGGCGACCGGGGCTCGCTGTTCGCCGCCGAGGACCGCTCCGGCGCGGGCGTGCAGGTGCTGGGGGTGGTGGAGGACCAGAGCCCGCTGATGCCGCGCTACGAACCCAATCATCCGGCTGCGGATGCCAATGGCTACGTGTATTACCCGAACGTCAACGTGGTGGAGGAAATGGCCGACATGATCTCCGCCAGCCGGGCGTTCCAGACCAACTCGGAACTGATGAACACCGCCAAGCAGATGATGCAGAAAGTCCTGACCCTGGGTCAGTGAGGCCGGAGAAACGATCATGGCAGACACCACCGTCGACGGCGGCGCCTCCGTCCTCGCCAATTACGGCATGAAGGACAAGAACAGCGCCAAGCCCAATCCTGGCAGCCAACTGGGCAAGGACCAGTTCCTGCAATTGCTGGTTACCCAGATGAACAACCAGAACCCGCTCAATCCCCAGGACAACAGCGAGTTCGTGGCGCAATTGGCCCAGTTCAGCACGGTCGAAGGCATCAGCAACCTCAACACCAGCATGACCTCGCTACTGGCCAATACCCAGTCGTCCCAGGCGTTGCAGGCTTCGTCCCTGGTGGGGCGCAAGGTGATCGTCACCACCGACAAGGCGGTGGTGGACACTAGCCAGACCCTCAAGGGCAGCGTCAATTTAACGTCGGCGAGCGAGAACGCCTTCGTCAACGTATACGACAGCACGGGCGCTCAGGTGGGCCGGGTCAACCTGGGCGCGCAGCCCGCCGGCAAGGCGAGCTTCATGTGGGACGGCAAAGACGCCAGCGGCAAGCAATTGCCGCCCGGCACCTACACCTTCCAGGCGCAAGCGACGGTGGCGGGCAAGAATGTCGCCATGACCACCAACCTGCCGGCCAACGTCGACAGCGTCACGCTCGGCCAGAACGGAGGCGAGATGATGCTCAACCTCGCCGGTCTCGGCTCCATTGCCCTTTCCAAGGTCCAGGTCATCGGTCAGTAACAGCCGCCTTACCGGCGCGCAGGAGAAGTCACATGTCTTTCAACATCGGCCTCAGCGGTATCAAGGCGGCCTCCAGTGACCTCAACGTCACCGGCAACAACATCGCCAACGTCGGCACTACGGGGTTCAAGCAGTCTCGGGCGGAGTTTCAGGACGTCTACTCGGCCTCGGTGCTCGGCACGGGGCGCAACCAGCAGGGCAGCGGGGTGCTGCTGGCCAACGTCGCCCAGTTGTTCAACCAGGGTAACGTCAACGCCACCAACAACGCCCTGGACATGGCCATCAACGGCAACGGCTTCTTCGTGACCAGCAACAATGGGGCGATTTCCTATACCCGCGCCGGTTATTTCGGGACGGACAAGAACGGCTTCATCGTCGATAACAACGGTTATAACCTGCAAGGCTACTCGGTGGACGCCAATGGCCAGTTGCAAAGCGGCGTGGTCAACAACCTGCAGGTGCAAAGCACCAACCAGGCGCCGCGAGCCACCAGCAAGGTGTCGGAGACGGTCAATCTGAATTCTTCGATGACCCCGCCGACCACCACGCCCTTCAATCCGGCGGACCCGACCACCTACAACAACTCGACCTCGGTGAAGATCTACGACACCCAGGGCAACGAACACGCGATGACCCAGTACTTCATCAAGACCGGGCCGAACGCCTGGACCATGAACGTGCTGATCGATGGGCGAAACCCCAAGGACCCCACCACCGCCACGCCTTACTCGGTGGGCCTGAGCTTCACGGCGGCCGGTCAGCTCAACGTGCCGCTGACTTCCACCGACTTCACCGCCAACGCCGACGGTACCCTGACACTCACCGACTGGGTGCCGGCCAAGTCCGACGGCGCTACTCCGCCGGTCTGGGGCCCTAACGGCGCGGCGGCCAATACCGGCGGGGTCACCTTCGATCTGAGGGGCACCACCCAGTTTTCCAGTACCTTCGCGGTCACCAGTCAGAAACAGGACGGTTACACCACAGGTCAGTTGGCGAGTCTGGAGGTGGACGATACCGGGGTCATCTTCGCGCGCTATACCAATGGCCAGTCGAAGGTCCAAGGGCAAGTGATCCTGGCGAGCTTCGCCAATACCCAGGGCCTGACGCCCATCGGCAAGACCGCCTGGGCTGAATCGGCCTCGTCCGGCGCAGCCGTGCTGGGCACGCCCCGTTCCGGCACCCTGGGGGCCTTGCAAGCCAGTTCCCTGGAGGCGTCCAACGTTGACCTCTCCAACGAACTGGTCAACCTGATCGTCGCCCAGCGCAACTACCAGGCCAACGCCAAGACCATCGAGACCGAGAACGCCGTCACCCAGACCATCATCAACCTGCGCTGATTGTTCGATGCCTTGTCGGCGAGCCGGCAAGGCTCTCCGCCAAGACCGGCAAGCCTTCGCCGGCCCGCTCCGCCAAAAGCCCCTGATCGGGCTTTTGGCGCTTTTAAAAGCTAGATATTTCAATAAGTTATCGGTTTCTAACGGTTGGCACATGGATTGCTTGGGTCTATGTCGTCAGTGACGTGACAGAGATCCGTCCCGGAGGATCCATGGACAAGATGCTTTATGTGGCAATGACCGGCGCGAGCCAGAACACCCTGGCGCAACGGGCCCATGCCAACAACCTGGCGAACATTTCCACCAGCGGTTTCCGCCGCGACTACGAGCAGGCGCGCTCGATGCAAGTCTTCGGCGAGACCTTTCCCTCCCGCGTCTACGCCATGAGCGAGCGCCCCGCCACCGATTTCACCCCGGGAGCCTTGCAGGAAACCGGTCGCGACCTGGACGTGGCGGTGGAGGGTAACGGCTGGATCGCGGTACAGGCACCCGACGGCAGCGAGGCTTACGTGCGCACCGGCAGCTTGCAGATCGACGCCCTCGGCATGTTGCGCACCAGCGACGGCCGGCCGGTGCTGGGCAACAGCGGCCCCATCGCCGTGCCGCCGGACGAAAAGATCGAAATAGGCCAGGATGGCACCATCAGCATCCGCGCCCTGGGCGAGGCGCCCAACGTGGTCGCTCAGGTGGACCGGATCAAACTGGTGAATCCCGACCCCAAGCAAATGGAAAAGCGCACCGACGGCCTGATCCACCACAAGGGCCCGCCCGCCGAGGCGGACGCCAACGTGCGGGTGACCTCGGGCTTTCTCGAAGCCAGCAACGTCAACGCGGTGACGGAGATGACCTCCATTCTCTCCCTGTCCCGCCAGTTCGAGCTGCAAGTGAAGATGATGCGCACCGCCGAGGACGACGCCGCTTCCGTGGCCCGGGTCTTGCAGATCAGTTAATAACCAGTCAGGCGGCGTCGTGATACCGGCGCCCAGGAGAACGCCATGCTTCCGGCTCTGTGGGTGAGTAAAACCGGTCTGTCCGCCCAGGACATGAACCTGACCACCGTTTCCAACAACTTGGCCAACGTGTCCACCACCGGTTTCAAGCGCGACCGCGCCGAATTCGAGGACCTGCTGTACCAGATTCATCGGCAGCCAGGCGCGCAGTCGACCCAGGACAGCCAATTGCCCTCCGGTCTGCAACTGGGGACCGGGGTGCGCATCGTCGGCACCCAGAAGAACTTCAGCGAAGGCAGCCTGCAGACCACCGACCAGCCCCTGGACATGGCGGTCAATGGACGCGGCTTCTTCCAGGTGTTGCAACCGGACGGCACGGTGTCCTACACCCGCGACGGCAGCTTCCACCTGAACTCCAACGGGCAGATCGTCACCGCCAACGGCATGGCGCTGGAACCGGCCATCGTGGTGCCGGCCGACACCCTGACCTTTACCGTTGGCCAGGACGGCACCGTGTCCATCACCACCCAGGGCAACGCGCAGCCGCAGGTCATCGGTAACATCCAGACCGCCGACTTCATCAACCCGGCCGGCTTGCAGGCGATCGGCAAGAACCTGTTCCTGGAAACCGCCGCCAGCGGCGCGCCCCAGGTCGGCACGCCTGGCCTGAACGGCCTGGGCACGGTGGAGCAGCGCACCCTGGAAAACTCCAACGTCAGCGTGGTCGAGGAGCTGGTGAACATGATCACCACCCAGCGCGCCTACGAGATGAACTCCAAGGTCATCTCCACCGCCGACCAGATGCTGTCCTTCGTGACCCAGAACCTGTAAGTCCGGCGCCTTCGGCGCCACTCGATTCGCGGTCCGTGTTCCTGTGTGAGGTACGTAGTGATGAAACGGCTGAACGTGCTCTATCCCCTGTTCGCCCTTACCGTTCTGGCTGGGTGCGTCAGCCCGCCGCCGAAGCCGAACGACCCTTATTACTCGCCCGTCCTGCCTCGCACACCGATGCCCGCCGCCGCCAACAACGGCTCCATCTACCAGGCTGGCTTCGAGCGCAACCTGTACGACGACCGCAAGGCCTACCGCGTGGGCGACATCATCACCATCACCCTCAACGAGCGCACCCAGGCCAGCAAGAACGCCAACTCCAACATTGCCAAGAACAGCAAGACCAACATCGGACTGACGTCCCTGTTCGGTGCCGGAGTGAATACCAACAATCCCCTGGGCGACGGCGACCTGAGCCTGGACGCCGGCTACAGCGGCTCGCGCAACGCCGTCGGCAAGAGCCAGGCGGCCCAGGGCAACAGCCTGTCGGGTTCGGTGACCGTCACCGTGGCCGAGGTGCTACCCAACGGTATCCTGGCGGTACGCGGCGAGAAGTGGATGACCCTGAACACCGGCGACGAACTGGTGCGCATCGCTGGCCTGGTGCGGTCCGACGACATCGGCACCGACAACACCGTGTCCTCGACCCGCATCGCCGACGCGCGCATCACCTATTCGGGCACCGGGTCGTTCGCCGACGCCAATCAGCCAGGCTGGTTCGACCGCTTCTTCATCAGTCCGCTGTTCCCGTTCTAAGCAGGAGCCGATCCATGAAACGTCTGAGTATCCTGCTGTCGCTGCTGCTGTTCGCCGGCATCGCCCAGGCGGAGCGGCTCAAGGACTTGGCCAGCATCCAGGGCGTGCGGACCAACCAGTTGATCGGCTACGGGCTGGTGGTGGGTTTGAACGGCACGGGCGACCAGACCACCCAGACGCCGTTCACCCTGCAGACTTTCAACAACATGCTCGCCCAGTTCGGCATCAAGGTGCCGGCGGGCGGCGGCAACGTGCAGTTGAAGAACGTCGCCGCGGTGTCGGTGCATGCCGAGTTGCCACCCTTCGCCAAGCCCGGCCAGACCATCGACGTGACCATCTCTTCCATCGGTAACTCCAAGAGCCTGCGGGGCGGCAGCCTGCTGCTCACGCCGCTGAAGGGGATCGATGGCAACGTCTACGCCATCGCCCAGGGCAACCTGGTGGTGGGCGGCTTCGACGCTTCCGGGGCGGATGGCTCGAAGATCACCGTCAACGTTCCATCGGCGGGGCGCATTCCGGCCGGCGCCACGGTGGAGCGGCCGGTGCCCAGCGGCTTCGACCAAGGCAATACCTTGACCCTGAACCTCAACCGGCCGGATTTCACCACGGCCAAGAATATCGTCGACAAGCTCAACGAGCTACTCGGCCCGGGCGTGGCCCATGCCTTGGACGGCGGCTCGATCCAGGTCAGCGCGCCCCTCGATCCGAGTCAGCGGGTCGACTACATGTCTGTACTGGAAAACCTCGAGGTGGAGGCCGGCCAGGCAGTAGCCAAGGTCATCATCAACTCGCGTACCGGCACCATCGTGATCGGCCAGAACGTCAAGGTGCAGCCCGCCGCGGTGACCCACGGCAGCCTCACCGTGACCATTACCGAGGACCCGGTGGTCAGCCAACCCGATGCGCTTTCCGGCGGGCAGACAGCGGTAGTGCCGCGCTCGCGGGTGAAGGCCGATCAGGAGGCCAAGCCGATGTTCAAGTTCGGGCCGGGGACTACCCTCGATCAGATCGTCCGCGCGGTCAACCAAGTGGGGGCGGCGCCCTCCGACCTCATGGCCATCCTGGAAGCGCTCAAGCAGGCGGGCGCGCTCCAGGCCGACCTGATCGTGATTTGAGGAGGCCGTCATGAACCGACTCATGGGACCGCCCGGCGGGACCCCCGTGGACAGCGGGGCCTACACCGACCTGAATCGCCTGGCGCAACTGAAGGTGGGCAAGCAGCGCGACAGCGAAGGCAATATTCGCAAGGTCGCCCAGGAGTTCGAATCGCTGTTCCTCAACGAAATGCTCAAGTCCATGCGCTCGGCCAACGAGGCGCTGGGGGAGGGCAACTTCATGAACAGCGAAACCACCAAGCAGTACCAGGACATGTACGACCAGCAATTGTCCGTCAGCCTGTCCAAGCAGGCCGGCGGCATTGGCCTGGCGGATGTGCTGGTGCGCCAGCTCGGCCCGAACAAGCACGCCGTCGCCAAGCGCGACCCGTTCGCCCAGGTGGGCGAGACTCAGCAGGCCAAATGGCCGGCGAGCAAGGCCGGGAAGGCCCTGCCCATCCCGGAACCGGGGCGCGACGACTCCACGCAACTGAACCGCCGGCGCCTGGCCCTGCCGGGCAAGCTCGCCGACCGGCTGTTGGCCGGCATCGTGCCGAGCGCCAGCGATACCTTCGCCGATACCCGGAACCTGGCGAACGCCGAATGGGCGCCGGCGAAAAGCTATGCGGCGCCCCGGGATCCGGCATTGAACGTGTCGGGGATCGAGGCAAGCGCCGGCCGGCGCATCGCCCAGCCGCCCCTGGCGCCCGCCAAGTCGGCGTTCTCCTCCGCCCAGGAGTTCGTCTCGACCATGCTGCCGCTGGCCGAATCGGCCGCCAAGCGTATCGGCGTGGATGCCCGCTACCTGGTGGCCCAGGCAGCCCTGGAAACCGGTTGGGGCAAGTCGATCATTCGCAATCAGGACGGCAGCACCAGTCATAACCTGTTCGGCATCAAGGCCCAGGGGGACTGGAGCGGTGGGTCGGCGCGCGCGCTGACCACGGAATACACCGGCGGCAAGGCGGTCAAAGAAGCCGCACGGTTCCGCGCTTACTCGTCGTTCGAGCAGAGCTTCCAGGACTACGTGAGTTTTCTGCAGGGCAACGCCCGCTATCAAGATGCGCTGGGCGTGGCCGATAAACCGGAACGCTTCGTGCGGGAATTGCAGAACGCCGGCTACGCGACCGACCCGAACTACGCACGCAAGATCGGGCAGATCGCGAAGCAGATGCAAACCTATCAGACCGTTGCCGCCGCCGGTACGGTAACGCGTTCATGAGGTTGAACCATGGCTGACCTACTTTCCATCGGGCTCTCCGGCCTCAAATCGACCCAGATCGCGCTGGCCACGACCGGGCACAACATTTCCAACGTCAACACGCCCGGCTATTCCCGCCAGCAGTCCGTGCAGCAATCCAACATCCCCGAGGCCACCGGCTCGGGGTACATCGGGACGGGCAGCCGGGTGGTGGACGTGCGCCGCCTGGCCAGCGAATTCCTCTCCGCCCAGTTGCGATCCGCCACCAGCCAGAACAGCGAATCCCAAGCGTTTCGCGGGCAGATCGAACAGCTCGATTCGCTGCTCTCCAGCAGCACCACCGGCATCAGCCCGTCCTTGCAGGCGTTCTTCACCTCGCTGCAGACGGCGGCCCAGAACCCTTCGTCCATCGCCGGCCGCGAGGCCGTGCTGACGGCTTCGCAGAACCTCTCCAGTTCGTTCAACACGCTGTACGACCAACTGGACAAGCAGAACTCGCTGATCAACCAGCAACTGGGCGCGCTGACCACCCAGGTCAACGCCATGGCCACCAGCGTGGCGAGCTACAACCAGTCCATTACCGCCGCCCGGGCCAACGGCGCCGAGCCCAACGACCTGCTGGATGCCCGCGACGAAGTGGTGCGCCGCCTGTCGGAAATGATGGGCGTGCAATCCGTGGAACAGAGCGACGGCAGCATCAACCTGTTCATCGGCACCGGGCAGCCCCTGGTGGTCGGGACCAACCCCTCGCAATTGCAGGCGGTGGCGGGCGAGGCGGACCCGTCGCGCTTCCAGATCCAGATGGTCACCAACGGCGTGCCGCAGAACATCACCAGCCAGATCACCGGGGGAGAGGTCGGCGGCTTGCTGGCCTACCGCGATACCGTCCTGGACAAGTCCTACAACACCCTGGGCCAGGTGGCGCTGACGGTTTCCGACACCATCAACAAGCAATTGGGCCAGGGCCTGGACCTCGCCGGTCGGGTAGGGGTCAACCTGTTCAGCGACATCAACGAGGCCCAGGCGGCTTCCCTGCGGGTACTGCCCAACGCGAACAACACCAGCAACGCCAGTGGCGTGCTGAACATCACCGACACCACCAAGCTGACCAGCAGCGACTACCGCCTGGATTACGACGGCACCACTTTCACCGCTCGGCGCCTGAGCGACAACGCGCCGATGACCGTCACGGTGTCCGGCACGTCGCCCTACAACCTGTCGTTCAAGGACGCGGCCGGCGTCGACCAGGGCTTCCAGGTGCAACTGGGCAGCCTGCCGGCGGCCAACGACAGCTTCACCCTGCAGCCCACCCGCCGCGGGGCGAGTACCATGACCAGTGTCCTGAAGCAGCCCGACCAGTTGGCCTTTTCCGGCTCGGTGAATGCCCAGGCCACCACCAACAATCGCGGCACCGGCACCATCGGTCAGCCTTCCCTGATCAATGGGCCCTCGCCGATCAACACGGCGGACCTGCAACGCCTGTTCGGCGCCAACGGCGTGTCGCTCGGCTACGATGCCGCCACCCATACCCTGAACACAGGCGGCTTGCCGGCCGGCGCCACCCTGAGCTACGTCTCGCCATCCAACTCGGCCCTGGTGCCGGGGCAGAACAACACGTTGCGGCTGAACTACACCGACCCGGTGACTAGCAACAGCTATACCTACGAATTCACCCTGAGCGGCATTCCCCAGAGCGGGGACAGCTTCTCCCTGGCATTCAACGCCTCCGGGGTGTCGGACAACCGCAACGCCCTGGCGCTGGTAGCCCTGCAGAGCAAGCCGACGGTCAATGTGGGCAATACTCAGACTACCTACAACAGTGCCTATGGCGCGCTGGTGGAGCGGGTCGGTTCCCTCACCGACCAAGTCCGCACCAACAGTACCGCCAGCGCGGCGGTCCTCAAGCAAGCCCAGGACAACCGTGATTCCCTGGCCGGGGTGAGCCTCGACGAGGAAGCCGCCAACCTCATCCAGTTCCAGCAGTACTACAACGCATCGGCCCAGGTGATTAAAGTTGCGCAATCTTTGTTCGATACCCTGATTAACGCCTTCAACTGAGTGTCGCCATCATGCGCATCTCCACGATCCAGGCTTTCAACAATTCGGTCAGCGGCCTGCAGCGGAACTACGAGAACGTCACGCGCACGCAGCAGCAGATCAGCACCGGCAAGCGCATCCTCACGCCAGCGGACGACCCGGTGGCCTCGGTGCGCCTCCTGCAGTTGAGCCAGGAGCAGTCGCTCAACGCCCAGTACACCTCCAACGGTGTCGCCGCCACCAACAGCCTGCAATCCGAAGACTCGATCCTTACCTCGGTCAACACCGTCATGCAGCGTGTCCGCGAGATCGCGATTCAGGCGGGCGGCGGCGGCCTCGATCCCACCGACCGGGCCTCCCTGGGCACCGAACTGGCCCAGCGCGAGGACGAGTTGATGAGCCTGCTCAACAGCAAGGACGCCAACGGCCAGTACCTGTTCTCCGGCTCCACCAGTGGCACGCAGCCCTTCGTGCGCAACCCCGACGGCACCTATTCGTACCAGGGCGACGAGGGCCGGCAGAACGTGCAGATCGCCAGCAGCACCTTCATCGCCCTGGGCGACAATGGCAAGGACCTGTTCGAGAACGTCTTCAACGCCAATCGGGTGACCACCGCCAAGACCACGACCGGCACCGGTGCCGACGGCACCGTCAGCACCGGGCGGATTTCCCTGGGCCTGGTGGTCGACAAGACGGCCTACGACACGACGTTCCCCGCCAGCACGCCGCCCGTGGCCACCGATGGCATCGGCATCCACTTCCTCGATACGAAAAACTACGTGGTCTACAACCCCGCGTCGCTGCCGGCGGGATACGACTGGAACACGTACGACCCTAACTCGCCGCCGACGGGCCAACTGGCCACCGGCGCGGTCGACAGCAACGCCAATACGCCGGACTACATCACCTACGGCGGGGTCAAGGTGCAGATCGACGGCATCCCCCAGAAAGGCGACGACTATGCCATCACCCGCAAGCCCGACCAGGAAAAGCGCGGCTTGCTCAATGTGGTATCCGATCTGCGCAAGGCCTTGCAATCCGGGGATGGCACCAACGAGGGTGCCCTGAAGGTCCGCGACCAAGTCGCCGTGGCGGTCTCCAATCTGGACGCCGTGAACACCAAGGTGCTGGCCGCCCAGGGTTCCATCGGCTCGCGCCTGAATACTCTGGAAACCACCACCAACTTCGTCGCCGACGTGACCCTGGTGAACAAGTCGGTGCAGTCGGGCCTGGAAGACCTCGACTATCCCGCCGCGTTGTCCAGCCTGGCGATGCAGTCCACGGTCTTGCAGGCGGCCCAGCAGAGCTATGTGAAGATCAGCGGGCTCAGCCTGTTCAACTACATCTGATCTTCCGGTACGCCGCTCTGGCGCATCGGCGCGCCCGCTTTTCGTTTCCGCGACTTGGCGGAAATTTTGCTAGTGTCTTCAATGAGCTATGACGCTGCCGGCATGTTGACGGCGGTGGGTTCCGACGTTTCGGGAGCATACGATGAAGGCAGTCATCCTGGCGGGCGGGCTGGGCACGCGGATCAGCGAGGAGTCGCACCTCAAGCCGAAGCCCATGATCGAGATCGGCGGGCGGCCGATCATCTGGCACATCATGAAGATCTACTCTCACTACGGGATCAACGACTTCGTGATCTGCCTGGGCTACAAGGGCTACGTCATCAAGGAGTACTTCGCCAACTATTTCCTGCACATGTCCGACGTCACCTTCGATATGGCGGAGAATCGCATGCATATTCACCGTCGCCACGCCGAGCCCTGGCGGGTGACCCTGGTGGACACCGGCGAGGTCACCGCCACCGGCGGACGGCTGAAGCGCATCCGCGAACATGTCGAGGACCAGCGGTTCTGCTTCACCTACGGCGACGGGGTCGCCGACCTGAACCTGCCAGCCCTGCTGGCCTTCCATGACGACCATGGCAAGCTCGCCACGGTCACCGCGGTGCAACCGCCCGGACGCTATGGGGCATTGTCCATCCAAGACGACCGGGTCGTCGGCTTCCAGGAAAAGCCCCAGGGCGATGGCGGCTGGATCAACGGCGGCTTCTTCGTCCTGGAGCCGGGCATCTTCGACTACATCGAAGGCGATGCCACCACCTGGGAGCAGGAGCCGATGCTCGACCTGGCCGAGAACGGCCAGTTGATGAGCTACCTGCACCGGGGCTTCTGGCAGCCCATGGACACCCTGCGCGACAAGGTCATGCTGGAAGAGCGTTGGCAGAGCGGCCGGGCGGATTGGCACCTATGGCGCTGAACCCCGGCTTCTGGCGCGGCCGCCGGGTCTTCCTCACCGGTCACACCGGTTTCAAGGGGGGCTGGCTGGCGCTCTGGCTGCATGAATTAGGCGCCCATGTCCACGGCTACGCCCTGGCGGCCGAGGACGACAGCCTGTGGCGGGCGGCGCGCCTGGAATCGCTGCTGGATGGCCGGATCGCCGACATCCGCGACCCGCACAGCCTGCGCGAGAGCCTCTTGGAGGCCCGTCCGGAGGTGGTCTTTCACTTGGCGGCGCAGCCCCTGGTGCGCGCCTCCTACCACGATCCCCTGGTGACCTATTCCACCAACGTGATGGGCACCGCTCACCTGCTGGAGGCGGCGCGGGCCTGCCCGGAGGTGCGCGCCGTGGTGGTGGTGACCACCGACAAATGCTACGAGAACCGCGAGTGGCTGTGGCCGTACCGGGAAACCGACGCCCTGGGTGGCCACGATCCCTACAGCAGCAGCAAGGCCTGCGCGGAATTGGTCTGCGCCGCCTACCGGGCCTCCTTCCTCGCCGCCCGGGGTGTCGGCCTGGCCACGGCCCGGGCCGGCAACGTCATCGGCGGCGGCGACTGGTCCGCCGACCGGCTGGTGCCGGATGCGTTGCGGGCCTGGAGCGAGAACCGCGACGTGGTGCTGCGCCACCCCGGCGCGACCCGTCCCTGGCAACACGTGCTGGACCCCCTGGCTGGCTACCTGTGCCTGGCCGAGGCGCTCTGCGAGGCGCCGGCGGAGCATGCCCGCGCCTGGAACTTCGGCCCCGACGCCGGCGGCGTGCGCAGTGTCGGCGAGGTGGTGGAGGGCCTGGCGTCCCATTGGCCGGAGGCCGCCCGCTGGCGCGTGGAAAACCCCGGCGAGCTGCACGAGGCGACCCGCCTGACCCTCGACTCCAGCCTGGCCCGGGCGCACCTCGGCTGGCAGCCGCGCTGGGGCCTGGACGAGGCGTTGCGGCGGACCTGCCAGTGGCACCGCGCCTGGCTGGACGGGCAGGACATGCGGGCGTTCAGCCGGCGACAGATCGACGATTACCAAGGTGAGGTCCGATGACCGATTCGAAAGCAGAGGCATTGCGTCGACAAATCGGCGAACTGGTCGCCGAGTACGCGGCGCTGCAGTATGCCGAGCGACCGTTCCAGCCAGGCGTCGCTAGCGTGCCGCCGTCGGGCAAGGTGCTCGGCGCCGGCGAGTTGCAGGCGATGACCGAGGCGGCGCTGGACGGCTGGCTGACCACCGGCCGCTTCAACGAAGCCTTCGAGAAGCGCTTGGCGCGCTACCTGGGGGTGCGCAACGTGCTCACCACCAATTCCGGGTCCTCGGCCAACCTGCTGGCGTTCTCCGCGCTCACTTCCGAGCGCCTGGGCGAGCGGGCGATCCGCCCGGGGGACGAAGTGATCGCCGTGGCGGCGGGCTTCCCCACCACGGTGAACCCGATCCTGCAATTCGGCGCGGTGCCGGTGTTCGTCGACGTCGAGCTGGGCACCTACAACATCGACCCGGCCAAGGTGGAAGCGGCGATCACGCCGAAGACCAAAGCCATCATGCTCGCCCACACCTTGGGCAACCCGTTCGACCTGGGGGTGATCCGGTCGCTCTGCGACCAGTACGGCCTGTGGTTGATCGAGGACTGCTGCGATGCGCTGGGTTCCACCTACCAAGGCCGCCTGGTGGGCACCTTCGGCGACATCGGCACCCTGAGCTTCTACCCGGCGCACCACGTGACCATGGGGGAGGGCGGCGCGGTCTTCACCGACAGCCCGAAGCTCAAGCGCATCCTCGAATCGTTCCGCGACTGGGGCCGCGACTGCTACTGCGCGCCCGGAATGGACAACACCTGCGGCAAGCGCTTCGGCTGGCAACTGGGGGAGCTGCCGTTCGGATACGACCACAAGTACACCTACTCTCATCTCGGCTACAACCTCAAGATCACCGACATGCAGGCCGCCTGCGGCCTCGCCCAACTGGACCGGCTCGAGGGCTTCATCGAGAGGCGCAAGCGCAATTTCGCCAGCCTCCACGAGCGCCTGGCCGACTGCCAGGAACAGTTGCTGCTGCCCCGGGCGACCCCTGGCAGCGACCCGTCCTGGTTCGGCTTCCCCCTCACCCTGCAACCGGGCTGCGGGTTCGCCCGGGTCGACCTGCTCAAGCACCTGGATGCCCACAAGGTGGGGACGCGCCTGCTGTTCGCCGGCAACCTGATCCGCCAGCCCTACATGCAGGGCCGGCGCTACCGGGTGGCGGACGATCTGGCGCGCACCGACCGCATCCTCCACGACACGTTCTGGCTGGGGGTCTGGCCGGGCCTGGAGGACAGCCACCTCGATTACGTGGCGGAGTGCCTGAAAGCCTTCCTGAGGGCGCCTCGGTGAGCGGCGGCCCGCGCCATCGCCCCTGTCCGCTGTGCGACCAGGCCCGGTCCCGGTCGCTGCGTGTCATGCGCCTGGTGCAACCCAGCGGCTCGCCGCTGCCCGAGCACTACGACCTGGTGGCGTGCGACGACTGCGACTTCGCCTATGCCGACACATCCGCCCTCCAGGCCGATTACGATCGCTACTACGCCACCTGCGCCAAGTACGCGGCCGGCAGCGCCAGCGGGTCGGGCGCGGGTGACAGCGACAACCGTCGCCTGGCGGACGCCGCGGCGCGCCTCGCGCCCTGGCTGTCCAGGCCCGACGCGCCCTGGCTCGACCTCGGCTGCGGCCAGGGCGGACTGCTGGCCGCCCTGGCGCGGCGGGGCTTCACCGGCGGCCAGGGCCTCGACCCCGATCCCGAGTGCGCTGCCCTGGGCGCGCGGGCCGGACTGCGCATCCGCACCGGTACCCTCGAGGCGGTGGAGCGGCTGTTCGGCGAGGAGCGCTTCGAACTGATCGTCCTCAGCCACGTGGCCGAGCACCTGCGCGACCTGGAGCGGCTGGCCGCGTTGCGCGAGCGACTGGCCCCCGGCGGCCGGCTGTACGTGGAAGTGCCCGATGCCGGCCGCTACGGCGAATACCCGCGCACGCCCTTCTATTACGTGGACAGCGAGCACATCAACCACTTCGGCCCCCTGGCCTTGCAGCGACTGGTGCGCCGCCTGGGGCTGGCGCCAGTGGCCCTGGAGCGCTTCAGCCTGCCGCTGGACGATGGCGGGGGCTACCCGGCGCTGGCGGTGATCGCCGCCGCCGAGGGCGATTCGGCACGGGCCGAGCCGGAGGCGGTGGCGGCCCTGGAGGCTTACCTGCGCGACAGCGAGCGGCGCGCCCGGGTGCGCATCGAGCCGCCGCTGCCCGCCGCCCGAGGCGTGCTGGTATGGGGCGCCGGCTCCATGGCCCAGCGCCTGCTCGGGCTTGGCGCGTTCGAGGGGCTCGGCGTGCTGGCCTTCCTCGACAACGACCCGAACAAGCAGGGGCGGCGCCTGGCCGGCTATCCGATCCTGACGCCCGCCGCCGGGCTGGCGGCCCATCCCCACGCGCCGCTGCTGATCTGCGCGGCGGTGGAGCACCGCCAGATCGAAGATCAATGCAGGGCCCTCGGGCCCGCCACGAGTCGATCGATACACCGGATCGAGTGATCCTCCCATCGGGTCGACCTTCGCGATCCCTCCGACGAGACAACAGGACACCATGAAAACGACAGCCGAACAGATAGCCGACTGGCTGGTGGCGCAAGGGATCGAACAGGTCTTCGCCGTGACCGGCGGCGGCGCCATGTTCCTCAACCAAGCGCTGGCCAGCCACCCGGGGCTGACCTGCACGTTCATGCACCACGAGCAGGCCTGCGCCATGGCCGCCGAAGGGTATGCGCGGGTCAGCGGCAAGCCGGCGGTGGTCAACGTCACCACCGGCCCGGGCGGAATCAATGCCCTCAACGGCGTGTTCGGCGCCTTCACCGACTCCATTCCGATGCTCGTGTTGTCCGGACAGGTCAAGCGCGCGACCAGCCTGGACCACACGCCGGTGCCGGGCCTGCGGCAATTGGGCGACCAGGAAGCGCCGATCGTCGCCATGGCGGCGCCGGTGTGCAAGGCGGCCGAAGCCATCGGCAGTCCCGAACACTTGGCCGAGGCGCTGCCCCGGCTGTTCGCCCTGGCCACCGAGGGCCGCCCCGGCCCGGTCTGGCTGGATATCCCGCTGGACGTGCAATCCGCTCCGGTGGCCGTGTCCTTCCGAGCGCTGGCGGCCGCCGATCCGTTGCCGCCGGCCCCGCTCGACGTGGCCTGCGCCCAGGTGGCGGAGCGCCTGCGCCAAGCCGACCGACCGCTGATCCTGGCCGGGACCGGCGTGCGCCTGAGCGGCGCCGGTCAGGCGCTGCTGGCCTTCGCCGAGCGCTTCGGCATCCCGGTGGCCACCGCCTGGACCCACGACCTGATCGCCAGCGACCATCCGCTGTTCGCCGGGCGGCCGGGCACCATCGGCACCCGCGCCGGCAACTTCGCCTTGCAGAACGCCGACCTGGTAATCGTCATCGGCTCGCGGCTGAACGTCCGCCAAGTCAGCTACAACTGGGGCACGTTCGCCAGCCGGGCGTTCCTCGTCCAAGTGGACATCGACCCCCGCGAGCTGGACAAGCCCCTGGTGCGCGCCGACCTGCCGGTGCGGGCCGACGCCGGCGCGTTCCTCGTCGCCTTGGACCGGGCACTGGAGGGTACGCGGCCCGGGGATTTCTCCGCCTGGAGCGCCTGGGCCCACGGCCTGCACGAACGCTTCCCGGTGCTCCAGCCCCATCACGGTCTGGCGCCCCGCCTCAACCCCTACGCCATCGTCCACCGGGTGTTCGAAGCCCTGCGGGACGACGACATCGTGGTCTGCGGCAATGCCTCGGCCTGCATCCTGCCGTTCCAGGTGGGCCGGTTGCGGGCCGGCCAGCGGCTGTTCAGCAATTCCGGCTCCGCCTCCATGGGCTACGACTTGCCCGCCGCCCTCGGCGCGGCGCGGGCGGCGCCGGGACGGCGGGTGGTGTGCTTCGCCGGCGACGGCAGCCTGCAGATGAACGTGCAGGAATTGCAGACCCTGCGCACCCTGGGCCTGAACGTGCTGGTGCTGGTGTTGGCCAACGAAGGCTACCTGTCGATCAAGCAGACCCACGAGAACTTCTTCGGTCGGGTGGTGGGCGCCGACCCGGCCTCCGGCGTGGATTGTCCCGATTTTGTCCGGCTGGCCGAAGCTTACGGGTTGCCGGCGCTGTCGGTGGCGAGCCAGGCCGATTTGGCGCGCCTGGACCAGGCCCTGGCCGACGATGGGCCGCGACTGGTACAGATCGAGGTGGACCCGGCGCAGCCCTTCGAGCCCCGGATCAAATCCCGCATCGGCGAGGATGGCACGTTCCAGACGCCCGAACTGGACGACATGTTCCCGTTTCTCGACCCCGGGCAGGTCGCCGCGGTGCGCGCCGAGGCGGCCGCCATCCGCGCTCGCCGCTGACAGGAGGCCCCATGGTCTTTCGCCCCGAACCCGATGACCGCGCCGCGCGCTTGCGCGAGGCCCTGGAACGCGCCCGCCGCGACGGCGTGGTGATCTATGGCGCCGGTCACTTCGCCCGGGCGTTGCGCCGCGCCTGCGAAGGGCAGGGTATCGCGGTGCGACACTTCGTGGTCAGCACCGCGCCGGCGGCCTCCCAAGTGGATGGCGTGCCGGTGACGGCCTTGGCCGAGGCGCCGGCGTCGGTCAAGCGCTTTCCCCTGTGGATCGGCGTCTACAACCGGGACGCGGATGCCGAGCTGACCGCCCTGCGGCGCGCCGGCCTGGACGCCGGGTTCGACGAGGTACGGGTGCCCCAGGAGTACTTCGCCTGGGTCGCCGAGGCCATGGGTTGGTGTTTCTGGCTGGCGCCCCTGGAAGGCTACGGGAACGCGCGGGAGGCCATCGAGGCGGCCCACGGCCTGCTGGCCGACGACGAGAGCCGCGCCACTTTCGCCTCGATACTGGATTTCCGCCGCGCCCTGGACCTGCAACGCCCCTTGGTGCCGAGTCGGGAGCCGCAATATTTCCCGGCCTCCCTGCGCCCCCACATACCCTCCGGTTGCGTCTACCTCGACGGCGGAGCCTATGACGGCGACAGCGTGCGGCAGGCCGCCGAGCGGCTGGACTTGGGCCGCGTCATCGCCTTCGAGCCCGACCCGGAGAACTACGCGCGGCTGGTCGCCGGGCTGGCGCGGCAACCGTTGCCGGCGACGTGCCTGCCCCTGGGACTATCGGACATCAACGGATTCCTGCGCTTCAACGCCGGCGTGGGGGAGGGCAGCGGTCTCGACCCCGAGGGCGACACAGTGATCCAGGTGGCGCGCCTGGACGACCTGCTCATCCATGAACGGGTGGATGTCCTCAAGCTGGATATCGAGGGCAACGAACTGCCGACCCTGGAGGGCGCGCGCCGGCTGATCGCCGCCCAGCGACCGTTCCTGGCCATCGCCGGCTACCACCGCTGGGACGATCTGTGGCGTATCCCGGCGTTCGTCCACGGCCTGGGCCTCGGCTATAAGCTATCCCTCAAGCTCCACGAATCGAATTCCTTCGACGCGGTGTTCTATGCCTACCAGTGACGCCGCCTCGTCGATGTCCGGGCCCTTCGCCGCGTGCCGGTGACGAATCAAAGACAGGAAGACTCCATGCGCAATCCAAACGAAATCTTCGAAGACCTGTTCGTCCTGGAACTGGCCAACAACCACTGGGGCCGGCTCGAACGGGGGCTGCGGATCGTCCAGCAGTTCGCCCACCCGGTGCGCTTCAACAACGTCAAGGCGGCGATCAAGCTGCAGTTCCGCGACGTGGAGCGCTTCGTCCATAAGGACTTCCAGGACCGCGCCGACATCCGCTACGTGAAGAAGACCCTGGATACCAAGCTCAGCGAAGAGGATTTCGGCGTGCTGGTGGAGGCCATCGCCAAGTCCGGCTGTATTCCCATGGCCACGCCGTTCGACGAGCAGTCCGTGGAGCTGTGCGAGAAATTCAGCTTTCCGATCATCAAGATGGCCAGCTCGGACATCAACGACTGGCCACTCATCGAGCGTATCGCTCACACACGCCGGCCGGTGATCGCCTCCTCGGGCGGCGCCAGCCAGAAGAACCTCGACGACCTGGTGCTGTTCTTCGAGAACCGCGACATCCCCCTGGCCATCAACCACTGCGTGTCGCTGTACCCCTCGGAAGACCATGAGCTGGAGCTGAACCAGATCGATTTCCTGCGCAACCGCTACCCCGGTCACGTGATCGGCTTCTCCACCCACGAGTACCACGATTGGACCAGCTCCATGCTGATCTCCTACGGCAAGGGCGCGCGAACCTGGGAGCGCCACATCGACATCGACGCCGACGGCATCCCGGTCTCGCCCTATTGCTCGCTGCCGCATCAGGTGGACGAGTGGTTCCGCGCCTACCACAAGGCGCGGGAAATGTGCGGCGGCGCCGGCTCCCAGCGACGGGTGCTGCCCACCCGGGAAGTGGAATACCTGGACAAGCTGGTGCGTGGCGTCTATGCCCGGCGCGACCTGGAGGCGGGCTACGTGGTGGATCACGCCACGTTCAACGAGGACTTCTATCTGGCCATTCCCTTGCAGAAGGGCCAGCTTTCCTGCCGCGAGGTGCTCAACGGCCTGACCCTCTCCCAGCCCTTGCCGAAGGATGGCGCGCTGGGCGTGGAGCACGTGGAGGGCCCGTTCATCAACGCGGGGATGCGCGACCTGATCAAGCGCCGCGGCCTCTGATGCCGGCGCTGTCCCTCGCCAGCCCGTGCATCGCCGCCGACGTCGAGGCGCTGCTGCGACGCCTGCCGGACCTGCGCCGGCTGGACGGCCAGCGGCTGCTGCTCACCGGCGGCACCGGCTTCTTCGGCCGCTGGCTGCTGGCGGTCCTGGACGGCCTGCGGCGCGCCGGCTGCGACCTGCGGGTCGCCGTGGTATCCCGCGATCCCGAGCGTTTTCTGGCGAGCGAGCCGTACTACCGGGGCGCCGACTGGCTGGACTGGTGCGCCGGCGATTTGCGCGACGTGGACCTGGGCGGGCGCGCCTTCGACCTGTTGCTGCACGCCGGCACCGACACCTCGGCGGCCGCCCACCGCGACCTGCTGACCATCTACGACAGCATCCTGCTCGGCACCCGACATCTGCTGGACGCCGCGGCGGCCGGCGGCGCGCGCCGGGTGCTGCTGGTGGGCTCCGGTGCCCAGTACGGGCGTCAGCCGGACGACGTGGCGCGAATCGCCGAGCACCAGGGCTTCGCCTGCCCCAGCGAGTCCGCCGACAGCGCCTACGGCGAGGCCAAGCGAGCGGCGGAGACCCTTGGCGCGCTGTATGCCCGCCGCCACGGATTCGCCGTGGTCCAGGCCCGCTGTTTCGCCTTCGCCGGCCCGGGGCTGCCCATGGATGGCCATTTCGCCATCGGCAATTTCATTCGCGACGCGTTGCGCGGAGAGCCCATCCGGCTTTCTTCCCGGGGCGAGGCGCTGCGCAGCTACCTCTATGGCGCCGACCTGGCCGGCTGGTTGCTCACCCTGCTGCTGCGCGGAGCGCCGGGCGAGGCTTATAACGTGGGTTCCGACGTGGCCCTGAGCGTCGCCGAGCTGGCGCGCCGGGTCGCCGCGCGGCTGGCGCCGGACCTGCCGGTGCTGATCCCCGACGCGGGCGAGACGGGGCCGCGCGCGCGCTACATCCCGGCCATCGATAAGGCGCGCGGCCTTGGCCTCGATGTCTGGACCGGACTGGACGAGGCGATCCTGGCCACGGCCCGTTGGTGGCGGGAAGGGGCGGGTCGGGAGGCGTAGAGAGCTGGCCGACAGGGGCCTGCCAGGCATGGGCGTTGCTATAGTGATCCGAGCGTCAATCTTTCGACTAGCGAGCGCCCCATGGATCATTCCGTCCCGGTCACCCCGTCCACTTCCCACCGTGCGTTGTTCGCCAGACGCCCCCACCCGTACTACATCATCGCCGCCGACTACCGGCGCAACTCCGCCGGCATTCGTGTGCTGCACATGCTTTGCGACGCGCTGATCCGCGCTGGTCACGAGGCCTATATCTATGCCCAAGTGATGAGCCCGGACCTGATGACCCCGCGTCTCACCGACCTGGTGGTGGAATTGCACAAGACCGCGGGCGTCGAGCCCATCGTGATCTACCCGGAGATCGTCGATGGCAACCCACTGGATGCCAACGTGGTGGTGCGCTACCTGCTGAACAAGCCGGGCTTCATCCAGGGCAGCGGCGTCTACGGGCCGGACGACTTGCTGTTCGCCTACACCAAGGGCCTCGTGCAACCGGGAATGGCCGCCGACGACGTGCTGTTCCTGCCGGCGGTGGACCTGCGGGTCTTCCAGCCGCCGAAGGACCCCGCCACCCGGGTGCCGGGCAAGGTCTGCTACTACCTGGGCCGCCGTGGCCAGGCCGAGATAGACCCGACGTTGTTGCCGCCCGACGCGGTGCAGATCACGCCGCAATGGCCGGATTCCTGGGAAAACCTGGCGGCGCTGTTCCAGCAGTGCGAGTACTTCTATTGCGGCGAGTCTTCCGGCCTAGCCCTGGAGGCGGCGCTGTGCGGCTGCCTCGGGGTGATCGTGCCGAATGCCGCCGCGCCCCATCTCGTCGCGCCCGACGAGACCGGTATGTACGGCCTGGCCTGGGGGCTCGACCCCGAGGAAATCCAGCGGGCCCGGGATACCTTGCCGTTGCTGCGGGAGAAAATGGAGCGCGAGGCCCAGGCGTTCTGGCCGCAGCTGGATCACTTCATCGAGACCACCCAGGCCGCCGCCGCCGAATATGCCCGCTACGGCAAGCGGCTGCGTTTCCAGCGCAACCTCAAGCGCTGGCTGGTTTCCCGCGAGCCTTCCGCCGATCAGCAACGGTTGATCGAGCGCCATCTGCTGCGCCCTGGCGAAACGCCGCGCATCGGCATTCTGCTCCCGGCCCGGGTCGAGGAGGCCGCAGCCGTGGCGGAGACCTTGGACAGCCTGGCGCGGGGGCACTACCGCGACGTCACCGTGCACCTGCTAGCCGGTCCCGGCCTGGAGGCGGCCGCCCTGGAAAGGCCCGGTGCGTCGCTGACGGTCCGCGTGAGCCCATGGGACGGCGCCGATCCGCTGCCCGCGGCCAACGCCGCGGCGGCGGCCAGCGAAGACGATTGGCTGATGCTCGTCCGCCCCGGTGACCTGTTCACCCCCAGCGGCCTGCAACTGCTGGCGGTGGAATTGACCCAGGCGCCGGAGTGCCGGGCAGCCTTCGCCGACGAGTTCCACCGGGGCGGCGAGGGCTTCCTCGGCGCGGCGTTTCGGCCGGGCTTCAACCTTGACCTGCTGCTGAGCTTCCCGGCCGCCCATGCCCGCCATTGGTTGTTTCGGCGCGAGTTGTTGCTGGCTCTAGGTGGCTTCGATCCGGCCTTCGCCGACGCCGCCGAACTGGACCTGATCCTGCGCCTGGTGGAGCAGGGCGGGTTGGCGGGGCTCGGGCACGTGGACGAGGTGCTACTCGACACCGAGGCGCCGCGCCTGCTGGACAGCCCGGCGGAGCGCCGCGCCATCCAGCGCCACTTGGACGCGCGCGGCTACCAGGCCGAAGTGTTCAGTGAGCGGCCCGGTCGCTACCGCATCGATTATCGCCACGAGGAAACCCCGCCAGTCACCATCCTGATGGTGGCCGACGCGCCGCTGGCCGTGCTGCGGCAATGCGTCGAAAGCGTGTTGGAGAAGACGGAATACCCGCGCTTCGAACTGTTGCTGATCCGCCCCGGCGAAGCCGCCGCCGCTCGCGACGTCCAGCGGGACGAATGGCTCGCCGGCATCGCCGGGCTGGGCAGCGAGCAGGTGAGGGTGATCGAGGCGAGCGAGGCGGCATCCTTTTCCGCCGCCGTGAACCGGGGCGCCCGGGAGACGCGGGGCGACTACCTGGTCCTGCTGGCGAGCGACAACATCGTTCTCCATGGCCACTGGCTGCGGCAACTGATCAATCATGGGCAACGGCCGGAGGTGGGCATCGTCGGCGGCAAGGTGCTGACCTCCGATGGGCGCGCGCAGCAGGCGGGCCTGATCCTCGGTCTCAACGGCCCGGTGGGCCGGCCCTTCGTCGGCGAGCCGCTGGAGAGCGCCGGGTACATGCAGCGCCTGGAGGTCGACCAGGACTACAGCGCGGTGAGCGCCGACTGCCTGTCGATCCGCCGCGCCCTATTCGACCAGCTCGGTGGCCTCGACGACGAGCTGACGGCGGAGCGTCGGGACGCCGATCTGTGCCTGCGGGCCCGGGAGGCCGGCTTCCTCACGGTCTGGACGCCCTATTGCGTGGTGGTCACCGACGGTGGGCTGCGGGTGGACGCGCCGGCCGACTGGCCGGACGAGAAGCGCGAACAGGTGGAGCGTGAGAACGCTCTGATGTACCGGCGCTGGCTGCCGCAACTGGCCAACGACCCGGCCTATAATCGCAACTTGTCGCTGCTGGGGAGTGGTTTCGACTTCGACCACCAGCGGGACCGTAGCTGGGACCCGTTGCCCATCGTCGGGCTGCCCCGGGTGTTGGCCTATCCGGCCGACCATTTCGGTTGCGGCCACTACCGGGTCATCCAACCGCTGGAGGCCCTGCGGGCCGAAGGCATGGTCCAGGGGCGGATCAGTGACCGCTATTACACCGTCGTCGAACTGGAGCGCTTCCAGCCCGACGTGTTACTGCTGCAACGGCAGATCGGTGACGAGAACATCAAGGGCATCGCCGAGGCCGGAACCTTCTCCCGGGCCTTCAAAGTGTTCGAGCTGGATGACTACCTGCCCAATCTGCCGCTCAAGAGCGCGCACCGGGCGACCATGCCCAAGGACATCGTCAAGTCGCTGCGTCGGGCCACGTCCCTCTGTGATCGCCTGGTGGTGTCCACCGAGGCGCTGGCGGAGAGCTTCTCCGATCTGCACGGGACGATCCGGGTCGCCCACAACACCTTGCCGGTGCACTGGTGGGGGCATCTGCAAAGCCGCCGTGGAGTGGGGCCGAAACCACGGGTGGGCTGGGGCGGCGGGGCGAGCCATACCGGCGACTTGGAGTTGATCTTCGACGTGGTGAGGGAGCTGGCTGACCGGGTCGACTGGGTCTTCTTCGGCATGTGTCCGTCCAAGCTGCGTCCTTATGTGAAGGAGTACCACGAGGGCGTGTCCATCGAGGCGTATCCGGCCAAGCTCGCCAGCCTGGACCTGGACCTGGCGCTGGCTCCGCTGGAGCAGAACCTGTTCAACGAATGCAAGAGCAACCTGCGCCTGCTGGAATATGGCGCCTGCGGTTATCCGGTGGTGTGCAGCGATGTGCGCTGCTTCCGGGGCGATCTTCCCGTGACCCGGGTGAAGAATCGCTTCAAGGACTGGATGGATACGATCCAGGCCCATCTGGCCGACCCCGAGGCGTCGGCCCGCCAGGGCCTGGCGCTACGCGAGGCGGTGCATCGGGACTGGATGCTCGCCGGGGATAACCTGCGGCGCTGGACACATGCCTGGCTGCCCGATTGATCCGCGAAGCATCGCGATACGTTCCTCTTGAACTAAAGTTGGAGCGTTTCGGGTCGATAGTATTGAGGACGGTTTTCGCCGCTCCGCTTGTCAAGGCGGGGTGATGAAAAAAATCTTCGAAGTGGCCTAAAGCTCCTTCGGAGAGCGCCGATAAAGACTACGAATGCGAACTCCAGGTACGCCTGAGCAACAGGCTCGGGGTCGCAAGCTCAGGCAACCAGCTAGGTCCTTCGGAGGACATCCATCATGGCCTTGACAGTCAACACGAACATCTCTTCGCTGAGCACCCAGCGCAACCTGAATACCTCGTCCAACTCTCTGGCCACTTCGTTGCAGCGTCTGTCCACGGGTAGCCGCATCAACAGTGCCAAGGACGACGCGGCCGGTCTGCAGATCTCCAACCGTCTGTCCAACCAGATCAGCGGCCTGAACGTTGCTTCGCGCAACGCCAACGATGGTATCTCTCTGGCTCAGACCGCTGAAGGCGCGCTGCAGCAGTCCACCAACATCCTGCAGCGTATCCGGGACCTGTCTCTCCAGGCCGCCAACGGTACCAACAGCGACACCGACCGTGCCGCTCTGCAGAAAGAAGTGTCCGCGCAACAGGCCGAATTGACCCGTATCGCTGACACCACCACCTTCGGTGGTCGTAAACTGCTCGACGGTTCGTTCGGTACTTCCAGCTTCCAGGTCGGCTCCAACGCTTACGAAACCATCGACATCAGCCTGAAGGACGCTTCCTCCACCTCGATTGGTTCCTACCAGTTGGGTTCGGCCAGCGGTTCGGCTTCCGGCTCCGTGGCGGGTAACGTGACCACGGCTTCCGGTGCGCTGTTCAGCGGTGCCAGCGGCGTGAGCGTGACGGGTGGCGGCAAGACTCAATCCGTCGACCTGAGCAGCGCCACCAGCGCCAAGGACGCAGCCAAGCTGCTTGATGGCGCTGTGCAAGGCCTGAGTGCTTCGGCCCGTACCGTGTTCACCGCATCGGTTTCCGGCTCGGCATCGGGTACTCCGATCGATTTGACCGTCCAAGTGGGTAACCGCAGTGCGATCACCTTGTCCGGTATCTCCTCGACCGCGGACTTGGCGGATCAGTTGAACTCCAACGCAGCCAAACTTGGCCTGACCGCCAACTTGGACAGCAAAGGCGTGCTGACCGTGACCTCCAGCTCGGGTGAGAACGTACAGATCGGCGGCACTGGTTCCTCCAGCGTCTCGGTGGCGGTGCAAGGTGCGGATGGCAAGGCCATGGGCAGCGCGACCGCTCTCTCCTCGGGTACCAATACCATCGTCGGTACGGTGCAACTGAACTCCTCGTCCTCCTATTCGGTCACGGGTGCCACCGAGCTGTTCGGCAACACCGCAGCTACCAAGAACACCGTCGACAAGGTGGATATCTCCACTGCCGCTGGTGCTCAGGCTGCTGTCGCGGTGATCGACCAGGCCTTGGCGGGGATCGACGCGCAACGGGCGGACCTTGGTGCTGTGCAGAACCGTTTCACCAACACCATCGACAACCTGACCAACATCGCCCAGAACGCGGACGCCGCTCGTAGCCGGATCAAAGACACCGACTTCGCCGCAGAAACCGCTACCCTGTCGAAAAACCAAGTGCTGCAACAAGCAGGCACGGCGATCCTGGCCCAGGCCAACCAATTGCCGCAATCGGTCCTGAGCCTCCTGAGATAAGGCTCGCGGCCAACTAAAAAGGGGGAAGGGGAGACTCTTCCCCCTCTTTGGCCTTTGTGAGGGTTAAAAAATGGACGTCGCGAACATTACCGGTTTTCCTGCGTTCAAGGCCTCGCCCACGACGCCAGCCGTTTCGCCCGGTTTGTCTCCTGGCGGTGATCAACTCGATGGCGGTTCAATGAAGGATGGGCAGGCCAAGCGAGCCGATACGTCGCCCAAGGATGTCAAGAATGCTGTCGCGGACATCCAGTCTTTCGTACAGAACGTCAATCGCTATCTCTCGTTCAATGTGGACGATTCGAGTGGCGATATCGTGGTCAAGGTGATGGATGCGGACTCGGGCCAGCTCATACGGCAGATTCCATCGGAAGAAGTGTTACGTCTCGCTGAGCGCCTCGACGATGTCCGAAGCCTGATGTTTGAAACCAAGGCGTGATGGCACACTTATTGATAGCTATGCTTTTATGAAAGGCGAAAGCTGAAGAAGACATATTCCTGACGGAGGTGAATCATGGCAGGTATTACCGGATTGGGAGGTTCTGGCCTCAATATCGACAGTATCGTGTCGACCTCCGTGGCGGCTGAAAAAGCGCCGAAATATAACCAGATCACCAAGGTCCAGTCGCAGGCCACGACTAAGCTGACGGCCTTGGGTTCACTCAAGAACGCCATCAGTACGTTTCAGACAGCCCTTTCGGCGTTGAATAGTCCGAGTTCCTTCCTGGCGCGGACGGCCACTTCCTCCAATACCAACTCCCTGACGGCGACAGCCTCCCAGAGCGCGGTAGCGGGTACTTACAAGATTCAGGTCTCCCAGCTCGCCTCGAACAGCAAGATCGCCCTGAGTGCCGTCGCGTCCAGTGCGACGAAGTTCAACGAGGGCACCTTAAAAATCGACGTGGGGGGCACCGAAGCCCTTAGCGTGGTGGTGGATGGTACGAACAACACCCTGGCGGGTATTCGGGACACCATCAACAAGCAAGGCGGCTCGCAAGGCATCAGCGCCACTATCGTTACGGATAGCCAGGGCTCACGGCTGGTGCTGAGCAGTAATAAGATGGGGGACGGCAAAGACCTGACCGTGACAGGCACCAGCTCCAGCAGCTCGGGCAGCGGGACTTCGTTGGAAACCCTGACATTCAATGGCACCACTCCGACGGCACCCAAGGCTGAGGATTATGCCTCCACCGACGAGTACAACGCAGCCAAGGCCAGCTATGACGCGGCGGTGGCCAAAGGGGGTAAGACTCTTGCAACCGCTCACAGCGCCAAGCTGACCATCGATGGGTTGGCAGTGGTGAGCGATAGCAACACCATTACCGATGCTTTGGAAGGCGTGACTCTCAATTTGAAGGCCACCACGGCTACCGATACGCCGCTGAGCCTGACAGTTGCCCAAGACACCGACACGGTGAAGGGCAATGTGCAAAAGTTCGTCGACGCCTACAACGCGATGATCGATGTGGTCAACACCCAGACCAAGGTAACCACGGTGGGTAATAGCGCCCCGGTCGTGGGCGCCCTGGTGGGTGATGCCACGGTGCGTAACCTAGTTAGCACGGTGCATAACGAGTTGGTCACTTCTCAGACCAACGGAACATTTACCGCGCTGGCCCAGTTGGGCATAACGACCAAGGCTGACGGTAAACTCGCCTTGGACAGCGATAAACTGAACACAGCCATCAGCAATGATTTCGCGGGGGTGGCCAGCTATTTCACAGGCGACAATGGTCTGGCGAGTCGTCTGACGAATCGATTGACCCCGTTCACCTCCAGCAATGGCGTGATCGATCAGCGCACCACCGTGTTGCAAAAGAACCTCAAGGACGCGGATTCCGACATGAAGGATCTGAATACGCGGATGGCGGCACTGAGCGAGCGTTTGTACAAGCAGTACAACACCATGGATTCCTTGATCTCGAAGCTGAGTACGACCGCCTCGAGTCTCGCCTCCTCGCTTGCCGCATTGCCCGGGGTCGCCAGGAACTAATGGCAGCGGCTAGTAGGTAGAACGCGAGGCGGCTTATGCCGCCTCGCGTTCTTGTTTTGCCGGCTGTCACCTTTCCCAAAATCGCTGAAAAACTCTTAAAGCTCCGAGGCCGTTAGCCGATATCTGGAATATCGAAATTGCAACCGCCAAGCAAAGGGGCAGGACATGAGCGCGATGATGGCTATCAAGCAATACCAGCAAGTCGGAGTGCAGGCACAAGTCGCCGACGCCAGCCCGCACCGGCTGATTCAGATGCTCATGCAAGGTGGCTTGGAGCGTCTGGCTCAGGCGCAAGGCGCGCTTCAACGCGGACAAAATGCCCTCAAGGGTGAACTGATCGGTAAATCCATCAGCATCATCGGTGGGTTGCGCGAAGCCCTGGATATCGCCAAGGGTGGAGAACTCGCCGCCAACCTCGATGCCCTGTACGCTTACATGATTTCCCGGTTGCTCGAGGCCAACCGAGTGAACGACCCCGCAATGCTCGAGGAAGTGTCGGGTCTGCTTCGTGAAATCAAGACCGGTTGGGATGGCATCGCTTCGTGAAGCTTGGGAGCGCATAGATGGAAACTTCCGTACAACGCATCGAGAATACACGTTTGGCCTTGACCGAAGCGCTGAATAGCTCGGATTGGGAGCGAATCGGTGATCTCGATCAGGTCTGTCGGCAACAGATCGAAGATGCTCTGGTGGATAGTATCGGGCAGGAAGAAGCCTTGCGTACCCAGCTGGAGATGCTGATGGACGTCTACCGTCAGCTCACCGAGGCGTGCATGCAGGCTCGCGAAGAGATCGCCCATGAGCTGATCGCGCTACAGAAAGCCAGCCAGGGCGCGAAGGTCTATCAACTTTACGGCTGACGGGCGAGCCGCCCCGGCAGGCTGCGCGCTTCCGTCACGGCCAGAAAAGCCGTCATAAAATTGACTAATCGCAAACTTTTGACTTTACTGGTGGCCTAATACTGGCGTTCGTCGACCCCGATGAGCGTAATGGCCCAAGGGCGACCGGCTGCGAGTCTGAGTTACGATGTGGCGTGAAACTAAACTCCTTCTGATTGACGACGACAGCGAGCGCCGGCGCGAGCTGACCATCATCCTGAATTTCCTCGGTGAAGAGCATGTAGCCTGCTCCAGTGGCGACTGGCAGGCCCGCGCCGCTTCGTTGAGCTCCAGTCGAGAAGTGCTTGCCGTCCTTCTGGGAGACGTAACCCTCAAGGGCGGCCAGGCGGAAGTGCTCAAGCAACTCGCCGCCTGGGATGAATACCTGCCCCTGTTGTTGATCGGCGAGCCGGCCGCCTCCGACTGGCCGGAAGACGTACGCCGTCGCGTCCTGGGCAATCTGCTCATGCCACCCAGCTACAGCAAGTTGCTGGACCTCCTGCACCGGGCCCAGGTTTACCGGGAAATGTACGACCAAGCCCGGGAGCGGGGGCGTCAGCGGGAACCCAACCTGTTCCGCAGCTTGGTGGGCACCAGTCGGGCGATTCAGCAGGTCCGGCAGATGATGCAGCAGGTGGCGGATACCGATGCCAGCGTATTGATCCTGGGTGAATCCGGCACCGGCAAGGAAGTGGTCGCGCGCAACCTGCATTACCATTCCAAGCGGCGCGAAGGGCCCTTCGTGCCGGTCAACTGCGGAGCGATTCCGGCGGAGCTGCTGGAAAGCGAGCTGTTCGGCCACGAAAAGGGAGCCTTCACGGGCGCCATCAGCAGCCGCGCGGGACGCTTCGAACTGGCGAACAGCGGCACGCTCTTCCTCGACGAGATCGGCGACATGCCGCTGCCGATGCAGGTCAAGTTGCTACGCGTCTTGCAGGAGCGGACCTTCGAGCGTGTCGGCAGCAACAAGACACAGAACGTCGACGTGCGCATCATCGCCGCCACCCACAAGAACCTGGAAAAGATGATCGAGGAAGGCAGCTTCCGCGAGGATCTCTATTACCGCCTCAACGTCTTTCCCATCGAAATGGCGCCGTTGCGTGAGCGCAGCGAAGACATTCCCCTGCTGATCAACGAGTTGATCTCTCGCATGGAGCATGAAAAGCGCGGCTCGATACGCTTCAACTCAGCCGCCATCTTTTCCCTGTGCCAACATGACTGGGCCGGCAACGTGCGAGAGCTTGCCAACCTGGTCGAGCGCATGGCGATCATGCACCCGTACGGGGTGATCGGAGTGGCCGAGCTGCCGAAGAAATTCCGTCATATCGAGGACGAGGACGAACAGCTCACCGCGACGCTCCGGGAAGAGTTGGAGGAGCGCACCGTCATCGCCTCCAGCCTGGCCAGTCCCATCAGCGCCACGACGGCCATGCTGCCGCCAGAAGGGCTCGACCTCAAGGACTACCTGGGCAACCTGGAGCAAGGGCTGATCCAGCAGGCGTTGGACGATGCCAATGGGGTCGTGGCTCGCGCGGCCGAGCGCCTGCGTATCCGTCGAACCACGCTGGTGGAAAAGATGCGCAAGTATGGGATGAGTCGTCGCGACGAAGATGATCCTTCCGGGGAGTGAGCCGGTCTCTTGACGCCCTACGCATATCCCATTGAAAAATAAAGGCTTTAAAAACAGGCACAGGGCTTGCTAGGTCTCTTTACCCCGACCGTCTTCTGACGTTCGCCGTGAGAGAGAGTCATGAAGCAAGCCGCCAAGCCCCTGTCTTCCGAGCGCCACGCCGCCTCCGACGAGCAAGCCTCCCACGGGCTCGAGAGCGCCTTGGCGCTGTTCAATCGGATGTCCGTCCAGCTCAGCGAGTCTTATGAGTTGCTGGAGGTGCGAGTCAGCGAGCTGAAAGGCGAGCTGGCCTTGGTCAGTGCCCAGCGCATGGGGGAACTGGCGGAGAAGGAGCGCCTGGCCAACCGCTTACAGAGCCTGCTCGATCTGTTGCCCGGCGGTGTGATCGTTCTGGATGGACAAGGCGTCGTGCGCGAAGCCAACCCGGTGGCCACTCAGTTGCTGGGCCAACCCTTGGTGGGTGTGCTTTGGCGACAGGTGATCGCCCGTTGCTTCGCGCCTCGAAAGGACGATGGCCACGAAATTTCCCTCAAGGATGGCCGTCGGCTGTCCATCGCCACCCGCTCCCTGCGCGGCGAGCCAGGGCAATTGGTGCTTCTCACCGACCTGACGGAAACTCGGCGGCTCCAGGATCAGCTCGCGCGTCACGAGCGGCTGTCCGTGCTGGGCCGGATGATGGCGTCCCTGGCCCACCAGATTCGCACACCGCTTTCCGCCGCCTTGCTGTACGCCAGCCATCTCAACGAACGGACCCTTCCGGTGGAACAACAGCGGCGTTTCGCCGGTCGCCTGAAAGAGCGTTTGCACGACGTGGAGCACCAAGTGCGCGACATGTTGGCCTTCGCCGGGGGCGAGTTGCCCCTGCCGGATCGTCTGACGCCCAGGCTCTGGTTCGAAGCGCTGCGTCAGGCCGCCGAACCCCATGTGGACGGGGTGGCGATCCGTTGGCAGTGCGATGTTCGTCAAGGGGTGCTGCTATGTAATCGCGACACCCTGGTGGGCGCCGTGCTGAACCTGATCACTAACGCGATCCAGGCAACGAGGAGCGAGGCGCGGCTGAAAGTCCACCTCTATTCACGCGGCACCGAGCTACGGGTATGCGTAAGCGACAATGGCCCGGGTATCGAGCCGCATGTTCTGGCGCGCTTGGGCGAGCCTTTCTTCACCACTCGTACCGGCGGTACGGGGTTGGGCGTCGCCGTGGCGAAGGCTGTGGCCCGTGCGCATCAAGGCGAGTTGCGGCTACGCTCCCGGGTCGGTCGCGGCACCTGCGCGCTGCTGACCTTGCCGCTTCTGCCGGACGCCCCTGCACCCCTACAGGAGTAGCGATCATGGATGCCACCGTTCTGCTGGTCGAAGATGATCGGGCGTTGCGCGAGGCGCTGGCCGATACCTTGAGTCTGGCGGGGTACCGCTTCCAGGCGGTCGGGTCGGCGGAAGCGGCTCTGGATGCACTGGCCCAATCAGGGTTCGGCCTAGTGGTCAGCGACGTAAGCATGCCGGGCATGGATGGCCATGGCCTGCTGGCCGCGGTGCGCGCGCGTTACCCCCATGTACCCGTCTTGCTGATGACGGCCCATGGCACCGTGGAGCGGGCCGTAGAGGCGATCCGCCACGGCGCGGCCGACTACCTGGTCAAGCCGTTCGAACCCGGCACGTTGCTGAAGTTGGTGGAGCGACACGCGTTGGGCCGGCTCGTCGAGGAAGAGGGCCCGGTCGCCGCCGATCCCGCCAGCCGGAGTTTGCTGGACCTGGCCGCTCGCGTGGCCCGTAGCGATTCCACGGTGTTGATTTCCGGCGAGTCCGGCACCGGAAAGGAAGTGCTGGCGCGCTACATCCACCAGCAGTCTCCCCGTGCCGACAAACCTTTCATCGCCATCAACTGCGCGGCGATTCCGGACAACATGCTGGAAGCCACCCTGTTCGGCCATGAGAAAGGCGCGTTCACCGGAGCCATTGCCGCCCAGCCCGGCAAATTCGAGCTGGCCGATGGCGGGACCCTGCTGTTGGACGAAATTTCCGAGATGCCGGTGGGCCTGCAGGCCAAGCTGTTGCGGGTGTTGCAGGAACGAGAGGTGGAGCGCGTGGGCGCTCGCAAGCCCATTGCCCTGGATATCCGGGTTCTTGCCACCACCAACCGCGACCTGGCGGCCGAGGTCGCCGCCGGCCGGTTCCGGGAAGACCTTTACTATCGGCTGTCGGTATTCCCGCTGGCATGGCGCGCCTTGCGCGAACGCCCGGCGGATATCCTGCCGCTGGCCGAGCGGCTACTGGCCACGCATGCCAGGAAGATGAATCATGCCGTCGCGCATTTCTCCGAAGCCGCCCGGGCCCGTTTGCTGGCTCATCCCTGGCCGGGGAACGTGCGGGAATTGGACAATGCCATCCAGCGGGCGCTAATCCTTCAGCAGGGCGGCTCCATCCAGCCAGAGGACCTTTGTCTGGACCACGGCATCGGCTTGCCAGCCACTTCGCCAACGGTGCGTGCCGGCGCTGCCGTTCCGACGACGGCCGCGTCTCCGCCAGGCTGCGAGACCGGTGTGCTGGGCGACGATCTGCGCCGCCACGAATTCCAAGTGATCATCGATACCCTGCGGGCCGAGCGGGGCCGTCGCAAGGAAGCGGCGGAGCGCCTGGGCATCAGCCCGCGTACCCTGCGCTACAAGCTCGCGCAAATGCGCGACGCCGGCTTTGACGTGGAAGCCTATCTCTATGCGAGCTGATCCAGCGCCTTGCCCCGCCCGAGCTTCAGCGGATCGATGATCGCCGGGGCCCGTTCGCGCTTGCCGGCATGTCACGGCGACCTCCCGCATCGCGCCGCTCGGGCTTTTCGGCCGATTGGCACCCTTGTTGCAAAACCCTGGCGTACCACCGCATAGCGTCAAAAAACTGCGGTCAGTGGAGGCAAGGGTCATGAGCCAGGGTGTCGAATTCAATCGCCTGATGTTGGAAATGCGCGCCATGCAGATGGATGCGCTGGCGCGGCCGAAGCCCGTCACCCCCAGCACGCCCGAGGTGAATGCCCCGAGCTTCGCCGAGATGCTCGGCCAAGCCGTCAACAAGGTGCACGAAACCCAGCAGGTGGCCGGCCAACTGGCCAACGCCTTCGAAATCGGCCAGAGCGGTGTCGACCTGACCGACGTGATGATCGCGTCGCAGAAAGCCAGCGTGTCGTTCCAGGCCATGACCCAGGTCCGCAACAAGCTGGTCCAGGCCTATCAAGACATCATGCAGATGCCGGTTTGAGGTGAGGTGAGAAAATGGCCGAAGCTGCTGTAGCCACCAACGTTCCCGCCACCACGACGGACACCGACCAGCCGAAGAAGCCGCTGTTCGGGCTGGCCTTCCTGGAAAACCTTTCCGAGATGTCGATGCTGCGCCAGGTCGGCCTGCTGGTCGGCCTCGCCGCCAGTGTCGCCATCGGCTTCGCCGTGGTGCTTTGGTCCCAGCAACCGGATTACCGTCCACTCTATGGCAGCCTTGCCGGAATGGATGCCAACCAGGTGATGGAGGCCCTGACCATGGCCGATATCTCCTACAAGATCGAACCCAACACGGGCGCGCTGCTGGTGAAGTCCGAAGATGTTGCCCGCGCGCGCTTGAAACTGGCCGGCGCAGGCATCGCGCCCAGCGACGGCAATGTCGGCTTCGAGATTCTCGACAAGGAGCCGGCCCTGGGTACCAGCCAGTTCATGGAAGCGGCGAATTACCGGCGCGGCCTGGAAGGCGAACTGGCGCGCACCATCTCCAGCCTGAATAACGTCAAGGGCGCGCGGGTCCACCTGGCCATCCCGAAAAGCTCGGTGTTCGTCCGCGACGAGCGCAAGCCTAGCGCTTCGGTGTTGGTGGAGCTGTACCCGGGGCGTAATCTCGAACCCAGCCAAGTCATGGCGATCATCAACCTGGTGGCTTCCAGCGTGCCGGAGTTGAGCAAGTCTCAGGTGGCGGTGGTCGATCAGAAGGGCAACCTGCTCTCCGACCAACAGGAATTGTCCGAGCTGACCATGGCCGGCAAGCAGTACGACTACACGCGGCGCATGGAAAGCCTGCTGACCCAGCGCGTGCACAGCATCCTGCAGCCGGTGCTGGGAAATGGCCGCTACAAGGCCGAGGTATCGGCCGACGTGGATTTCAGCGCGGTGGAGTCCACCGCCGAGATGTTCAACCCCGATCAGCCGGCGCTGCGCAGCGAGCAGAAGGTCAGCGAGGAGCGACAGAACAGCCAGGGCCCGCAGGGCGTGCCGGGCGCGCTGTCGAACCAGCCACCGGGCGCCGCGACCGCGCCGCAGCAAGCCGCGGCCGGCGCTGCGCCGGCGGGCGTCGCGCCGGGCCAGCCGATTCTCAACGACAATGGCCAGCAGATCATCGACCCGACCACCGGCAAGCCGCTGCTGGCGCCTTACCCGAGCGACAAGCGGGAGCAGGCCACCCGCAACTTCGAACTGGATCGCTCCATCAGCTATACCCGCCAGCAGCAGGGCCGCCTGCGTCGCCTGTCGGTGGCGGTGGTGCTGGACGACCAGATCAAGGCGGGCGCCAACGGGGAGGCGACCCATGTGCCCTGGACCGCCGACGAGATCGCCCGTTTCACCCGCCTGGTCCAGGACGCGGTGGGGTTCGATGCCAGCCGAGGCGACAGCGTGAGCGTCATCAACACGCCGTTCATCGGAGACAGCAGCGAACCTGTCGACGAAATCGCCTTCTACCAGCAGCCTTGGTTCTGGGACCTGCTGAAACAAGGCCTGGGCGCGCTGTTCATCCTGATTCTGGTGCTGTTCGTGTTGCGCCCGGCCTTGAACAACATCACGGGCGGCAGCAAGGACCGTGACGCCGTGACCGCGGGCGGGAAGGATGTCGAACTGGGCGAAATGGGCGGGCTGGAAGGCGAGCTGTCCGACGATCGCGTCAGCCTGGGCGGTTCGCAGAGCATCATGCTGCCCAGCCCCAGCGAGGGGTATGATGCACAACTGAACGCCATCAAGAGTCTGGTGGCGGACGATCCGGGCCGGGTGGCCCAAGTAGTCAAAGACTGGATCAACGCCGATGAGTGATAACCGCGCTCCCGCCAAGCTGACCAAGGTCGACAAGGCCGCCATCCTGTTGCTGTCCCTGGGCGAGACCGATGCCGCCCAGGTGCTGCGCCACCTCGGGCCCAAGGAAGTCCAGCGGGTCGGCGTGGCCATGGCGCAGATGCGCAACATCCACCGCGAGCAGGTGGAGCAGGTGATGGGCGAATTCGTCGAGATCGTCGGCGACCAGACCAGCCTCGGCGTAGGCGCCGATGGCTACATCCGCAAGATGCTCACCCAGGCGTTGGGCGAGGACAAGGCCGGCAACCTGATCGACCGTATCCTGCTCGGCGGCAGCACCAGCGGCCTCGACAGCCTCAAATGGATGGAGCCCCGCGCGGTGGCGGACGTGATCCGCTACGAACATCCGCAGATCCAGGCGATCGTCGTCGCCTACCTCGACCCCGACCAGGCGGGCGAGGTGCTCAGCCACTTCGACCACAAGGTGCGCCTGGACATCATCCTGCGCGTGTCCTCCCTCAACACCGTGCAACCGGCGGCGTTGAAGGAACTCAACCAGATTCTCGAAAAGCAGTTCTCCGGCAGCGCCAACACCACCCGCGCCACCATGGGCGGCGTCAAGCGCGCGGCGGACATCATGAACTACCTCGACAGCTCCGTCGAAGGCGCGCTGATGGACTCGATCCGCGAAGTGGACGAGGACCTGTCGTCCCAGATCGAGGACCTGATGTTCGTCTTCGACAACCTGGCCGAGGTGGACGACCGCGGCATTCAGGCGTTGCTGCGGGAAGTGTCGTCGGACGTGCTGGTCATCGCCCTCAAGGGCGCCGACGATGCGATCAAGGAAAAAGTCTTCAAGAACATGTCCAAGCGGGCGGCTGAGTTGCTGCGCGACGACCTGGAGGCCAAGGGGCCGGTGCGGGTCAGCGAAGTGGAAGCGGCGCAGAAAGAAATCCTCACCATCGCTCGTCGCATGGCCGAAGCCGGAGAAATCGTTCTCGGCGGCGCCGGTGGCGAGGCGATGGTCTAATCGGGCGGTACGGACATGAACAATAAGGACGCCAGCAGCGAAGTGATCCGGGCGAAGGATCTGGGCGCCTTCGATCGCTGGTCGTTGCCCAGCTTCGACCCCGAGGGGGAGCAACCCGCCGAGCCGGCTCCGGAAGCGCCCGCCGCGCCCGCCGAGGCCGAATCGGCGCCCGCCCCGATACCAGCGGCCGCCGAGCCGCCGCCCTTGCCTTCGGAAGAGGTTGCCCTGGAGCACGTCAAGCCATTGACGCTGGACGAGCTGGAGGCGATCCGCCAGGACGCCTACAACGAAGGCTTCGCCACTGGCGAAAAGGACGGGTTCCGCGCCGGGCAGTTGAAGGCCAAGCAGGAAGCCGACCTGGCCCTCGCCTCCAAGCTGCAGCGCCTGGAAACCCTCATGGGCAACCTGATGGCGCCCATCGCCGAACAGGACAAGCTGATCGAGCAGGGGCTGGTGCTGCTACTGGGGCAGATCGTCCGCGAGGTGATCCAGCGAGAAGTCACCATCGATTCCAGCCAGATCAGGGTGGTACTGCGGGAGGCGCTCAAGGTCCTGCCGATGGGGGCGGAGAACGTCCGTATCCATGTCAATCCGCAAGACTTCGAATTGGTCAAGTCGTTGCGCGAGCGCCACGAAGAGAAGTGGCGGATTCTCGAGGACGAGTCCCTGCTGCCGGGCGGTTGTCGCGTCGAGAGTGAGCAGAGCCGCATCGACGCCACGGTCGAGACCCGGCTGACCCAGGCCCTGAAGCAATTGGCGGAGCAGCAACGGGAGCAGGCGACTCAGCCCCAGACGCCCGATCTGTCCATCGACCTGAGCGCCCAGGCGACTCCCCATGCGTCTTGAGCGCGTCAGCTTCGCCAAGCGACTGAGTGGCTACAAGGACGCGGTGCGCCTACCCAGCCAGCCGGTGGTGGAGGGGCGGCTGTTGCGCATGGTGGGCCTCACCCTGGAGGCGGAAGGGTTGCGCGCCGCCATCGGCAGTCGCTGCGTGGTGACCAACGACGACAGCTATCATCCGGTGCAGGTCGAGGCCGAAGTGATGGGCTTCGCTGGCGACAAGATCTACCTGATGCCCGTGGGCAGCCTCGCCGGTATCGCGCCGGGCGCCCGGGTCGTGCCCCTGCCCGATACCGGGCGCCTGCCCATGGGCATGTCGATGCTCGGCCGGGTGCTGGACGGTACCGGGCGCGCCCTGGACGACCGGGGACCGATGCGCGCCGAGGACTGGGTGCCGATGGATGGCCCGGTGATCAACCCGTTGAACCGGGACCCCATCAGCCAACCCCTCGACGTGGGCATCCGCGCCATCAATGGCCTGCTGACCGTCGGCCGCGGCCAGCGCCTGGGCCTGTTCGCCGGCACCGGCGTGGGCAAGAGCGTACTGCTGGGCATGATGACCCGTTTCACCGAGGCGGACATCACCGTGGTGGGCCTGATCGGCGAGCGGGGCCGCGAGGTGAAGGAGTTCATCGAGCACATTCTTGGCGAAGAGGGTCTCAAACGCTCGGTGGTGGTAGCCTCGCCGGCGGACGACGCGCCCCTGATGCGCTTGCGCGCGGCCATGTACTGCACGCGGATCGCCGAGTATTTCCGCGACAAGGGCAAGAACGTGCTGCTGCTGATGGATTCCCTGACCCGCTTCGCCCAGGCGCAGCGGGAAATCGCCTTGGCCATCGGCGAGCCGCCCGCGACCAAGGGCTACCCGCCCTCGGTGTTCGCCCGCCTGCCGAAACTGGTGGAGCGCGCCGGCAACGCCGAAAAGGGCGGCGGTTCGATCACCGCGTTCTATACAGTACTGTCCGAGGGCGATGACCAGCAGGACCCCATCGCCGACTCCGCACGGGGCGTGCTGGACGGTCACTTCGTCCTGTCCCGCCGCCTGGCGGAGGAGGGCCACTATCCGGCCATCGACATCGAGGCCTCGATCAGCCGGGTCATGCCCCAGGTGGTCAGTCCGGATCACCTGCATCTGGCGCAGCGCTTCAAGCAATTGTGGTCTCGCTACCAGCAGAGCCGTGACCTGATCAGCGTCGGCGCCTATGTGGCCGGCGGCGATGCGGAAACCGACCAGGCCATCGCCCGCCAGCCGGCGATGGCGCAGTTCCTGCGACAGGGGCTCCGGGAAAAGGTCGACCTCGCCGAAAGCGCCCAAGGGCTGGCTCAGGTCCTCGGGTCCGAGACGAGCTGATAACCGGTGGCTACCAGTCGCGCGGCGCGCCTGGCGCCGGTGGTCGAGATGGCCGAACGCGCCGAGCGCGAAGCGGCCCGTCAGTTGGGGCACTTCCAAGGGCTGGTGAGCCAGGCCGAAGTCAAGCTCGGCGATCTGGAGCGCTACCTCGGCGACTACCAGCAGCAGTGGATAGAAGAGGGCCGGCGCGGCGTGTCGGGGCAATGGCTGATGAATTACCAGCGCTTCCTCAGCCAGCTCGAAACCGCCATCGTCCAGCAACGCCAGAGCCTGCAATGGCACCAGAGCAACCTGGACAAGGCCCGCGAGGCTTGGCAACAGCGCTACGCCCGCCTGGAGGGGTTGCGCAAGCTGGTGCAGCGCTACCTGGACGAGGCGCGGCTGGCCGCCGACAAGCGCGAGCAGAAACTGTTCGACGAATTGGCCCAGCGCCTGAAAAGGCGAGAAGAGCCCTGATCGCGGTTGCCCTGCGGGGATGTGGGTGCTACATCTTGAAAAGACGCGCTTTTCATCCAGCTACAAGGAGTTCTCCCCATGGCCATCACCTCGCTGCCCTCGGCGGACGGGAAAGAGCTGACCATCTCCATCCAGGGACGTTTCGATTTCAGCGCGCATCAGGATTTTCGGGATTCCTACGAGCGGGCTGGCACGACGCCAGAGCGTTACGTCATCGACTTGAAGGGCACCACCTACCTCGACAGCTCGGCGCTGGGCATGCTGCTCTTGTTGCGTGACCACGCGGGGGGCGATACCGCCCAGATCCGGCTGATCAATTGCAGTCCGGATGTTCGCAAGATCCTCGCCATTTCCAACTTCGAACAACTGTTCAGCATCCACTGATGGAGGCGGCGCCCGAACGCCTGTCCATCCTCGTCGCCGAGGACAACGCGGCCGACCGCATGCTGCTTTCCACCATCGTCAGTCGCCAGGGACATCGTGCCCTGACGGCGAGCAACGGCCTGGAGGCGGTGGCCCTGTTCCAGAGCGAACGACCGCACATGGTGCTGATGGACGCTCTGATGCCGGTGATGGATGGCTTCGAGGCGGCCCGTCGAATCAGGTCGCTCGCCGGCGACGCGCTGATACCGATCATCTTCCTCACATCCCTGACCGAGAGCGAGGCGCTGGTCCGCTGCCTGGAGGCCGGGGGCGACGACTTTCTCGCCAAGCCCTACAACCGGGTGATTCTCGAGGCCAAGATCAAGGCCCTGAATCGCCTGCGCCTCTTGCAGGAAACGGTGCTGCACCAGCGCGACCTGATCGCCCGGCACAACGAGCATCTGGTGACCGAGCAGCGGGTGGCCAAGGCCGTGTTCGACAAGGTGGCCCACTCCGGCTGCCTCGGTTCGCCCAACATCCGCTACCTGCAATCCCCCTACGCGCTGTTCAACGGCGATCTTCTGCTGGCGGCGTTCAAGCCGTCCGGGGGCATGCACGTGCTGCTCGGCGACTTCACCGGCCATGGCTTGCCGGCGGCCATCGGCGCAATGCCCCTGGCGGACGTGTTCTACAGCATGACCGCCAAAGGGCATGCCATGGCCGACATCCTCCGCGAGGCCAACGCCAAGCTGAAGCGCATCCTGCCGGTCGGGGTCTTCTGTTGCGCCACGCTGATCAACCTCAGTTTCCAACGGCGGGTGGTGGAAGTCTGGAACGGCGGGCTGCCCGACGGCTATCTGCGCCGAGCGTCCCAAGGCGACCTGGTACCCTTGGTGTCCCGGCACCTGCCCCTCGGGGTGCTGGAGCCCAGCGCCTTCGACGACAAGTACGAGGTGTACCCACTGGGCCTCGGCGATCGCATTTTCCTTTGGTCCGACGGTGTGCTGGAAACCTGTAACACGGAAGGGGAAGCCTTCGGCGAGGAACGATTGCGCGCGGTGTTTCGCGAAAACCAGCGCCCCGAGCGGCTGTTCGATGACATCCAGCAGGCCCTGGTGGGGTTTCGGGGCGAGACCCACGACGACGTCAGCATGATCGAGCTGACCTTGGTGGAGGAAGATTCGCTGAACCGTCCACCCCAGCCCTTCATCGACAGCGGCCTGCTGGTGCCGCTGGACTGGTCGGCCCAGTTCGAATTCCGCCCCCGAACGCTCCGGTGTTTCAATCCGCTGCCCTATCTCATGCAGCCGCTGCTTGACGTGCAGGGCCTGCGTGCCCAGGCCGGGGCGTTGTACACGGTGTTCGCCGAACTGTATTCCAACGCGTTGGAGCATGGCGTTATCGGCCTGGATTCCTCGCTCAAGCGCGATGCCCACGGGTTCGCCCGTTACTACCGGGAGCGCAGCGAGCGACTGGCGAAGCTGGAGACCGGCTATGTGCGTTTTCACCTGGCCTTGCAGCAGGACGAGACGGGAGCGGGACGCCTGGTCGTTCGCGTCGAGGACAGCGGCCCCGGTTTCGACGCTCAGGCCGCGCTGCGGTCGCAGCCTCCCAGCGGGCAGTTGAGCGGGCGCGGCTTGCGCCTGATCAGCCAGCTCAGTTCCCACTGCGACTGGTCGAGCGATGGCCAGGGCGTGCGCGTGGAGTTTGTCTGGCCCCCTCAGGCATAATCGAGCGCCGCGCGACGCGTCCGACGGTAGCGCGTCGGTGGGCGTCTTCCGTTCCACTCACGATGACCGAGGATGCCATGTCCCTTGTCCACCTCGATGACGCTGTGCTGATCGCATTGCAGGACTTCATGGGCGACGAGTATCCGGTTCTGCTGGACACTTACCTTCTCGACTCGGAGGAGCGCCTGCGCACCTTGCGCGAGGCGGAAGGCCATGGCGACATGCAGGCCCTGAGGCTGGCGGTCCACAGCTTCAAGGGAAGTTGCAGCAACGTCGGCGCGGCCCATCTCGCCGCCTTGTGCAAGGAGCTGGAAGAGGTGGCCCGGCGCGAGCAATCCGCCGAGGCGCGGGGCTGGATCCAGCGGATCGAAGAAGAATTCACCCATGTCCGTCGGCTGTTCCAGGCCGAGCGGTCGCGCTTTTCCTCCTAGCGTCTCGTTTTTGACGCAAGACCTGGCCCGAGGCTTGCAGAGCATCCGCACGATCCTTTTCATGGTCGATAGACGGAGACCTCTCATGCCCGTTGCTTCCGATCTGCTCCTGCAGACGACTCCCGACGTGAAGTCGAAGAGTGCCCCCAAGGCCTCGTCGCGTCCCACTCAGAGCGGTCGCGACGAGGCGTCCAGTTTCGCCAACGTTTACGCCCGGGAGCGTCAGGCGAAACCGGCGGAGCGTCCCGAGCGCAGCGACGGGCCTTCCAGGCCCGCCGCCGACAAGGGAAAGGACACCAAGCGCAAGGAAACCCCCGCCGACGAGGGTGGCCAGACCCCACCCGCGGTTGCCGAAAGCGGCAAGCCCTTGCCGGCCGAGCCCACGGTCGCCCCGACCGGCGGAGCCGAGACGGTCGTGGAAGGGGAGGCGATCGAGCCGTCCGAGCCGACCCTCGACCCCTTGCTATTGCTGGGCATGAGTGGGCAAGCGCCCGTCCCGCCGCCGACCGCGGCGCCCGAGGCTCCGTCGGTGTCGCCCGATACGACCGATGATGCGCCTCTCGACGCCGTTTCCGTGCTTCCGCCGCCGACGGCCGGCGTGCTGGGCAGCGGCCCGACCGGCATGACGGAAGCCAGTCACGACCCCGTCCAGGATGACCTGAATAGCGCGCTGACCGTCAAGCTGACCCTCGATCAGAGCGCCCAGCAGGCGCAGACGACCGCGGCGACCAACGGGCAGAGCGCGGCCAGCGCCTCGGCGGCGTCCTCCGCGAGTCAGACCCAGGCGGATTTCAGCGAGGCCATGGCCAACCTGCTGAACGCCTCCCCCCAGAAACCCGAGGAGGCGACGGGCGAAAGCGGGCTCACGGTCGGAGAAGGGCTCAAGGGCGATACCCTGGACGGCGAGGCGACCCACACGCCGACCGAGCTGCGCAACGAGGCCTTCGCCAGCCGGCTGAGCGCGCTCGGCCAAGCCATCGGTCAGCAGAATGCCTCGTTGCAGAAAGCGCTGCCGCTGGTTCCCGGCGAGGCGGTATCGATGCAGCACAACGCTTGGAGCGAGGCGGTGGTCGACCGGGTGATGTGGCTCTCCAGCCAGAACCTGAAGTCCGCTGAAATCCAGCTCGACCCCGCGGAGCTGGGGCGGCTCGAAGTGCGCGTCAACCTGGCACAAGACCAGTCCGCCCAGGTGACCTTCGTCAGTCCCAATGCCAACGTGCGCGATGCGCTGGAAGGGCAGATGCACCGGCTTCGCGACCTGTTCTCTCAACAGGGCATGAGCCAGCTCGACGTGAGCGTCTCCGACCAGTCCCTTTCTCGCAACTGGCAAGGTCAGCAGCAGGGTGGCGACGGCGGTCGCCGGGGAGGGCGCGGCCAGGACGGAAGCGCCGGCGAGGAGGTGGCGCTGGGCATCAGCGAAATCCGGCACAATCCGTCCACGGGTGCCCGCAGCCTGGTCGATTACTACGCCTGACCTGCGCCGGCGCGTCCCGCTGTTCTAGACTGAGCATACCGGCCGCCCGGCGCGGCCGGCCATTGCCCATGGGTGACAGGGCCCGGGGATACTGGTATACCGCGCCCCGCCGCTCACGCTGACCCGGCGTGGGTACGTGGCCGTTTCGCGCCACCACCCGCGGCATCGACCACCCTCTAGCGACGGATTATTGGCATGGCGAAAAAGAACGCGGACGCGGCGCCCGGCGAGGAAAAGCCGGCCGGCAAGAGCAAACTCAAGCTGATCATCCTTATCGTGGTCGTCCTGCTGCTGGCGATCGGCCTGTCGGTGGGGGGCACTTGGTTCTTCCTCAGCCGCCATCAGGCCGGCGAGGCGAAGGACGAGGCGGCGAAGAGCGCCGAAGCGGCGGCTCCGGTCAAGCAGGCCGCGTTGTACGAACCCATCGCTCCGGCCTTCGTGGTCAACTTCAACCAGAACGGGCGCCAGCGCTACATGCAGGTCAGCCTGGCCCTGATGGGGCGGGACAAGGCCGAGATGGATGCCTTGAAGGTCTACATGCCGCAGATTCGCAACGAAATGGTGATGCTGTTCTCCAGTCAGGATTTCGATAATCTGGCGGCTCCCGTCGGACGGGAAATGCTCCGGCAGCAAGCCACCGCCAAGGTCCAGGAACTGTCCAAGAAAGAAACCGGCAAGCTGGCGGTCGAACAAGTGCTTTTCACCAATTTCGTATTGCAGTAAGGCAACGACGATGGCCGTACAAGACCTGCTGTCACAGGATGAGATCGATGCGCTGCTGCATGGGGTCGACGATGGCCTTGTGGAGACCGAGGCCGATGCCGACCCCGCCAGCGTCAAAAGCTACGATCTCACCAGCCAGGACCGCATTGTCCGCGGGCGCATGCCCACCCTGGAAATGATCAACGAGCGTTTCGCCCGCTATACCCGCATCAGCATGTTCAACCTGCTGCGCCGCTCCGCCGACGTGGCGGTCGGTGGCGTGCAGGTGATGAAGTTCGGTGAGTACGTGCATTCGCTGTATGTCCCCACCAGTCTCAACCTGGTGAAGATGAAGCCGTTGCGCGGCACGGCGCTTTTCATCCTCGACGCCAAGCTGGTGTTCAAGCTGGTGGACAACTTCTTCGGCGGCGATGGCCGTCACGCCAAGATCGAGGGCCGCGAGTTCACACCCACCGAGCTGCGGGTGGTGCGCATGGTGCTGGACCAGGCGTTCGTCGACCTGAGCGAAGCCTGGCACGCGGTGCTCGACATCAATTTCGAATACATCAACTCCGAGGTAAACCCGGCGTTGGCGAACATCGTCAGCCCCAGCGAGGTCGTGGTGGTATCCACCTTCCACATCGAGCTGGACGGCGGGGGTGGCGACCTGCACGTCACCATGCCCTACGCGATGATCGAGCCGATCCGGGAGATGCTCGACGCGGGCTTCCAATCCGACGTGGATGACCAGGACGAGCGCTGGAACAAGGCGCTACGCGAGGACATCCTCGACGTCAGCGTGCCGGTGAGCGCGACGGTGGTGCGTCGCCAGTTGCGTTTGCGCGACATCCTGCACATGCAGCCCGGGGATGTGATCCCCGTGGAAATGCCCGAATTCATGATCATGCGCGCCAACGGCGTGCCGGCCTTCAAGGCCAAGCTGGGCGCCCACAAGGGCAACCTGTCCCTGCAGATCATCGACTCCATCGACCGTCAGCGCTGACGGCCGTTGTTTTCAACGCGGCTGCCTGGCGGCCGCACGAGCGTATCGAAGAGCCAGACGAGGTCACGAATGGCAGACGAACAGGAAAACACCTCTCCCGAGGAACAGGCGCTGGCGGACGAGTGGGCCGCCGCGCTGGCGGAGGCCGGCGACAACGCGAATCAGGACGACATCGACGCCATGATGAACCAGGCGTCGGCCGCTCCGCCCGCCGCGCCACGGGTTCCCATGGAGGATTTCGCCAGCGCGCCGCGCTCCAACGAGCCGGTCAGCCTGGATGGCCCCAACCTGGACGTGATCCTCGACATCCCGGTTTCCATTTCCATGGAAGTGGGGAACACCGACATTACCATCCGCAACCTGCTGCAATTGAACCAGGGCTCGGTGATCGAACTGGATCGACTGGCGGGCGAGCCCCTCGATGTGCTGGTCAATGGGACGCTGATCGCTCATGGCGAGGTGGTGGTGGTGAACGAGAAGTTCGGCATCCGCCTGACCGACGTCATCAGCCCCAGCGAACGCATCAAGCGGTTGCGCTGACATGCGGGCCCTCCTGTTGCTCGCCGCCGCGCCCCTGGCCGTCCTGGGCGCCGAACCCGCCAAGGGTCCGGCCGTGGCGGGAGGCGGGGTCGGCGGCCAACTGGCGCAGATGCTGTTCGGCCTCCTGCTGGTGGTCGGGCTGATCCTCCTGCTGGCCTGGCTGCTGCGGCGCGTCCAGCGGATCGGTCCGCGTTCCGGCGGCCAGGTGATCAGGTTGATCGCCAGTCAGGCCCTTGGGCCCCGCGATCGCCTGGTGCTGGTGCAGGTGGGAGGGGAGCAGGTGCTGCTGGGTCTGAGCGCCGGGCGGATCACCCCCTTGCATGTGCTGAAAGAGCCGGTGCATCTGCCCGATGCCGAGCCGGCCTCCGCAGAGTTCGCCCAGCGCCTGATGGAGCTGCTGGGCAAGGATAAGGACAAGACCTGATGCGCGTCTGGCGCTTGCTTTTCGCCCTGCTCCTGATGCTGGGCGCGCCGTTGGCGCTGGGCGCCGACAACCCGTTGTCGATCCCGGCGATCACCCTGAGCACCAACCCTCAGGGTCAGCAGGAATATTCGGTCAGCCTGCAGATCCTGCTGATCATGACGGCGCTGAGCTTCATTCCCGCGTTCGTCATGCTGATGACCAGCTTCACCCGGATCATCATCGTGTTCTCCATCCTGCGTCAGGCCCTGGGGTTGCAGCAGACCCCCTCCAACCAGATTCTCCTGGGGCTGGCGCTATTTCTGACGATGTTCATCATGGGCCCGGTGTTCGACCAGATAAACCGCGACGCCCTACAGCCCTATCTCAACGAGCAACTCACCGCCCAGGTGGCCATCGACAAGGCTCAGGTGCCACTGAAGAACTTCATGCTGGCCCAGACCCGGCAATCGGACCTCGACCTGTTCGTGCGCCTGTCCCGGCGCACCGACATCGCCACGCCTATGGACACGCCCCTGACCATCCTGGTGCCGGCCTTCGTCACCTCCGAGCTGAAAACCGCCTTCCAGATCGGTTTCATGATCTTCATTCCCTTCCTGATCATCGACCTGGTGGTTTCCAGCGTGCTGATGGCCATGGGGATGATGATGCTGTCGCCGCTGATCATTTCCCTGCCGTTCAAAATCATGCTGTTCGTTCTGGTGGACGGCTGGGCATTGATCATCGGCACCCTCGCCAGCAGTTTCGGCGGCGTATGACGGAGCTCCTGCGATGACGCCCGAAGTAGCGATTGACCTGTTTCGTCAGGCCCTCTGGCTGACCGTGGTGATGGTGACCGTGCTGGTGATCCCCAGCCTGCTGGTCGGCTTGGTGGTGGCCATGTTCCAGGCCGCCACCCAGATCAACGAGCAGACCCTGAGTTTTCTGCCACGCCTGCTGGTGATGTTGTTCACCCTGATGTGGGCGGGCCCTTGGCTGACGCGTCAGTTCATGGAATACATGCAGACGCTGATCCAGAACATCCCCCAGTTGATCGGCTGAAGCGGCGATGCTGGAGCTGACGAACGCACAGATCGGCGGTTGGGTCGGCAGCCTCACCTTGCCCTTGTTCCGGATCGCCGCGCTGCTGATGACCATGCCGTTGATCGGAACCACCCTGGTGCCGGTGCGAGTGCGCCTGTACCTGGCGCTGGGCATCTGCATCGTGGTGATGCCGGTTCTGCCGCCGATGCCGCAGGTGGATGCGCTCAGCCTGCGCTCGTTCCTGTTGATCGCCGAGCAGATCCTGGTAGGCGCGATGATGGGCTTCGTGCTGCAGCTCTTCTTCCATATCTTCGTCGTCGCGGGACAGATCGTCGCCGTGCAGATGGGCCTGGGCTTCGCCTCGATGATCGACCCCACCAACGGCGTGTCGGTCCCGGTGATCGGGCAGTTCTTCACCATGCTGGTGACCCTGCTGTTCCTGGCCATGAACGGCCACCTGGTGGCCTTCGAAATCCTGGCCGACAGCTTCGCTACCCTGCCGGTGGGGAGCGGCCTGGTGCCCCAACATTACTGGGAAATCGCCGGCAAGCTCGGCTGGGTGATGGGCGCGGGGTTGCTGCTGGCCTTGCCGGCGATCACCTCGCTGCTGGTGATCAACCTGGCGCTGGGGGTGATGACCCGCGCCGCGCCGCAGTTGAACATCTTCAGCATCGGTTTCCCGGTGACCCTGGTGTTCGGCCTGGTGGTGGTCTGGCTGACCCTGGGCGACATCCTGGGGCGCTACCAGCTGATCGCCAGCGAGGCGCTCCGACTGCTCAGCGAACTGGCGCGTTCGCCATGAGCGTCCGTCCCGTTTTCCACGAGGAGCGCTGAGCCATGGCGGAAAGCGAAAGCGGCGGCGACAAGAGCGAGGAACCCACGGAGAAGCGGCGTCGAGAGACCCGCGAAAAGGGGCAGGTGGCGCGCTCCCGCGAGCTCAACACCCTGGCGATCACCCTGGCCGGAACCGGCGGGGTACTGGCCACCGGCGCGGGTCTGGCGGACATGATGATGAAGGTCATGCGGCTCAACTTTTCCCTGCCCCGGGAGGCGCTGCTTGACGACGGTTCGATGGCGCTTTGGTTGCTGGGCTCGGGCAAGCTGGCCCTGGACGCGGTCCTGCCCTTGCTGGTGGCGCTGCTGGTGGCTTCCATCGTCGGCCCCATCGCCCTGGGGGGCTGGCTATTCTCGGCGCAATCGATGGCGCCCAAGTTCAGCCGCATGAACCCGCTGGAAGGCATCAAGCGGATGTTTTCCATGAAAGCCCTGATCGAACTGTTCAAGGCCCTCGGCAAGTTCCTGGTGGTCCTGATGGTGGCGCTGGGAGTGCTGGCTTCGGACAAGGACGCTTTGCTCGCACTGGGCAACGAACCGCTGGACCAGGCCATCCTGCACAGCGTCCAGGTGGTGGGGTGGAGCGCCTTGTACCTGGCCCTTGGGCTACTTCTCATCGCCGCCGTGGATGTGCCTTACCAGCTCTGGGACAACAAGCAGAAGCTGATGATGACCAAGCAGGAAGTCCGCGACGAGTACAAGGACAGCGAGGGCAAGCCGGAGGTCAAGTCGCGGATTCGCCAATTGCAACGAGAGGCCTCCCAGCGTCGGATGATGGCGGCGGTGCCCGAGGCGGACGTGGTCATCACCAACCCGACCCACTTCGCCGTGGCCCTCAAGTACGACCCCAGCAAGGGCAACGCGCCGGTCCTGCTTGCCAAGGGGGGCGACTTCGTCGCTCTGAAAATCCGCGAGGTGGCCCAGGAGCACAAGATCATGCTGCTGGAGTCGCCGGCCCTGGCCCGCGCGGTCTATTACTCCACCGAACTGGATCGGGAGATACCCGCCGGGCTGTACCTGGCGGTCGCCCAAGTGCTGGCCTACGTGTATCAGCTCAAGCAATACCGGGCCGGCAAGGGCAAGCGGCCGGCGCCGCTGCGGGAGTTGCCGATCCCGCCGGATCTGCGGCGTGACACCTAGCGGGGCGGCAATGTAGAGGGGCGGCTTCGCCGCCCCCGAAAGGACTACTGGATCACCCCGCAGGCGACGCGGGCACCGCCGCCGCCGAGCGGCTTCGGATGATCCGAATGATTGTCGCCGCCTTCGTGAACCATCAGGGCGTGGCCCTTGATTTCGTTGAGGTCCTTCAGGCGCGGCGCCAGTACCGGCTGGGCGGCCTTACCGTCGGCGGTCACCAGCAGCGCCGGCAGGTCGCCCATGTGGCCGGCGCCCCAGGGTTCGCCGTGCTTTCCGGTGTTCTTGGGGTCCCAATGACCGCCGGCGGCCTCGGCGGCGGAAGGCTTGCCTTCTTTCTCAGCCGGATCGCAACTGGCGTTGGCGTGGATATGGAACCCATGGACGCCGGGCTTGAGCCCCGACAGTTCGGGACGGAATACCAAACCATAGTCGGTCTGTTCGACGCCGACCGTGCCGACCGATTTGCCGGTGCCCTTGGCATCCACCACATGGAGCGGAATGGTCAGGGTTTCCGCGTGTACGGCCATTACCGAGCAGCCCGCCAGGGCCGCGATCATCCATTTCTTCATCGAAGAGGCTCCCATTCGAGTGGTCGTCGGCATCCAGGCGATGCCGCGTGCAGTGGACTCGCTTTCGCCCCCAGGGTTCGCGTCGATCGGGCATCGCCCAGGTAAGGCATGGAGTTGGAAGGCTTCTTGCACAGCCCCTGCGGGCGCGATGACGCGTCAATAGTTTGGAATCGGGGTGACACGTGGCAATAGACCGTTCTCAGCTCATCAGCCAGGTTCGCATAGGCGCGGCAGGGCTCGGTCGCGGCAACCTGGGCGTGCCGCTGCTGGTATTGGTGATGCTCGGCATGATGACCTTGCCGGTGCCGCCGTTCCTGCTCGACGTGTTCTTCACCTTCAACATCGCCCTGTCGATCGTCGTCCTGTTGGTCAGCGTCTATGCCCTGCGGCCCCTGGACTTCGCGGTTTTCCCGACCATCCTGCTGGTCGCCACCCTGTTGCGCCTGGCGCTGAACGTGGCGTCCACCCGGGTCGTGCTGCTGCATGGCCAGGAAGGCCATGCCGCGGCGGGTAAGGTGATCCAGGCGTTCGGCGACGTGGTGGTGGGCGGCAACTACGTGGTCGGCGCGGTGGTGTTCGCCATCTTGATGATCATCAACTTCGTGGTGGTGACGAAGGGCGCCGGACGAATCTCCGAAGTGAGCGCTCGTTTCACCCTGGATGCCATGCCCGGCAAGCAGATGGCCATCGACGCCGACCTGAACGCCGGCCTCATCGACCAGGCCGAGGCCAAGCGCCGTCGCAGCGAAGTGGCCCAAGAAGCCGATTTCTACGGCTCCATGGATGGTGCCAGCAAGTTCGTTCGCGGCGACGCCGTCGCCGGCCTGCTGATTCTCTTCATTAACCTGATCGGCGGTATCGCCATCGGCATGCTCCAGCATGGCCTGGGCTTCGCTGATGCCGGCCGGATCTACGCGCTGCTGACCATCGGCGACGGCCTGGTGGCGCAGATTCCCTCGCTGCTGCTGTCGACCTCGGCGGCGATCATGGTGACCCGGGTGTCCAGTTCCGAGGACATGGGCCAGCAGGTCAGCCGGCAGATGTTCGCCTCGCCGAAGGCCTTGTCGGTCTCGGCGGTAATCCTGATCGCCATGGGGCTGGTGCCGGGCATGCCCCACGTGTCCTTCCTCGGGCTCGGCCTGATCGCCGCGGGAGGCGCGTACTGGATCTGGGACCGCAAGCGCAAGGCAGCCACCGCCGTCCTCGAAGACGCCCAGCGCCAGCAGGAGCTGTTGCCGGCCCAGCGCCCCCAGGAAACCAAGGAGTTGGGCTGGGACGACGTCACTCCGGTGGACATGGTGGGGCTGGAGGTGGGGTATCGCCTGATTCCCTTGGTGGACCGCAACCAGGGGGGTCAATTGCTGGCGCGGATCAAGGGCGTGCGCAAGAAGCTCTCCCAGGAAATGGGCTTCCTCATGCCGTCGGTGCATATCCGCGACAACCTCGATCTGTTGCCCAACGCCTATCGCCTGACCCTGATGGGGGTGAGCGTGGCCGAGGCCGAGGTCTATCCGGACCGCGAATTGGCCATCAATCCCGGCCAGGTATTCGGCACCCTCAATGGCATTCCCGCCAAGGACCCGGCGTTCGGCCTGGAGGCGGTCTGGATCGACGCCAACCAGCGCGACCAGGCTCAGACACTCGGCTACACCGTGGTGGACGCCAGCACCGTGGTGGCGACCCACCTGAACCAGATCCTGCACAAGCATGCCCACGAACTGCTCGGCCACGAAGAAGTCCAGCAACTCATGCAGCTTCTGGCGAAGAGCTCGCCAAAACTGGCCGAGGAACTGGTACCGGGACTGGTCTCGCTGTCCACCCTACTCAAGGTCCTGCAAGCCTTGTTGCAAGAGCAGGTGCCGGTGCGGGACATCCGCACCATCGCCGAAGCGATCGCCAACGTGGCGCCGAGGAGTCAAGATCCCGCCGCGATGGTGGCGGCGGTTCGGGTCTCGCTGTCCCGCGCCATCGTCCAAGGCATCGTGGGACTAGAGCCCGAGCTGCCCGTGATCACCTTGGAGCCGAGGTTGGAACAGATTTTGCTGAACAGCATGCAGAAGGCCGGGCAGGGCGCCGAGGATGGAATCCTCCTCGAACCGGGCATGGCCGAGAAACTGCAACGTTCTCTGGTGGACGCGGCGCAGCGGCAGGAAATGCTCGGCAAGCCGGCGATCCTGTTGGTGGCGGGACCGATCCGGGCCATGCTCTCGCGCTTCGCCCGCCTCGCGGTACCCACCATGTATGTGTTGGCGTATCAGGAAATACCGGACAACAAGCAGGTCACCATTGTCGCCACCGTGGGTCAGAGTTAATCGAGGTTCCAGGCCATGCAAGTCAAACGCTTCTTTGCCGCCGATATGCGTCAAGCCATGAAGCTGGTTCGCGACGAGTTGGGCGCGGACGCGGCCATCATCGGCACCCGCCGGGTCGCCGGCGGCGTGGAACTGACCGCCGCGCTGGACTACGCGACCCCCGCGCCGGTAGCCGCCAAGCCCAAGCCTAACCCTGCGCTCGAAACCGAGTTGCGCAAGACCCAGGCGCGTATCGCTGGGGCCAAGGCCGAGCTGGACGTCCGCGGCCAAGAAGCCAGTCAAAAGAATCGTCAATTATTCGGCGCTGGCGACGCGGCCCCGGATAGCCTGGCGGCGGTGCTTCGCCAGCAGCGTGGCGCGGCGATACCGGCCCCGACGAGCGAGCCGTCCGTGGATCAGCGTGCCTTGGACGCCATGCGCAGCGAATTGCTCGGCCTGCGCGAACTGATCGAAGTACAGCTCGGCTCCATCGCCTGGGGCCAGGTCCGCAACCGGCGGCCGCAAGAGGCGGGGCTCTGGCGACGCCTGCAACGCATGGGATTGCCCGCCGACCTGTCGCGCCTGCTACTGGACCGGGTGAACGGCATCGACGATCCGAAAACTGCTTGGCGCATGCTGCTCGCTCACCTGGCCCGCGCGATCCAGACGCCGGACCAGGAGCCGCTGGAGGAGGGTGGGGTGATCGCATTGGTGGGCCCGGCCGGGATGGGCAAGACCACCACCCTGGCCAAGCTCGCAGCCCGCTACGTACTCAAATATGGCGCGCAGAACATCGCCCTGGTGAGCATGGACAGCTACCGCATCGGCGCCCAGGAGCAGCTCAAGACGCTTGGCCGCATCCTCAACGTTTCGGTCATCCCGGTCGACCCCGGTCAGTCGCTGAGCCAAGCCCTGGCGCCCTTGGCGCGCAAACGCGTGGTGCTGATCGACACGGCGGGGCTGCCCGCCAGCGATCCCGCGCTGCGCATGCAGTTGGAAAGCTTGGCCGGTCGCGGTGTCAAAGCCAAGAACTACCTGGTGCTGGCCACTACCAGCCAGAGCCAAGTGCTCAAGGCCGCCTACCATAGTTATAAGCGCTGCGGTCTCGCCGGCTGCATTCTGACCAAGCTGGACGAAGCGGCCAGCCTGGGCGAAGCACTGGCTCTGGCCATGAGCCAGCACCTACCGGTAGCCTATATGGCGGACGGCCCGCGAATTCCGGACGACCTGCATGTCCCACGCAGCCATCAACTGGTCAGTCGGGCGGTGAGCCTGCAGACTCCCGAAGAACCGAGCGAGGACGCGATGGCCGACCTGTTCGCCGGTCTGTACGAAAAGTCGGCACGGCGTGTCGGATGAATGATCTCGCCCTTTCAGGATGAAAGGGCTCAATGACCATCGGGCCAGTCGACGTTACAAGGTGTATAGAAACCATGGGTAGTGTGCATCCCGTACAGGTGATCGCAGTGACCGGCGGCAAGGGCGGCGTCGGCAAGACCAATGTCTCGGTCAATCTGTCTCTGGCCTTGGCCGACCTCGGCCGTCGGGTCATGTTGCTCGACGCCGACCTGGGGCTGGCCAACGTCGACGTCCTGCTGGGGCTGACACCCAAGCGCACCCTGGCCGATGTCATCGATGGCGCCTGCGACTTGCGCGACGTATTGATCCAGGGCCCGGGCGGCATCCGCATCGTGCCGGCCGCTTCCGGCACCCAGAGCATGGTGCAACTCTCGCCCATGCAGCACGCGGGGCTCATCCAAGCGTTCAGCGACATCAGCGAAAACCTCGACGTCCTGGTCATCGATACCGCTGCCGGCATCGGCGACGCGGTGGTCAGCTTCGTCCGTGCCGCCCAAGAAGTGGTGGTCGTGGTCTGCGACGAACCGACGTCCATCACCGATGCCTACGCCCTGATCAAGCTGCTCAACCGCGACTACGGCATGAACCGCTTCCGGGTGCTGGCGAACATGGCGCACAGTCCCCAGGAGGGACGCAATCTGTTTGCTAAGCTCACCAAGGTGACCGACCGTTTTCTCGACGACGTCGCGCTCCAGTACGTCGGTGCGGTGCCCTACGACGAATCGGTGCGCAAGGCGGTACAGAAGCAACGGGCGGTCTACGAGGCGTTTCCGCGTTCGAAATGCGCGCTGGCATTCAAGGCGATCGCTCAGAAGGTCGACAGTTGGCCCCTTCCGGCCAACCCGCGCGGCCATCTGGAGTTCTTCGTGGAACGCCTGGTGCAGCAACCGGCCGTGGGATCGGCGGTATGACAGCAGCCAATGGACACCTTATGTACAACAAGGCCCGGGCGCAGGACTCACAACACCAACTGATCGAGCGCCATGCGCCGCTGGTCAAGCGCATCGCCTATCACCTGCTGGCGCGGCTTCCCGCCAGCGTGCAAGTGGAGGACCTCATGCAGGCGGGCATGATCGGTCTGCTGGAAGCCTCTAAGAAATACGATGGCGGCAAGGGCGCGAGTTTCGAGACCTACGCCGGCATCCGTATTCGAGGCGCCATGCTCGACGAGGTGCGCAAGGGCGACTGGGCGCCTCGCTCGGTGCACCGCAACACCCGCATGGTCAGCGAAGCGATCCGCGTGGTGGAGGCCCGTACCGGGCGCGACGCTAAAGATCACGAGGTCGCCGCCGAACTTAAATTGAGTCTCGAGGATTACTACGGCATTCTGAGCGACACGTTGGGTAGCAAGCTGTTCAGCTTCGACGACCTGTTGCAGGACGGCGAGCACAACGGCGTGCACGAAGACAGCGGAATCACTCACCTCGAGCCCTCACGCGATCTGGAAGACGACCGTTTCCAGGCGGCGCTGGCCGACGCCATCGCCAACCTGCCTGAACGCGAACGGCTGGTGCTGTCGCTGTACTACGACGAAGAGCTGAATCTTAAAGAAATCGGTGAAGTGCTGGGGGTCAGCGAATCGCGCGTCAGCCAGTTGCACAGTCAGTGCGCGGCGCGCTTGCGTTCGCGCCTGAGCGACTGGCGAGCGGGCTGAGCGCACGACCGGTTTCACGATTGATCGGCGCAGTCAGATAATGAGTGCGTTTAGGACTGTACGGAGGTCGACTTGGACAAGAACATGAAAATCCTCATCGTTGATGATTTCTCGACGATGCGACGGATCATCAAGAACCTCTTGCGCGATTTGGGTTTTACCAACACCGCCGAGGCCGACGATGGCACCAGTGCACTGCCCATGCTGCACAGCGGTAACTTCGATTTTCTCGTCACCGATTGGAACATGCCTGGCATGACCGGCATCGACCTGCTGCGCGCGGTTCGTGCCGACGAACGCCTCAAGAGCCTGCCCGTGTTGATGGTCACCGCCGAAGCCAAGCGCGACCAGATCATCGAAGCGGCCCAAGCCGGGGTGAACGGTTACGTGGTCAAGCCGTTCACCGCCCAGGTGTTGAAGGAGAAGATCGAGAAGATCTTCGAGCGGGTAAACGGCTGATGTCTCCGGCGAGGGCGCTATGGTGCAAAACGATTCGAAACCGGGCGACGACTTCGAGTCGACCCTGAAAACCCATGCCCGCCAACTGGTCGACAGCCTGGAAAAAGGCAACTTCGGCGAGGCGGTGCAACTTATCCAAGAACTCAACCAGGCGCGCGACCGCGGGCTTTATCAGGAAGTCGGCAAGCTGACCCGTGAGCTACACAACGCGATCGTCAATTTTCAGCTCGATCCCCGGCTGCCACATGCCAAGGAAATCTCGCAGATCAGCGATGCGACCGATCGACTGGGCTACGTCGTGCAAATGACCGAACGCGCGGCGAATCGCACCATGGATCTGGTCGAGGAAAGCACGCCGCTGGTCAGTGGGCTCGTCGAGGAAGCGCGTTCGCTCAGCGAGGACTGGGGCCGTTTCATGCGCCGCGAGCTGGGGCCCGATGCTTTCCGCGATCTGGCCAAGCGCGTCGAGCAATTCTTTGCTCGCAGTCAACGCGACAGCGAACAACTTTCCGCTAGGCTGAACGATATCCTGCTGGCCCAGGACTATCAGGACCTGACCGGTCAGGTGATCAAGCGCGTCACCAAACTGGTGACGGAAGTGGAAAGCAACCTGCTGAAACTGGTGTTGATGGCGAGTCAGGTCGATCGCTTTGCCGGTATCCAGCACGATCACGAGCAATTGCGTGCGGAACAGCTACTCGACAAGGGGCCATCCCATGGTGAAGGGCCGCAGATTCATGCCGACAAGCGCGAAGACGTGGTTTCGGGTCAGGACGATGTCGACGATCTGCTATCCAGCCTTGGTTTCTAGGGGAGCACGCATATGAGCTTCGGCGCCGATGAAGAAATCCTCCAGGATTTCCTGGTAGAGGCCGGCGAGATCCTCGAGCAGTTGTCCGAGCAGTTGGTGGAGCTGGAAAGCCGCCCCGATGACATGGACCTGCTCAATGCGATCTTCCGCGGTTTCCATACCGTGAAAGGCGGCGCGGGCTTCCTTCAGCTCAACGAACTGGTGGAATGCTGCCATATCGCGGAAAACGTGTTCGACGTCCTGCGCAAGGGCGAGCGTCGCGTGGACGCCGAACTGATGGACGTGGTGCTGGAGGCACTGGATACCGTCAACGGCATGTTCAGCCAAGTGCGCGAGCGGGTCGACCCCACGCCGGCGTCGCCCGAACTATTGGCCGCCCTGGCACGCCTGGCCGATCCCGCCAGTGCTCCGGCCGCCGCGCCCGTCAGCATGGCCGCCTCCGAGCCGCCCGCGCCCGTCGAGCCGCCAGCGCCTTCGGCGCCTGCCGCCGGTGGCGACATCACCGACAGCGAGTTCGAACAACTCCTCGACGCCTTGGGCGATCAAGCGGAACCCGGCGCGCCGTCCGAGCCCGGCCCCGCAGCCCAGCCTTCCGGCGACGAAATCACCGATGATGAGTTCGAGGCCCTGCTCGATCAATTACATGGGAAGGGGCAGTTTTCCACGGCCGACGCCCCGCCAGCACCGGCGGCGCCCCCGGCTCCTCCTGCTGGCGACGAGATCACCGACGACGAATTTGAAGCCCTGCTCGATCAGTTGCACGGCAAGGGCAAGTTCGTGGCGCCCGCCGAGCCCGCTCCGGCAACCACCGTCTCGCCCGCTCCTACGACCGCGACACCCGCTGCGTCCGGCGAGACCATTACCGAAGACGAATTCGAGGCCCTGCTGGACCAGTTGCATGGTAAGGGCAAGTTCGTTCCGGATGCTCCGGCGCCTTCGGTAGCGCCGTCGCCGGCCGCCACGCCCGCACCTCGAGCGTCTGCTCCGGCTCCAACGCCGGCGGCCCCGGCCCCGGCTTCACCTGCCGCCCCGGCGGCCGCCAAGACCGCCGCACCCGCCGCCCATCCGGCTGGCGACAAGGCCGGTGCCAGCGACACGGAAACCACCGTGAGGGTGGACACGGCCCGGCTCGACGAAATCATGAACATGGTGGGCGAGCTGGTGCTGGTGCGTAACCGCCTTGTGCGCCTGGGCCTGAACAGCGGCGACGAGGCGATGGCCAAGGCCGTCTCCAACCTCGACGTGGTAACCGCCGACCTGCAGACCTCGGTGATGAAGACCCGGATGCAGCCAATCAAGAAGGTCTTCGGCCGCTTCCCGCGTCTGGTGCGTGATCTTGCTCGCAACCTGAAGAAGGAGATCAACCTCGAACTGGTGGGGGAGGAAACCGACCTCGACAAGAACCTGGTCGAGGCGCTGGCCGACCCGCTGGTCCACTTGGTACGCAACGCGGTGGACCACGGCATCGAGACCCCCGAGGAGCGCGAAGCGGTAGGCAAGCCCCGCACGGGACGCGTGGTGCTGTCAGCCGAGCAGGAAGGCGACCACATCCTGCTGATGATCACCGATGACGGCAAGGGCATGGATGCGAACATCCTCCGAGCCAAGGCCGTCGAGAAGGGATTGCTGGACAAGGACGCGGCGGATCGCCTGACTGAGCTGGAAAGCTACAACCTGATCTTCGCCCCGGGCTTTTCCACCAAGACCGAGATCTCCGATGTTTCCGGGCGCGGTGTGGGCATGGACGTGGTGAAAACCAAGATCTCCCAGCTCAATGGCACCGTGAACGTATTCTCCTCCAAGGGGCAGGGCTCGAAGATCGTCATCAAGGTGCCGTTGACCCTGGCGATCATGCCGACCCTGATGGTGATGCTGGGCAACCAGGCCTTCGCCTTCCCGCTGGTGAACGTGAACGAAATCTTCCACCTCGACCTGTCGCGCACCAATGTGGTGGACGGCCAGGAAGTAGTAATCGTCCGCGACAAGGCGCTACCGCTGTTCTATCTCAAGCGCTGGCTCGTCCGGGACGCCGCCTACGAGGAACAGGGCGAGGGCCATGTGGTGATCTTGTCCGTGGGGACTCAACGCATCGGCTTCGTGGTCGATCAACTGGTTGGCCAGGAGGAGGTGGTGATCAAGCCGCTGGGCAAGATGTTGCAAGGCACTCCTGGTATGTCCGGCGCCACCATTACTGGCGACGGGCGCATCGCCTTGATTCTCGACGTGCCGAGCATGCTCAAGCGTTACGCGCGCCGGGTCTGATTGTTACGGCCCGCTCGGGGAGCCGGCCGCTTAGGAGTGTGTATGCCAGTCAAGGTTCTGGTGGTGGACGATTCGGGTTTCTTCCGCCGCCGTGTATCGGAAATTCTTTCCGCCGATCCCAACATCACCGTCGTCGGCACGGCCGTCAATGGACGCGAGGCCATCGACCAGGCGCTGACGCTCAAGCCCGACGTCATTACCATGGATTACGAGATGCCGACCATGGACGGCATCACGGCGGTACGCAACATCATGCAGCGCTGCCCGACGCCGGTCCTGATGTTTTCCTCGCTCACCCATGAAGGCGCCCGGGTGACTCTGGACGCCCTGGATGCCGGGGCGGTTGATTACCTGCCGAAGAATTTCGACGATATCTCCCGTAATCCGGAGAAGGTCAAGGCGTTGCTGTGCGAGAAAGTGCATACCATCGCGCGCAGCAATCGCCGGTTCAGCAGCTTCAGCACGCCGACACCGTCTTCTGCGGCGCAGGCGGCACCGGCTACCCAGGCGCCAGTGCGTCCCGCGCCTTCGGCCCCGGCCGGAGGAAGCGCCAGCGCCGCGCCCAAGCGTAAGGCTTACAAGCTGGTGGCGATCGGAACCTCCACGGGCGGCCCGGTCGCCTTGCAACGAGTCCTGACCCAGTTGCCGGCGAACTTTCCAGCGCCCATCGTGCTGATCCAACATATGCCGGCGGCCTTCACCAAGGCGTTCGCCGAGCGCCTGGACAAGCTATGCCGGATTTCGGTGAAGGAAGCGGAAGATGGCGATGTCTTGCGCCCGGGGCGCGCGCTTCTGGCGCCAGGTGGCAAACAAATGATGGTCGACGCCCGGGGCGTGGTGAAGATTCTTCCGGGCGATGAGCGGCTGAATTACAAACCCTGCGTGGATATCACCTTCGGGTCGGCGGCCAAGTCCTTCAGCGACAAGGTGCTGGCGGTGGTGCTGACCGGCATGGGCGCGGATGGCCGCGAGGGCGCGCGCTTGCTCAAGCAGGGCGGAAGCCAGGTCTGGGCACAGGACGAGGCCAGTTGCGTGATCTACGGCATGCCGATGGCCATCGTGAAAGCCAACCTCGCCGACGCGGTTTACGGCCTCGACGACATCGGCAGGCACCTGACCGAGGCCTGTCTTTGATGGATGTACTCAGCCTTATCGGGTTGATCCTCGCTTTCGTCGCCATCGTGGGGGGGAATTACCTCGAGGGGGGCCATGCCGGTGCCCTGTTGAACGGGCCGGCGGCCCTGATCGTGTTGGGGGGCACCCTGGCGGCGGCGCTTCTGCAGATGCCCATCAATGTTTTCAAGCGCGCGCTGAGCATCCTGCGCTGGATCTTCTTTCCGCCCCAGGTCGATCTTGCCGGCGGGATCGCCCGTGTGGTGGGCTGGAGCCTGACCGCGCGCAAGGAAGGCTTGCTGGGCCTCGAGTCGGTTGCCGATGCCGAACCGGATAGCTACGCCCGCAAGGGCTTGCAGTTGTTGGTGGATGGCGCCGAGCCGGAAGCCATCCGCAGCATTTTGGAGGTTGACCTGTACACCCAGGAGTGTCGCGATATCCAGGCGGCAAAGGTATTCGAGAGCATGGGAGGCTATTCCCCCACGATCGGGATCATCGGGGCCGTGATGGGCCTGATCCATGTCATGGGCAACCTGGCCGACCCTGCCCAATTGGGTAGCGGTATCGCCGTGGCCTTCGTCGCGACCATCTATGGCGTAAGCTTCGCCAACCTGTTGCTTCTGCCCATCGGGAATAAGTTGAAGGCTATCGTGATGCGCCAATCCCGTTACCGGGAAATGTTATTGGAAGGCATCCTGTCCATCGCGGAAGGGGAGAACCCACGCTCCATCGAGCTGAAACTGCAAGGTTTCATGGACTGACATGGCTCGTCGGCGTCGCGAGGAAGAGCATGAGAACCATGAGCGTTGGCTGGTTTCCTATGCCGACTTCATAACCCTGTTGTTCGCCTTCTTCGTGGTGATGTACTCGATCTCCTCCATCAACGAAGGCAAGTACAAGGTTCTCTCGGAGAGCCTGGTCGGTGTTTTCAGCGAGCCGGCCCGTTCGATCAAGCCCATCCCGGTTGGGGACGAACGGCCCCGCACGACCGAACCGGACCGATCACTGGTGGAAGACAACGAGCAAACCCAATCGGCTATCGACGATCCGGGCGCTGATCCGTTGGAAAAGATTTCCGCCAGTGTGCGCGATGCGTTCGGCGACATGATCATGAGCGACCAGCTCACCCTGCGCGGTAACGAGCTATGGGTCGAGATCGAGCTGAGTTCCAGTTTGCTGTTCCCCAGCGGGGATGCCATTCCCACCAACGCCGCCTTCGGCATCATCGAGAAAGTCGCCAAGATCCTGGCGCCCTTCGAAAACCCGATCCATGTCGAGGGATTCACCGACAATCTGCCGATCAGGACATCCCAATACCCGAGCAACTGGGAGCTATCGGCGGCTCGCTCGGCCAGCATCGTGCGCTTGTTGGCCATGTATGGCGTCAGCCCCAGCCGGCTGGCGGCGGTGGGCTACGGCGAATTCCAGCCGGTGGCCGATAATGGAACCCCGGAGGGGCGCGCCAAGAATCGTCGGGTGGTGCTGGTCATCTCGCGCAACTTGGAGGTCCGGCGCAGTGTCAGTGGGGTAGGAAGCGCCCACGCCAAGCCGGATGCGGCACTCAAGCGCGCTGGCACGCAACCTGCACCGGCTGCCACGGGGCCGGCGCCCGCAGCAGGTGCCGTCAATTCTCCGTCGTCCGCTCCCTGAGCGGACGCTTGGTCTCGGTCGCTGGCGGCGGCCGGGAGGATGTGAAGATGAGAGTCTGGGCAGTAGCCAATCAGAAGGGTGGTGTCGGCAAGACCACCACATCCGTCGCCTTGGCGGGCCTGCTGGCCGACGCCGGCAAACGCGTGGTGGTGGTGGATCTCGATCCTCACGGGTCGATGAGCAGCTATTTCGGATACGATCCGGACACGCTGGAACACAGTAGTTTCGATCTGTTCCAGCACCACGGCGGCGTGCCCGAGGGCTTACCCCAACAGCTGCTGCGGGAAACCAGTCATGAGCGCATCGCCCTGCTGCCGTCGAGCACCGCGCTGGCGACGCTGGAGAGGCAATCCCCCGGGCAGAGCGGGCTCGGTCTGGTGGTCTCGAAAAGCCTGGCGCAGCTTTGGCAGGATTTCGATCACGCGATCATCGACAGCCCGCCCTTGCTCGGCGTCTTGATGGTCAACGCCCTGGCCGCCAGTCAGCAATTGGTGATACCCGTGCAGACCGAGTTCCTCGCGGTCAAAGGGCTCGAACGGATGGTCAGCACCCTGGCGATGATCAACCGCTCGCGCCGGCAGGCGTTGCCCTACACCATCGTGCCGACCCTGTTCGACCGGCGCACCCAGGCTTCGCTCAAGACCCTGCGTCTGTTGCGCGATACCTACCCGGACAACCTCTGGCCGGCCTACATTCCTATCGATACCCGCCTTCGCGACGCCAGTCGCGCGGGCCTGACGCCGTCCCGCTTCGATGGCAGCAGTCGTGCCGTGCTGGCCTACCGGGCCCTGCTCAAGCATCTGCTGAGCCAACAGGTCGCCGCGCAGGTGGCCTGACGGGTCGACTTATGGTGAACTGCTTCGCTCAAGCTGCGCCAGGCGTTGCCGATAGGCTGTTCGAGTCTTCTTCGCAGGTTTCCATCATGAGCCGTACACTCACCGTTACCCGTCCGCAAGTCGCGCTGCAAAACTATCTGGATGCGCTATTGCAAGAAGCGTCGGTCGAGTTGGAGCCCGTGGTCGAACCGAAAACGGCCGTGGTCCCCGAGCCGCCCGTGGAGTCGCCGGCGAATACGAGCCAGAGCGTGAGCCTGGACGAATTCGAGGCGGCCGTGCTGGAGGAGCAGGTCCGTGATGCTCGGCTTCAGGTCATTGCGCGGCCCGAGGCGCCGCGACCCGCGCCGAAGAGGCCTTCCGCCCTGCCGCTCGTGGCCGAGCCCGCTCCACTGGTCATCCCGATCGCGTCGCCCTTGCAGCTCGTGGTCGAGCCCGTGGCGGAGATCGCCGCGCAGGTCGACGTTCCGCCCACCCCGGCCGCGCTTTCCGAGGACGGCCGGCCTGCCTGGGCCGATGAGCCGTTCGAGTGCCTGCTGTTCGACGTGGCCGGCCTGACGCTCGCGGTGCCACTGGTCTGCCTGGGGTCCATTTATCCCCTGGCCGGTTCCGAACTGACGCCGCTGTTCGGGCAGCCGGACTGGTTCCTCGGTATCCTTCCGTGCCAGGCTGGCAATCTCAAGGTGCTGGACACCGCGCGCTGGGTGATGCCCGATCGCTACCGGGACGATTTCCGCGCCGGCCTGCAATACGTGATTTCGGTGCAGGGCTATGAGTGGGGATTGGCCGTGCATCAAGTGAGCCGCTCGATCCGCCTCGACCCGAATGAGGTCAAGTGGCGCAGCCAACGCAGCCAGCGTCCCTGGCTGGCCGGGACGGTGATCGAGCACATGTGCGCGTTGCTGGACGTGGCCGCGCTGGCTGAGCTGATCGCCAGCGGCGCGATCAAGCGGATGAGCCTGAATTGACGAAAGCGAGCCCGCTCCGCCAAGGGGCTCTATAGTGATGACAACGGGGCATCCCCGCGTATGCCGCGACGGCGGTTCTAGACGAGGCCAAGGAACATGAAGAAAACGTCCGCACAGGGTTCCGAAGATCCGATCCTGCAATGGGTGACCTTTCGCCTGGACAACGAAACCTACGGCATCAATGTGATGCAGGTGCAGGAAGTCCTGCGTTATACCGAGATCGCGCCGGTTCCGGGCGCTCCCAGCTATGTGCTGGGCATCATCAACCTGCGTGGCAACGTGGTCACGGTGATCGATACCCGTCAGCGCTTCGGCCTGTCCTCGGCGGCGGTGACCGATAACACGCGCATCGTGATCATCGAGGCGGACAAGCAAGTGGTGGGTATCCTCGTGGACAGCGTCGCCGAAGTGGTCTACCTGCGACAATCCGAGGTGGAGACCGCGCCCAACGTGGGTAACGAGGAGTCGGCCAAGTTCATCCAGGGCGTCTGCAACAAGAACGGCGAACTGCTGATCCTGGTCGAGCTGGACAAAATGATGAGCGAGGAAGAGTGGTCCGAGCTGGAGAGCATCTGACTTGCTGGTGTACGCGCTCATCGCTCTGATAGTCATCTGTCTCGTGGCGCTGGGTGGCACCTGCTTGTGGCTGGCTATGAGCCTGCGCCAGCAGGCGCAGGTCCAGCACGAGCGAGACGCCTTGCGCGATCAGCGTCTCAAGGACCTTTCCAAGCGCCTGGACGCCTACCTGACCGGCAGCGTGCGGATGGGCGAGGAATTGCAGGAGTTGCGCCGGATCGTCGCGCCCTTACCGGACAAGCTGCATCAGATCGAACAGCGCGACCCCACCAGCCTGTCCTTTACCCAGGCGGCGCGGTTGGTGGGGATGGGCGCCAGCGTCGACGACCTTACCCAGTCCTGTGGCCTGTCCAAGGCCGAGGCGGAGCTGGTGAGCAAGCTACACCAGGCCCGCCGCTGACGCTCAACGAGGTCGCTCCAGAAGCGGCAAGGGCAGCGGCCCGACGTCTCGCTCGCCGACTCCGGCTTCGCTGAAGCCTTCCGGGCACTTTCCCTTCAGGTACCAGGCAAACGCGATGATTTCCGCGAGGGTGCGGTACAGCGCCTCGGGTATAGCATCGCCCAGCTCCAGCTTCGCCAGCAGCTTGACCAGCTCGGCGTTTTCGTAGATCGGTACATCGTATTCCCGCGCGATGGCGAGGATTTCCTCGGCCAACGCATCGTCGCCCTTGGCGCTGAGCGTCGGGGCGTTCTGCCCGTCGTAGGAAAGGGCAATGGCCTGGCGAGACGTCGGTTCGTTCATGCGGTTTCGTCGATCCAGCGGTGGTCCAGGGTGGTGCGCCTGCCTTGGGGAGGCGTGCCCTGGTGGCAATCCAGCTCGCCCACGGCCAGTCCAGCCGCAGCGAGTCGCTCCCGTAGGGTGGGCAGCTCCCCATCGATCAGACGGGCCGTGTGTTCCCGTTCCGCCCAGATCTGGCTGGACACGCTACCGCGCAGGAGCTGGGCTTGCACTTGCATCGGCCCCAGCGGGGCAATGTCGAATGCCAGCTCGACGCGCCACAGGGCGTCTTGCCGCTCGCTTTTTCTCGCCTCGCCTTCTTCACGCTGCACCTTGACCTGCAGCGGCACGATGTCTTGGTGCTGGCGCATCGGCAACTCCAGTTGCCACGTGGTCACAAGCGTGCCGTCGGGCGTGCTTTGGCTCTGCGCCAGGCTGGCGAGTTGATGGGTCTGCAAGCGAGAGACCGCCGCGGCGGCGAGCTTCAGTAAGCCTTCGAGATCGCCCTCCTGTTCCATGGTGCCCGCCAGGCGGGCCGGCAAGGGGAAGGTGATGCCCTGTTGGCGCAGGCCATTCTGGCCCAGCGCGCCAAGGGCATTGCGCAGAAACGCCGGCATGGACTGAGTGAAGACGGCCGAGACGTTCGCGGATGACGGCAGCGAATCGGCGGCCTCCGGCAGGTTCGGCAGTAACTGGGCGATCAGCCGCAGTAGATTGGCCTTGAGGTCTTGAGGCAAGGAGCCGGTCTGGCCGGCGAGCAGCTTGGCCTCCAGGAGCAGGCCGCTATCGCCCATGGCTTTGGAAAGTTGGCTCGGGTTGCTGAGTGTTTGCACGTCGGGAAGAGCGTCGAGCAAGTCGTCCAAGGAGGCCTGCATATCGCCGGGCAGGTTGCCGCTCAAGCCTTGCAGCGCCTTGAACAGCGCGTCCAGGGAACCTTGTCGGCTCTGCTGGCCGCTCAACTGCTGGCTAACCTCCAATTGGTCCAAGTGCAGGCCGAGGGGTATGAGTTGCAGCGACTGGGCGCCCCGTACTTGGGCGGTGAGCAGGCTGCCCAGCGGTAGCGGCTGGCTGCTTTCCACGGTGATGCGTTGACCGCTCAAGGGACCGCTGAGCAATTGAGCGACGATGCGAAACAGCGCTTTCTGGGTCTGCTCTTGAACCATTTGCTGGCTGGCCACCACCTTGCCTTGCAGGAGAGAGCCTACCGGCAACTGGTCCAGGTCGAGGCTGTCCAGCGGTTGGCTCGCCCCCTCTTGCAGCGCCACCGCCAGGCGGGTTTCCGAAAGCGCGATGACGTTCAGGCTGCTGCCGAGGGGAAGAGGGCGCGGGCTGGCGGCTTCCACCGTGGCTTCGCGGCCATTGTCCAAGGTGAGTTTCAACAGAACCTGGAAGCTCTGCGCGGTTTCCTGCACGGCGACCACTTCCGCCTTGGCGCTCTGGCCTTGGGCGAGCAGGTGGTCCAGAGGCTGCAGCAGCTTCAAGGCCAGGGCCACCGCCGCGGGGGTGCGATTGGTCGGCGCGCTGGGGGGAAGAGGGCGGGTTCCGCTGATTTCAGACATTACCGGCTACAACCTGTCGAGAATGCCCGCTTCGGGGTCGGGACATGCCATGTATAATGCCGCCCCGTTCCGGGCGACCGCATCGACCTGTCCAGTATAGCGGCTGTCGTCCCCCTGACTTGAATGCATGAGCGCCGCCGTCCCGGCCGATCCTGGCCTCGGTCGCGCCGCTCATCGCCTCCGTTGGATAGCCATGTCGTGAACGCTCCCTTTCTCGAAACCCTGGACCTCGCCTGCGAGCGCGACTGGCGCTTGTTGTTCGAGCGGCTGAACATCCGCCTGGAGGCGGGTGAAATGCTCCAGGTGAGCGGGCCGAACGGCAGCGGCAAGACCAGTCTGTTGCGCCTGTTGGCCGGGTTGATGCAGCCGAGTGTCGGTGAGGTCCGCCTGCATGGCCAGGCGGTGCGCCGTGCCACGGTGGCCAACGAATTGGTGTGGATCGGCCATGCGGCGGGGATCAAGGGCCTGCTCAGCGCCGAGGAAAACCTCGCCTGGTTGTGCGCATTGCATCGGCCCGCCGAACGCGAGGCCATCTGGGCAGCGCTCGCCGAGGTCGGCCTGCGCGGTTTCGAGGACGTCCCCTGCCATACCCTGTCGGCCGGCCAGCAACGCCGCGTGGCGCTGGCCCGGCTGTACCTGGATACGCCTCCCTTGTGGATACTCGACGAGCCCTTTACCGCCCTTGATCGCCATGGCGTTGCACAGCTGGAGCGGCATTTGATCCGCCATTGCGAACGCGGCGGGTTGGTGGTGCTGACCACCCATCACTCCCTGACGGAGCGCCCCGCCACTTATCGCGAGCTTGATCTAGGGCAGCGTGCCGCATGAACGGCCCCTTTATGCTGCTGATCGCCCGCGAGGCCCGGTTACTGTGCCGGCGGCCGGCGGAGGTGATCAACCCGCTGGTGTTCTTCGCCATCGTCGTCGCGCTGTTTCCCCTGGCGGTCGGCCCGGAGACCCAGCAATTGCAGAACCTGTCGCCGGGGTTGGTGTGGGTCGCGGCGCTGCTGGCGGTGCTGCTGTCGCTGGATGGCATGTTCCGCAGCGACTTCGAGGACGGCTCGCTGGAACAGTGGGTCGTTTCGCCGCACCCCCTGCCGCTTCTGGTGCTGGCCAAGGTACTGGCACACTGGCTGTTTTCCGGTCTGGCGCTGGTAGTGGTGGCGCCATTGCTGGCGCTGATGCTGGGGCTTCCGGCGCGCTGCCTGCCAGTGCTGCTGCTGTCGCTGTTGCTCGGCACCCTGACCCTAAGCCTACTGGGCGCGGTGGGCGCGGCGCTGACCGTCGGACTGAAGCGGGGCGGCCTGTTGCTGGCCCTGCTGATCCTGCCGCTGTACATCCCGGTGCTGATCCTTGGCAGCGGGGCGCTACAGGCGGCATTGCAGGGAATGCCGAGCGTTGGCCATCTGCTGTGGCTGGCCAGCCTCACCGCTCTCGCGGTGACCCTGACACCCTTTGCGATAGCCGCCGGCCTGGCCATCAGCGTCGGCGAATGATAACGACCGGATCGACCCGATGAATTGGACGTGGTTTCACAAGCTGGGTTCGCCCAAATGGTTCTACGAGATCAGCGGACGCTGGCTGCCAGGCCTTGCCTGGGCGGCGGCCTTGCTGATCGTCGTGGGCACTGTCTGGGGCCTGGCCTTCGCGCCGCCCGACTACCAGCAGGGCAACAGCTTCCGGATCATCTATATCCACGTCCCCTCGGCGATCCTGGCCCAATCCATTTACGTCATGCTGGCGGTGGCCGGCGTGGTCGGGCTGGTCTGGCGAATGAAGCTGGCCGATGTCGCCCTGCAGCAGGCCGCGCCCATCGGCGCCTGGATGACTTTCATCGCGCTGCTCACCGGCGCGGTGTGGGGGCGACCCACCTGGGGTGCCTGGTGGGTCTGGGACGCGCGGCTCACTTCCATGCTGATCCTGCTGTTCCTGTACTTCGGCGTGATCGCCCTGGGTCAGGCCATTAGCAACCGCGACAGTTCGGCCAAGGCCTGCGCGGTGCTGGCGGTGGTCGGCGTGATCAATATCCCGATCATCAAGTATTCGGTGGAGTGGTGGAATACCCTGCACCAGCCGGCCACCTTCAAGATCACCGAAAAACCGGCGATGCCGGTGGAGATGTGGCTACCGCTGCTGGTGATGGTGCTGGGGTTCTACTGTTTTTTCGCCGCCGTGTTGCTGGCGCGGATGCGCCTGGAAGTGCTGCGCCGGGAAGCGCGCAGCAGTTGGGTCAAGGCCGAGGTGAGAGCCCGGGTGGAGGACATGCGATGAGTTTTTCCTCCTTCTCCGAGTTTCTCGCCATGGGCCACCATGGCCTGTACGTCTGGTCCGCCTACGGCATCACCGCCGTGGTGCTGGTCGTCAACGCCGTCCTGCCGGTGCTGGCGCGACGGCGTTACCTGCAAGACGAGGCGCGCCGCCTGCGCCGGGAGAACACACCGTGAACGCCGTCCGCAAGAAACGCCTGTACATTGTCCTTGGCATCCTCGCCGGGGTCGGCATCGCCGTGGCGCTGGCGCTGTCCGCGTTGCAGCAAAACATCAACCTGTTCTATACGCCGAGCCAGATCGCCAACGGCGAGGCGCCGGTCGATACGCGCATCCGCGCGGGCGGCATGGTGGAGAAGGGCTCGCTGACGCGCTCGGCGGACTCTCTGGACGTGCAGTTCGTGGTCACCGACTTCACCCGGGAAGTGACCATCCGCTACCGTGGCATCCTGCCCGACCTGTTCCGCGAGGGGCAGGGCATCGTCGCGCTGGGCAAGCTGGGAAGCGACGGCGTGCTGGTGGCCGATGAGGTACTGGCCAAGCACGACGAGAACTACATGCCGCCGGAAGTCACCAAGGCGCTCAAGGACAGCGGCCGCCTGCCGCCGACGAAGGAGGGCTGACATGATTCCCGAACTGGGCCACTTGGCTCTGATCCTTGCCCTTTGCTTCGCCGGGGTCCAGGCCAGTCTGCCGCTGATCGGCGCCTGGCGGGGCGACCGCCAGTGGATGGGCCTGGCGCAACCCGCCGCCTGGGCGCAGTTCACCTTCCTGGTCTTCGCCTTCGCCTGCCTGGCCCACGCCTTCGTCACGGACGATTTTTCCGTGAGCTACGTGGCGAGCAACTCCAACAGCGCGTTGCCTTGGTACTACAAGCTCAGCGCGGTCTGGGGCGCCCATGAGGGCTCGTTGCTGCTGTGGGCCTTGATCCTCGGCGGCTGGACCTTCGCCGTCTCGATTTTCTCGCGGCAACTGCCCGAGGCCATGCTGGCGCGAGTGCTGGCGGTGATGGGCATGATCAGCGTCGGCTTCCTGCTGTTTCTCATCATTACTTCCAACCCCTTCGGCCGCCTGCTGCCCCAGACCCCGGTGGACGGCAACGACCTCAACCCATTGCTGCAGGACATCGGCCTGATCGTCCACCCGCCGATGCTGTACATGGGCTACGTGGGGTTCTCCGTGGCCTTCGCCTTCGCCATCGCCGCGCTGCTGGGCGGCCGCCTCGACGCCGCCTGGGCGCGTTGGTCGCGGCCCTGGACCCTGGTGGCCTGGGGCTTTCTCGGGGTCGGCATCGTGCTTGGCTCCTGGTGGGCCTACTACGAGCTGGGCTGGGGCGGCTGGTGGTTCTGGGACCCGGTGGAGAACGCTTCCTTCATGCCTTGGCTGGTGGGCACCGCGTTGATCCACTCCCTGGCGGTCACCGAGAAGCGCGGCGTGTTCAAGAGCTGGACGGTGCTGCTGGCCATCGCCGCGTTTTCCCTGAGTTTGCTGGGGACCTTCCTGGTGCGTTCCGGCGTACTCACCTCGGTGCATGCCTTCGCCTCGGACCCCGCGCGCGGGGTGTTCATCCTGGCGTTCCTGCTGGTGGTCGTGGGCGGCTCCCTGACTCTTTTCGCCATTCGCGCGCCGGTGGTGAAGAGCCAGGTGGGGTTCGCCCCGTGGTCGCGGGAAACCCTGCTGCTGGTGAACAACCTAGTGTTGGTGGTGGCGGCCTCGATGATCCTGTTGGGCACCTTGTACCCGCTGATCCTCGATGCGTTGAGCGGCGCCAAGCTGTCGGTGGGGCCGCCGTACTTCAACGCGCTGTTCCTGCCGCTGATGGCGGTGCTGATGGTGGTGCTGGCCATCGGCGTGCTGGTGCGCTGGAAGGATACCCCCCTCAAATGGCTGGCTGGCATGCTCATGCCGGTACTGGTGGGCAGTGTGGTCCTCGGCCTGCTGGGCGCCTTCATGCTGGGGGATTTCCACTGGGCGGTATTGGCGGTCTGCCTGCTCTGCGCCTGGGTGGTGCTGGCCGGCGTGCGCGACCTGCTGGACAAGACCCGCCATAAGGGGCTTGTGGCCGGCCTGCGTGGCTTGGGTCGCAGCTATTGGGGCATGCAACTGGCCCACGCCGGCATCGCCGTCTGCGCCCTGGGCATCGTACTGTCGAGCCAGTACAGCGCCGAGCGCGACCTGCGCATGGCTCCGGGCGAGTCGGTGGAGCTGGCGGGCTACCGCTTCGTCTTCGAGGGCGCGCGGCACCATACCGGTCCGAACTACACCTCGGATCGGGGAACGGTCCGAGTCTTCGAGGGCGACCGGGAAGTCGCCTCGCTGCACCCGGAGAAGCGCCTGTACAGCGTCCAGCGCTCCATGATGACCGAGGCCGGCATCGACGCCGGTTTCACCCGGGACCTCTACGTGGCCCTGGGCGAGCCGCTGGAGAGCGGCGCCTGGGCGGTTCGCGTGCACGTGAAGCCCTATGTGCGCTGGATCTGGATCGGCGGCCTGCTGATGAGCGGGGGCGGCCTGCTGGCCGTACTCGACCGTCGCTACCGGATGCGCATCCGGACCCGTGTGCGCGAGACCCTGGGGCTGGCGAACGCCTGACCCCGATCACTTGGGCGGAGATGGCCTTTGAGACGTTTGATCCTGTTGCTGCCGCTGGCGCTCTTCCTGGGAGTCGCCGTGTTCCTCTATCGCGGCCTGTTCCTCGATCCCGCCGAATTGCCCTCGGCGCTGATCGGCAAGCCGATGCCGGCGTTCTCCCTGCCCTCGGTGGACGAGCCGGGCCGCACCTTCACCGCGGCGGACCTGAAAGGCCCGGCCCTGGTGAACGTCTGGGCCACTTGGTGCGTGGCCTGCAAGGCGGAACACCCGGTGCTGAACGCACTGTCCAGCCGTGGAGTGACCCTCTATGGCATCAATTACAAGGACGACACGGCCGCCGCGCAGAAGTGGCTGAAGGAGTTCCACAATCCTTATCGCCTCAATGTCAGCGACGCCCAGGGCAGCCTCGGCCTCGACCTGGGAGTCTATGGCGCACCGGAAACCTTCCTCATCGACAAGCAGGGGGTGATCCGGCACAAGTACGTCGGCGTGATCGACGAGCGCGTCTGGCGCGAGCAGATCGCCGCCCTCTACCAAGGGTTGGTGGACGAATGAGACGCCTGCTGTTCGTCATATTGCTGGGGCTCGGGTTGGTCGGTGTCGCCCGGGCCGCCATCGACACCTACACCTTCGCCAGCGATGCGGAGCGCGAGCGCTTCCACGACTTGACCAAGGAACTGCGCTGCCCGAAGTGCCAGAACCAGGACATCGCCGACTCCAATTCGCCGATCGCCGCCGACCTGCGCCGGGAAATCCACCGCATGCTCCAGGAAGGCCAGAGCGACCAGCAGATCGTCGACTACCTGGTGGCCCGCTACGGCGATTTCGTTCGCTACAAGCCGCCGCTGGACGGCCGCACGGCGTTGCTCTGGTATGGCCCGGGCGCCCTGCTGCTGGGGGGGGGGCTGGTACTGGCGGTGATTGTCGCGCGCCGGCGCCGGGTCGAGCGCGTGCCCTCGGCGGCCCGCCTCGACGAAGACGAACGTGCGCGCCTCACCGCGCTGCTGGCCCAAGAAGAACGGGATACTCCTCACTCATGATCGATTTCTGGCTCCCCGCCGGCCTGATGTTGCTGGTGGCCCTGGCATTCCTGGCGATTCCGGCGATGCGCGGTCGTCGCGCCCAGGCCGAGGAAGATCGCACCGCCCTGAACGTCGCGCTGTACCAGGAGCGCCAGGCCGAGCTGCGCGCCCAGCACGCGGCGGGTACGCTCGACCACGAGCGGCTGGAGGCGGGCCTGGCCGAGGCCGCCCGGGAACTCCTGGCCGACACCGAGGGCGCCGACATGGCGCGCTCGGCGCGCCTGGGCCGCTGGGTGCCGTTGCTGGCGGCCGTGCTGGTGCCCCTTTGCGCTCTGGGGCTGTACTGGCACTGGGGCTCCAGCGCCAAGGTCGAACTGGCCCGGGAGTTGCGCGAAGCGCCGCGCTCCCTGGAGGAAATGACCTCGCGCCTGGAACGCGTGGTCGAGTTCCAGCCGGAGTCCGCGGAAAGCTGGTATTTCCTCGGGCGCGCCTACATGGCCCAGGAACGTCCGGCGGACGCGGCCAAGGCCTACGAGCGGGCGGTGGGGTTGGCGGGGCGCCAGCCGGAGCTGCTCGGCCAATGGGCCCAAGCGCTTTACTTCGCGGCGAACAAACGCTTCGAGGAGCCGGTGCGGGTGCTCACCGAGGAGGCCCTGCGGGCCGACCCCCAGGAAGCCACTAGCCTGGGTCTGATGGGCATTGCCGGCTTCGAGCAGGGCGACTACCGGCAGGCCGTCGACTACTGGACGCGGCTACTGGCGGTGCTGCCGCCGGAGGACCCGTCCCGCGCCTCGATTCAAGGCGGTATCGACCGGGCGCGAGAAAAGCTCGGCGACGCCCGCCCGCCGGCCCAGGCCGCGGCGGAAACCGAGGGGAACGCTGAAGACCAGGCGCCCGCCGTGGCGGACACACCCACCCTGAAGGTAAGGGTGTCGTTGTCGGCGGACCTGCAAGGCAAGGTGCAGCCGGGGGATAGCGTGTTCGTCTTCGCCCGGGCGGCATCCGGGCCGCCGATGCCCTTGGCCGCCAAACGGCTGACCGTCGCCGATCTGCCGGCGGAGGTCCGCCTGAGCGATGCCGATGCGATGATGCCGCAGTTGCGTTTGTCGCAGTTTCCCCAGGTGCAACTGGTAGCCCGGGTTTCCCGGGCCGGCGATGCGACCCGTGGCGAGTGGATCGGTCGCGGCGCGACACTGTCGAACACCACGACCGAACCGCAGAACCTGACCATCGACAGTCCCGACGCCAAGTGACGGCCGGCGGGACTTCTACCGGAGCCCGCCATGCCTGCCGCTACCAACCGCCTTCTGCTCTGCTGCCTGTTATCCCTGGGGCTGAGCGCCTGCACCGTTCATCGTCCATCCCAGCCCGGCGGTGAGCCGCCACCCGCGCCGATGCCTCGCCCGCCAGCGCCCGGCGTCCCGTCCGGCTCCGGTACCGATGTCCCGCCGCCGGCGCCCACCCGCATGAAGACCCACTCCCGCTATGCGCCGCCGCCCAGCGGGCCGAGCTATTGGGACAATGCCCTGGGCGTGTATGTAGTGGAGAACAAGCCCGGCCTGTATTACCGCGAACGGGTCTACTACCGCTGGCAGGAGGGCTGGAGCTATTCGGAAGGGCCGGACGGCCCGTGGCACCCGACCGATATCAGCGGCGTTCCGGCCGGCCTGGGCAGGCACTACGCGGAGTGAGCGACGCTCGCGTTCGCGACGGCTTCAGCCTCCCCTGAAGGGGAGGAGGGGCGGCCTCTCCATCGAAGCGCGGGGAGGCCGCGGCCGGATCGCCTTGCTTACTGCGGCGTATAGAGCTGGTCGAACAAGCCGCCATCGTTGAAGTGGGTCTTCTGGATCTGGCGCCAGTCGCCGAAGGTCTCTTCCACGGGGAGGAAGTCGACCTTCGGGAAGCGATCGGCGAATTCGGCGAGGACCCGAGGGTTGCGCGGCCGCAGGTAGTTCTGCGCGGCGATGCGCTGGCCCTCGTCGCTCCAGAGGTACTTCAGGTAGGCCTCGGCCACGTGGCGGGTGCCTTTCTTGTCGACCACCTTGTCCACCACCGCCACGGGTGGCTCGGCCTCGGCGGAGACGCTGGGGTAGACCACCTCGAAGCCGCCCCGGCCGAATTCCCGGGCGATCATTTCCGCCTCGTTCTCGAAGGTCACCAGCACGTCGCCGATCTGGTTCTGCATGAAAGTGGTGGTCGCCGCGCGGCCGCCGGTGTCCAGCACCGGCGCATGCTTGAACAGGTCGCCGACGAAGGCCTTGGCCTTGGTTTCGTCGCCGCCGTTCTTCAACACGTAGCCCCAGGCGGAAAGGTAGGTGTAGCGGCCGTTGCCGGAGGTCTTGGGGTTGGGCACCACCACCTGGACGCCGTCCTTCAGCAGGTCCGGCCAGTCCTTCAGGCCCTTGGGGTTGCCCTTGCGCACGATGAACACCGTGGCGGAGGTGAACGGGGCGCTATGGTCGGGCAGGCGGGTGGCCCAGTCCTGGGGCACCAGGCCGCCGTTATCGGCGAGTGCATTGATGTCGGTGGCCATGTTCATGGTGATTACGTCGGCCGGCAGGCCATCGATCACCGCCCGGGCCTGCTTGCTGGAGCCGCCGTGGGACATTTGCAGGGTGACCGACTCGCCCTCCGTCTCCTTCCAGTGCTTCTGGAACGCCGGGTTGTACGCCTTGTAGAAATCCCGCATCACGTCGTAGGAGACGTTGAGCAGGGGAGGGCTGGCCGAGGCGTATGTGCCGAAGACCAGGCCGGCGGCGAGCAGGGAGGCGGCGAAGATGGGTTTCACGTCGGATTCCTTACGGTTCGCTGAACGAAAGCGTCGACTATAGCAATCGGCTATAACACGGCTAAATATCGAAAACGCCTGTCGTTATGCCTGCTGGAGCGCTTCCAGCGCCCAGGCGAGGTTACGCCGCGCCGGAGCTTCCCAGCGCGCCCGGAGGGCGGCATGCCAGTAGAGCGACGGTGCGTCGAGCAAGTGGCGCAGCAGCGTACTCCGACCGGCCCGGAACGAGGGTTCCGGGACCCAAGCGTATTCGTCGCGGATCGCTCGTTCGTAGCGGCGATAGACCGCCGGTTCGCTGGCGAGGATGGCCAAGTCGATATCTACCACGAGAGCCGCGTCGGCATGGGGCGCGGGCCGCTCGTGGCGGGTCGCCAGGATCAGCGCGGCCACCGTCTCGGCATGCCGCTCCAGGCCCGCCTGGACGAGCCAGACACGGGCGCGCTTCGCGCTCGCGGCTTCGTTGTCCTGACGATGGGTGTCGTAGACCAGATCATGGGTCCATAGCGCCAGCTCGACTGTGTCCGGCTGGTCGGCAAGGGCGCGCCAACGGTCGAAGTGCTCAAGGCCGGCGAGGATATGCTCCGCGCCATGATAATGCCGATGCGGCTCGCCGTAGGCGGCCTCCAGGTCGGCGAAGGCCCGCTCGGGAGGCGCCGCGCCCAGGCGCCGCCACAGGGCGTCCCACCGCCGTGAATCCAAGTGCTTCTCAGCCATCCCGGGGTTCTCGGGGATACAGGGGGTTGCCACAGCGACTGCAGAAGGCCGCGTTGCCCTCGTGGGTGGGTTTGGCACACTGTGGGCAATCGCGTCTGAGGCCGGTTTCCTGGCGCATGGCGCTGGTCAGCTCCGCGGTGAAGATACCGGTGGGCACGGCGATGATCGAATAGCCGATGATCATCACCAAGGCGGCGATCCCCTGGCCCAAGGGAGTCTTCGGCGTGATGTCGCCGAAGCCCACCGTGGTCAGGGTGACCACAGCCCAGTAGATACCGATGGGAATGCTGGTGAAGCCATGGCTCGGCCCCTCGATCACGTACATCAGCGCGCCGAAGACGATCACCAGGGTGCTCACACTGAGCAGGAAGACCACGATCTTCTGCTGGCTTCCCCGTAGAGCGTTCAGCAGGTAATAGGCCTGGTTGAGGTAATGGCGCAGCTTGAGCACGCGGAATACCCGCATCAGCCTCAGGGCGCGGACGATGACCAGATACTGGGCATCCGGGTAGAACAGCCCGATGAACGCCGGCAGGATCGCCAGCAGGTCTACCAGGCCGAAGAAGCTCACGGCATAGCGATAGGGGCTCGGCGCACTGTACAGGCGCAGCAGGTATTCCAGGGTGAACAGGGCGGTGAAACACCATTCCAGCCCGTACAGCAGCAGGCCATGGCGCTGGCGCATGGGTTCGATGCTGTCCACCAGTACCACCGCCAGGCTGGCGAGGATCAGCCCGATGAGCCAGGTATCGAAGCGCCGCCCGGCTTCCGTGTCCGATTCGAAGATGATGCGATACAGGCGCTGGCGTCGACCGCTCGGGTGAGGCATGTCCGCTCTCCTTGACTTCTCTTCGTCCTGCCAGGGCAGGCTCCGTGCGCTTTGAACGCCCGGGCCCACCGGGCGTTCAGTCGATGCGCGCGCCCGGCTCCGCGGTGGTGACGAGAATGGCGCGGAAATCGTTGACGTTGGTGCGGGTCGGGCCGGTGACGATGAGGTCGCCCAAGGCGGCGAAATAACCGTAGCCGTCGTTGTTCGCCAGCGCTTCGCGCCCATCCAGACCCAAGGCGTCGGCGCGGGCACCGGTGGAGGGTGACAGGTATGCGCCGGCGTTGTCTTCCGAGCCGTCTATGCCGTCGGTGTCCGCCGCCAGGGCGTGGATGCCGGGATGACCGGCGAGTTGCTCATTGAGGGCCAGCAGGAATTCCGCGTTGCGCCCGCCCCGGCCTTGGCCGCGCACGGTCACCGTGGTTTCGCCGCCAGACAGGATCACGCAGGGGGGCGCGAGCGGCTGGCCATGCCGGGCGATCTGCCGGGCGATACCGGCGTGGACCTTGGCGACTTCCCGGGACTCACCCTCCAGGTCCCCCAGGATCAGCGGGGCGATGCCGGCGCGGCGGGCGTGCTCGGCGGCGGCTTCAAGGGCGCATTGCGGGCGGGCGATCAGATGGTAGTGGCTGCGGGACAGGCGCTCGTCGCCGGGCTTGGGGGTTTCCGAGCGTGGGTCCCACAGCCAGGCCACGACGCTTGCGGGGGCGTCGATGCCATTCCGGCGGAGGATCGCCAGGGCGTCGGCCGAGGTAGTGGGGTCGGCCACCGTCGGGCCAGAGGCGATCACGCTGGGGTCGTCGCCGGGAACGTCGGAAATGGCATAGGTACGGACCATGGCTGGCCAGCAGGCCTGGGCCAGGCGGCCGCCCTTGATCGCCGACAGGTGCTTACGGACGCAGTTCATTTCGCCGATGCTGGCCCCCGACCTCAACAGCGCGCGGTTGACGGCCTGCTTGTCCTGCAGCGTCACGCCCCGGGCGGGCAGCGCCAGCAACGCCGAGCCCCCGCCCGATAGCAGCACGATGACCTCGTCCTGCTCGCTCAACCCCTTGACTCGCTGGAGCATGTCGCGGGCGAAGCGTTCGCCGGCTGCGTCCGGGACCGGATGGGCCGCTTCCACCACCTCGATTTTGCGGCACGCGGCACCATGGCCATAGCGTGTGATCACCCGGCCCTCCAGCTCGCCTTCCCATGCCGCTTCCAGGGCCTGGGCCATGGCCGCCGCCGCCTTGCCGGCGCCAATCACCACGAGCCGACCATCGCGCTTGGCCGGCAGGCAGGGCGCCAGCACTCGCGCGGGATGGGCGGCGTTCACGGCCGCGTCGAAAAGGTCGCGCAGGAAAACCACTTCGGATTCCATGATCATGCTCCTTGGTCGATAGGGTGGTCATGCCGGTGGGTCAGGCCAAGGCCGTTTCGTCGATGCCGCGGCCCTCGAGTACCAGGGGGGAGGGCTGGGTCGCCGCTTCGTAGTCGTCATCCTCCAGGCGCTGCTTCCCGGTGGCAACGGAAATTCGCCACTCGAAAACCGGCCCAGGTCTGGTCGCGGCCCAGATGCTGGACAGAAGGTCCGAGGTCCATGCCCGTCACAGCCCGCTCGATTCAGCCCTGAACACGTGATGTCATGGCGGGCCTGCTCGTTGGGCCGACGGGCACGCTCGGCGCCGAAGTGGAGCGCCGCGCAGAATTTCGCTGGCGATACTTGGGCGCGCGGGGCAATTCCGGAGATGCGCATCGTCGAGCGGGCGTAGGCGATCGGGATGCCCAAGGTATGCCGGGGCCGACCGAAAGAGGCGAAGGCCTCCATCAGGAGTTTCAGGATGCCTTCCAGCACCTCCCGGGAAGTTCCTTGGCCTTGAAGCCGAAGACGTTGGGCTTGGACAGGCCCCGCCCGGCGGCGAACACGTTGGCGGCGAAGACTTCGCTGGCCGCACGCAGGATCAGGGTTCGATGGCGCTCGCGGATCGGGTCACGGCGGTTCCTGGGAAGGACGAGGCGCAGCGGATGACGGCTGGAGGGTAGCACCGCATCGTTGGAAGGCTCAGGCCAGGGCGCGGGGCGAAAATCGGGTGATGGGGAGAACGAGAGGTGGGGGAGCATCCCTGTCACGCCGGGTTTCGGCTTCCCGGCGTGAGGGCGTCGGACGGATCAGTTGATCGCGTCGGTCAACGCTTTGGCGGGCACGAACTTCACGACTTTCTTCGCGGCGATTTCGATTGCCTTGCCGGTCTGCGGATTGCGGCCGGTGCGGGCGGGGCGCTCGGTGACCTTCAGCTTGCCAATGCCAGGCAGCGTCAGCTCATTACCGTTTTCCAGGGAATCGCTGACGATTTCGCTCAACTGCTCGAGGATGGCGCGTACGCTGGCCCGCTGGGTATCGGTCGCTTCAGCGATATCGTTGATCAGTTGGTCTTTGGTCAATGCCATGGTGGTGCTCCGTAGGAGTTGCGAATGGGGCAGGCGCAGCGCCTGCTTCGAATATGGGTGCGTCCAGGTGAACGCATGACGACGGCGACAGCTGAGCGCCAGAATCAACGCTTTCTGGCTAGCAGTTCAGAGCCTCCCTTGCGCCCTTGGTTCCAGAGCGGTACCGCGCAGGGGGCGGGAGTCTCGATGGGTGCCTTGCCTGTTTCGCCTGGCTATCCGGGGGCCGGGTCGGCCTGGATAGCGAAGCGCGGCACGTTACCCATCTCCTCGCCCTTTGAACAGTCTTGACTAACCTGGCGGCGCGAAAACCGGACGTTTCGATCCCGTTCGCTGGACTGCATGTCCCCTAAGTAATTGAAGGAGTTGTAAGTTCGACGCAAGCCGGTACAATGACGCGGCCCGCTGTTCTGCGGGATTCGTCATGGTGGCCCTACCGGTCCCCTCGCAACGATCAGCCGTGAACCCGGTCAGGTCCGGAAGGAAGCAGCCGTAGCGGTGAAATCGTGTGCCGGGGTGTGGCTGGTGGGGCCGCCTCCATTCCGCCTCCCTTATCTTTCCGTCGTGCCTGTTCGACGGCGCGCGTTGGATAGCACGTGCGCAGGGGGTTCGATGGGGAGGGGAGTGGGGCCGTTGGCCCCACCACGGGTCAGGCGACCAAGGATTTTTTGGCTCGCGCGATAACCGTTTGCAGGCGCTCGCTGGCCAGGTATTGGTCAGGGTACAGCCGTTCGGTGTGACGAGCGATGCCATGCTCGTTGACCACGGTGAAGCTGAAACCGCCCTTGCGGGTTTCCGCCAGGAAATGGCAGGTGAAAGGTGTGAACGCTTTGCTGAGCGCGCTCATGGCAACTTGAGCTTGATGTTGGATGGACATGTGTTTGTTCCTACACAGTGTGGCAATGCGCCACGAAGCAAGACGCTCCGAAGTCGCTACCCAAAACGGATAGACGGAATGAGCCTTATCGGAGCAAGAGCAGCTTGAGAAAGTTCCGCTGAGCGGTTCTTCGGCTGGTTTGTACGTGGGGTGGCAGGTTCGCCCAGGCAAGGTTCTAACCACAGGGCGACGCTGATCAATTGGCAAGGTGGGCAGGAAGTCGGCTTCAGGTTCGGCGTATGCGGAACCGCTTCAGAAGCGCTCTGGCCAACGAGGCGGCATCGCAAGGACGCCGCATTGACTTTCAACTTGGTACGAACCCGGCCAACCTAGCAGCTTGGCTCCGGCGTGTAAAGCACTAGCGTGCCAGGGGCGCGCCACGCCGACGGCGTACCGTGGACCACCAGAACACCCAGCCCAGAATGCGAATATTGGCCGCCTGTTCGGCCGTATAGATTTCGTCCGGGTGTTCCTCGGAGTTTTCACTACGCAGGCGCAGACCCCCTCCGGGAAGGCGATACAGGTACTTCACCCGCAACATGCCGTCGTGATCGAAGGCATAGATCTCCCCATCGGTGATATGAGTGGTGCCCCGATCGATGCCTATGCCCGCGCCGTCGAGGATCAGCCGTTCCATGCTGTTGCCGTTCACGATGGCGATGACCGCGTTCTCCGGCTCCACCCCCGCCTCGCGAAGCGTGGAGCGAGCGAGGCGGATCTTCCTGCCGGGCACCTCGAGCACCTGGGTCGAGCCACTCCCCGCCGATAACTCGACTTCCTTGAAGAGCGGCAGCGTCACCTCGTCGTTTTCCAGGGGCGTATCGCTATCCCATGGCGCGATGGAGCCGAAGAGCGAGGCGTCGGGGCTCTTCGGCGAGGGGCTCGGAAGCATCTGGCCCGTGCCGTTCGCCAGCCACAGCGGGTCCACCCCGCAGGCGTGGGCAATGCTCGCGACGAACGATGTGGAGGCGGACTTGCCGCGCTCCAGATCGGAAATGGAGGTTTGGGTCATGCCGCAGCGCTTGGCCAGTTCGGTCTGATTCAGGCCGGCATGGCGGCGGGCAGTTTTCAGGCGATCTTTGAAATCCATGCCGCTCATCCTACAGGTATGCCTATGGACTTGAATATGGGTATATCCATAAATACACTATGGGAGTGGTTTTGGAAAGGGAGATTCCCATGTTCATCGCGAAAAATAGCATGCTTGAGCAGCTTCAGGCAGCAAATACTTTACCGAAATCCCAGGCGCCCCTTACCGAGGCTTCGCTGGGTGCCCATAAATTTATAAGGATGCTTGGCCAAGGTAAGCCGGAACGCGAAGGCGCTGCGTGGGACTTGGCGGTCCAGCGGGCTTGGCTGCAGGTCTACTCGACGGACGCCGCCGATGCCCGGAAGGCGGGCGAGGCGATACGCACCCCGTCGAGGCTGCCTGGCTATGTCAGGGCGTTCGGGCATTGCCTTTACGACCCGAGCGCGACGCCCGAGCAGCGGAATACCGCGGAGGCCGCCATCCTAGCCTTCGCCTACGACCGGCTGGAAGAGCCGGCCTCCGTTTCCTGGGATGAGCTTCGGCGGATCGCCAGCGCGGCTCTGCACCGTTACCGAACGAGCCGCTCGGCCTGGCATGACCCGCCCCCGGACTCGCTCTTTGAGTCGAGCGCCGACGCCAGCGGCGGTCAGGCTTCGGCATCGGAGCGCCGCCTGCTGGAAGACTTCGCGCACGCCTGCCTGGAGACCTGCGCGGACCTAGACCGCCAGGCGTTGGCGCCGCTGGCCCTGGCGATACGCCGTTCGCCAGCGGCCGCCTGAGCAAACAAAGCACACGTTTCCTCGCCCGAGGAAACCGGTAGGGCGTGACGAGGATTCCGGTCGTCGTTTCGCCCCATCGCGCCGAGCGGTCGGTTCCGACCCTCCTTCGCCTTGCGCTCGCGGGCTTTCTATTCAGCGAGACACGATCATGCCGGATAAAGATCCCCTGTTCTGGGCTTCACTGTGGCAAGCCCTTTCCCTCTCGACGGTTTGGCAAGGCGCGCTCATGGCCAGCGTGATCGCGACCTTACGGGTGCTGTACGACGGCAAGGACCTGCGAATCACTCACGTGCTTCTCGAAGCGCTGCTATGCGGGGCGCTGAGCCTCAGCGCCTCTAGTCTGATCGAATACATGACTTGGCCCGCCGGCGTCGCGGTGGCCTTGGGTGGCGGCATCGGTTTCCTGGGCGTCGGCAGTGTCCGGGAACTGTTGATGAGGTGGTCCGGGCGCCACGTGAATAAATAGTCATGTCCTCCAGGGGCCGGTGGTCGAGGTGGTCTGGCGCTGGCGCGGGCCGCTTCGATGCCGCGAGGATGGAACCCCAGGGGCGCTGTGGTAGAGTGTGGCCCCGCCAAATCACGTCGCTTCCGGTACGTCCGCATCGTATCGGCGACACGAACATGGCCGGTCTTCCGCTCCGCCAAGGAGCTCCGTTTCTGCAGCGATGGTGTCGATGAGTTATCAAGTCCTTGCGCGTAAATGGCGTCCCCGTTCCTTCCGCGAGATGGTCGGCCAGACGCACGTGCTCAAGGCGCTGATCAATGCGCTGGATAACCAACGCCTGCACCATGCCTACCTGTTCACCGGAACCCGGGGCGTGGGCAAGACCACCCTCGCGCGTATCCTGGCCAAGTGCCTGAATTGCGAAACCGGCGTCAGCTCGACGCCTTGCGGTGCCTGCTCGGTCTGCCGGGAGATTGACGAGGGCCGTTTCGTCGACCTCATCGAGGTGGACGCCGCCAGCCGCACCAAGGTGGAAGACACCCGCGAACTGCTGGACAACGTTCAGTACGCGCCGAGCCGCGGCCGCTACAAGGTCTACCTGATCGACGAAGTGCACATGCTGTCGACGCACTCGTTCAACGCCTTGCTGAAGACCCTCGAAGAGCCGCCTCCTCACGTCAAGTTCCTGCTGGCCACTACCGATCCGCAAAAACTGCCGGTCACCATTCTGTCCCGTTGCCTGCAGTTCTCCCTGAAGAACATGCCGCCGGAGCGGGTGGTCGAGCACCTGAGTCACGTGCTGAAAGCCGAGAGCGTGCCCTTCGAAGACGACGCGCTCTGGCTGCTGGGCCGCGCCGCCGACGGCTCGATGCGCGACGCCATGAGCCTGACCGACCAGGCCATCGCCTTCGGCGAGGGCAAGGTGCTCGCGGCGGATGTGCGGGCCATGCTTGGCACCCTCGACCACGGCCAGGTCTACGGCGTGCTGCATGCATTGCTCGAGGGCGACGCGCGAGCCTTGCTGGAAGCGGTGCGGCATTTGGCGGAGCAGGGGCCCGACTGGTCCGGCGTGCTCACCGAGATGCTCAATGTGCTGCATCGGGTCGCCATCGCCCAGGTCTTGCCGGACGCCGTGGACAACGGCCAGGGCGATCGTGAGCGCGTGCTGGCGCTGGCCCGGGCGCTCCCGGGCGAAGACGTGCAGTTCTATTACCAGATGGGCTTGATCGGGCGGCGCGACCTGCCCCTGGCCCCAGACCCCCGTGGCGGCTTCGAGATGGCGCTGCTGCGCATGCTGGCCTTCCGCCCGGCGGATGTCGAAGGGGCGCCGCGATCATCCCTAAAGGACCTGGGAGCCAGCACGGCCACGGCTGACTCCCCCGCCCCGGTGGCCGGCCCCGCGCAAGGGGCGGCACCGGTGCTTCCCGTGCCCGAGCCGGTCGCCGAACCCACGCCATCCGTCGAGGCGTCCACTCCGGCACTGGCACCGCGCCACGCTGAGCCCGAGCCCGAGCCCGAGCCCGAGCCCGAGCCCGAGCCCGAGCCCGAGCCCGAGCCTGTCGTGGCTGGGCAGGGCGATCAAGCCGATGCCGTCCTCGATCTGCCTTGGGAAGAGCCCCGGGCGCCGGCAGCCGACTCGATCGGCGAGCCGGCATCCGCTGCGCTACCCGTGGAGGCCGTGCCGCTGTCGGCTGAAACCGAGGCGGAGCGCGAGGCGGTGGCGGCGGTATCCACCGTGTTGACGGTGGATACCCCACCCGCCGACGAGGACGACGAACCGCCGCTGACCGACGACGCCTACTACGAGGCCGACGCGGATGCCTTCGCCTACGGTCTGGAACCCACCGCGCCGGTCGAGCCCGCCGCGCCGGTGCCCGAGCCCATGCCGGACGTGGCACCGGCCACCGGCCTCGCCGCCGAATGGCTGGAGCTGTATCCCCGCCTGGGCATTTCCGGCATGACCGGCAGCATCGCCGCCAACTGCACCCTGGTCGCCCGTGAAGGCGATGCCTGGGTGTTGCACCTCGATCCGGCCCAAAGCGCGTTGTTCAACGCGACTCAGAAACGCCGCCTGAACGAGGCGCTCGACCAGTGCCTCGGGCGTTCCGTGCAGCTCACCGTCGAGATCGTCAAGCCGGAGCAGGAAACCCCGGCGCAGGCCGCCGCCCGCAAGCGCGCGCTGCGCCAGCGCGAGGCGGAACGGGCCATCGCCGACGATCCGCTGGTGCGCGTCATGATCGAACAGTTCGCCGCGGTGATCCGCGCCGATTCAATTGAACCCCTGGAACGTTGAGGTATTCACCATGATGAAGGGTGGCATGGCAGGTCTGATGAAGCAGGCCCAGCAGATGCAGGAAAAGATGCAGAAGATGCAGGAAGAGCTGGCCAATGCCGAGATCACCGGCCAGTCCGGCGCGGGCTTGGTAACAGTGGTCATGACGGGGCGTCACGACGTCAAGCGGGTCAGCCTGGACGACAGCCTGATGCAGGAAGACAAGGAGATTCTCGAAGACCTGATCGCCGCCGCGGTGAACGACGCCGTGCGCAAGATCGAGCAGAACAGCCAAGAGAAGATGTCCGGCATGACCGCTGGCCTGCAACTGCCGCCCGGCTTCAAGATGCCGTTCTGAGCCCCGCGATTGTCGTGGGGGCGGTTCCAGCCGGTCCCATGACGGCCCGCGCGCCGGCGTCGCCGCTGCGCCTTCCAAGCACCCTTTCGCCGCCTAGGTAGTCATGAGCTTCAGTCCGCTGATCCGCCAATTGATCGAGGCCTTGCGCGTCCTGCCCGGCGTTGGGCAGAAAACCGCCCAGCGCATGGCGCTGCACTTGCTCGAACGCGATCGCAGCGGTGGGCTGCGCCTGGCCCAGGTCTTGACCCAGGCCATGGAGGGCATCGGCTATTGCAGCCGCTGTCGTACCCTGAGCGAGGAAACCCTGTGCAGCTACTGCGCCGACCCGCGCCGCGACGATTCGCTGCTGTGCGTGGTGGAGGGGCCCATGGACGTGCTCGCGGTGGAGCAGACCGGCTATCGGGGGCGGTATTTCGTGCTCAAGGGCCATTTGTCGCCCTTGGATGGCCGAGGACCGGACGCGATCGGCGTGCCCGAACTGATGCAACGGGTGGAGGAGGGCGGTTTCGCCGAGATCATCCTCGCCACCAACCCCACGGTGGAGGGCGAAGCCACCGCCCATTACATCGCCCAAATGCTGGCTTCCAAATCGCTCGTGCTCTCGCGCATCGCCCATGGCGTGCCCTTGGGCGGCGAGCTGGAGCTGGTGGACGGCGGTACCCTCGCCCATGCCTTGGCGGGTCGCCGGCCCATCGGCACGTAACGAGGGCCGCCGCGACGGCGACCCTTCGCATTCAACACCCGCACGAAGCGGCGGCGCGTTCCGGGGTCGTCCGGTGAAGGGCGAAGCCTTCATCCTGCCAACCGACCAGGCCACCCAGCATTTCCTTCACCGCGTACCCCAGGCGCGCCAGTTTGAGCGCGGCCCGCTGGGCGCCGTTGCAATGGGGGCCGGCGCAATACACCACGAACATTGTCGAGGACGGAAAGGCGGCCAGGCGCTCGGCATCGATTTCAGCCTGGGGCAGGCTGATGGCGCCCGGCACATGACCTTGTTCATAGAGCGTGGCGGAGCGCGCGTCCGCCAGCACGAAGTCTTGGCTACCGTCTTCCAGGCAGGCGTGTACATCGGCGCAATCGGTTTCGAAGGCGAAGCGGGCGGCGAAGTAGGCTTCGGCGCGTTCGGGCGAGGCGGCGGGATAGTGACTGACCAGGCTCATGGCGGGACTCCTTGGGTTGGGATGGGCCCACTTTAGCGAGGCCACGGGATCGTCTACAGTGGCGGCTCGGACAACTCTCGGGAATTTTCCGCCAATGCATGCCGACCCCGGCCTGGTGGCCATCCTCGCCTACGATGGTTTGTGCACCTTCGAATTCGGCATCGCCGTGGAAGTCTTCGGCCTGCCACGTCCGGAGTTCGACTTCCCTTGGTACCGCCACCGTATCGTCGGCATCGAGCCGGGGCCGATGCGCGCCATGGGCGGTATCCAGGTGCTCGCCGACGGTGGCCTGGATGCGTTGGTCGAGGCTCGCACCGTCGTCGTGCCGGGGTGGCGCAACCGCCAGGAACCCCCTCCACCGGCGCTGCTCGCGGCCTTGTGGGAGGCCCATGGCCGGGGCGCGCGCCTGCTGAGCATTTGCTCCGGCGCGTTCGTGCTCGCCGCCAGTGGCCTGTTGGACGGTCGTCGGGCCACTACCCACTGGCGCTATGCCACGGAACTGGCGGAGCGCTACCCACGGATCGCGGTGGACCCGAACGTGCTTTACGTCGATGAGGGCGAACTCATCACCTCGGCCGGCAGCGCCGCCGGCATCGACGCTTGCCTGCATCTGGTGGCGCGGGACTTCGGCAGTCGCGTGGCCAACGACGTGGCGCGTCGGTTGGTGACCGCGCCCCAGCGGTCCGGCGGCCAGGCTCAGTTCATTCCGGCGCCGGTGCCTCAAGTGGCTCGCCATGACCTGAGCGCCTTGCTGGACTGGGCTCGCCAGCGCCTCGGCGAGCCGTTGACGGTAGCGGCCCTGGCGCGGCAGGCGGCGATGAGCGAGCGCACCTTTTTACGGCGCTTCGTCGAGACCACCGGCCTGACACCCAAGGCTTGGCTGCAACACGCGCGCCTGGCTCGGGCCCGGGAGCTGCTGGAGCACGGCGGAGGCAGCCTGGAGGCAGTGGCCGAGCGCTGTGGTTTCCGTTCCCTGGAGAGCTTCCGGGTGGCCTTCCGCGCGGGCGTGGGCGTGGCCCCGGCGGCCTATCGCCGGCGCTTCGGCGGCTAGCGGCGGGCAGAACCGTTCGGTCGCGGTGGATGATCGGAACCGGGGGTCGGGTAGCGCAGTCGCATATCCAGGCCATGACGCCTTATCCATCCCGCCTCGTTCCTCGCACCCGCAAAGGAGCTTGAATGCACGCCGTTCCCTCACTGCCGCGCTGTCTCGGCCTGTGCCTGTTCGTCGCGTTGTTGAGCGGCTGCGGAGCGGACAAAAAGCCCCGTGAACCTCAGACCCCGCGCGTACACGTGATGCAGGTCCGCAGTGGCGAGTTCGCCCCCTCCGTCACCCTTACCGGTGATATCCAGGCACGTGTGCAGGCTGATTTGTCGTTCCGCATCAGCGGCAAGATGAGCGAGCGCCTGGTGGATGTTGGCCAGCGGGTGTCCGCGCAACAGCCCCTGGCGCGCCTGGACCCCAAGGACCAGCGAAGCGATGTGGACTCCGCCGTGGCCATGGTCAGCGCCGAGCGGGCGCGACTGAAACTGGCCGACGTCGACCTGGTCCGCCAGCGCACCTTGCTGCCCAAGGGCTACACCAGCCGCAGCGAATACGATCAGGCGCTGGCCACTCAGCGCAGCGCGAAGAACGCGCTGGCGGCGGCCGAGGCGCAACTGGCCAATGCCCGCGAGCAACTGTCCTATACCACCCTGGTGGCCGAGGCTCCCGGGGTGATCACCGCGCGGCACGCCGAGGTGGGCCAGGTGGTGCAAGCCACCGCGCCGATCTTCAGCCTGGCCCGGGACGACGGCCGCGATGCCGTGTTCAATGTCTACGAATCGCTGTTCGTCGAACCCCCCCAGGGGCAGCCGGTGCAGGTGGCCCTGCTGGAGCGGCCCCAGGTGCGGGCCACCGGCAAGGTCCGGGAGATCACCCCCACGGTATCGGCCGAGAGCGGTACGGTGCAGGTAAAAGTGGCGCTGGACGACCTGCCGCCTGGCATGGACCTGGGCTCGGTGGTCAGCATCACCCTGCGGGCTCCGGCTCGCGAAGGAATCGAGTTGCCCTGGCCGGCACTGACCAAGGCGGGCCACGAGCCCGCCGTATGGCTGGTGGACGAAGAGGGCAAGGCGCGCCTGCGGCCGGTCCAGGTGGCCCGTTACCTTACCGGCAAGGTGATCCTCGCCGGCGGCCTGCGAGGCGGCGAGCAAGTGGTCACCGCCGGCGGGCAGGTCCTGTTCGACGGGCAGCCGGTGGAAATCGCCCAGAACGAAAACCCGAACGCGACCGCGCCAGGCCAGGGCGAGGTTCAGCCATGAAGCGCCTGCTGACGATGCTTGTCCTGGCCTTGCCGCTGGTCGGCTGCGGCGACAAGGAAGAAAAACCCGAGCCGCCGCGTCCGGTGCTTTACACCGAGGTGAAACCCCAGCGGGTGGAAAACCTCGGACGCTTCGCCGGCACCATCCAGGCCCGCTATGAAAGTACCCTCGGTTTCCGCGTTGGCGGTCGTATCGCCCGCCGCTATGTGGATGTCGGCAGCGAAGTCCGGCGGGGCGACCTGCTGGCCGCCCTCGATCCCACCGATTTGCAGAATAACTTGCGGGCCAGCCGAAGCGACCTGGCGCGAGTCGAGGCTCAGTGGATCAACGCCCAGGCCAATGCCAGTCGCCAGCAGGCGCTGTTCGACCGGGGCGTCGGCGCCCGGGCCCAGCTGGACAATGCCTTGACCGAGCTGCGCACCAGCGCGGCGTCCCGGGAGCAGGCCCGCGCCTCCGCCCAGCGGGCGCAGGATCAATTGAGCTACGCGGAACTGCGCAGCGACTACGACGGCGTGGTTACCGCCTGGCGGGCCGAAGCCGGCCAAGTCGTAGGGACGGGCCAGGAGGTGGTGACCCTGGCACGCCCGGATGTGCGGGAGGCGGTGATTGACCTACCCGCCGGCCTGGTGGACAGCCTGCCGGACGACGTGCGCTTCCAGGTGGCCGCCCAACTCGAACCCTCCCTTTCCACCGAAGGCCGCCTGCGCGAGGTGGAGCCCCAGGCCGAGCGTTCGACCCGCACCCGGCGGGTGCGCCTGAGCCTGACCGATACCCCGGCGACCTTCCGCCTCGGCACCTCGATCAGCGTGACCCTGAGTTCGGCCATGGCGCCGCGCATCGAACTGCCGGCCAGCGCGGTGCTGGAGCGCGAGGGCCGTGCTCAGGTCTGGGTGATCGATCGGCGGGACCAGAGCGTGGCGCCCCGGGATGTTCATGTGATCGGCCGCGACGGCTCGCGGATCGTTCTGGACGACGGGCTGGGGGCCGGGGAGTGGGTCGTGACCGCCGGGGTGAACAGCCTGCGGGCGGGACAGAAAATCAAGCTGGATGAGGGCGGACGGTAATGAAAGGCGGCGGTTTCAACCTCTCGGACTGGGCACTGCGCCACCAATCCTTCATCTGGTACCTGATGTTCGTCAGCCTGCTGATGGGGGTGTTTTCCTATATCAATCTGGGGCGTGAGGAGGACCCTTCCTTCACCATCAAGACCATGGTGATCCAGACCCGCTGGCCCGGAGCGACGGTGGACGACACGCTGATGCAGGTCACCGATCGTATCGAGAAGAAGCTGGAGGAGCTGGATTCCCTCGACTACACCAAAAGCTACACCCGGCCGGGCGAGTCCACGGTATTCGTCTACCTGCGCGATACCACCGACGGGAAAAAGATTCCCGACATCTGGTACCAGGTACGCAAGAAGATCAACGACATTCGCGGTGACTTCCCCTCGGACATCCAGGGCCCCGGCTTCAATGACGAGTTCGGCGACGTCTTCGGCTCCATTTATGCCTTCACCGCCGACGGTTTCAGCTTCCGCCAGTTGCGCGACTACGTGGAACAGGTACGGGCTGAAATCCGCGAGGTGCCCAACCTGGGCAAAGTGGAGCTGATCGGCGAGCAGGACGAGGTCATCTACCTCAACTTCTCCACCCGCAAGCTGGCCGCCCTGGGCATCGACCAGCGGCAGGTGATGCAGAGCCTCCAGGCGCAGAACGCGGTGACGCCCTCCGGGGTGATCGAGGCGGGGCAGGAGCGCATCTCGGTACGGACCAGCGGCCAGTACGCCTCGGAAAAGGACTTGGAGAACGTCAACCTGCGCCTCAACGACCGTTTCTACCGGCTGGCCGATATCGCCGAGATTCAGCGTGGCCTGGCCGACCCGCCAACGCCCCGCTTCCGCTTCAATGGCCAGCCGGCCATCGGCCTGGCCATCGCCATGAAGGACGGTGGCAATATCCAGGTGTTCGGCAAAGCCCTGCACGAGCGCATGAAATCCCTTACCGCCTCGCTGCCAGTGGGTATCGGAGTGCACAAGGTGTCCGACCAGTCCGAGGTGGTGACCGAGGCGGTGGGCGGCTTCACCCGCGCGCTGTTCGAGGCGGTGGTGATCGTACTGGTGGTGAGCTTCATCAGCCTGGGCATGCGCGCTGGCCTGGTGGTGGCCTGTTCGATCCCGCTGGTGCTGGCGATGGTCTTCATCTTCATGGAATACAGCGGCATCACCATGCAGCGGATTTCCCTCGGCGCGTTGATCATCGCCCTCGGCCTGCTGGTGGACGACGCGATGATCACGGTGGAAATGATGGTGACGCGGCTGGAGCATGGCGACTCGCTGCATGACTCGGCTACTTTCGCCTACACCTCCACGGCCTTTCCCATGCTGACCGGAACCTTGGTCACCGTGGCCGGTTTCGTGCCCATTGGCTTGAACGCCAGCTCCGCGGGCGAATACACCTTTACCCTGTTCGCGGTGATCGCGGTGGCCATGCTCTTGTCCTGGATCGTCGCGGTGCTGTTCGCACCGGTGATCGCCGTCCACCTGCTGCCGAAGACCCTCAAGACCCACGAAGAGGGGCCCGGACGGATCGCCCGCGCTTTCAACAAGGGCATGTTCCTCGCCATGCGCCATCGCTGGTGGACCATCATCCTCACGGTCCTGTTGTTCGCCGCGGCGGTCTTCGGCATGCGTTTCGTGCAGAACCAGTTCTTCCCGTCCTCGGACCGGCCCGAGCTCCTGGTGGACCTCAACCTGCCCCAGAACGCATCCATCGACGAAACCGAGCGGCAGATGGACCGCTTCGAGGCGAAGCTCAAGGATGATCCCGATGTGGCGCGCTGGAGTTCCTACATCGGCCAGGGCGCGGTGCGTTTCTACCTGCCCTTGGACCAGCAACTGGAAAACGCCTACTACGGCCAGTTGGTCGTCGTCAGCAAGGACTTGGAAGCACGGGAGCGGCTGGCCCAACGCCTGAAGAAAATACTGCGGGAGGAATTCGTCGGCCTCAGTACGTATGTGCAGCCTCTGGAGATGGGGCCGCCGGTGGGGCGCCCGATCCAATACCGAGTGAGCGGCAAGGACATCGATGAGGTGCGGCGGCACGCCATCGAGCTGGCCGCGGTGCTGGCCGAGAACGCCCATGTCGGCGACATCATCTACGACTGGAACGAGCCGGGCAAAGTCATGCGCATCGACATCGCCCAAGACAAGGCCCGGCAGCTCGGCCTCTCGTCCGAGGACGTGGCCCAGGTGATGAACAGCGTGATGAGCGGTTCACCGGTGACCCAGGTCCGCGACGACATCTATCTGGTGGATGTGGTGGGCCGCGCCGAGGACAGCGAGCGGCGCTCGCCGGAAACCCTGCAGAACCTGCAGATCGTCACGCCCAAGGGCACCTCGATCCCGTTGTTATCGTTCGCCACCGTGCGCTACGAGCTTGAGCAGCCGCTGGTCTGGCGGCGCGACCGGCGGCCCACCATCACCCTCAAGGCCACGGTGGTGGATGACTTGCAGCCCACTGACGTGGTGAATCAGCTCAAGCCTCGGATCGAAGCGTTCGCCGCCAAGCTCCCGGATGGCTACAAGGTGGCGACGGGCGGGACGGTGGAGGAGAGCGGCAAGGCCCAGGGACCCATCGCCAAGGTGGTGCCGTTGATGCTGTTCCTCATGGCCACGTTCCTGATGATCCAGTTGCAGAGCGTGCAGAAGATGTTCCTGGTGGCCAGCGTCGCGCCGCTCGGGCTGATCGGCGTGGTACTGGCGCTGGTACCCACGGGCACGCCGATGGGCTTCGTGGCGATCCTCGGCATCCTTGCCCTGGCCGGCATCATCATCCGCAACTCGGTGATCCTGGTAACCCAGATCGAGGCCTTCGAACGGGAGGGCTATACCCCCTGGAGCGCGGTGGCCCAAGCCGCCGAGCACCGGCGGCGGCCGATCCTGCTCACGGCCGCCGCCGCCAGCCTCGGCATGATTCCCATCGCCCGGGAGGTGTTCTGGGGCCCCATGGCCTACGCGATGATCGGCGGTATCGTCGTGGCCACCCTGCTGACTCTCTTGTTCTTGCCGGCGCTCTACATCGCCTGGTACCGGATCGAAGAGGAAGAGGGCGACGGGAACCAGCGCCAGGATCGCAAGGAGCCCCAGCCCGAGGTTTGATTCAGGCGAGGCGCAGCAGCATCGCGCCCGCCAGGATCGACAAGGTCGCCAGCAGGCGTTGGCGCCCGATGCGCTCCTTGAACACCAGCACGGCGAGGAGAATGGCGAAGACAATGGATGTCTCCCGCAAGGCCGCCACGGCGGCGATGGGGGCCTGGGTCATGGCCCAGAGCGCCAGCCCGTAGGAGACCAGTGTGCCCAGCCCGCCCGCAAGGCCGGGCAGCCAGCGGGCCCGCGCGTAGACGAAGAACGCCCGGGGCTGACGCCAGGCGACCCAGGTCAGCAAGGGCAACGCGGTGAGCAGGAACACCCACAACGTATAGGCGGCCGGTTCGCCCGACAGGCGTACGCCAAGGCCATCCACCAGTGTGTAGCAAGCGATCACCCCGGCGTTGATCAAGGCCAGGACGATGGTCCGGGTAGGGCGTGTCGCCTGCCCGGTGGGAAGGCCCGCCAGGCCGAAAACCCCGCCGCAGAGAAGGAAGAGCCCTGCCCAGGCACCGCTGGAGAGACCTTCGCCGATCACCGGCAGGCTGGCCAGCGCCACCAGCAAGGGCGCGCTACCGCGCATCAAGGGATAGGCGAGGCTCATGTCGCCGCCGCGGTAAGCAGCGGCCACCAACAAAAAGTAGAGCGTCTGCAGAACGGCCGAGACGCCCAGATAAGGCCAACTGGCCGGAGCGGGGGCGGGGAGCAACGGCAGTACCAGCGCCGCTGTCAGGGCCGCGCCGGAAGCCACCAATACCGTGGTGAAGAGGGTGTTCGTCCCCGACTTCACCACGGCGTTCCAAGAGGCATGCAACGCCGCCGCGAACAGCACCACGGCCATCACGGTAAGGGTCACGGAAAGGTCCTCGTGAGTTCAGCGCGTCCGTTCAGGCGCTCCCGGCAGGTGGATAAAGCCTTCATCAGCACACTACATTGCGGATGAAGCGTAGCGGTGCGGGCCCCGGGTTGACGTAGGCGTAAGACTGGTCGCTGGGAAAGACCAGATAGTCGCCGCTGGCGATCTCCTGGTTCCCCGAGGCCAGTTCCAGGCGCAGCCGGCCTTCCACCACATAGAGCATCTCGCGCCAGCCAGGCGAGTCGGCCTCCGAGACGTAGCGCTCGCCGGGGGCCAGGCTCCATTGCCACAGTTCCACCTGCTGCCGGGCATCCACACTGGCCAGCAGGGTGGCGCGGCTCGCCGGGTCCTGGCCCACCCAGGCCAGGCCATCGATACGGGTCACGCTGCGGTGGGGCGCCTGCACCAGATGGGCGAAAGACACCCCAAGGGCGGCCGCGATACGGTCCAGGGTAGCCAAGCTGACATTCACATCGCCGCCCTCCAGGGCGACGATCATGCGACGGCTCACCGCGGCGGCTTCGGCCAGTGCGGCCTGGCTCATCCCGACGGCTTGGCGCCGTTGGCGAAGGTTAAGGGAGACATGTTCGAGAACGTTGGGGCGATGATCGAATATGGGCACTATATTGCTCATTCCTTGGCAATTGCGCATTATGTTGCGCAGCTACGGTACTCAGCCGCGCGCTGCCTTACAACCCCCGGATGTTTCCCATGACGACCTCTCCTTCGCGTCTCGCGACCCGGCTGGCGCCCGTCGGCCTGTTGGTGCTGGCGATGATTTCCATCCAGACCGGCGCTTCGCTGGCCAAGCAACTGTTCCCGCTGATCGGCGTGCCCGCGACCACCACGCTACGCCTGGTGTTCGCCGCCCTGATCCTCTTGCTGGTGCTGCGCCCCTGGCGTGCCCGCCTCACCGCCGATACCTGGCGTTCGGTGGCAATCTACGGCGTTGCCCTGGGTGGCATGAACCTGCTCTTCTACCTCTCCCTGCGCAGCGTGCCGCTGGGCATCGCCGTGGCGCTGGAGTTCACCGGCCCGCTGGCGGTGGCGATCTGCGCGTCGCGCAAACCGATGGACTTCCTCTGGATCGGCCTGGCGGTGGCCGGACTGCTGTTCCTCCTGCCCCTGGGACGCGCTAACGACGGCATTCGTCCACAGGACGCTCTCTGCGCGTTGGGCGCGGGCGTCTGTTGGGCGCTCTACATTCTCTATGGGCAGAAAGCCGGAGCGGATCATGGCACCCAGGGCGCGGCACTCGGCGTCACCGTCGCCGCGTTGGTGATCGCTCCCATCGGAGCCTTCGATGCCGGCCCGGCGCTGTTTCAACTCTCCGTGATTCCGCTGGCCTTGGCCGTTGCGGTGCTCTCCACCGCGCTGCCCTACACGTTGGAAATGGTCGCCCTGACCCGCCTGCCGGCCCGTACCTTCGGCACCCTGGCCAGCCTCGAACCCGCCGTCGCCGCGCTTTCCGGCTTGTTGTTCCTGGGCGAGCGCCTGGCTACCGGCCAATGGTTGGCCATCGTGGCGATCATCGGGGCGTCGGTGGGCGCGACCTTGTTCAACTCCCCTCAGAAGCCCAGCAGTTTGGATATTTAACGAGTGATAGGGCTTCTCGTTGCGGTACTTGTTCTCGAACTCCACTCACAGGCTTCTCGAATAAGCAACGATGCAGTGGAATGAGCAATTTGCAGCCGTGTGCAGCCAATTATGGTGTGAAAAGCCGTCATGTTCCTGGTGAGAGATCGAGATCTACGGTAACCGGGAAAAGGGTGGCGCTTCGGCGCCACTTTTCATCGCATCTCGAATTCCTTGATCGTCTCGCCAACGATTCGCACGGCTCGTTCGAGCGTGTCGGTCGCCTTGTTCGCATAGTTCATGCGCAGACAGTTCCGGTACTTGCCGGAGGCGGAAAAGATGCTGCCGACGGCGATTTGCACTCCTTTGGGAAGCAAATGCCGGTTGGCGCAGGGTATCGAAGCCCTCCGGGAGCTCGATCCATAGCATGAAGCCGCCTTGCGGGGCGCTGGCGCGGGTGCCGGTGGGGAAGTAGCGGGTCACCCAATCGATCATCAGGTCGCGGTTTCGCTGGTACTGGGCGCGCAGTCGCCTTACATGAGGCTCGTAGTAGCCGTTGGCGATGAACTCGGCCAGGGCCATCTGGGGATGAGTCGCGGTGGCGCCGGTGCCGATGTATTTCAGGTGCAGGGCCTGCTCCAAGTAGCGACCCGGCGCCATCCAGCCGATGCGCAGGCCCGGCGCCAAGGTCTTGGAGAACGAGCTGCACAGCAGGACGCGGCCGTCCTCGTCGTAGGACTTAATGGTACGTGGCCGGGGGTAGCGGTAGGCGAGATCACCGTAAACATCATCCTCGACGATCGCCACGTCGAAGCGCTGGGCCAACCGCAGCAGGGCGAGCTTGTTGGCGTCGGGCATGGTGTAACCGAGGGGGTTGTTGCAGGTGGGGGTCAGTTGGATCGCCTTGATCGGCCACTGTTCCAGAGCCATTTCCAGGGCCGGCAGGTTGATGCCGTGCCGGGGATCGGTGGGCAACTCCAAGGCCTTGATACCCAGGCCCTTGAGGGTTTGCATCACTCCATGGAAGCTGGGCGAGTCCAGGGCCACCACGTCACCCGGCTGGCACAACGCGCGCAAGCCGACCGACAACGCCTCATGGCAACCGGTGGTGATCAACAGTCGGAGGGCGCCAGCCGGCAGCCGGAATCCACTAGCAGGCGTGCGAGTTGCTCCCGGAGGGCCTCGGTGCCCTGAATGCTGTCGTAGTTCAGGCAGCGCAGGTCCTGGCGTTGACTGATCCGCCCGAGGCTGCGTAGCAGGGGCCTCAAGGTGGGCGAGCTGAGGTCCGGCGAGCCTCGGCCAAGCTGCACCACATCGTCGCTGGGTACGCTGCGGATAAGTTCGACCACTTGCTCCCACTGGGAAATGTCCAAGGGCCGCTGGGCGGTACGCGTCACGGCGGGGAGGGCGGGTGCTTGACGTTCGACGGGTACGAAGTAGCCGGACTTCGGCCTCGATGCCGCCAACCCCAGGTCTTCGAGTTGCCGATAGGCTTGTTGAACGGTGCTCAGGCTGACCCCGTGCTCCAGGCTCAGGGCGCGTACCGAGGGCAGGCGGTCGCCTGGGCGATAGAAACCCTGTTCGATTCGAATGCGTAGCGTGTCCGCGAGCGTTACGTAGAGAGTGACCATACAAAGGATTAAGTCTGAGAGGAATGGCCATACAGATAAGCGGCTAAAGAAGCCATTCAGGCTCGCAGTAATGCTTCTGTATGGTTTGAAAAATCAGAAAGCTGAATCTGTATTGCCTTAGCATTTTTGTCCATGCTTTTCTTCAGTCACCGAGGAGAAGGCAATGAACGGGCACATCGATATGCGCTTGGCAGCACGGGACGAGAAAAGCCCGCCGGCGAAGCCGGCTATCGGTCAGGGCGGATCCAGTAATGCGGGCCGCTGGCAACGCTTCTGGCGCAGGGTCGCTACCCGCCGTGCCCTGTTGCATCTGGAGCCTCATGAGCTACGGGACATCGGCGTTAGCCTGGCCGAGGCTCGAAAAGAGGGGGCGAAACCGTTTTGGCGCTGAGGGCGCCTCAGTGTTCGTCGAGGGTGAAGGCGGTCAGGGCAAAGGTCGGGACGCCGGTGTCGGAGAGCTTCTGCGAGCCGCCCAGCTCCGGCAGGTCGATGATGGCGGCGGCCTCCAGCAGGCTGGCGCCCATCTGCCGCACCAGCGCGGCGGCGGCCAGGAGAGTCCCGCCGGTGGCGATCAGGTCGTCGAAGAGCACTACCTTGTCGCCCTCGCAGAGGCTGTCGCTATGGGCTTCCAGGAATGCTTCGCCGTATTCGGTGCGATAGCCTTCGGAGAGGACGTCCGCCGGCAGCTTGCCCTGCTTGCGGAACAGCACCAGGGGCTTATTGAGGGCATAGGCGACCGCGGAGCCGACCAGGAAACCGCGCGCATCCATCGCGCCCACATGGCTGAAGTCGGCTTCCACGTAGCGCTGGGCGAAGCTGTCCACTACCAGGCGCAAGGCGCGCGGCGACTGGAACAGAGGAGTGATGTCGCGGAAGATCACGCCCGGCTTGGGAAAATCCACGACCGGGCGGATAAGGGTTTTGAGGAAGAACTCGTCGTCGAGCAGCATCGAACCGGACCTGGGGAGTGAAGCGCGCCGGGAAGGGCGCGCGGGATCGATAGGCGTGATCAGCCTTCCAGGCTGCCACCAGCGAGGGCGCACAGTTCGATGGGATCGAGGATATGCACTTCCTTGCCCTCCGCAGCCAGTATCTGGTTCTGCTGGAAGCGGGTGAAGACCCGGGAGACGGTTTCCACCGCGAGGCCGAGGTAATTGCCAATCTCGTTGCGAGACATCGATAGGCGGAACTGGTTGGCGGAAAAGCCCCGGGCCCGGAAGCGCGCCGACAGGTTGACCAGGAAGGTGGCGATACGCTCGTCGGCCGTCTTCTTCGACAGCAACAGCATCATTTGCTGGTCGTCGCGGATTTCCCGGCTCATCACCCGCATTAACTGGCGACGCAGTTGGGGCAATTGTACGGACAGTTCATCCAGGCGCTCGAAGGGAATCTCGCAGACCGAGGTGGTTTCCAGGGCCTGAGCCGATACGGGATAGGCTTCGGTATCCATTCCCGATAGCCCCACCAGTTCGCTGGGCAAATGGAAACCAGTGATCTGTTCCTCGCCACTGTCGGTGATGCTGAAGGTCTTCAGCGCGCCGGAGCGCACGGCGAACACCGAGCCGAACACATCACCCTGACGGAACAGGAACTCCCCTTTCTTCAATGGGCGCCCGCGTTTGACGATTTCGTCCAGCGCATCCATGTCTTCCAGGTTCAACGACAAAGGCAAACACAACGCCGCCAGGCTGCAATCCTTGCAATGGGCTTGGGGCAAGGCTCGAACCTTGATGTTTTCGGACATGGAGAAGACCCTGACAGACACGCAATTGCGCATAAGGGTACCCCACGGAGCCCGCTACGGCCAGCAAGGCGAAAAGTTCAAGTTCCCGATGTGTGCGCCGATAGGTGGGCATCCCCCTCAAGGAAGCTTCGTCATGAGAATCGATATGTCGGCCTTTACTCAGCCGTTGAACATCGGCAAGAAAAGCCCGAGTCAGCCGGTGGAGCGGCAGGAAACGGATCGCGGGGCCCTCAAGGAAGAAATTCGAAGCGCCCAGAGCGGCATTCGGGTCAGCCTGTCCGCCATGAGCAAGGCGAACGCCAAACAGAGCAAAAAGGACGAGGACATCGACCAGAGCGGTCTGCCGGATAGCATCAAGGGGCAGTTGAAGACGATTCGCCGGATCAAGGAGCAGATCGAGGAAAAACAACAGGAGATGAGAGCGCTGGCGGCGGACAGTCGCCTCGATCCGAAGGAACGTGCCGAGCGCTTGGCCCGTATCCAGAGCGAACTGTCTTCCCTCAGCAGTGCCCTGAGCGAAGCCAATTCGGGTCTGTTGAAGGCGATGAAGGAACAGAAGCTTGGCAAGGAGCAGGTGCAGGTCGCCATGGGGTTGCTGATGAAGTGACCTCGGGCGGGCCGGCCCGAGGATCGTTCGGGCCGGTCAGATGACCCGGGAGAAGCGTTGGAGGTTCTGCTCCGACAGGTAGTGGTCGAACAGCATGCATACGGAGCGGACCAGTAGCCGTCCCGCAGGCTTCACATCGATGCCCTCGGCGCTCAGTTCGATCAGGCCGTCCTCGGCCATGCGTTGCAGATGCGGCCAGGCCTCGGAGAAATAACGGCGGAAGTCGATGGCGAAGGCGGTCTCGATTTCCCCGAACGAGAGCTGGAACTGGCAGATCAGCCGCTGGATCACCGCCCGGCGAATCCGATCGTCCTCATTGCACAGCAGACCCCGGTGAGTGGGGAGCAGATCGTTGTCGAGCGTGGTCTGGTAGTCCGCCAGGTTGCTGTTGTTCTGGCTATAGAGATCCCCCACCTGGCTGATGGCGGAGACGCCCAGGCCGATCAGGTCGCAGTGTCCATGGGTGGTGTATCCCTGGAAATTGCGTTGCAGGCTGCCGTCTTCCTGGGCCATGGCCAGTTCGTCGTCCGGCAGGGCGAAGTGGTCCATGCCGATGTAGCGGTAGCCGGCGGCGGTAAGCTGCTCGATGCTGTGCTGGAGCATTTCCAGTTTGTCCGCCGGGCTGGGCAGTTCGGCCGCGTTGATCCGCCGTTGCGGCATGAAGCGTTCCGGCAGGTGCGCGTAATTGAATACGGACAGTCGGTCCGGTTGCAGCGCGATGATTTCCTCCACCGTATGGGCGAAGCGCTCCGGGGTTTGCCGGGGCAGGCCATAGATCAGGTCGATGTTCACCGAGCGGTATTGCAGGGTACGCGACGCTTCGACAATAGCCCGCGTTTCTTCCAGGCTCTGCAGGCGGTTGATTGCCCGTTGCACCGAGGGATCCAGGTCTTGCACACCCAGACTGACCCGGTTGAAGCCCAGCTCCCGCAGCAGCCCCATCGTGGACCAGTCCGCTTCGCGGGGGTCGATCTCGATGCCGTAGTCGCCGGAATCGTCGTCCAGCAAGTTGAAGTGGCTGCGCAGGTGAGCCATCAGCCGACGCAATTCGTCGTGGCTGAGGAACGTGGGCGTGCCTCCTCCGAAGTGCAACTGCTCGACCTTCTGCTGCGGGTCGAGGTGACAGGACACCAGTTCGATTTCCCGCTCCAGGCGCTCCAGGTAGGGCAGAGCGCGGCCCCGGTCCTTAGTGATCACCTTGTTGCAAGCGCAGTAGTAGCAGATGTTGGCGCAGAACGGGACGTGCACATAGAGCGACAGCGAGCGCTGCGCCTTGCGGCTGTCGCGCAGCGCGTGAAGCAGGTCGAAGGAGCCGACCCGCTGGTTGAATTGAACGGCGGTCGGGTAGGAGGTGTAGCGCGGGCCCGAATGGTCGTAGCGACGGATCAGGTCGGTGTCCCAGCGAATATCGTCTAGCATGCGGGCGATCCCCGGTTTGGCAAGCAGTGACCGGGAGTCTAGGGGCAGGTCGGGTGCGTCATCTTGACGTAGATCAGCAGGGCGCCGCTGCGCGGGGCAGCGGTCGATGAGGCGTGCTCAATGACCCATCAGCCAATGCTGGTGCGGTCCCGGCAGCGTCCAGAAGCCGAACAGCATGATCAATAACCCACCGGCCATGCGCAGGCCGCGCCGCTGCAGGAGGCCCTTGAGCCGCTCGGCCGCCAGCCCGGTGACCAGCAGCACCGGCCATGTGCCCAGGCCGAAGGCGAACATCAGGGCCGCGCCCTGGCTGGGCGAACCCTGGCTAGCGGACCAGAGCAGGGTGCTGTAGACCAGGCCGCAGGGCAACCAGCCCCATAGCGCGCCCAGCGCCAGTGCCCGAGGGAGGCTGGTGACCGGCAGCAGGCGCCGGGTGAGCGGCTGGAGGCGCCGCCACAGGCCACGCCCGATCGATTCGATACGGGTCAGGCCACTCCACCAACCGGCCAGATAGAGCCCCATGGCGATCAACAGCGCGGCGGCGACGACACGCAAGGCCATGGCCGCCGGGCTGCTGGCCACGGCCCAGCCGGCCATGCCCACCAGCAGACCCGCGGCGGCGTAGCTGAGGATACGACCCAGGTTATAGGCCAGCAGCAGCCGCAGGCGATGTCCTCGCTGTTCGGGGGGGATCGCCAAAGTCAGGGCGCCCATCAGGCCACCACACATGCCCAGGCAGTGCCCGCCGCCCAGCAGGCCGAGGATCGCCGCCGAGGCCAGTTGCGGGAGCCAGTCAATCATGCCGTGGTTCCTGTCCGGCGCGCGGCTGCCCTTCGGCCTCCTCGACGCCGGCGCGATGGCTCGGGTCTTCGTCGTCGAAGAGGATGCTGTGGGCGGGGCTGTCCATGTCGTCGTACTGGCCGCTGTCCACGGCCCAGAAGAACAGCCAGATGGCCAATCCGACAACGATCACAGCGACGGGAATCATGACGTAGAGCGCGGTCATCGGACCTCCGGAAGACAGATCAGGCCGCTGGCATGCGGTTCAGGCGCAACGCATTGAGCACCACCAGCAGCGAACTGACCGACATGCCCAGCGCGGCCCATACGGGAGTGACCCAGCCGAGGGCGGCGAAAGGCAGCACCAGGCCATTGTACAAGCTCGCCCATATCAGGTTTTCGACGATGATCCGGCGAGTCCGGCGCGCCATGTCGAAAGCCGCCACCAGGCTATCGAGCCGATTGGACAGCAGCACCGCGTCGGCGCTGGTCTTGGCGAGATCGGTGGCGGAACCCATGGCTACGCTGATGTCGGCGCCCGCCAGGACCGGAACGTCGTTGACGCCATCGCCCAGCATGAGCACTTTCCGGCCTTGTCGATGCAGATCGCGCAGCACCGCCAGCTTGGCGTCCGGCGCGAGTCCTCCACGGGCATCCTCGATACCCAGTTGGGTCGCGACCTCGCCTACCATCGGCGAGCTGTCGCCAGACAACAGCAGCACTGCCCAGCCCTTTTTCTTGCACGCCTGGATCAGGGCCGAGGCGTCCTCGCGCAGCCGGTCGTCGAGCACCAGCCAGGCCAGCGGGCCCTGGCCATCGCCGAGCAACAGCCACTGGCCCCGGTCGCCGGGAATGGGCGGCGCGGCGCTTCCGGACAGGGCCGCGACGAAAGCCGGCTGGCCGATCCGTAACTGGCGGCCGCCGACACGACCCTCGAGGCCCTGTCCCGGCACGCTGTCGACTTGCTCGGCGGCTTCGGGCGCCTTGCCGAAGGCGCGAGCGATGGGGTGTTCCGAGCGGTTCTCGAGGGCGGCCGCCAGTGACAGGCAGTCCTCGCTGCCCAAGTCCCGTAGCGGTTGGATCGCGCTCAGGGTGAGCCTGCCTTCGGTAAGCGTGCCGGTCTTGTCGACGATCAGCGTATCGATTCGGTTCAGCCCCTCCAGCACATGGCCTTGGGTCAACAGGAGCCCGAGTCGGTGCAGGCTGCCGGTCGCGGCGGTCAATGCGGTCGGGGTGGCCAGGGACATGGCACAAGGGCAAGTGGCCACCAACATGGCCAGGACGATCCAGAAAGCCCGTTGCGGATCGGTCTGCCACCAGAACAGGCCTACGGCCACGGCCACCGCCAGCACTACCAGCAGGAACCATTGGGCGACTCGGTCGGCCAGCTCCGCCAGGCGTGGCTTGTCGGCCTGGGCGCGTTCGAGCAGACGGACGATGGCGGACAGTCGGGTGTCCTCGCCCAGGGCGCGCACTTCCACGGTCAAGGGGCCCTCGACGTTCAGCGTGCCGGCGGTCACCGTGTTGCCGACGCCGCGAGGCAGTGGCAGGTACTCGCCGCTGAGCAGCGATTCGTCGACGCTCGACTGGCCGGACAGGATCACCCCGTCCGCCGGCATGAGCGCCCCGGGATGCACCAGCACCTGATCGCCGACGCGCAGTTCGCGGAGCAGGATGCGCTCGCTCTGGCCGTCGCGGTCCAGGCGCAAGCAGGAGGCCGGCAACAGGTTCACTAGTTGCGCGGTCGCCGCCGCGGTGCGCTCCCGGGCCCGCCGTTCGAGGTAGCGTCCGGCCAGCAGGAACAGCGCGAACATGCCCACCGCGTCGAAATACAGCTCGCCGACGCCGGTCAGGGTCGACCAGATGCCGGCGAGGTAGGCGCCTCCGATGGCCAGGGATACCGAAACGTCCATGGTCAGGTGGCGGGTCCGCAGGTCGCGCAAGGCGCCCCGGAAGAACGGGCCGCAGCAGTAGAAGACGATCGGTGTCGTGAGGAACAGGCTGATCCAGCGCAGGATGGTGTCCAGCTCCGCCGACAGATCGAGGTTGAATTCCGGCCAAGTCGCCATTGCGGCCATCATCACCTGCATCCACAGCAGACCGGCCACCCCGAGTTGGCGCAGGCTTCGGCGGTTCTCCTGGTGCAGGCGCTCGGCCGCTTCGTCGGGTGCGTAGGGATGGGCGGCATAGCCGATCCTGCGCAGCTCGGCGAGCAGGCGGCTGAGCGGCAAGTGGCTATCCGCCCAGCGAACCTGCAAGCGGTGATTGGACAGGTTGAGCGAGGCTTCGGCCACGCCTTCCAGCTTGCGCAGGTGGCGCTCGATCAGCCAGCCGCAGGCGGCGCAACTGATGCCCTCCACCAACAGGCTGGCCTGGGCCAGCTCTCCTTGATGCGCGACGAATGGACGCTGAACATCAGCCCGGTCGAGCAGGGCGATTTCGTCGGGCAGGGCGTGTGGCAAGGCGTCCGGGTTGGCGGAGGGTTCGCTCCGGTGTTGGTAGTAGCTTTCCAGCCCGCCGGCGACGATCGCCTCGGCCACCGCCTGGCAGCCGGGGCAACACATCGTCCGAGGCTCGCCCAGAATCGACGTCACGTAACGGGCGCCCGCAGGAACGGGCAGGCCGCAGTGGAAGCAGCGCGGCGGTGCCGACAGGGTGTCGGTTGGGGCGAGCGGGGTAGGGGAGGGCATCGACGCGAGCGGCGCTAGAAGCGGAGCCGGAGGCGCGACGAGCCGACCCCATGGGGGCGGCCCGCATCGCGACCGAGGTCGAGCGCATCGAGAGACATCGGCATCTCAGGGACTGACCGGGCCTTCGTCGCCGAGGTGGATCGGCTGGCCCTGGATCAGGGTTTCTTCTTCGAAGAGACGCCATTCCTGGGCGCCTTCGCTACCGAGCAATTCGACGAAGCGACGACCCTGAACACCATCCTGGAGCAGGCCGTGGTACAGGCGATCCTCGCCGGCCTGCAGGATCACGCGGCGATCCCGTTCGGGCTGGGTCGGCGAGATCAGGTTCAGCACGAGCTGCGCGGGGTGGCTGGCGCCTTGCAGGGTGAGTTCCGCCGTGCCGCTGTCTTCGTCCAGAGTGAGCTGCGCCCGCAGATGCAGGCGCTCCGCCAGTTTTTCCCGCTCCAGCGACTGGTTGATGCCCTTGCCGGCGTCGTAGTAGTTGGTCACCACCAGGCTATCGCTCTGGCGAACCGCGATGACCAGCAAGGACACCCCTAGGACCACCGAGGTCGTCAACAGGGCGATGATGAACCAGGGCCAGAACTGCTTGTACCAAGGCTGGAACGGGACGTCTTCGGTTGGCATAGGGGCTCTTGGTCAGCGGACGGCGGGGCCGATGAAACGGCTTTCGGCGTCGGTATGAATGGACGGGTCGTCAGGCGATTCCACCAGGAAGGTGATTTCGTTGGTGCTCGACGGCATTTTCTCGGGATCGATGGACAACTCGACCGGGACCGACAGCACTTCGCCCGCGCTGGTATGCACTTCGCGGCGGCCTTCGTATACCAGGCCGTCCAGGCCCTTGGCCTCGATCACGAAGGTCAGGTCCCGCTGAGCCTTGTTCATGACCTTCAACGTATAGACGTTCTCGATACGGCCCTGCTCGTTCTCGCGGTAAAGCACCCGGTCCTTGATGACGTCCAGTTCCACCAGGGAACGCGTGGCGATGGCGTAGACCAGCACGCTGAGCATCGCGACCAGCGCCACGGCATAGCCGATCAGGCGAGGACGCAGCAGGTGCGTCTTCTGGCCGGACAGGTTGTGCTCGGTGGTGTAGCTGATCAACCCGCGAGGGTAGTTCATCTTGTCCATGATGGTGTCGCAGGCGTCGATGCACGCGGCGCAGCCAATGCATTCGATCTGCAGGCCGTCGCGAATGTCGATGCCGGTCGGGCACACTTGAACGCACATGGTGCAATCGATGCAGTCGCCGAGGCCCTGGGCCTTGTAGTCGATGCCTTTCTTGCGCGGGCCCCGTTTTTCGCCGCGGCGCGGATCGTAGGACACGATCAGGGTGTCCTTGTCGAACATCACGCTCTGGAAGCGGGCATAGGGGCACATGTAGATGCACACTTGCTCCCGCAGCCAACCGGCGTTGCCGTAGGTGGCGAGGGTAAAGAAGCCCACCCAGAACACGGCCCATTCGTCCGCTTGGAACGTAGCCAGTTCCACCACCAGATCACGGATCGGGTAGAAGTAGCCCACGAAAGTCAGGCCCGTGGCGAAACCGATCAGGAGCCACAGGGAGTGCTTGGCTGTCTTGCGCAGCAACTTGGACGAGGACATCGGCGCCTTGTCCAGCTTGATGCGCTGGTTGCGGTCGCCTTCGGTGACCTTTTCGCACCACATGAAGATCCAGGTCCAGACGCTTTGCGGGCAGGTATAGCCACACCAGACCCGGCCGGCAAAGACCGTAATGAAGAAGAGACCGAAGGCGGCGATGATCAGCAGGGCGGACAACAGCACGAAATCCTGAGGCCAGAACGTCGCACCGAAGATGTAGAACTTGCGTTCCGGCAGGTCCCACCAGACGGCTTGGCGGCCATTCCAGTTGATCCAGACCGTACCGAAATAGAGCAGGAAGAGCAGCGCGCCCCCGGCGATCCGCAGATTGCGGAATAGCCCGGTGAAGGCGCGGGTGTAGATTTTCTCTCGACTGGCGTACAGCTCTACGGTTTCGGCAGGCTTGGCGCGGGGAGGGGTTACATCTTGGACAGGAATCTGTTCACTCATTAGCGGCATACCACGGAGGGTTAGAGTGCTCCGACCGATGCGTGCCGGTCGGAGTCATTGACCTGCTGTATATGGTACGCCTGAGTACCTGCTTTCAAGTGCGACAGGAGGTCGCGCTTGAAAGGGAAGGGTTCACTGTTGTGTCGGCTTGTGGGACAGGCTGTACACGTAGGCGGCCAGCAGGTGGACCTTGTCGTTGCCCAGCAGGTTCTCCTGACTCGGCATTTGACCGTTGCGGCCATAGCGGATGGTCTGTTGGAGCTGGGCGAAGCTCGTGCCGTAGATGAACGCCGGGGCGTCCGTCAGGTTCGGAGCGCCCATGGCCGCGGTGCCCTTGCCTTCTGCGCCATGGCATGCCACGCAGTTGGCGGCGAACACTTTGCGACCCGCCTCGATATCGGCCTTGGCGTTTTCCGGCAGCTTGCGACCGGCGAGCTGGGTGAGCACGAACGCCGCGACGTTATGCACGCCATCCTCGCCGAGGATTTCACCCCAAGCCGGCATCGCCGCCTGGCGACCGCCGAGGATGGTGGTCTTGATGGTGTCCGGTTCGCCGCCCCAGCGCCATTCGGTGTCCGTCAGGTTAGGAAAGCCGTAGGCGCCCTTGGCATCGGAGCCGTGGCAGACCGCGCAGTTGGAGGCGAACAGACGTCCGCCCATCTTCAGCGCCTGCTCGTCTTGGGCAACCGCTTCGATCGGCATGGCGGCATATTTGGCGAAGATCGGGCCATATTCCTTATCGGCTTTGAACATCTCCTTTTCCCATTGGTGCACGCCGGTCCAGCCGGCCTCGCCGTTGGCGAACGCCGTGTTGCTTTCGGCATCGACCTTGTCGTAGCCCGGGAAAATGCCTTTCCAGTTCCCCATGCCCGGGTAGAGCACCAAGTAGCCGACCGCGAACACCAGGGTGGCCACGAACAGCAGGAACCACCACCGCGGCAGCGGGTTGTCATACTCCTCAATGCCATCGAAGGAGTGGCCGAGGGTCTCGTCGGTAGTGTTCTGGCGCTGCCCGCGGCGGGTCGCGAAGATCAACCAGGTGAGGCCCACGAGAGTGGCGCTGGTGAGTAGGGTTACGTACCAACTCCAGAAAGTGGTCATTCGGTCTTACTCCTAGATTCTTGCTCGTCTCGCACGTTGGGCTTGGGCTCATCGTCGGCGAAGGGCAGATTGGCCGCCTCGTCGAAGCTCGATTTACGTTTGCTGTTGTAAGCCCAGAGCACGACGCAGATGAAAGCGACGAACACTAGAACGGTACCCAGGCCGCGAAGAGTCCCGATATCCATCATGCGTTACCGTTTGTTCTTGATAGAAGTGCCCAGCCCTTGCAGGTAGGCGACCAGGGCGTCCATCTCGGTCTTGCCCTTCACGGCATTCTTGGCGCCCGCTATGTCTTCGTCGGTGTAGGGCACGCCGAGGGTGCGCAACGCCGAGAGCTTGTCGGCGGTGTGCTGACCATCGAGGCGGTTCTCGACCAGCCAGGGGTAGGCGGGCATTTTCGACTCGGGCACGACGTTGCGCGGGTTGTAGAGGTGCGCGCGATGCCAGTCGTCGGAGTAGCGACCGCCGACGCGGGCGAGGTCCGGGCCGGTGCGCTTGGAGCCCCAGAGGAACGGGTGGTCCCAGACGCTCTCGCCGGCGACGGAGTAGTGGCCGTAGCGCTCGGTCTCGGCGCGGAACGGGCGGACCATCTGCGAGTGACAACCGACGCAGCCTTCGCGGATGAAGATGTCGCGACCTTCCACTTCCAGGGCGCTACGCGGCTTCATGCCTTCCACCGGGGTATTGGTCACCCCCTGGAAGAACAGCGGAACGATCTGCACCAGACCGCCGATGCTCACCGCGAGCACCATGAACAGGGCCATCAGGCCGATGTTCTTCTCAACGATTTCGTGTTGCATACAGCTCGACTCCTCAGGCGATCTGCGCCGCGGCTTCGTACTCGGTCGGCTTGGCCGCGCGTACGGTACGGTAGGTGTTGTAGGCCATCAGCAGCATGCCGGTCAGGAAGAACGCACCGCCCACCGCGCGAACCACGAAGCCCATGTGACTGGCTTCCAGTGCCTCGACGAAGGAGTAGGTCAGGGTGCCGTCCTGGTTCACCGCGCGCCACATCAGGCCCTGGGTGATGCCGTTGACCCACATCGAGGCGATGTACAGCACGGTGCCGATGGTGGCCAGCCAGAAGTGAGCGTTGATCAGGCCGATGCTGTACATCCGTTCCTGACCGAAGACCTTGGGAATCAGGTGGTAGAGGGAACCGAAGATGATCATCGCCACCCAACCCAGGGCGCCGGCGTGGACGTGGCCGATGGTCCAGTCGGTGTAGTGGGAGAGGGCGTTGACGGTTTTGATGGCCATCATCGGGCCTTCGAAGGTGGACATGCCGTAGAAGGCCAGGGAGACCACCAGGAAGCGCAGGATCGGGTCGGTGCGCAGCTTATGCCAGGCGCCGGAGAGGGTCATCATGCCGTTGATCATGCCGCCCCAGGAGGGTGCCAGGAGGATCAGCGACATGACCATGCCCAGGGACTGGGCCCAGTCCGGCAGGGCGGTGTAGTGCAGGTGGTGCGGGCCGGCCCAGATGTACACGGCGATCAGCGCCCAGAAGTGGACGATGGACAGCCGGTAGGAGTAGACCGGGCGCCCGGCCTGCTTGGGCACGAAGTAGTACATCATCCCGAGGAAGCCGGCGGTGAGGAAGAAGCCCACGGCGTTGTGGCCGTACCACCACTGAATCATCGCGTCGGTCGCGCCGGAATACAGCGAGTAGGACTTGAACGCGTAAACCGGGATTTCCATGTTATTGACAATGTGCAGCAGCGCGACGGTCAGGATGAACCCGCCGAAGAACCAGTTGCCCACGTAGATGTGCTTGGTCTTGCGCTTGGCGATGGTGCCGAAGAACACGATGGCGTAGCTGACCCAGACGAGGGTGATCAGGATGTCGATCGGCCATTCCAGCTCGGCGTATTCCTTGGAGCTGGTGTAGCCCAGGGGCAGGGTGATCACGGCGAGGACGATGACGGCCTGCCAGCCCCAAAAGGTGAAGGCGGCCAGCTTGTCCGAGATCAGGCGCGTCTGGGAAGTCCGTTGGACCACGTAATAAGAAGTGGCGAACAAGGCACAGCCACCGAATGCGAAGATCACCGCATTGGTGTGCAGCGGACGAAGACGGCCGAAACTGGTCCAGGGGAGGTTGAAGTTGAGTTCCGGCCACACCAGTTGGGTGGCAATCAGAACGCCGAGACCCATGCCGATGACCCCCCATATCACCGTCATAACGGCGAACTGGCGGACCACCTTATAGTTATAAGCAGTCTGACTGATTGCTGTGCTCATGCTAGGTTCCACGGTTAATGGAGGTTTTTAGGGACAAAAAACGGCGGCAGTATGGAGAAAGAGGGTAGCCAATGCAACGACACACGCCGATACAAATGACCACCGAACCTCTGGAATCTGCGCGCCGGCCGCGTGTGCGGAAGATGTCCGAGGCTGCTTGGGCGGGATGATTCATCGCCGCCAGGAGGGATTCACCACACCTCGCGGTGGCGGTGAACGCAAAGCAGCATAGTCCAATCGAGGAGGGAAGCGGAGCGGATGGGGCAGCGCTGCGACGTTCTGTCGCAGCGGGGGGAGGGGTTCGGCACTTCCATGTGCCGTTCCGGTTCGTCCTGAATCAGGGGCGATTCACCGGGCGGCGGTGTCGACCTTGTTGGAGAGGCTGTACACGTAGGCCGCCAGGATGTGCACCTTGTCCGCGCCCAGGTATTGCTCCTGGCCGGGCATCTGGCCATTGCGGCCGTAGCGAATCGTCTGTTGCATCTGGGCCAGGCTCGAACCGTAGATCCAGCCGCTCGGTTGGGTCAGGTCGGGGGCGCCCATCATCGGCATGCCCTTGCCATCCGGGCCGTGGCAGGCCTGGCAGTTGGTGGCGAAGGTCTGCTGGCCGGCAGCGATGTCGACCTGAGCCCCTTCCGGAAGTTTCAGCTTGGCCAAGTCTTGGCGCACGTAGGCAGCGACGTTGCGCACGCCTTCATCGCCGAGGATGTCGCCCCAGGCCGGCATCGCGGCCTGGCGGCCCCCGAGGATGGTGGTCTTGATGGTGTCCGGCTCGCCGCCCCAGCGCCAGATATGGTCGGTCAGGTTCGGGAAGCCCACCGCGCCTTTTGCGTCGGAGCCGTGGCAGACCGAGCAGTAGGTGGCGAACAGGCGGCCGCCCATCTTCAGCGCGTCGGGGTCTTGCGCGACGGCCTCGATCGGCATGGCCGAGTACTTGGCGAAGATCGGTCCGTACTGCTCGGCGGCCTTGTCTTCCTCGCGCTGCCATTGCTTGACCTGGGTCCAGCCGCCTTCATAACCGGGGAAGATCCCTTTCCAGTTGCCGAGGCCCGGGTAAAGCACCAGGTAGCCGATGCTGAACACGATGGTGCCGACGAACAGCAGAAACCACCATCTCGGCAGTGGGTTGTCGTATTCCTCGATGCCGTCGAAGGCATGGCCGAGGGTTTGGTCGGTGGTGCCCTTGGGTTCGCCCTTGCGGGTCGCGAAGACCAGCCACAGCAGGGCGGCGAAGGTTCCGATCGTGAGCAGGGAGATGTACCAGCTCCAGAACACGGTCATTGTTCGTTACTCCTGAAAACATGCCGGGAATGCGCGGTTTCGTCAGCGAAAGGCAGGTTGGCTGCCTCGTCGAAGCTGCTCTTGCGCTTGCCGTTGTAAGCCCAGAACACCACGCTGACGAACGCCACCAGGACCATCACGGTACCCAGGCCGCGTAGCGTGCCTACATCAACGATGCTGTCCATGGCTTACCTCTTGTTCTTGAGGCTGGTGCCCAGCACCTGCAGGTAGGCGACCAGGGCATCCATTTCGCTTTTGCCCTGCACCGATGCCTTGGCGCCTTCGACGTCGGCCTCGGTATAGGGCACGCCGAGGGTGCGCATCGCTTTCACTTTGTCCGCGGTGTGCTCGCCATCGAGGCGGTTCTCGACCAGCCAGGGGTAGGCGGGCATTTTCGACTCGGGCACGACGTTGCGCGGGTTGTAGAGGTGCGCGCGATGCCAGTCGTCGGAGTAGCGACCGCCGACGCGGGCGAGGTCCGGGCCGGTGCGCTTGGAGCCCCAGAGGAACGGGTGGTCCCAGACGCTCTCGCCGGCGACGGAGTAGTGGCCGTAGCGCTCGGTCTCGGCGCGGAACGGGCGGACCATCTGCGAGTGGCAACCGACGCAGCCTTCGCGGATGAAGATGTCGCGACCTTCCAGTTGCAGCGCGGTGTAGGGCTTGAGGCCCTCCACCGGCTGGGTGGTTTCCTGCTGGAAGAACAGCGGAACGATCTGTACCAGACCGCCGATGCTCACCGCGAGCACCATGAACAGGGCCATCAGGCCGACGTTTTTCTCGACGACTTCATGTTTCATCTTCGACTCCTCAGGCGATCTGCGCCGCGGCTTCGTACTCGGCCGGCTTGGCGGCGCGTACGGTGCGGTAGGTGTTGTAGGCCATCACCAACATGCCACTGAGGAAGACGGCGCCGCCGATCATGCGCACGATGAAGCCCATGTGACCGGCTTCCAGCGCTTCCACGAAGGAGTAGGTCAGGGTGCCGTCTTGGTTCACCGCGCGCCACATCAGGCCCTGGGTGATGCCGTTGACCCACATCGAGGCGATGTACAGCACGGTGCCGATGGTGGCCAGCCAGAAGTGAGCGTTGATCAGGCCGATGCTGTACATCCGTTCCTGACCGAAGACCTTGGGAATCAGGTGGTAGAGGGAACCGAAGATGATCATCGCCACCCAACCCAGGGCGCCGGCGTGGACGTGGCCGATGGTCCAGTCGGTGTAGTGGGAGAGGGCGTTGACGGTTTTGATGGCCATCATCGGGCCTTCGAAGGTGGACATGCCGTAGAAGGCCAGGGAGACCACCAGGAAGCGCAGGATCGGGTCGGTGCGCAGCTTATGCCAGGCGCCGGAGAGGGTCATCATGCCGTTGATCATGCCGCCCCAGGAGGGTGCCAGGAGGATCAGCGACATGACCATGCCCAGGGACTGGGCCCAGTCCGGCAGGGCGGTGTAGTGCAGGTGGTGCGGGCCGGCCCAGATGTACACGGCGATCAGCGCCCAGAAGTGGACGATGGACAGCCGGTAGGAGTAGACCGGGCGCCCGGCCTGCTTGGGCACGAAGTAGTACATCATCCCGAGGAAGCCGGCGGTGAGGAAGAAGCCCACGGCGTTGTGGCCGTACCACCACTGAATCATCGCGTCGGTCGCGCCGGAATACAGCGAGTAGGACTTGAACGCGTAAACCGGGATTTCCATGTTATTGACAATGTGCAGCAGCGCGACGGTCAGGATGAACCCGCCGAAGAACCAGTTGCCCACGTAGATGTGCTTGGTCTTGCGCTTGGCGATGGTGCCGAAGAACACGATGGCGTAGCTGACCCAGACGAGGGTGATCAGGATGTCGATCGGCCATTCCAGCTCGGCGTATTCCTTGGAGCTGGTGTAGCCCAGGGGCAGGGTGATCGCGGCGAGGACGATGACGGCTTGCCAGCCCCAAAAGGTGAAGGCGGCCAGTTTGTCCGAGATCAGGCGCGCCTGGGAGGTGCGCTGAACGGCGTAGTAGCTGGTAGCGAACAAGGCACAGCCACCAAATGCGAAGATCACCGCATTGGTATGCAGAGGTCGCAAGCGGCCGAAGCTGGTCCAGGGGAGATTGAAGTTGAGTTCCGGCCACACCAATTGCGCGGCGATGAGAACGCCGAGACCCATCCCGACGATACCCCATACCACCGTCATAATGGCGAACTGGCGGACCACCTTGTAGTTGTAGGCGGTACTGCTTGCTGTGCTCATGTGAGGGCTTCCATCACGGTTACTTGGAAAAGCGAGGCAAGCATGGTGAAAGGCCATGATGTGAATATTGACCGGGATCAACCCACGGCCAGTGAGCCTTTGGACACGCCGCGCTGGAATCGGCCAGTGGGAGAAGCCCGCGCGACGCTCATCCTGGCCCATGGCGCCGGCGCGCCGATGGACAGCCCGTTCATGGAGGAGATGGCGCAAAGGCTTGCGGCGCGTGGGCTCGCGGTGGTGCGCTTCGAGTTCGACTACATGGCCGAGCGCCGCCGGGGAGGCCGACGGCCCCCGGACCGGCAACCCGTGTTGCTCGCTCGCTGGCGTCACGTGCTGGAGCATGTGCGACAGCAAGTCGCGGGAACTTTGGCCATAGGCGGAAAATCGATGGGGGGTCGAATGGCGAGCCTCCTGGCTGACGAAAGCCAGGTCGACGCCTTGGTCTGCCTGGGTTATCCCTTCCATCCCGTCGGCCGGCCCGACAAGCCACGGGTGGAGCACTTGGCTGCCTTGACCACCCCGACGCTGATCGTTCAGGGCGAGCGCGATGCGTTGGGTAACCGGGACACCGTGGCCGGCTACCGTCTTTCGAACGCCATTCGCCTGTCATGGTTGGCGACCGCGAACCACGATCTCAAGCCCCTGAAGCGCTCGGGCTTCACTCATGAGGCCTATCTGGAGAAGACGGCCAGCATGGTCGCTCATTTCCTGGTCACGCTGCCCGCCGGAGCAGGCGCGGTCTCCGACCGCCCCGATGGCGCGCCTAGCGGTTGAAGCGGTCCACCAGGGAATACTGGCCCCGGGCCGTCTGGGTCAGTTCCTCGCTGAGCAGCGCGGTGCGCTGTGCCTCTCCAGCCGTCTGGTCGGCGAGTTGGGCGATGCTCGAGACGTTGCGGTTGATCTGCTCCGCCACGCTGCTTTGCTGCTCGGTGGCTGTGGCGATCTGGTTGGCCATGTCGGTGATATTGGCGACCGCCTCGCTGATGCCCTTGAGCGCCTCGTCCGCCTCGAGCACTCGGTGCACGCCTTCGTCGGCCTGCTGTTGGCCGCCCTGCATGGTATGCACCGCTTCTTCGGCGGTGTGCTGCAGCTTGGCGATCAGGCCATGGATCTGTTGGGTCGATTCGGCGGTGCGCTGGGCGAGGGAACGTACTTCGTCGGCCACCACCGCGAATCCTCGACCCATTTCCCCTGCCCGAGCGGCTTCGATGGCGGCGTTCAGCGCCAATAGGTTGGTTTGGTCGGCGATGCTCTTGATAACGTCCACCACGCCGCCGATCTCGTTACTGCCTTGAGCCAGGCGAGTGACGGTTTCGCCCGTGTCCGCCACGGAGCGCGAGAGCCGGTGGATGGCCTCGCGGGTTTCGGCGGTCACCGCGCGCCCCTGCTCGGCCAGCCGGTTGGCTTGCTGGGTGGCATCCGCGGTGCGCTGGACGTTGCTGGCCACGTCGTGGGTCGTGGCGGTCATCTCGTGGATGGCGGCGGCGACCTGTTCCGTTTCCTGGCGCTGGCGCTCCAGGCCGGAGGAACTGCTCAAGGACAATGCCTCCGCCTGGCGAGCCTGCTCGGTGAGCTGCTCGGCCGTATCCTGCAAGCGGGTCAGGCAGGTCTTCAGCCGGGCTTCCTGGCTGAGGATCGCCATCTCCAGGCGAGCCTGCACGCCCCGGCTATCGGTGTACATACGCGCGATCAGGGGATCGGAGGTAGCCTGTTCGGCCAGGCGCAGCAGGCGCTTGATGCCCCGGTTCTGCCAGGCCAAGCCCACCAGACCGAGCGGGATGGACAGCAGGGCGGCGATGATGAAGCCCCAATGGGAATCGAGCCAGGCGCCGATAAGAAAACCGATCTGGCTGATCATGATGAAAGGCAGCCAGTCCTTCATGATCGGCAGCCAGCGGTCGCGCCGGGGAATGGCCGGTTTGCCGGCGTTGATGCGGGCATAGAGTGCTTCGGCTCGATGAACCTGTTCACTCGTGGGCTTGATTCGGACCGACTCGTAACCTATCACTCGACCGCTTTCGTAGACCGGGGTCACGTAAGCATTGACCCAGTAGTGGTCGCCATTGCGACAGCGATTCTTGACGATACCCATCCAGGCATGGCCACTTTTCAGCGTGGCCCACATGTGGGCGAAAACGGCAGGGGGTACGTCGGGATGGCGCACTAGGTTGTGAGGCGAACGAACCAGCGTTTCCCGGTCGTAGCCACTGATCTCGACGAAGGCGTCGTTGCAGTAGGTGATAACGCCCCGGGCGTCCGTGGTGGAAATCAGGCGTTGTTCGGCTGGGAAGGTTCTTTCGCGCTGAGTGACGGGTTGGTTATTACGCATGGCATCGCTCTTCGGTAAGGGGTCGGCTCGCCTGCGATAAGACGAATCGCCCTGAAAATGCGCCAGTGTACCCCGTAAATCTCTAAGTACGTTTTATTGGCGTCAAACGACCGTCGTTGGCGAGAGCAGGAGGAGACCAGGGCCACCTCCCGCTCCGATCGGCAAACGCCGTTTAAGCGTCCCGACCTGCCAACAACTGACGCAGCACGTAGTGAAGAATGCCGCCCGCCTTGAAGTATTCCACTTCGTTCAAGGTATCGATCCGGCATAGCAGCTCCACGTTTTCCAGGCGGCCATCCTCATAGGCGATTTCCAGGGTGAGCGGCATGCGCGGGCGCAGTTCGACTCCATCCAGGCCAAACACACCGATCTTTTCCCGTCCGCTCAGCTCCAGGCTCTTGCGATTCTGGCCTTCCTTGAATTGCAAGGGCAGTACGCCCATGCCCACCAAGTTGGAGCGGTGGATGCGCTCGAAGCTCTCGGCGATCACGGCTTTCACCCCGAGCAGGTTGGTCCCTTTCGCGGCCCAGTCCCGGGAGGAACCGGTGCCGTATTCCTTACCGGCGATGATCACCAAGGGCGTTCCCTCGGCCTGGTAGCGCATCGCTGCGTCGTAGATGGAGAGCTTCTCGCCGGTAGGAACGTGAAGGGTCAGACCGCCTTCTTCCCCGCCGAGCATTTCGTTCTTGATGCGGATGTTGGCGAAGGTGCCACGCATCATCACCTCGTGGTTGCCGCGCCGCGACCCGTAGGAGTTGAAGTCCTTCGGTTCGACGCCATGCTCGCGCAGGTAGCGGCCGGCCGGGCTGTCCGCCTTGATGTTGCCGGCGGGGGAGATATGGTCGGTGGTCACCGAGTCGCCCAGCAGGGCCAGGATGCGGGCGTCATGGACGTCCTGCACGCGCGGCGGCGCGCTGGCGATGCCGGCGAAGAAGGGGGGGTGCTGGATGTAGGTGGAGTCGGCCTGCCAGGCATAGGTGTCGGAGCGAGGCACGTCGATGCCGCGCCAGCGGTCGTCTCCAGCGAATACCTCGGCGTATTCCTTGCGGAACATGCTGGTTTCCACCTTGGCGATGGCACGAGCGATTTCCGCTTGGCTGGGCCAGATGTCCTTGAGGTAAACCGGGTTGCCCTGGGGGTCGTTGCCCAACGGATCGCGGGTGAGGTCCACGGTGATACTGCCCGCCAAGGCGTAGGCGACCACCAGAGGAGGCGAGGCCAGCCAGTTGGTTTTCACCAGCGGGTGAATGCGCCCTTCGAAGTTGCGGTTGCCCGAGAGGACCGCGGCGACGGTCAGGTCGTCGGTCTGGATGGCCTTCTCGATCGCCTCCGGCAGCGGCCCGGAGTTGCCGATGCAGGTCGTGCAGCCATAGCCGACCAGGTTGAAACCCAGTTGCTCCAAATAGGGCGTGAGACCGGCGGCATTGAAGTAGTCCGTGACCACCTTGGAGCCAGGGGCGAGGGAGGATTTCACCCAAGGCTGGCGTTGCAAGCCTTTTTCCACCGCTTTTTTCGCCAGCAGCCCCGCCGCCAGCATCACGTTCGGGTTGGAGGTGTTGGTGCAGGAGGTGATGGCCGCGATCACGACCGCCCCGTTCTTCAACGAAGGGGCCGGGTTCGTGGAAGCGTCGCCGGCCGAGGCCCGAGTCTGCGTCGATGGTTCCACCACGGGTCTCGGCTGGAGCCCGACGAAGTCATTGAAGGCCTGCGCGACCGCCGGCAAGGCCACGCGGTCCTGGGGGCGCTTGGGACCGGCCAGGCTCGCCTCGACGGTGCTCAGGTCCAGCTCCAGCGTATCGGTGAACACCGGTTCGTGGCCGGGCTCGCGCCACAAGCCCTGGGCCTTGCAGTAGGCCTCCACCAGCGCCACGGTTTCCTCGGGGCGGCCGGACAGGCGCAGGTAGTCCAGGGTGATCTGGTCCACGGGGAAGAACCCGCAGGTGGCGCCGTACTCGGGGGCCATGTTGCCGATGGTGGCGCGGTCCGCCAGGGGCAGGTCGGCCAAGCCGTCGCCGTAGAATTCGACGAATTTCCCCACCACGCCGTGGGTGCGGAGCATCTGGGTGACGGTCAGCACCAGGTCGGTCGCGGTGATGCCTTCCCGGAGGCGCCCGACCAGCTTGAAGCCGATCACCTCGGGGATCAGCATGGAGACTGGCTGGCCGAGCATCGCGGCTTCCGCCTCGATGCCGCCCACGCCCCAGCCCAGCACGCCCAGGCCGTTGATCATGGTGGTGTGGGAATCGGTGCCGACCAGGGTATCGGGATACGCCCAGGTGAGACCTCCTTCCTCCCGGGTCCAGACGGTCCGTCCCAGGTATTCCAGGTTCACTTGGTGGCAGATGCCGGTTCCCGGCGGCACCACGCGGAAGTTGTCGAACGCCTCTTGGCCCCAGCGTAGGAAGGCGTAGCGCTCGCCGTTGCGCTGCATCTCCAGGTCGACGTTCTCCTCGAAGGCGTGATCGCTGCCGAAGCGGTCGACCATCACCGAGTGGTCGATCACCAGGTCCACTGGGGACAACGGGTTGATCCGCTGGGGATCGCCACCGGCCTTGGCCATGGCGTCGCGCATGGCCGCGAGGTCGACCACGGCCGGTACGCCGGTGAAGTCCTGCATCAGCACGCGAGCCGGGCGGTACTGGATCTCCCGGTCCGAGGTGCGGTTCTTCAGCCAGTCGGCCAGGGCGGCGAGGTCGGCGGAGGTCACGGTCTTGCCGTCCTCCCAGCGCAACAGGTTCTCCAGCAGGACTTTCAACGACATGGGCAGCCGCTGCAGGTCCCCGAGCCGACGGGCAGCCTCGGGAAGGCTGAAGTAATGGTAGGTGCGACCACCGACGTCCAGGCTGCGGTGGCTGTTCAGGCTGTCCAGGGAAGGCATGCTCATCTCCTTTTGGCCCGCACGGCACGGGCCTGATGAAACGGTACGGGGCACGCTCGTCTCTGGTGGAAAGGGGCCCCGCTGAAAAGTCTCGCCATGTCACTGGACCGGCCGATGCCGCCGGGGGTTCCCGTTAGCTATCATGCGCGCGCCATCGCCGACCCGGCATGGCCCGATGCCTGGCCGCCGGCCGGGTGGTCGATACGAGGATGAGGAATGGAAAGCGTTTTTCTGCATTGCCGGCCCGGCTTCGAGGGAGAAGTCTGCGCCGAGCTCAGCGAGCGGGCAGCCGCGCTCGGCGTGGCCGGCTATGCCAAGGCCAAGCCGAACAGCGCTTGCGCCGAATTCATGTGCGGCGAACCCGACGGCGCGGCGCGGCTGCTGCGGGAGCAACGCTTCTCCCGGCTGATCTTCCCTCGCCAGTGGGCCCGGGGCGCGTTCCTCGACTTGCCGGAGCACGACCGCATCGGTGTACTGCTGGAGCGGCTGGCCGATTATCCCGTGGCCGGCAGCCTGTGGCTGGAGGTGCTGGACACCAACGAAGGCAAGGCGCTGTCGACCTTCTGCCGCAAGTTCGAGGCGCCGTTGCGCAAGGCGCTGCTCAAGGCCGGGCGCTTGCGGGAGGGCGCCGGCCCTCGGCTGCTGCTGACCTTTCTCAGCGGCCGCGAGGTGTTCCTCGGGCTCGCCGAGCCGGACAATTCGGCGGCTTGGCCCATGGGCATCCCCCGGCTCAAGTTCCCCCGCGAGGCGCCCAGCCGCTCCACCCTCAAGCTGGAGGAAGCCTGGCACCAGTTCATACCGCGGGAGGAATGGGATACCCGGCTGGCGCCGGCGATGACTGCCGTGGACCTGGGTGCCGCGCCGGGTGGCTGGACTTGGCAACTGGTCAACCGCCACATGAAAGTGATCGCCGTGGACAACGGGCCGATGGCCGCCAGCCTGATGGAATCCGGCCTGGTGGAGCACCAGCGGGCCGATGGTTTCACCTTCCGCCCCCGGCGGCCGGTGGACTGGATGGTCTGCGACATCGTCGAGAAGCCCGCGCGGAACGCGGCGCTGATCGAGGAGTGGCTGGGGGAGGGCTGGTGTCGCGAGGCGGTGGTCAACCTGAAGTTGCCGATGAAGCAGCGCTACCGGGAAGTCGTCCGCCTGCTGGAGCGAATCGGCGACGGCCTGCGCGCGCGAGGCGTGAAGGCCTCGATAGGCTGCAAGCAGCTCTATCACGACCGCGAGGAAGTGACCTGTCACCTTCGCCGCCTGGAGCGCTGAGGTCCGGATGACCCCAGGAGCGCTTTACGCCACAATGCCGGCTCGAATCAGGAGGCGAGATGTCCGAACAACCCGATGCGATTCTCGATGCCAGCGGCCTGAACTGCCCCGAACCGGTGATGCTGCTGCATAACAAGGTGCGTGACCTGCCAGGGGGCGGCCTGCTCAAGGTGATCGCCACCGATCCCTCGACCCGTCGCGATATCCCCAAGTTCTGCCTGTTCCTCGGCCATGAGCTACTGGAGCAGGCCGAGGAGGGCGACACCTACCTTTACTGGATTCGCAAGAAGTCTGACTGACGGCGCCACGCCGCTCAGGGCGTGGTATGCAGTCGGATGTGGCGGCGGGCGCTGCGGGTCAGGCGGATGCAGAGCATGGCGGCCGCGCAGGTGAGCCCGGCGATCAGGCCCTGCCAGAGCCCGCTGGGGCCGCTGGGCTCGCCGAGCCAGTGGCTCAGCCCCAGCGCATAGCCCACCGGCAGGCCGATCCCCCAATAGGCGAACAGGGTCAGGATCATCGTCGCCCGCGTGTCCTGATAGCCCCTCAGGGCGCCGGCGGCGGTCACCTGCAATCCATCGGAGAACTGGAACAGCGCCGCGTAGACGATCAACATCGCCGCCACCCGGATCACGGTGGGGTCGGCCGTGTAGATCGCGGCGATCTGCTCGCGGAAGGTCAGCATCAGGCTGGCCGACAGGCAGGCGTAGAGCAGCGCGCTGCCCAGTCCCACCCCGGCGGAAAACCGCGCCACCCTAGGCTCGCCACGCCCCAGGGCCTGGCCCACCCGCACCGTTACCGCGGTGGACAGCGCGTAGGGAATCATGAACGCCAGGGAGCTGAAATTCAGGGCGATCTGGTGGCCCGCCACCACGTCGGCGCCGAGGCTGCCGATCAGCAGGGCGATGACCGCGAAGATACTGGACTCGGCGAACACCGCGATGCCGATGGGCACGCCGATGCCCAGCAGGCGCCGGATCGTCGCCCCGTCGGGCCGATCGAAGCGGGCGAACAGTTGGCTGCTGCGGTAGGCGGGCGCCCAGCGTACCCAGCCGAGCATGCCGAAGAACATGAACCACATCACCAGGCCGCTGGCCCAGCCGCAGCCTGGGCCCCCCATCGCCGGGACGCCCAGGTGGCCATAGATGAACACGTAGTTCAGGGGAATGTTCAGCAGCAGGCCACCGATTCCCAGGATCATGCTGGGCCGGGTACGGCCCAGGCCGTCGCTGAAGCAGCGCAGGGTGTGATACAGCGCCACCGCCGGGATGCCGAAGCCGATCCCCCGCAGGTAGGCCATGCTCGGCTCGATCAGCGCGGCGTCCACGTTCATCATCCGCAGCACCGGCTCGGCGGACCACAAGGTCACTGCGGCGGTCAGCCCGGCCACCACCGCCAGCCACAAGGCTTGGCGCACCAGCGGGCCGATTTCCTCGAAACGGGCGGCGCCGAAGCGCTGCGCCACCTTGGGCGTGGTCGCCAGCAGCGTGCCGGTCATGAGCAGGAAAACCGGCACCCAGATGGAGTTGCCCAGGGCCACGGCCGCCAGGTCGGCGGGACTGACGCGGCCGGCCATGACCGCGTCGACGAAGCCCATGGCCGAATGGGAGAGCTGCGCGATCATGATCGGCAGGGCGAGGTTCAGCAGGGAGGCGAATTCCCGGCGGGTGCGGGCGAAGGGTGAGGCGAGGGTTGGCACGGGGCATTCCATTCTGTAGCGATCCACTGGGGCGGCAGTGGCGGCCGGGCGCGGTGACCACCGACGCGGGGCATGGGGCACGACGCGAGCGAAGGCGGCGAGTGGCCCCAAGTCCCGCTGGGCGCGGGACAGCCGGCTAGTCTACGCGCTATCGCTTCCCGCGGGGAAGTTGGCTTCCGCTGGCGCATGACCGTCGTCCGAGAAGCCGATGCCCCCTAGAATGTCGGCTTCGAGACTTGAGACGATTCCCATGCGCGTGCTCGCCGACGAAAACATTCCCTTGGTCGAGGCTTTCTTTTCCCCCCTAGTGGGAGGAGCACAGAACATTCGACGACTGCCCGGTCGCGCCATCGACCGGGCGGCGCTGGCCGATGCCCAGGTCCTGCTGGTGCGTTCGGTCACGCGGGTCGACCGCGCCTTGCTGGCGGACAGTGCCGTGCGTTTCGTCGGCACCTGCACCATTGGCACCGATCATCTCGACCTGGAGTACCTGCGGGAGGCCGGCATCGCCTGGGCCAGCGCGCCGGGCTGTAACGCCCGGGGCGTGGTGGATTACGTGCTTGGCAGCCTCTTTGCCCTGGCCGAGGAAGCTGGCGTCGATCCCGCCACCCGGGTCTATGGGGTGGTGGGCGCCGGCCAGGTCGGCGGCCGGCTGGCGCGGGTGCTGCGCGAGTTGGGCTGGGACGTGCGGGTGTGCGACCCGCCGCGCCAGGCGCGGGAGGGTGGAGCATACGTCAGGCTGGATGCGCTGTTGGAGCAAAGCGACGTAGTCAGCCTGCATACCCCCCTGGATGCCTCGACCCATCATTTGCTCGACGAAGCCCGGCTGGCCCGCCTGCGCCCCGGCGCCTGGCTGATCAACGCCAGCCGGGGCGCCGTGGTGGACAATGCCGCGTTGAACGCGCTGCTGGCGCGCCGCGCCGACGTGCGCGCGGTGCTCGATGTCTGGGAAGGTGAGCCGGAAGTGAATGTCGAGCTGGCCCACCGTTGCCGCTTGGCCACGCCTCATATCGCCGGTTATAGCCTGGAAGGCAAGTTGCGCGGCACCGAGCAGATCTACCGGGCCTTCTGCACCCATGTGGGAACGAGGCCCGAAGTCGATCTCGCCGCGCTCATGCCGCCGCCGGGCTTGGCGGAGCTGGCCCTGAACCCGGGCTGCGATCCGCGCTGGGCACTGCCGATGCTCTGTCGCGCGGTCTATGACCCTCGCCGCGATGATGCGGACTTCCGCAGAAGCCTGGACGGAGACGAAGCGGCCCGCCGCGCCGCCTTCGACGCCTTGCGCAAGGAATACCCGGTTCGACGGGAAATCGACGGGCTGGCGGTGCGGCTGGGGGCGGACATGCATGAGCTACGGCGTATCGTTCAGGCCTTGGGGGCCCGCGTCCTGGAGTGACGGGCCATCACCGGCACGGAGGGTGACATCGGTGGTTCAGGCGCGCCGGGGCGCCTGGAACGATACGTTCTCCAACTCCCGGCAGGCGCGCTGGATCATGGTTTCGGTGATCGGGATTTCCCGACCTTGGGCTTCGAGGATCGCGCCGCCCACTGGGCGATGCGATGGCGTCGAAGCGGCAGGTTCGTTCTGGGAGTGCTCATTGAGCATGGCGATATCCTCATCGGCTTTCACATGAATGACAGGCTAGGGCGCTGGCATGAAGGAATCATGACGCCGTTGCGGCGCATGACCGTCGGCGCGGGCTTGGATGAACACTCATGCCAAATGGCCTTCATGGCCGGTTCGGGATGGACGTCCGACCTATCGCGAAGTTCAGGCGATTTTCGCGCGACTCGGAAGCGGCCGGGCGGGCTGTCATCCTCGAAACCCCGCGCATTTGGCGGTATAACGCCAGAGCCGTTTCGCGAAGGGGAGTGAGGTGCTTCGTATTCTGTTCATGGGCTGTGCCCTGCTGGTGACATCGTACCTGCAGGCTGCCGTCGACCCCGCCTCGCTGGCGGACGCCGCGCGCCGCCAAGTAGGCGTTACCCTCGGCTATGATCCCCAGTACCGCGGGCTGGCCTATCCGGGTGGAGATGTCCCGTCGGCCACGGGGGTCTGCAGCGACGTGGTGATTCGGGCGCTGCGTACCCAGGGGCTCGACCTGCAAGTGGCGGTGCACGAGGACATGCGCCGGCATTTCAAAGCCTATCCCCAGCGCTGGGGCGCGAAGCGGCCCGATGCGAGCATCGACCACCGCCGCGTGCCGAACCTGATGACGTGGTTCGACCGCCAGGGCATGGCGGTGCCCATCGAACGCGATGCGAAGGCCTATCGGCCCGGCGATATCGTTGCGTGGGATTTGGGCCGTGGCCAAACCCATATCGGGCTGGTCTCGGACCGACTCGGCGCCGACGGCGCTCCCTTGGTTCTGCACAACATCGGCCAGGGCGTGCGGGAGGAGCCGCTGCTGTTCCGTTTCCCTCTCATCGGCCACTACCGCTTCCCCGCCATTGAACGCGACCGGCCCGAACCGTCCCGGTCAGGCCGGCCCGGATGAGCCCCGCCCTTTCCTTGACGCCCCGGCCGGGCCGAGGCGTTCCGACCGACGAAACGATGAACCCCGGGAGGTTGCCGCCATGCCAGCCTTCCTGAGCAAGGGACAACGCGGTGCGCTGCGCATGGCGTCTGGCTTCATCAAGCCTTACCGCGCGCGAATCGCCGTTGCGCTGCTGGCGTTGCTGTTCACCGCCGCCATCACGCTGTCCATGGGGCAAGGCATCAAATTGTTGGTGGACCAAGGCCTGGCGACCCAATCGACCCAGGCATTGAACCGCTCGATCCTGCTGTTCTTCGGGCTGGTGCTCGCGCTCGCGGTCGGCACCTATACCCGTTTCTACCTGGTGTCGTGGCTGGGGGAGCGTTTCGTCGCCGACATTCGCCGTCGGGTCTTCGATCATCTCCTGGAGCTGCATCCCGCCTTCTTCGAAAGTGCCCGCAGTTCGGAAATCCAGTCCCGCCTCACCACCGACACGGCGCTGCTGCAGGCGGTGATCGGCTCGTCGCTGTCCATGGCGCTGCGCAACCTGATCATGCTGGTGGGCGGCGTGACCTTTCTGTTCTTCACCAACGCCAAGCTGACCGCCATCGTGGTCGGGGCGTTGCCCTTGGTGGTGGCGCCGATCCTGTTGTTCGGTCGCCGCGTGCGGCGGCTGTCGCGGCAAAGCCAGGATCGCATCGCCGATATCGGCAGCTACATCGGCGAGACGCTGGGCCAGATCAAGACCGTGCAGGCCTACAACCATCAGGCCCAGGATCGCCTGCGCTTCGCCGGTACCGTCGAGGCGGCGTTCGCCACCGCCCGGCGACGCATCGCCCAACGTGCCTGGCTGATCACCGTAGTCATCGTGCTGGTGCTGGGCGCCGTGGGCGTGATGCTGTGGGTGGGCGGTCGCGATGTGATCGCTGGCGAGATCAGCGGCGGGGAGCTGGCCGCTTTCGTCTTCTATAGCCTGATCGTCGGCTCCGCCTTCGGAACGCTCAGCGAGGTGATCGGCGAGTTACAAAGCGCGGCCGGCGCCGCCGAGCGGATCGCCGAACTGCTGCAAACCCGTAATGCCATCGCCGCGCCGACGGAGGGGGTGCGCGTCCTGCCTGAGCGGGTCGCGGGGCGTTTGCAGGTGGAGTCGCTGCGCTTCGCTTACCCTTCGCGTCCTCACGTGGACGCGTTGGCGGGCATCGACCTGTGCGTGGAGCCAGGGGAGACCGTGGCCCTGGTCGGCCCGTCGGGGGCCGGCAAGTCGACCTTGTTCGACCTGCTGCTGCGCTTCTACGACCCCAGCGCCGGCGGCATCCGCCTCGATGGCATCCCCATCGACCGGCTCGACCCCGCCGATCTACGGCGCTGCTTCGCCCTGGTCTCGCAGCACCCGGCGCTGTTCTTCGGCAGCGTGGCCGACAACATCCGCTATGGCCGCCCCGACGCCAGCCCGTCCGCCGTGGAAAGCGCCGCCCGGGCCGCCCATGCTCACGACTTCATCATGGCGCTGCCCGAGGGTTACGAGACGCCGCTGGGGGAGGGCGGGGTGGGGCTATCGGGTGGGCAGCGCCAACGGTTGGCGATTGCCCGGGCGCTGCTGGTGGATGCGCCGATCCTGCTGCTGGATGAGGCGACCAGCGCGCTCGACGGCGAGAGCGAGCGCCTGATCCAGCAGGCCCTGCCGGGCCTGATGAAGGGGCGGACCACCCTGGTGATCGCTCATCGGTTGACGACCGTGCGGAACGCGGATCGGATCGCGGTGATCGACCAGGGGCGGCTGGTGGCCATCGGGCGCCATGAGCACTTGCTCAGGGAGACCCCCTTGTACGCCCGGCTGGCTGGGCTGCGGTTCGCCCGCGAGGCCCGGGCCGGGGAAGAGAACTGAGGAGGCGGGACCGCCGTTGGCGGTCCGACGCCTCAGCGGTATTCGCAGAGGTAGGCGGTATCGGTTTCCACCTTGAGCTGGAACTTGCTGCTGGCGGGAACCGTGAAGCGGGTGCCGGCGGCGAAGGTTTCCCAGGTGTCGCTGCCCGGTAGCTTCACCGTGAGCGCGCCGGCGATCACATGCATCACTTCCAATTGGCCGGTGCCGAATTCGTAATAGCCCGGCGCCATCACGCCGATGGTGGCTGGACCTTCGCTCATGTCGAAAGCGATGGATTTGACGGTGCCATCGAAATACTCGTTGACCTTGAACATGGAACATCCTCGGGGGCAAAGGCCGGACAGTATGCCCAAGCCCTCCAGTAGCGTCACTAGCCCCCGGGGGGTAGCACCAAGGGCAGGAGGCGCGCGGTATTGCGGGCGTCCTCGAGGGCGCGGTGCTGCTGGCCCTGGAAGCTCAGGCCGGCCAGTTGCAAGGCGGCATTGAGGCCTACCGGGCACTTGAGCTGGCGCGCTTCGCCAAAGCGTTGCTTGAGGTTGAGATGGGGCAGTTTCAGCAACAGGCTGTCGATCCGGTGTTGCCGCAGTTCCTGTTCCAGTTGGCGCTGGTCATAGTCACCCCAACTGGCCCAGCCGACCAGCCGTGGCTCGCGGTGTTCGAGCCAGCGCTCGAAGGCGGGCCAGATGGCGTCGAGCGGGGACGCGGCATCGACGTCCGCCTGCTCGATACGGGTCAACTGACGGCAGAAAGGGGTCAGGCAGGGGCGCCGCTGGGGCTTCACGAAGCGTTGGAAATGATCGACCTCGCGTCCGTCCGCGGTGACCAGGGTCGCTCCCAGCTCGATGATTTCCATCTCGCGCAGAGGCCAGCCGCCCTCGTCGGTGGTGGCCTCCAGATCGATCACCAGCCAGTGCGGCATGGGCTCTCCTTAGCGGGTAGTGTCGAGTGGCAGGACACACGAGGCAGACGTCCCTGGCGGTCGCGCTCCGGTCATGCGTGAGGTGCGTCCCGCAAGCATGCCGGATCGCCTGGATACCTGACCGGTGCGCGGCGCAACGGTTCCAACGAGCCCTCCGGGGCTGGTGTATTCAGGCGCGGAAGATGAAATAGGTGGCGCCCATCAGGCACAGTCCCGCCCACAGATAATCGATTTTCAGTGACTGTTGCATGACGAACACGCTGAAGAGCATGAAGATCGTCAGGCCGATCACCTCCTGCATGATCTTCAATTGGCCGAGCGTCAGCACGCTGTAGCCGATCCGGTTGGCCGGCACCATCAGCAGGTACTCGAAAAGCGCTATGCCCCAGCTGAGCAGGGCGGCGACGATCCAGGGGCGGTCGTTCAGGTTCTTCAGGTGCCCGTACCAGGCATAGGTCATGAATACGTTGGAGACGCAAAGCAGCGCCGCGGTTTGCAGCCAGGCCGGCATGGAGGGGCTCCGTGGAAGGCGGTCGGCGAAGCCTACCGGGGTTGCATCGGCGTCGCCAGTCTTTCGACGGAGGCCGGGCGCCTTGCCGGGATGGCTGCCATTCCGCCTGCGAGCCGGTAGAATCGGCCCTTTCGCACTGCCTGTGGAGTCTCGGTCCGTGAAGTGTCGTGCCGGCTGTGGCGCCTGCTGTATCGCGCCCTCCATCAGCTCCTCGATACCGGGGATGCCCGCCGGAAAGCGGGCGGGCGAGCGTTGCCTGCATCTGGACGCGGAGAACCGTTGCGGTCTGTTCGGACGACCCGAGCGGCCCGCGGTGTGTTCGGCCTTCGTGGCCGATGCCGAGGTCTGCGGCGAAACCCGTGAGCAGGCCCTGCGTGTGCTGGGCTGGCTGGAACAAGCGACGTTCGTCGCGGTCAGTCGATCTATCCGATAAGCCGCATCTCGCGGCAAGAATAATCAAGGAGAAAGGAATGGGTTCGCGTCGCCTCATGGCAAGTATCTGTGGTCTGGGCCTGCTGACGGTTTCGGTGGCGCACGCCGAAGACTGGAAGCTCGCCAAGGATGAAGACGGGGTCAAGGTCTACCTCAGCGAGGTGCCGGGGTCCAAGTACAAGGCCTATCGTGGCGTCACCCTTATCAAGGCCGACGTGGCCAGCATCCGCAAGCTGCAGGAAGACGTCAGCGGCTCCTGCGCCTGGATCTACGAGTGCAAGGAGCAGAAGCTGCTCAAGCACGAGGGCGACCATAGCTGGACTTATACCCGCTTCGACACCCCCTGGCCGGTCACGCCGCGCGACTCGGTGCTGGACGTGACCACCGAGGAAGGCGCTGATGGTGGAGTGACCCGCCACTTGAAGGGCGTGCCTACCTATATCCCGGAAGAGAAGGGCTACGTGCGGGTTTCCAGCGTTGAGGGGCTGTGGAAGCTGGTGCCCAAGGGCGAGGGGCAAGTCGAGGTCACGTACCAGGTGCACACCGAGCCGGGCGGTAGCGTGCCCTCGGTGCTGGCGAACAGCTTCGTGGTGGATGCGCCGTTCAATACCTTGAAGAACCTGCGCGAGCGCGCCGAGCGTAAGTAAACGACGAGACATGAAAAAGGCTGCCATTGGCAGCCTTTTTTCTTGGCGGTACCGTTGCTTACTTGCGACTTTCCAGGGGAGCGTAATCGCGTTGCTGGTAGCCGGTATACAGTTGCCGCGGGCGACCGATCTTGTAGGGACTGGAGAGCATTTCCTTCCAATGGGAAATCCAGCCGACGGTACGCGCCAATGCAAAGATCACCGTGAACATGCTGGTCGGTATGCCGATCGCCTTGAGGATGATTCCCGAATAGAAATCGACGTTCGGATAGAGGTTACGCTCGACGAAGTAAGGGTCGTTGCGAGCGATCTCTTCGAGCTTCATCGCCAGTTCCAGTTGCGGATCCTGGATACCCAGTTCTTCCAGCACGGCGTCGCAGGTCTGCTTCATAACCTGGGCGCGCGGATCGAAGTTCTTGTAGACACGGTGACCGAAGCCCATGAGCTTGAACGGATCGTCCTTGTCCTTGGCCTTGGCAACGAATTTCTCGATATTGGAGACGTCCCCGATTTCATCGAGCATATTCAGCACCGCTTCGTTGGCGCCGCCGTGGGCCGGACCCCACAGGGCGGCGATCCCAGCGGCGATACAGGCGAAGGGGTTGGCGCCGGAGGAACCGGCCAGGCGCACGGTGGAGGTGGAGGCGTTCTGCTCGTGGTCGGCGTGGAGCACGAAGATTCGGTCCATCGCCTTGGCCAGCACCGGGCTGATCGGTTTGATCTCGCACGGGGTATTGAACATCATGTGCAGGAAGTTTTCCGCGTACGACAGGTCGTTGCGCGGGTACATCATGGGCTGGCCCATGGAGTACTTGTAAACCATCGCGGCCAGGGTCGGCATCTTGGCGATCAGGCGGATCGCGGAGATTTCCCGGTGCTGAGGATTCTTGATGTCCAGGGAGTCGTGGTAGAAGGCCGATAGCGCGCCGACCACGCCGCACATGACGGCCATCGGGTGGGCATCGCGACGGAAGCCGTTGAAGAAAGTCTTCAACTGCTCATGCACCATGGTGTGATTCTTCACGGTGCTGACGAATTGGGCTTTCTCTTCGGCGTTGGGCAGTTCGCCGTTGAGCAGCAGATAACAGGTTTCCAGATAGTCGGATTTTTCGGCCAACTGCTCAATGGGGTAGCCGCGATGCAATAGAACACCCTTGTCGCCATCGATATAAGTGATCTTCGATTCGCAAGAGGCGGTCGACATGAAGCCGGGGTCGAACGTGAAGCGACCCGTGGAGGTCAGGCCCCGCACATCGATCACTTCGGGACCTACCGAGCCGGTCAGGATAGGCAGCTCGACGGGGGCAGCGCCCTCGATGATCAACTGCGCTTTTTTGTCAGCCATATAGGCCTCCTAGTTATGCTTGAAATCATCAGAAGCCCCCCACGCAGGGCCCGCACCACTATAGAGAGATAAATTCGAATGTCAATTTGCTGCAACCCACGTGGCAGACGGGTTTGCGGGGTGTAAAGGCTTCGAAAAGTTCACTCGAATACGCCAATCGAAGGGCTCTTGCAATTGGCCGTTCGGCTGGGGCATTGCGTTGTCATTAGTAACCTAACTGTCTATAATCCGAGGCCGACCGCCAGTGGCTCCGAGCCGGCATTCTGGAGGTTGGCACTCCCTTTGGTGAGGGGTACCTGACCAGTGCACTTCCCGACAACTTGCCCTGATTCGTTAGGGGCCTCAGTGTGAAAAAAGCCGTGAATAGCCAACGACCTGTAAACCTAGATCTTAGGACTATAAAACTCCCGATCACTGCTTATACCTCCATTCTGCATCGTATCTCTGGAGTCATTCTTTTCCTGGGCCTTGCCGTGCTGTTGTTTGCGCTCGACAAGTCGCTGGGGTCCGAAGAAGGCTTCGAGCAGGTGAAGGCATTCATGGCCAGTCCGCTGGTCAAGGTGGTGGTATGGGGTCTGCTGTCCGCACTGCTGTATCACCTGGTGGCCGGGCTGCGCCATCTCATCATGGACCTGGGCTTCGGTGAGACGCTGCAAGGCGGCCGACTGGGCTCGAAGATCGTGCTCGCCGTCTCTGCGGTGCTGATCGTGCTGGCAGGGGTGTGGATATGGTAACCAACGTCACCAACTTTTCTCGTTCGGGCCTTTACGACTGGATGGCCCAGCGCGTATCGGCCGTCGTCCTGGCGGCCTATTTCCTGTTTCTGCTCGGCTTCGTCATCGCGCATCCCGGGCTGACGTACGCCGACTGGCATGGCCTGTTCTCCCGGAACTGGATGCGGATCTTCAGTCTGCTCAGCCTCGTCGCCTTGGGCGTTCATGCCTGGGTCGGCATGTGGACCATTTCGACCGACTACCTGACCCCCATGGCGTTGGGCAAGTGGGCGACTGGCGTGCGTTTCCTCTTCCAGGCGGTATGCGGCATGGCGATGTTCGCGTTCTTCGTCTGGGGCGTGCAGATTCTTTGGGGTATCTGATCCATGGCTAACATTAGTACGCTTTCCTTCGACGCCATTATCGTCGGCGGCGGCGGCGCCGGCATGCGCGCGGCGCTGCAACTGGCCCAAGGGGGCCATAAGACGGCCGTGGTGACGAAAGTATTCCCGACCCGCTCGCATACCGTGTCCGCCCAAGGCGGTATCACCTGCGCTATCGCTTCGGCCGATCCGAACGACGATTGGCGCTGGCATATGTACGACACCGTCAAGGGGTCCGACTATATCGGCGACCAGGACGCCATCGAGTACATGTGCTCCGTGGGGCCCGAGGCTGTTTTCGAACTGGAACATCTGGGGTTGCCGTTTTCCCGTACCGAGCAAGGGCGTATTTACCAGCGTCCGTTCGGAGGGCAGTCCAAGGACTTCGGTAAGGGTGGCCAAGCGGCTCGTACCTGCGCCGCGGCCGACCGTACCGGTCATGCCCTGCTGCACACCCTTTATCAGGCGAACCTCAAGAACGACACCACGTTCCTCAACGAGTGGTATGCCGTCGATCTGGTGAAGAACCAGGACGGCGCCATCGTGGGCATCATCGCCATCTGCATCGAGACCGGCGAAACCGCCTACATCCGCTCCAAGGCCGTGGTCCTCGCCACTGGCGGCGCGGGGCGCATCTACGCTTCCACCACCAATGCCCTGATCAACACCGGCGACGGCGTCGGCATGGCCCTGCGCGCGGGCGTACCGGTTCAGGACATCGAAATGTGGCAATTCCACCCCACCGGGATCGCGGGCGCTGGCGTGCTGGTGACCGAGGGTTGCCGTGGCGAGGGTGGCTATCTGATCAACGCCCATGGCGAGCGTTTCATGGAGCGCTACGCGCCCAACGCCAAGGACTTGGCGGGCCGCGACGTGGTCGCTCGCTCCATGGTCAAGGAAGTGATCGCCGGTAACGGCTGTGGCCCCAACAAGGACCACGTGCTGTTGAAGCTCGATCACCTCGGCGAGGAGGTGCTGCACAGCCGCCTGCCGGGTATTTGCGAACTGTCCAAGACCTTCGCGCACGTCGACCCGGTGGTCGCCCCGGTCCCGGTCATCCCGACCTGCCACTACATGATGGGCGGCGTCGCCACGAATATCCACGGTCAGGCGATCACCCAGGACGCCAACGGCAACGATGTCATCATCGACGGGCTCTTCGCCGTGGGCGAAGTGGCTTGCGTGTCCGTGCATGGCGCCAACCGTCTGGGTGGCAACTCGCTGCTCGACCTGGTGGTGTTCGGCCGAGCCGCCGGCCTGCACTTGGAAAAGGCGCTCAAGGAAGGTATCGAGCATCGCGGTGCCTCGGATACCGACCTGGAGGTTTCCCTCAAGCGCCTGTCCGGCGTGAACGAGCGCAGCACCGGCGAAGATGTCGCTCCGCTGCGTCGGGAGCTGCAAGGCTGCATGCAGAATTACTTCGGCGTGTTCCGTACCGGCGAATACATGCAGAAAGGCATCGCCCAGTTGGCCGATCTGCGTGAACGTATCGCCCGGGTCAAGGTCGCGGATAAGAGCAAGGCCTTCAACACGGCGCGCATCGAGGCTCTGGAGCTGCAGAACCTTCTGGAAGTGGCCGAGGCCACCGCGATCGCCGCGGAAACCCGCAAGGAAAGCCGTGGCGCCCATGCCCGGGAAGACTTCGAGGATCGCGACGACGAGAACTGGCTGTGCCATACCCTGTACTTCCCGGGTGAGAAGCGCGTATCCAGACGCGCCGTTAACTTCGCGCCGAAGACCGTGCCGGCGTTCGAACCCAAAGTCCGTACTTATTGAGAGTGGCTGCCATGCTGCAAGTCAGTGTTTATCGCTACAACCCGGATCAGGACGCGTCCCCGTCCATGCAGATGTTCCAGGTCGACACCGGCGGCAAGGACCTGATGGTGCTCGACGTGCTGGCGCTGATCAAAGAGCAGGACGAGGGTTTTTCCTATCGTCGCTCCTGCCGTGAGGGCGTGTGTGGCTCCGACGGCATGAACATCAACGGCAAGAACGGGCTCGCCTGCATCACTCCGCTGTCGTCGGTGGTGAAGGGTGATCGCCTAGTCATTCGTCCGTTGCCGGGGCTGCCGGTCATTCGTGACCTGGTCGTCGATATGAGCATCTTTTACAAGCAGTACGAGAAGGTGCGGCCTTTCCTGCAGAACGATACGCCGGCTCCGGCGATCGAACGTTTGCAGTCCCCGGAGGACCGGGAGAAGCTGGATGGCCTGTACGAGTGCATTCTGTGCGCATGTTGCTCGACGTCCTGCCCCTCCTTCTGGTGGAACCCGGACAAGTTTCTCGGCCCCGCCGCGCTGCTTCAGGCCTACCGCTTCCTGGCCGACAGTCGCGACACCAAGACCCAGGAGCGCCTGGCCTCGCTGGACGATCCGTTTAGCGTGTTCCGTTGCCGCGGCATCATGAACTGCGTGAGCGTCTGCCCGAAAGGCCTCAACCCCACCAAGGCAATCGGTCACGTGCGCAACATGTTGCTGCAAAGCGGAACCTGAGACGCCGCTTCACCTGTAGTACCACCACGGGGGTCGATGACCACCGTGGTGGAAGTCCGAGCCGCAGCCCACGAAGCCGCGGCTCAATCGCAAATGTTGACCAGCAGGGGCGGCCGGGCCGCAAGCCCGGACCATCTGCGGGATTCGCGGTGGCCTTGTCGAGCTCATTTCCGGCTCGTCAGCGCACGCTTCGGTCGCTGCCGGTGGCGTCCCCTTATCGAGGGTGACCTAGCATGCAAGAAAGCGTAATGCAGCGCATGTGGAACAGTGCCCACCTCTCCGGTGGTAATGCTGCCTATGTGGAGGAGCTCTACGAGCTCTACCTGCACGATCCCAACGCTGTGCCCGAAGAGTGGCGCACCTATTTCCAGAAATTGCCCGCCGATGGAAATGCCGCCACCGACGTTTCGCATTCTACGGTCCGCGATCATTTTGTCCTGCTGGCCAAGAATCAACGTCGTGCACAGCCCGTTTCCGCCGGCAGCGTCAGCAGCGAGCACGAGAAGAAACAGGTCGAAGTGCTGCGCCTGATCCAGGCCTACCGCATGCGCGGCCACCAGGCCGCCCAGCTCGACCCGCTTGGCTTGTGGCAACGTCCGATGCCGGCCGACCTGTCGATCAACCACTACAACCTGACCGACGCCGACCTCGATACCACCTTCCGCACTGGCGAGTTGTACTTCGGCAAGGAAGAGGCCTCCCTGCGCGATATTCACCAGGCGCTGCAGCAGACCTACTGCCGCACCATCGGAGCCGAGTTCACGCACATCGTCGATTCCGAGCAGCGCAAGTGGTTCCAGCAGCGCCTGGAGAGCGTGCGTGGTCGCCCGGTCTATTCCGCCGAGGTGCAGAGCCACCTGCTGGAACGCCTCACCGCGGCCGAAGGCCTGGAAAAATACCTCGGCACCAAGTACCCGGGCACCAAGCGCTTCGGCCTGGAGGGTGGCGAAAGCCTCATCCCCTTGCTGGACGAAGTGATTCAGCGCTCCGGCTCCTACGGTACCAAGGAAGTCGTCATCGGCATGGCCCACCGTGGCCGCCTGAACGTGCTGGTGAACACCTTTGGCAAGAACCCCCGGGACCTCTTCGACGAGTTCGAGGGCAAGAAGGTCGAAGGCCTCAGCTCCGGCGACGTGAAGTACCACCAGGGTTTCTCTTCCAACGTGATGACCGCCGGTGGAGAAGTGCATCTGGCCCTGGCGTTCAACCCGTCTCACCTGGAAATCGTCTCTCCGGTGGTGGAAGGCTCCGTGCGCGCCCGCCAGGATCGCCGTCGCGACTCCCAGGGCGATGCGGTGCTGCCCGTCACGATCCATGGCGACGCCGCCTTCGCGGGTCAGGGCGTGGTCATGGAAACCTTCCAGATGTCCCAGACCCGGGGCTATAAGACGGGCGGAACCATTCGCATCGTTATCAATAATCAGGTCGGCTTCACTACCAGCCGGCCCGAGGATGCGCGTTCCACCGAATACGCCACCGACGTGGCGAAGATGATCCAGGCTCCGATCCTCCACGTGAATGGAGATGATCCGGAAGCCGTACTGTTCGTCACCCAGCTGGCGGTCGACTATCGCATGCAATTCAAGCGTGACGTGGTTATCGACCTGGTCTGCTACCGTCGCCGCGGCCATAACGAGGCGGACGAACCGAGCGGAACCCAGCCGCTGATGTACCAGCAGATCGCCAAGCAGCGCACCACCCGGGAGCAGTACGCCGATGCCCTGGTACAGGGCAATGTGCTGGACAGCGAACGGGTCCAGGCCAAGGTCGACGAGTACCGCACCGCCCTGGACAACGGTCTTCATGTGGTTAAAAGCCTGGTGAAGGAACCTAACAAGGAGCTGTTCGTCGATTGGCGTCCCTACTTGGGGCACGCCTGGACCGCGCGCCACGACACCCGTTTCGATCTGAAGAACCTGCAGGAACTGTCCAATAAGCTCCTGCAGATTCCGGAAGGGTTCGTTGTCCAGCGTCAGGTCTCGAAGATCCTCGAGGACCGGCAGAAGATGAGCGCGGGCGGCCTGCCGCTCAACTGGGGCTACGCCGAAACCATGGCCTACGCCACGTTGCTGTTCGAGGGCCATCCGGTTCGCATCACCGGTCAGGACGTGGGGCGCGGCACCTTCTCCCACCGCCATGCGGTGTTGCACAACCAGAAGGACGCCAGTACCTACATTCCGCTGCAGCACATGTTCAGCGGTCAGCCGAACTTCCACCTCTACGACTCGTTGTTGTCCGAAGAGGCAGTGCTGGCGTTCGAGTACGGTTACTCCACCACCGAGCCCAACGCCCTGGTGATCTGGGAAGCCCAGTTCGGCGATTTCGCCAACGGCGCCCAAGTGGTGGTCGACCAGTTCATCACCAGCGGCGAGAACAAATGGGGCCGTCTCTGCGGCTTGACCATGCTGTTGCCGCATGGGTACGAAGGGCAGGGGCCGGAACACTCCTCCGCTCGCCTGGAGCGCTACCTGCAACTGTGCGCCGAGCACAACATTCAGGTTTGCGTGCCGACGACGCCGGCGCAGATCTACCATGTGCTGCGTCGTCAGGTCATCCGTCCGCTGCGCAAGCCACTGATCGTCCTGACGCCCAAGTCCCTGCTGCGTCACAAGCTGGCCATCTCGACGCTGGAAGACCTGGCCGAGGGTTCGTTCCAGACGGTGATCCCGGAAATCGACACCCTCGCTCCGGAGAAGGTCGAGCGCCTGGTCCTGTGCAGCGGCAAGGTCTACTACGACCTGCTGGAGAAACGCCGGGCCGAAGGCCGCGAGGACATCGCCATCGTGCGCATCGAGCAGCTCTATCCGTTCCCGGAAGACGATCTCGCCGAAGTGCTGGCGCCCTACGCCAACCTCAAGCACATCGTCTGGTGTCAGGAGGAGCCCATGAACCAGGGTGCCTGGTATTGCAGCCAGCATCACATGCGGCGTGTCGCCCAGGCCCACAAGAAGGACCTATTCCTCGAATACGCCGGCCGCGAGGCCTCGGCGGCGCCCGCATGCGGCTATGCCTCCATGCACGCCGAGCAGCAGGAGCGCCTGCTGCAGGACGCTTTCACCGTTTAACGCCTTCGCCCAGAAGAAACCGAATCAGATAGGAACCTCACACAATGGCTATCGAGATCAAAGCCCCTACTTTCCCGGAATCGGTTGCCGACGGCACCGTTGCCACCTGGCACAAGAAACCGGGCGAAGCGGTCAAGCGCGACGAGCTGATCGTCGATATCGAAACCGACAAGGTCGTCATGGAAGTGCTGGCCGAGGCGGACGGCGTACTGGCTGAGATCGTCAAGAACGAAGGCGATACCGTGCTCAGCGGCGAAGTACTGGGCCGGCTGGGTGAAGGCTCTGGCGCCGCTCCCGCACCCGCGGCGGCCGCGCCCGCCGCGCCTGCCCAGGCCGCTGCTCCGGTGGCCGGCGGTGACGACCAGATTCTGGCACCGGCCGCGCGCAAGCTGGCCGAGGAGAACGGCATCGACCCGAACAGCCTGAGCGGCACTGGCAAGGGCGGTCGTGTCACCAAGGAAGACGTGGTCGCCGCCATCGAGGCGAAGAAATCCGCGCCGGCGGCCGCCCCCGCCAAGCCGGCCGCTCCGGCCGCCGACGCGCCGATCTTCGCCGCGGGCGACCGTGTCGAGAAACGCGTACCGATGACCCGCCTGCGCGCGAAGGTCGCCGAGCGTCTGGTCGAGGCCCAGTCCTCCATGGCCATGCTGACGACCTTCAACGAAGTCAACATGAAGCCCATCATGGACTTGCGCGCCAAATACAAGGACATGTTCGAGAAGAAGCACAACGGTGTGCGCCTCGGCTTCATGTCGTTCTTCGTCAAGGCTGCCACCGAGGCGCTGAAACGCCAGCCGGGCGTCAATGCGTCCATCGATGGCAACGACATCGTCTACCACGGCTATCAGGACATCGGTGTCGCCGTTTCCAGCGACCGTGGCCTGGTGGTGCCGGTACTGCGCAACGCCGAGCTGATGAGCCTGGCGGAGATCGAGGGCTCTATTACCGCATTCGGCAAGAAAGCCAAAGAAGGCAAGCTCACCATCGAGGACATGACGGGCGGTACCTTCACCATTTCCAATGGCGGGGTGTTCGGTTCGTTGCTGTCCACCCCCATCGTCAACCCGCCGCAAACCGCCATCCTCGGCATGCACAAGATTCAGGAGCGGCCCATGGCGGTGAATGGTCAAGTCGTCATTCTGCCGATGATGTATTTGGCATTGTCCTACGATCACCGTCTGATCGATGGCAAGGAGGCGGTGACCTTCCTGGTGACCATCAAGGACCTGCTGGAAGATCCGGCCCGCCTGCTGCTGGATATCTGAATTCCTCACCACGACGGTCCCGCTGGGGCCGTCCGGCCATTCGATAAGGAATGAGTTATGACCCAGAAATTCGATGTGGTAGTCATCGGGGCCGGCCCTGGTGGTTACGTGGCCGCGATCAAGGCCGCCCAGCTCGGTCTGAAAACCGCTTGTATCGAGCAGTACCGCGACAAGGAGGGCAAGATTGCCCTCGGCGGAACGTGCCTGAACGTGGGCTGCATCCCGTCCAAGGCGCTGCTGGACAGCTCCTACAAGTACCATGAGGCCAAGGATGGCTTCAAAGCGCACGGCATCGAGACCAGCGGTGTCAGCATCGACGTCGGCGCGATGATCGGGCGCAAGAACACCATCGTGAAGAACCTGACCGGCGGCGTCAGCACGCTGTTCAAGGCCAACGGGGTAACCCTGCTGGAAGGTCATGGCAAGCTGTTGGCCAACAAGCAGGTGGAAGTCACCGGCACCGATGGCAAGAGCGAAATCGTCGAGGCGGCCCACGTGATTCTCGCCTCTGGCTCCCGTCCCATCGACATTCCGCCAGCCCCGGTCGACCAAAACGTGATCGTCGACTCCACCGGCGCCCTGGAATTCCAGTCCGTGCCGAAGCGCTTGGGTGTGATCGGCGCGGGCGTGATCGGCCTGGAGCTGGGCTCCGTGTGGGCCCGCCTGGGTGCGGAAGTGACGGTGTTGGAAGCCTTGGAGAAATTCCTTCCGGCCGCCGACGAGCAGATCGCCAAGGAAGCCTTCAAGGTCCTGACCAAGCAAGGCCTGAAGATTCGCCTGGGTGCTCGTGTCACCGGTTCGGAGGTGCAGGGCGACCAGGTTACGGTCAACTTCACCGACGCCAACGGCGAACAGAAGGAGACCTTCGACAAGCTGATCGTCGCCGTGGGCCGCCGCCCCGTGACCACCGATCTGCTGGCCGCCGACAGTGGCGTCGATCTGGACGAGCGGGGCTATATCTTCGTCAACGACCACTGCGAAACCAGCGTGCCGGGCGTCTATGCCATTGGTGACGTGGTGCGGGGTCTGATGCTGGCCCACAAAGCCTCGGAAGAGGGCGTAGTGGTGGCCGAGCGTATCGCCGGGCACAAGGCCCAAATGAACTACGACCTGATCCCGTCGGTGATCTACACCCATCCGGAGGTGGCCTGGGTCGGCAAGAACGAACAGAGCCTGAAGGCCGAGGGCGTCGAGATCAACATCGGCACCTTCCCCTTCGCGGCGAGCGGCCGCGCCATGGCGGCCAACGACACCACCGGCCTGGTGAAAGTCATCGCCGATGCCAAGACCGACCGCGTCCTGGGCGTTCACGTGATCGGCCCAAGCGCCGCCGAGCTGGTCCAGCAGGGCGCGATCGCCATGGAATTCGGCACCAGCGCCGAGGATCTGGGCATGATGGTCTTCTCGCACCCGACGCTTTCCGAGGCGCTGCACGAGGCCGCGCTGGCCGTGAATGGCCAGGCGATCCACATCGCCAATCGCAAGAAGCGCTGACGGATAACAAGAACCACGGCGGGCCGCCCGTCTTGAGCCCCTGGCTCACCGCGGAACGCCCGTCGGACTGTTGGTGAAGAACAGTCATAGGTGACGCGGCAGATGCAGCGTCGAATGCGCAATACCTAACGAAGACGGTAGATAAGCATGAATCTCCACGAATATCAGGGTAAGCAGCTGTTCGCCGAATACGGCCTGCCCGTATCCAAAGGCTTCGCCGTGGATACCCCGGAAGAAGCGGCGGAAGCCTGCGACAAGATCGGTGGCAGCGAGTGGGTCGTGAAAGCCCAGGTGCATGCCGGTGGTCGCGGCAAGGCGGGCGGCGTGAAGCTGGTCAAGAGCAAGGAAGACGCCAAGGCCTTCGCTCAGAACTGGCTGGGCAAGCGTCTGGTGACCTATCAGACCGACGCCAACGGCCAGCCGGTCAGCAAGATCCTGGTGGAATCCTGCACCGACATCGACAAGGAGCTGTACCTTGGCGCCGTGGTCGATCGTTCCAGCCGCCGTATCGTGTTCATGGCTTCCACCGAGGGTGGCGTGGACATCGAGAAGGTCGCCCACGACACGCCTGAGAAGATCCTCAAGGCCACCATCGACCCGTTGGTCGGCGCGCAGCCGTTCCAAGGCCGCGAGCTGGCCTTCCAGCTGGGCCTGAAGGGCGACCAGATCAAGCAGTTCACCCATATCTTCGTGAACCTCGCCAAGCTGTTCCAGGATTACGACCTGGCCCTGCTGGAGGTGAACCCGCTGGTGATCAAGAAGGACGGCAACCTGCACTGCCTGGATGCCAAGATCAATATCGACGGCAACGCCATGTACCGCCAGCCCAAGCTGCGCGCGATGCATGACCCGTCTCAGGACGACGCCCGCGAAGCCCACGCCCAGAAATGGGAACTGAACTACGTCGCGCTGGAAGGCAGCATCGGCTGCATGGTGAACGGCGCCGGCCTAGCCATGGGCACCATGGACATCGTCAACCTGCATGGCGGCAAACCGGCCAACTTCCTCGACGTGGGCGGTGGCGCCACCAAGGAGCGCGTGACCGAAGCGTTCAAGATCATCCTGTCCGACAGCAACGTGAAGGCGGTGCTGGTGAACATTTTCGGCGGCATCGTCCGTTGCGACATGATCGCCGAAGGCATCATCGGCGCGGTGAAGGAAGTCGGCGTGAAGGTCCCGGTCGTGGTCCGTCTGGAAGGCAACAACGCGGAGCTGGGCGCCAAGGTCCTGGCCGAAAGCGGTCTGAACATCATCGCGGCAACCAGCCTGACCGACGCTGCCCAGCAGGTCGTCAAGGCCGCGGAGGGTAAGTAATGAGCGTCCTCATCAATAAAGACACCAAGGTCATCTGCCAGGGCTTCACCGGCTCGCAGGGCACTTTCCACAGCGAACAGGCCATCGCCTACGGCACCAAGATGGTCGGCGGCGTGACCCCCGGCAAGGGCGGCACCACCCACCTGGGCCTGCCGGTGTTCAACACCGTCAAGGAAGCCGTGGAAGCCACCGGCGCCGACGCCAGCGTGATCTACGTACCGGCTCCGTTCTGCAAGGATTCCATCCTCGAAGCGGCTTTCGGCGGCATCAAGCTGATCGTCTGCATCACCGAAGGCATCCCGACCATCGACATGCTCGAAGCCAAGGTGAAATGCGACGAATTGGGCGTACGCCTGATCGGACCGAACTGCCCAGGCGTCATCACTCCCGGTGAGTGCAAGATCGGCATCATGCCCGGTCACATCCACCTGCCGGGCAAGGTCGGTATCGTGTCGCGCTCCGGCACCCTGACCTACGAAGCCGTGAAGCAGACCACCGACGCCGGCTTCGGTCAGTCGACTTGCGTGGGCATCGGCGGCGACCCGATCCCGGGCTCCAACTTCATCGACATCCTCAAGCTGTTCCAAGAGGATCCGAAGACCGAAGCCATCGTAATGATCGGTGAGATCGGCGGTTCCGCCGAGGAAGAGGCCGCGGCCTACATCAAGGCTCACGTCACCAAGCCGGTGGTGTCCTACATCGCCGGCGTGACCGCGCCGCCCGGCAAGCGCATGGGCCATGCGGGCGCCATCATCTCCGGCGGCAAGGGCACGGCGGACGAGAAGTTCGCCGCGCTGCAAGACGCTGGCGTGAAAACCGTGCGCTCGCTGGCCGACATCGGCAAGGCACTCGCCGAACTGACTGGCTGGACCGTGAAGTAAGCGCCGTTGCGGTATGAAAGACCACCCTTCGGGGTGGTCTTTTTTTTGTGTTCCTGCAAGGTTGCTCCTGTCCGTTCCAGCGAGTCCTGAAACGTTCTGCTTGCCGCTTACGGGATCCGGACAGCGGAGTCGTCAGCCGATTCCAGAGCGGGCTTGCCTAGGGGCGCTCGTGCCTTTTAGCGTAGCCAAGGACAGAGCGGAGACGGGGGCGGTCGGGTTCGAAAGGAGTAGAGGCGGGCTCGTGTACGGAAAAGCCGCGAAACTTTGACTCATGCGTCATGAAACATTCGAAATCGCGACATCTGGTATCTGGAGGTCGACGCCAGTACGTCGGATGGGTCGCTCAGCCGGAGTCATTTCCATTAAGGTGCGTTGGCGTCGCGGCTTTACCCAAGCAGCGATGCGCTTGGCGGCCGAGCCTAACCGGCGCGGCAACGTTTCCCCTCAACCCTTTAGGGAAACCCTCTGCGAACCTCCGTTTCAGTCATGTGGTATTTCCTTAAATGAATGTGTTGAAAGGCCAGGACATTCTGGCACTCGGTTTCATGACCTTCGCCCTCTTCGTTGGAGCGGGCAACATCATCTTCCCGCCTATCGTTGGCCTGCAGGCCGGTCCTCACGTGTGGATGGCGGCCTTGGGTTTCCTGATCACGGCAGTCGGCCTTCCGGTGATCACGGTCATCGCCCTGGCCAAGGTCGGCGGAGGCATGGACTCGCTCAGCAGCCCCATAGGCCGCGTGGCCGGTAGCCTGCTCGCCGCCGTCTGTTACCTGTCCGTCGGGCCGCTGTTCGCCACGCCGCGCACGGCCACGGTTTCCTTCGAGGTAGGCTTGGCGCCTCTCGCGGGCGACGGTCCGCTGCCCTTGCTGATCTACAGCGCCGTGTACTTCCTAGTGGTGCTGGGGGTCTCGCTCTATCCCGGTCGCTTGCTGGACAGCGTGGGTCGCGTACTGGCCCCGATGAAAATCGTCGCCTTGCTGATCCTGGGAGGCGCGGCCTTCCTCCTGCCGCTGGGGCCGGCGGGCGAGGCGACTCCCGCCTATCAGGCGGCGCCGTTTTCCCAAGGGTTCGTCAACGGCTACCTGACCATGGATACCTTGGGTGCCCTGGTATTCGGCATCGTCATCGTCAACGCCATCCGCTCCCGTGGCATCACGGCTCCCCACCTGATCACCCGCTACGCCATCATCGCCGGTCTGATGGCCGGGGTCGGCCTGGCGCTGGTCTATATCAGCCTGTTCCGCCTGGGCTCGGGCAGCCACGACATCGCCGTGGGCGCCACCAATGGCGCCGCCGTGCTGCATGCTTACGTACAGCACACTTTCGGCGGATTGGGCAGCGGCTTCCTGGCGGTGTTGATTTCCCTGGCCTGCCTCGTCACCGCGGTAGGTCTCACTTGCGCTTGCGCCGAGTATTTCAGCGATCGCCTGCCGCTCTCCTATCGCACCCTGGTGATCCTGTTGGCCGCGTTCTCCCTGGTGGTGTCCAACCTGGGGCTGACCAAGCTGATCCAGTTCTCGATCCCGGTACTGACCGCGATCTATCCGCCCTGCATTGCCTTGGTCGCCTTGAGCTTCTGTCGCAACCTCTGGCACTCGTCGAGTCGGATCATCGCTCCGGTGATGATGGTGACCCTGGTATTCGGCGTCTTCGACGGGCTGAAAGCCGCTGGCCTGGATGCCTGGATGCCGGCCTGGCTGGGGCACCTTCCCCTGGCCGAGCAGGGGCTGGCCTGGCTACTGCCGGCTATCGGCATGCTGGCGGTGGCGACATGCTGCGACCGCCTGCTGGGCAAGCCGAACCAAGCGCTGGCCTGACCCCGCGTATCACCTGAAAGCCGCTGGCGACCGTCGAGTCGCCAGCGGCTTTTTCATGGGCCCCTCCCTGGCTTCGCTGGCATAATCGACGCCTTGCCGTAAGGAGTCCGCATGTCTCTCGATGCCCAACAATGGCTCAATTTGCTGGCGTTTGTCTGGTTCCTCGGACTGTGGGGCGGTTACACCCTCTATGCAATCTGGAAGGGACGCGATACCGCGTGCCTGGCCTCGGTCCTGCACCTGTACCGAGTGGACTGGATGCGCCGCCTGCTGCTCAGGGACAACCGCATCGCCGATGCCAGCGTGATCGGCAACCTCGAGCGCAATGCCTCGTTCTTCGCCTCAAGCACCCTGATCATCCTGGCCGGGATCCTCACCGTGCTGGGCTCCACCGAGCGCGCGGTCTCGGTGCTGGCGGACCTGCCGCTGGTGGAGCCGGTGAGCCGGGGGATGTCCGAATTGAAGCTGCTGTGCCTGGCGGTGTTGTTCGTCTATACCTTCTTCACCTTCAGTTGGTGCATGCGGCAATACAACTTCGCCGCGATCCTCATCGGTTCCGCTCCGATGATCGCCGAGCGTCACGTGACCGAGCAGGAGCGCAAGGCGTTCGCCGAGCGGGCCGCCCGGGTCATCTCGCTGGCCGCCAACCAGTTCAACTTCGGCTTGCGCGCCTATTACTTCGGGTTGGCCATGCTCGCCTGGTTCATCAACCCCTGGTGCTTCATGCTGGTCACGGCCGGGGTGGTGCTGGTGCTGTATCGCCGGGAGTTCCATTCCTCCGTGCTCGATGTGATGGTCTACACACCCACCCCGGCGGCCGCCGAGCCGCCCAAGGAGAAAACCGAATGAGCATTCCCTTCTGGTGCCTGTTCATCGCCGCCCTGCTGATCTACGTCGCGAAGCTTCCGGTGGCCAAGGCCATGCAGGCCGATGGCGGCTACGACAATCACCATCCGCGCGCGCAGCAGGCGCGCTTGACCGGCTACGGCGCGCGGGCCTATGCCGCCCACATGAACAGCATCGAGATCTTCCCGTTGTTCGCGGCCGGAGTGTTGATGGCCCATTCGGCCCATGTGGTCGGCTTTCTCGTGGACCTACTGGCGATCATGTTCGTCGTGTCGCGGGTGCTCTATCTGGTCTGCTATCTGCGCGACCTGCACTGGCAACGCTCGGCGGTCTGGATGATCGGGCTGGTGTGTTGCCTGCTGCTGATGCTCAGCCCCGCGCTGCGAGCGCTGCTCGCCGGCGGGGTCTGAATCGCGGCATGAAAAAGCCCGCGCGAGGCGGGCTTTTTCGACGGCGGACCTATTATTGATTGGTCTGCGGAGCCGGAGCCGGAGCCGGAGCCGCCGGCGGCGGAGTCTGGTTATGGTCGGCGGCTTCTTCCGCGCGTTTCTGATTGGCCTCGTTGGCGTCCTTGACCGCTTCGCTCTGTTCCTTAGCGGCGTCATTGCGCAGCTTCTGAGCATCGTTGGCATGCTCCTGGGCGTCCTGTTGCTTGTTTTCCGAGGCTTTGTCGCAGGCGGCGAGGCCCAGCGTGGCGGCCAGCATGAGCGCGTAAGACAACGACTTCTTCATTAGTACTCTCCTGAGGAGTGGCTTCCAGATGTCACCGTTTGAACGGAAGGGGGCACGGTAAGTTCATTTTCGGTTCCGACCAGCGGTTATGATGGGTGGCCACTCTTTTTCACGGGCGATCGACATGGACGAAGCGGAGCTCCTGCAGCGTGCCCGGCGTTTCCTTTCCGTGCTTCGGCATGCTCAGGTGCTGGGCTTGAGCGTGGAGCGGGTAGAGGCCGCCGGGTTGACCTTGCGACTTCCCTACGCGGCGGCTCTGGCGGGCAACCCAGCCACCGGAGTCCCGCACGGCGGTGCCGTCACGACGCTGATGGATACCGCGTGCGGCGTCTCGACGATTTGCGTGCTGCCCGAATTCGAAATCTGCCCGACCCTGGACCTGCGCATCGACTACATGCGCCCAGCGGAGCCGGGGCGGGCTATCTTCGGTTTCGCCGAAAGCTACCGGGTCACCCAGCACGTGATTTTCACCCGTGGCATCGCCCACCAGGGCGACCCTGCGTATCCAGTGGCTCATGTGATGGGCACGTTCATGCGCCTGGGCAAGGCCGCCCGGGGCGAAGCCCGGATGCAACGGGACTTCGACGCGGAGCCCAGGCCATGACCGCCACGGAGCTGGACGACCTGATCCGCGAAGCCCACCGGACCCTGGACTACCAGCCACTCCTGACGGCGATACCCTACGCTGGATTGCTGGGCATCCGCTTCCTGTCCCTGGGAGAAGACGTGGTATTCCATCTGCCGCCTCACCCGGACAACATCGGCAATCCGATCCTGCCGGCGCTGCATGGCGGAGTGATCGCCGGGTTCATGGAGCATGCGGCGCTGCTACACCTGCTCATGTCGATGAAAATCAATCATTTACCTAAAATCATCGACTTTTCGACAGATTATCTTCGCGCCGGCCATTATCGTGACACCTTTGCACAGTGTCAGGTGTGGCGACAGGGAAGACGGGTCGCCAACGTGGCGGTCACCGCCTGGCAGACGTCGCAAGCCGAACCCATCGCCACCTCGCGCATGCATTTCCAGGTGGACGAACCCTGAGCGGCATTGCCGCCCACGCGACAAGGAATTTCCGGATGGATGCTTTGCTGATACTCGGCGGCCTGCTGTTGATCGTCGCCGGCCTGGTCTGGCTGATCATGCTGGCCTTCGATACCGCCTTGCTGTGGGGTTGGGGCAGCCTGCTGCTGCCGCCCCTGGCCCTGGTTTACGCCGTTCGCCACTGGCGCACCGCGCGCAAGGCGGTGTTGCTCGGCGCCTTGGGCATCATCCCCCTGATCGTGGGCCTGACCCTGCTGGCAAGCCGCGACCCCGCTCGCCTGGAGGCGATCCTCAGCCTGCGCTGGTTACAGCCGGAGCAGGAAAAACCGCCGGCGGAGCTGGCGCTTCGCCTGAAAGGCGAACTCAATGGCCAGCCCTTCCTGCCGCAGCAGGCGGAGCTCATCGACGGGGTGCTGACCTTGCGCGAGGGGCAGGATTTCTTCGCCCGCCGCGAAGTCAATATCCGCCTGGGCGCCGTGCCGCGCGGTGGGATCCGGCTGGATGTGCTACCCCAGGACCAGGGAACGCTGCCGGACGTGGAAGTCAGTTGGCTGTTACCGGAACAGGAACTGCCCGAGGCGCGGCGCCTGAACCATGGTTACACCTTGCACCTGGACCTCAAGCCCGATGCACAGGTACCCAACAAGCTGGCCGGGGATTTCCACCTGGTGCTGCCGGCCGCGCTGCGCACCACCCTGAGCGGCCAGATCGAAGTGTTCACCGATCGCCTGCGCTACCGCGACGGTCGCGTGGACACCGCCTACGACTCCCGGGATACCCTGGCCTACGTCATCACCGACTACCTGCAACGGCGTTTCGCCACTCGGGACGTGACCCTCGCCGCGCTGCCGCCGCTGAACCTGGCGGCCGGTGAGCAGGAGGTGCCCGTGGAGGCTCGCATCCAGGGCGCGACCCAGCGCCTGCCCGTACGGGTGAAAAAACTGTCCAGCCGAGGCTGGACCGTTCAGGGCGATCGCTACCCCCCGCTGGAGGCCATGTCGGCGGCGAGCGAGGCGGACCCTGGGGCAAGGCCGGTGCCCCGGGCGGTCGCGGCCGAGGACGACGCCCCGGCCGCGCGCCCGGTGGATCGGCGGGTACGGTTTTCCCTTGATCGGGTATTGACCAATCCCAACCGCTATCAGAACCTGACCATGCGCATCCAGACCCGGCGCGGCAACCTGGCGGAAGGGCGTTTCAACGGCGTGGACGCGGAGGGGCGGCTGGTGCTGCGCCGCGTCAGCGGCCAGGGCGAGGCCCGCTTCGTGTTCGCCGTGGACGAGATCGAGCGCATCGAACTACTCGAACCCTGAGCTCGAGCGGCACGGGCCTTGAAATTCCCGTCTTCGGCCCCACTTGCATGTCCATCGCCGCGGACGCGGCCCATGCCATCCATGTGGAGTTCGATGACCATGAGTGTGGAAACTCAAAAAGAAACCCTGGGCTTCCAGACGGAAGTGAAGCAATTGCTTCACTTGATGATCCATTCGCTGTATTCGAATAAGGAAATCTTCCTCCGCGAACTGATTTCCAACGCTTCCGACGCCGCCGACAAGCTGCGTTTCGAGGCACTGGCGAAACCCGAACTGCTGGAGGGCGGGGCCGAACTGAAGATTCGCCTGTCCTTCGACAAGGACGCCAAGACCGTCACCCTCGAAGACAACGGCATCGGCATGAGTCGCGATGAGGTCATCGCCCACCTCGGCACCATCGCCAAGTCCGGCACCGCCGACTTCCTGAAGAACCTCTCCGGCGACCAGAAGAAGGATTCCCACCTGATCGGCCAGTTCGGCGTGGGCTTTTATTCCGCCTTCATCGTCGCCGACAAGGTCGACGTCTTCACCCGGCGCGCCGGTGCGCCCGCCAGCGAGGGAGTGCATTGGTCCTCGAAAGGCGAGGGCGACTTCGAGGTTGCCAACGTGGAAAAGGCCGAGCGCGGCACTCGCATCGTCCTGCACCTGAAGAGCGGCGAGGAGGAGTTCGCCGATGGTTGGCGCCTGCGTAACATCGTCAAGAAATACTCCGACCATATCGCCCTGCCCATCGAGCTGCCGAAGGAGCACCACGGCGAGGAGAAGGACAAGCCGGCGGAGCCCGAGTGGGAAACCGTCAACCGCGCCAGCGCGCTCTGGACCCGGCCGCGCACCGAGGTGAAGGACGAGGAATACCAGGAGTTCTACAAGCATGTCGCCCATGATTTCGAGAACCCGCTGAGCTGGAGCCACAACAAGGTCGAGGGCAAGCTGGAATACACCTCGCTGCTCTATGTGCCGGGCCGCGCGCCGTTCGACCTCTATCACCGCGAGGCGCCCCGTGGCCTCAAGCTCTACGTGCAGCGCGTGTTCATCATGGACCAGGCCGAGCAGTTCCTGCCGCTCTACCTGCGTTTCATCAAGGGCGTGGTGGACTCCAACGATCTTTCCCTGAACGTCTCCCGGGAAATCCTGCAGAAGGACCCGGTGATCGACTCCATGAAGTCGGCGCTGACCAAGCGCGTGCTGGACATGTTGGAGAAGCTGGCGAAGAACGAGCCCGAGCAGTACAAGACTTTCTGGAAAGCCTTCGGCCAAGTGCTCAAGGAAGGCCCGGCGGAAGATTTCGCCAACAAGGAAAAGATCGCCGGTCTGCTGCGTTTCGCTTCCACCCAGGGCGGCGACGGCGAGCAAATCGTCTCCCTGGCCGATTACCTGGGCCGTATGAAAGAGGGCCAGGACAAAATCTATTACCTGACCGGCGAAAGCCACGCCCAGGTGAAGAACAGCCCGCACCTGGAAGTCTTCCGCAAGAAAGGCATCGAAGTGCTGCTGCTCACCGACCGCATCGACGAGTGGCTGATGAGCTACCTCACCGAGTTCGGCGGCAAGCAGTTCGTCGATGTGGCCCGGGGCGACCTGGACCTGGGCAAGCTGGACTCCGAAGAGGACAAGAAGGCCCAGGAAGAGATCGCCAAGAGCAAGGAAGGACTGCTGGAACGGCTGAAGACCGCGCTGGGCGACCAGGTGGCGGAAGTCCGCGTGTCCCATCGCCTGACCGATTCCCCGGCGATCCTCGCCATCGGCGAGCAGGACCTGGGGCTGCAGATGCGCCAGATTCTCGAAGCCAGCGGGCAGAAAGTGCCGGACGCCAAGCCGATCTTCGAGATCAACCCCCAGCACCCGTTGATCGAGAAGCTGGACGGCGAGCCCGACGAGGACCGTTTCGCCGACCTGTCCCACATCCTGTTCGACCAGGCGGCCCTGGCCGCCGGCGACAGCCTGAAGGACCCGGCGACCTACGTGCAGCGGTTGAACAAGCTACTGGTGGAACTGTCAGCCTGAAGTGATGAGTCGAACCGAAGCCCGCGTTCCGCGGGCTTCGTCTTTTCAGAGAGGAGGAAAAGCATGGGCGAGCTTCAGGTGTCATCCATCGGGTACGAAGTCGACGGTCAGCGCTTCGAGAGTCGCCTGTTCTACGACCCCGCCGTCGCGGGGTCGCGTCCGGGGCTGGTGATGGCGCCCAACTGGATGGGCGTCGGCGCCGGGGCGGAAGAAATCGCCCGTTCCGTCGCGGGGCAGCGCTATGTGGTGCTCCTCGCCGATCTGTATGGCCAGGCGGTACGTCCGCGGAACGCCGAGCAGGCCGGCGCGGCGATGACGCCCCTGAAGGAAGACCGGGCGCTGCTGCGCCGGCGCATGCGGGCGGCCCTGGACGCGCTGCTGAACCAGAGCGAGGCGGCGGTGGACCGGGAGCGCCTGGCGGCCTTCGGGTTCTGCTTCGGTGGCTGCTGCGCCTTGGACCTGGCGCGGGACGGCGCGCCGCTGAAAGCGGCGATCTCCTTCCATGGCACTCTGGACACGCCCGATCCCACCGACGCCCGTCGTATCCAAGGCGCGGTGCTGGCGCTGGACGGCGCCGAGGACCCCTTGGTACCCCGGGAGCACCTGGTGTCGTTCAAGCAGGAAATGAGCGCCGCCGGGGTCGACTGGCAACTCACCAGCTACGGTGGCGCGGTGCATTCCTTCACCGACCCCGCCGCCAACAACCCGGGCAAGCAGCAATACAACCCGACCGTCGCGCGGCGCGCCTACCAGGCGATGCACAACCTGCTGGACGAGGTGTTCGCCCGCTGACCCTGGCGACGACTGGCGGCCGGCGCGTTCCCGGCTGAACCCCGCCTCATGCCCGAGGGTCTATCGGGGCTCAGCCGAGGAGGCCCCGTTTTGACTCGTTTCTGCCTGTTGCTGGTGTTGGCTGGCGCCGCGTGCGTCGGCCAAGCCCGGGAGTATCGCTACAGCGATGCCCATCTGCATTACGTCGACTTCTTCCAGGAAAGCGAGGGCATGGACAAGCTGCTCGCGGCCATGAACGCCAGCCGGATCGATCACGCGATGATCTCCGGTATCCCGGTGGCCAAGACCTGGCACGAAGACGAGCCCAAGCGCCCACGCTACTACGCCGGCGACGATGCCGACGCCTACTGGTTCAGCGCCACCGATACCTTCGTCGCCGCCGCGCTGAAGAAGCTGCCACCGGAGCAGCGGGCGCGCTTCCACCCGTTCCTGTCCGGTTTCAATCCCAGCGACAAGAACGCCGATGCCCTGATCCGTCAGGTATTGGAGCTGGACCCCGGGCTCTGGCAAGGCATCGGTGAAGTGTTCACCCGTCACGACGACCTCACGGCGCTGACCCACGGCGATACGCCTCGCGCCAACAACGAGGCGATGACCCGGGTCTATCGCTTGGCGGCCGACTACGATCTGCCGGTGATGCTCCACTCCAACATCACCTCCAAGCGGGAAAAGAACCCGCTGTACCTGGAAGAAATCGAAGCGCCGCTGCGCGAGCATCCGAAGGTCCGCTTCATCTGGGCCCACGCCGGCAGCAGCCTGGAACTGCACCGTCATCAGGAGCGCCTAACCTTCCTCTATGGCACCGTGGAGCGCCTGCTGGGCGAGTACCCGAACCTCTATATCGACCTGTCCTGGTCCGTGCTCGATCCCTACTTGCTGGATGAGCACGGCCGTCCGGACCCGCAATGGCTGGACTTGGTGAAGCGCTATCCGAAGCGGTTCATGCTGGGCTCCGACGTGGTCGGTCGCTTCGACAGCCTGGGGGAACTGATGCAGGGCTTCGACCCGTTCCTCGACGCCCTGCCGGAGGAGGTGGCGCGCCAAGTGGCCCGCGATAATTTCCTCGCCGTGCTACCCACGCGGGTGCGCGAAACGGCGCGCTGAGCGTCATCAGGCTGTCATGGGAGTTTCATAGCCTCGCGGCTTTTCCAGCGAGGCTTTTTCATGAAACCGATATTCCTGACGCTCGCGTTGACCTGCGGATTGGCATCCAGCCTGTGCCGGGCCGACGCGATACTTGACGGACCGGTCGAATACGGGCTTTTCGTCAATCCCCAGTTGGAGCTCAAGCCCGGTGAACGGGTCCTGACCCGCAGCAACCAGTCGATCGAGCCGACGCGGGACATCCCGGCGCGGCTGGGCACCAAGTTCGGGATGCGCTATCACCTGTCCGGCAAGCGAGCCGACGACACGCCGCTGACCCTGTTGTACCTCACGCCCGGAGTGATTGGCGCCGATGGGCGTCGCCACGACAAACTCGAGGTGACCCAAGCCCTACTGCCGGACGCGCCCGCCGACGTGATGGCGTTCGAGTTCACCGAGCCCGGGGAGCTGGTCAAGGGGGAATGGCGATTCCTGGTCTTCCAAGGGGATCGTTTGCTGGCGGAGCAGCGTTTTACGGTGCGCTAGGCGCGCGGGGAGGGGAGACGCGCCGGGCTCCGCGAGGGAGCCCGGGCAAGCGGGCGATCAGCCCTGCCAGCGCTTCAATACCAGGGTGGCGTTAGTGCCGCCAAAGCCGAAACTGTTGCTCATTACCTGGTTCAGGTCTACGTTCTCGCGGGTCTCGCGCAGGATCGGCAGGTCGGCGACTTCCGGGTCCAGTTCGTCGATGTTGGCCGAGCCGGCGATGAAGCGGCCTTCCATCATCAACATGCAATAGATCGCCTCGTGAACGCCGGCGGCCCCCAGGGAGTGGCCGGACAGGCTCTTGGTCGAGCTAATGGCCGGCGCTTGGTCCTTGAAGACCTCGCGCACACCGCGGATTTCCGCGACGTCGCCCACCGGAGTGGACGTGCCATGGGTGTTCAGGTAGTCGATCGGCCCGTCCACGGTGGCCAGCGCCTGCTGCATGCAGCGGATCGCGCCTTCGCCGCTCGGGGCGACCATGTCGTAGCCATCGGAGGTCGCGCCGTAGCCGACGATTTCCGCGTAGATCTTCGCGCCGCGCTTGAGGGCGTGCTCCAGCTCCTCGACCACCACCATGCCGCCGCCGCCGGCGATGACGAAGCCGTCGCGCTTGGCGTCATAGGCACGGGAGGCTTTTTCCGGGGTGTCGTTGTATTGGGTGGACAGGGCGCCCATGGCGTCGAACAGACAGCTCTGGCTCCAGTGCTCCTCCTCGCCGCCGCCGGCGAAGACCACATCCTGCTTGCCCAGTTGGATCTGTTCCATGGCCTGGCCGATGCAATGGGCGCTGGTGGCGCAGGCGGAGGAAATCGAATAGTTGACGCCCTTGATCTGGAACGGCGTGGCCAGGCAAGCCGAGACCGTGCTGCCCATGGTGCGGGTCACCCGGTACGGGCCGACGCGCTTGACGCCTTTCTCGCGCAGGATGTCGATGGCCTCCATCTGGTTCAGGGTGGAGGCGCCGCCGGAGCCGGCGATCAGGCCGGTGCGCGGGTTGGAGATCTGCTCGGCGGTCAGGCCGGCGTCTGCGACGGCCTGCTGCATGGCCAGGTAGGCATAGGCCGCGGCATCGCCCATGAAGCGGAACAGCTTGCGGTCGATCAGCTCTTCCAGGTTCAGTCCAACCGAGCCGGAGACCTGGCTGCGCAGGCCCATCTCGGCGTAGGCCGAGTTGTAGCGGATGCCCGCACGGCCGGCACGCAGGTTGGCGGAGACGGTGTCTTTATCATTGCCCAGGCAGGAGACGATGCCCAGACCGGTGATCACGACGCGACGCATGCGGAAGTCCTTCAAAAACTGTCGGTAGAAGTGAACAGGCCGACGCGCAAACCCTCGGCACTGTAAATCTCACGGCCATCGACGCTGACGGTGCCGTCGGCGATGCCGAGGATCAGCGAACGGTTGATGGTGCGTTTGATATGAATGTTATAGGTGATCTTCTTGGCGCTCGGCAGTACCTGACCGAAGAACTTCACTTCGCCGGAACCCAGCGCGCGGCCACGGCCGGGATTGCCCTGCCAGCCCAGGTAAAAACCGACCAGTTGCCACATGGCATCGAGGCCCAGGCAGCCGGGCATGACCGGGTCGCCTTCGAAATGGCAGGCGAAGAACCACAGGTCGGGATTGATATCGAGCTCGGCGACGATTTCGCCTTTGCCATATTTGCCGCCGCTGTCGCCGATATGCACGATCCGGTCGATCATCAGCATATTGGGGGCGGGCAATTGCGCATTTCCTGGGCCGAACAACTCGCCGCGACTGCAGCGCAGCAGATCTTCCCGGGAATAGGCGTTTTGTCGTGTCATGCGAGCTCCTCAATGGTCCCTGTGCGGCAGGGCGGCGGCGAACGGATGGACCGGTCGCGCGCATGCCGCAGCCTACGTCGTAGACTGCGGCCTGATGGCGAAAGTCACAGTGTTCTGAGCACAGGTGTACACAAAAATACCGGCGCCGGTATCGCTGCGGATCGTGCCGGTGTCGGCGGCGCCAAACGCCGGCGCACTGTATCACTGTTGTCCGTTCCGGGGCATGCGCCTGCTCGCCGCCCCGCAGGCAGGGCGACGGGCGCGGCGCATGGCGCGGGGCGACTGGCCGGTCGTCCGTGGCGCCGTATAATGCCGCGATCCGCCATGATGATGGCTTCAGATGGATGCGTCATGACTGAACAGCAACGACCCGTCGCGGTGCTGGGCGGCGGCAGCTTCGGCACCGCGATCGCCATCCTGTTGGCGAACAATGGCCAACGGGTATGGCAATGGATGCGCGACCCGGAACAGGCCGCCGCGATCCGCGCCAATCGGGAAAACCCGCGCTACCTGCGAGGCGTGAAGATTCCTCCCGGCGTCGAACCGGTGAACGATCTGCCGGCGGTGCTGGGGGCCTGCGAACTGATCTTCGTGGCGATCCCCTCCGGCGCGCTGCGGGATGTCCTCGACCCGGTTGCCCTTTCTCTGGCCGGTAAGTTCCTGGTCAGCACCACCAAGGGCATCGAGGCGCGAACCTTCAAACTGATGAGCGACATTCTCGAAGAGATCGCGCCCCAGGCCCGTATCGGCGTGCTCTCGGGCCCCAACCTGGCCCGCGAAGTGGCGGAGGGCGCGCTCACCGCCAGCGTCATCGCCAGCGAGGACGAGGCGCTCTGCCAGCGCGTGCAGGGCACGCTCCACGGGCGCACCTTCCGCGTCTACGCCAGCCGCGATCGCTTCGGCGCCGAGCTGGGCGGCGCGCTGAAGAATGTCTACGCCATCATCGCCGGCATGGCCGCCGCCCTGGGCATGGGGGAGAACACCCGCAGCATGTTGATCACCCGGGCCTTGGCGGAAATGACCCGCTTCGCGGTGAAGCTGGGCGCCAACCCGGTCACCTTCCTCGGACTTGCCGGCGTCGGCGACCTGATCGCCACCTGTTCGTCGCCGAAGAGCCGCAACTACCAAGTCGGCCAGGCCTTGGGCGAGGGGCTGAGCCTGGAGGACGCGGTGGCGCGCCTGGGGGAGGTGGCCGAAGGGGTCAATACCCTGAAGGTGCTCAAGACGAAGGCGGAAGAGTTGAGCGTCTACATGCCGCTGGTCGCCGGTCTGCATGCGATTCTTTTCGAGGGGCGCACCCTGGCCCAGGTGATCGAAGCGCTGATGAGCGCCGAGCCGAAGACCGACGTCGACTTCATATCCATCAGCGGCTTCTGACCGCCGCCCGCGCCACGGGCGAACCCGGAGTACTCATGAGCGAACGCTACGACCCTCGACACGAATCCCTGCTGCTGCTGCGGCTGGTCTGGATGGTGGTTTTCCTCGTTGTCTGGCACCTGGCCGAGCTGCTTCTCGGCGCGGTGGTGGTGCTGCAACTGCTGCATCGCGTGATCCATGGCACGGCCCACGGCGGGCTGCAGGGATTCGGCGACAGCCTGAGCCAATACTTGGCGCACATCGGCCGCTTCGGCGCCTTCGGCACCGAGCACAAGCCCTGGCCTTTCGCCGACTGGCCAGCGCCGCGTCCCGCCGACGGCGAGGCGCTCCCGGAGCGCCAGGCATGAGGCTCTGGTTGCTGCGCCATGGCGAGGCGGAGCCCCAGGCCCGGAGCGATCCGGAGCGCCGCTTGACCGCCCAGGGCCGCGACGATGTGCGGCGGGTCGCCGAATGCCTGGCCGGGCGGCCCCTGCAGGCGATCTTCGCCAGCCCCTACGTCCGTGCCCAGCAGAGCGCCGCCCTGGTCCGCGAGGTCCTGGGGTTCGCCGGGCCGGTGAATACCCTGAGTTGGACGACGCCCGAGTCGAGCCCGCGCCAGGCCCTGGATCGCCTGGCGGATTACCAAGGCGAAGAATGGCTGCTGGTGACCCATCAACCGTTCGTCGGCCAACTGGCCAGCTTGCTGCTCCACGGGCATGTGCAGAACCCGTTGCCCATGGGAACCGCCTACCTGGCCGAGCTTGAAGGGGACTCGACCCTGGCCGGGGGCATGCTGCTGCGCGGCCTGCATCGGCCTGACTGAAGGCACGGGCCCGCGTCGGCACCGTACGGCCGCGACGGCGCCTGGTGCCGATAGGGTCGCGACGCGGGCGATTCCCGGCGCGGGGCTCCGCGTCGCGGCTGGACCGCCGCCTTCGTCAGGCGCTATGGTCCGGCTCCTCTTTCTTTCCCGTGAGGCCCTTCCATGAGTCTGTGGCGGCAAACCCCCGACCTGAACGCGCTCAATGCCATGCAGAAGAACACCCTCGGCGAGCGGCTGGATATCCGTTTCGAGGCCTTCGACGAATCGTCCCTGACCGCCAGCATGGTGGTGGATAGTCGGACTCACCAGCCGTACGGCTTGTTGCATGGCGGCGCCTCGGTGGTCCTGGCGGAAAGCCTGGGTTCGAGCGCCAGCTACCTGTGCATCGATGCCTCGCGCTTCTACTGCGTCGGGCTCGAGATCAACGCCAATCACCTGCGCGGCCTGCGCAGCGGGCGGGTGACCGCCGTGGCGCGGCCACTCCATGTCGGCCGCAGTACCCACGTGTGGGACATCCGTCTGAGTGGTGAAGACGGCAAGCTCAGTTGCGTTTCCCGCCTCACCGTGGCCGTGGTACCCCTGGGCGATCCGCCGCCGGAGCGGGATTGAGCATGGCGCCCGCCGGGCATCGCCCTGTCGCGCGAGCGGGCGAGGGCGGGGCGTCGGCTTCCGACCGGATCACCCACTTCCGGGGCGAACTGCCCGGCGTGCGCCTGATCGACGCGGAATACCGCCGCTTTGCCTTTCCCCGGCATTTCCACTTGGACTACCACATCGGGCTGCTGCTGCAGGGCCGGCAGCGCTATGCCTACCGGGGCGAGCGGCGCCTGGCGGGCGGCGGCGACGCGGTGCTGATGCCACCCGAGGACGTCCACGACGGGGCCGCCCTCGACGAACAGGGTTACCGCATCCGCGTGCTGGTCATCGAGCCCGCGTGGCTGGAGGGCGCCAGCCGCGACCTCAGCGACGGCCGCCAAGGCACGCCTCGGCTGACCGCCATGGCGCTGCGCGACGGACCGTTGTGCCAACGCCTGCATACCTTCCACCAATCCATGCTCGGCGGTTCCCGCCTGGCTCAGGAGAGCGCCCTCTGGCCCGCCCTGGCGACGCTGTTGGGCCGCGCCTCCACCCTGCGGGTCGCCGAGCCGGCGCGCGGCTTCGACATGGCCACCTGGCGGCGCTTGCGGGAGTGGCTGGAGTCGCGGCTCGAAGCGCCGCCTTCCCTGGAGGAGCTGGCGGCGTTCTGCGGCCTCAGCCCCTGGCAGGCCCTGCGCCGTTTCAACCGCCAGTGCGGGATGCCGCCTCACCAGTGGGTGACCCAGTTGCGCCTGGAGCGCGCCCTGCCGCTGGTGCTCCGGGGGCTGCCCTTGAGCGAGGTCGCCCTGCGCCTGGGTTTCTGCGACCAGGCGCATTTTTCCCGGGCATTCCGCCGCGCCTACGGGGTGCCACCGGCGCGGCTGCGCGTCGGATGAGTCCGCCCGGTGGCCGGTGAGCCCTCGTTCTTGGCAGTTACGGGCGTTGCCGGGCGCGCCGGGCGCGCCGACAATCCGACGCAGCGTTTCCAGGGAACCTTTCCATGTCGCAACCGATTTTCTTCGCCCATGCCAACGGTTTTCCTTCGGCCACCTATGGCAAGCTGTTCGCCGCGCTGGCGCCGGACTTCCATGTGCACCATTTGCCCCAGCACGGCCATGACCCGCGTTTCCCGGTGGACGATAACTGGGGCAACCTGGTGGACGAACTGCTGCATCACTTGGAGGCCCTCGGCGAGCCGGTATGGGGGGTGGGCCATTCCCTGGGCGGGGTACTGCACTACCATGCCGCCCTGCGCCGCCCCGATCTCTACCGGGGCGTGGCGATGCTCGATTCGCCGGTGCTGACCCTGGCCGACCGCCTCGTGATCCGGGCGGCCAAGCGCTTCGGCTTCATCGATCGCATCACCCCCGCCGGACGCACCCTCGGGCGGCGCGAGACATTCGCCGACCAGGACGAGGCGCGCCGCTACTTCGCCGGCAAGACACTGTTCCGCGCGTTCGACCCCGACTGCCTGGACGCCTACGTGCGACACGCCTTGGCGCCCCGGGACGGCGCGTTGCGCCTGACCTTCGACCCGGAGACGGAAATCAGCATCTACCGCAGCGTGCCGCACCGCAGCCCCGGCCGGCCCCGGCAACTGAAGGTGCCGCTGGCCGTGGTGCGCGGCCACCACAGCCGGGTGGTGCTGCCCCATCACGCGCGTCCGGTGAAACGCATTCCCCACGGGGAATACCTGACCGTGCCGGGCGGGCACATGTTTCCCCTTGAGCGTCCCGTGGACACCGCGACGCTGCTGCGGAGCCTGTTCGGCCGCTGGCAGGGCCGCCAGACTGGCGAGGTGTCGGCATGACCGCGCGAGTGGAGGAGGTCCGCCTGAACCTGCCGCACCTCGACCTGGCGGCGCGGCTCTACGGACCGGAGCACGGGAAACCGGTCATCGCCCTGCATGGCTGGCTGGACAATGCCGCCAGCTTCGCCCGGCTGGCGCCGCGCCTGCCGGGTCTGCGGATCGTTGCCCTGGACTTCGCCGGCCACGGCCATTCCGCTCACCGCCCGGCGGGAGCGGGCTACGCCCCGTGGGACAACGTTCAGGACGTGCTGCAGGTGGCGGACCATTTCGGCTGGGAGCGCTTCGCGCTGCTCGGCCATTCCATGGGCGCCATCGTCGCCACGCTGCTGGCGGCTTCGTTGCCGGAGCGGGTGGAGCGACTGGCGCTGATCGACGGCCTGATCCCGCCGACCGGCGAGGTGGAGCAGACCGTGACTCGCTTCGGCCAGGCGTTGAAAGCCCAGCGCGCCCTGCAGCACAAGCGCAAGCCGGTCTATGCCCACGTGGAACAGGCGGTGGCCGCGCGCATGAAAGGCACCGACGCGGTGAGCCGCGAGGCCGCCGAACTGCTCGCCGAGCGCGGCCTGATGCCGGTGGCCGGCGGGTATACCTGGCGCAGCGACGCGCGCCTGACACTGCCGTCGCCGCTGCGCATGACCCAGGCCCAGGCCCTGGCCTTCGTCGCCGCGCTGCGTTGCCCGGCCCGGCTGCTGGTGGCGGAGCGGGGCATCGTCCAGGAGCACGCGGCGCTGATGGCGGCCCTGCCGGGGCTACCGGTGGAGGTCATCACGCTGCCGGGCGGGCACCACTTGCACCTGGATGACGAAACGGGCGCCGAGGCGGTCGCGGCCTGTTTTCGTACCTTCCTCGGCGAGGCCTGAGCGGCCCGTCCGGGAGCGCGTTCTTCTCGGGGTGGCCCCTTGGCACGGCGGAAAAACGCTGTGGCAATGCCCGCTTGACTTGCCTTCGGCAAGTGGCGAGGCTGGCCACCCGCACAGGAGCCGCCGATGATCGATCTCTATACCGCCGCCACGCCCAACGGCCATAAGGTTTCCATCGCCTTGGAAGAGCTCGGCCTGCCTTACGAACTCCATGCGTTGTCCCTCGACCGGCAGGAGCAGAAGACCCCGGCTTTCCTGCGCATCAACCCCAATGGCCGCATCCCCGCCATCGTTGATCGCGACGGGGACTTCGCGGTGTTCGAGTCCGGCGCGATCCTGCTGTACCTCGCCGAGAAGACCGGCCGGCTGATCCCGGCGGACGCCAAGGGCCGCTCCCGTGTGGTGCAATGGCTGATGTTCCAGATGGGCGGGGTAGGGCCGATGCAGGGGCAGGCCAATGTGTTCTTCCGCTATTTCCCGGAAAAGCTGCCATCCGCCATCGCGCGGTACCAGAACGAAACCCGCCGACTCTACGAGGTCTTGGATGGCCGCCTCGGCGAGGCGGACTATCTGGCGGGCGACTACAGCATCGACGACATCGCCACCTACCCCTGGGTGCGCCTGCACGACTGGGCCGGCGTTTCGGTGGACGGCCTGGAGCATCTGCGGCGCTGGATGGCGGCCCTGGCGGCGCGGCCGGCGGTGCAGCGAGGGCTCGACATTCCCAGGCGGATGGACGACGGCGCGCGCCTGGTGGCCAGTGTTCAAACCCTCCTGACCCGGTAGGACGGCCATGCGCGTATCGCTCATCGCCCTGACGGGCCTGCTCTGCATCTGCTCCGCGCTCGCCGCCGACCCGCCGGGAAGCCGCGACCCCGAGGGCGTGCCACGCTTCCCCCAGGCGGAGATCGTCGACTTCTCGGAGGCCGCTACGGTGGAGCGGACCTACCCCCAGGGGGCGATCCGCCGGATCAGCAACCGGGTGCGCTACGAGCGGCGCATCGACGCCAAGGGGCGGCAGGTCGCGGCGACCTATCTGCTGCCTCCCGGCCATGCCGCCGACGAGGCCTTCGAATCGGCCCGCAAGGCCCTGCTCGACCAAGGCGCCGAGCCGCTCTACTGGTGCCAGGGCCGCGATTGCGGCTCCAGCAGCTTGTGGGCCAACGCGGTGTTCGGCAATGCCACCCTCTATGGCGCCGACGACGAGCAGGCCTTCCTGCTGTTGCGCCTGACTGAACCACATCCCGCCGAGCCTGCCCTGGCCACGCCCCGAGATAGCCTGGTGGCGCTTTACGCCATCACTCGGGGCAACCGGCGCGCCTACTTGCGTGTCGAGCGGCTGGAAGCAGAGGCCCCGCTGGGCGAGCTGCTGCCCACCGCGGCGACTCTGCTGCGGGAGCTGCGCGCCAGCGGCGAGCTGAACCTGCCGCGTCTCACGGATGGGCCGCAAGCGCCCTGGCTGGACCTGCTCGCCCAGACCTTGCGCGCCGACACCACCCTGCGGGTGGCGCTGGCGGGCCCGCAGGCCGAGCGCTGGCGCGAGGCGCTGGTCGAAGCGGGCGTCCGCGCCGCCCGCCTGGAGCTGGACGACGGCGCGACGGCGTCCTCCGAACCCTCGCCCAGGGGTTTGCGCCTGATCGGGTTGCGCTGATCGAGACCTGTGTCCTGTCAGGCGATCGGAACTTCCGATAGCCTGTGCGTCGCGCCGCCATCCTCTGGAGCCTTCATGTTCGATAACGACCGTCTTCTGGTGCAGATCCTGCTGCTGGGCCTGCTCGGCGCTACCGTGTGGGTGCTGGCGCCGTTCTGGTCGGCGCTGTTCTGGGCCGCCGTTCTGGCTTTCGCCAGTTGGCCGCTGATGCGCTTGCTGACCCGCCTGCTGAAAGGTCGGCAGACCGCCGCCGCCGCGCTGCTCACGGCGGGCTGGACGCTGTTGGTGGCGCTGCCCTTGGTATGGTTGGGGTTCAACCTGGCCGACCACATCCGGGGTGCCCTGGAACTGGCGAAGAATATTCAGGTGGACGGCCTGCCCGTGCCACCCGCCTGGCTCGCCGACGTGCCGCTTGTGGGCGGCCGCCTGGTGAACCTGTGGCTGACCGTGGATGCCCAGGGGTCGGCATTCTTCGCCAGCCTCAAGCCCTACATGGGGATGGTGGGCAACTGGTTGCTGGCGCGCAGCGCGCAGATCGGCGGCGGCATGCTGGAGCTGGGCCTGAGCCTGGCGATGGTGTTCTTCTTCTATCGGGATGGGCCGCGCATGGCCGAACTGGTGCGCCGCGCCCTGGAAAAATTGATCGGTGAACGGGCCGACCATTATCTGGACCTAGTGGCCGGCACCGTCCAGCGGGTGGTGAACGGAGTGATCGGCACCGCCGCCGCCCAGGCCCTGCTGGCGCTGATCGGATTTCTCATCGCCGGCGTGCCCGGCGCGCTGGTGCTGGGCATTCTCACTTTCATCCTCAGCTTGATCCCCATGGGGCCGCCCCTCGCCTGGGTGCCGGCCACCGCCTGGCTGGCCTGGCACGGCGAATACGGCTATGCGGTGTTCCTCGGCATCTGGGGCACCTTCATCGTCAGCGGCGTGGACAACGTGCTCAAGCCGTACCTGATCAGCCGCGGCGGCAACCTGCCCCTGGTGGTGGTGCTGCTGGGCGTGTTCGGCGGCATCCTCGCCTTCGGTTTCATGGGCCTGTTCCTCGGGCCGACCCTGCTGGCTGTCGCCTACAGCCTGCTCAACGATTGGCTGGCGGAGCCGCCGCGCCAACCGTTACCTCCCACACCCTGAACGTCAACGCAACGGAAAAACATAGAACGCCATGAATAAAGCAGCCGGATTCGCTGTAGGAGTCATCGTCGCCGCCGGAGCCCTGGCCACGGCCGGCGCCTGGTATACCGGCACCCGCCTGGAAGGGGTGCTGCGGGAGGCCATCGCCGAGTCCAATCGGCAACTGCAACAGGCCTTGCCCGGCACCGAGAGCGGCCTGGAACTGGTGTCCCTGGATCGCCATTTGTTCGGCAGTACCGCCCGCTATCGCCTCCACTACCGCAACCTGGCCGACGGCCAGTCCGAACCCCTGGAGCTGTCGTTCACCGACGAGATGGAACACGGGCCTTTCCCGCTGTCGCGCCTCAAGTCGCTGCGGCTGATGCCGGTGATGGCCGCCAGCAACTACCGCTTGGAGCGCACGCCCTCGGTGGACACTTGGTTCGCCCTCAGCGCGGGCGTCGCCCCGGTGAGTGGCCACGCCAGCATCGGCTACGACCAAGCGGTCGACGGCACCGTGCGCCTGGCCCCGCTGGACGGCGCCCTGGACGCTACCACCAAGCTGGCCTTCTCCGGGCTGGACTTGAACCACCACAGCACCCGCGAGGCCGCCGAGGTGCGCATGGACGGCGAGGTGCGCAGCCTGCGCCTGGAGACCGCGCGCCAGGACGGCACGCCGGTCCAGGTGGAGCTCACCGGCCTGAACCTTACCAGCAATCAGCGCAAGGGACCCGCCGACCTGTACCTGGGCGACGCGCTCGGCCGGGCAGAACGCCTGCGGGTGACCGGCGAGGGCATGCCGGTCTTCGACCTGCGCGACCTCGCGGTGCGCAGCGAAAGCCGTCTGGAGAACGACAATCTGGTGGTCGCCCTGTCCGACGACGTGGGCCTGCTGAACTACGACGGACAGGACGTGGGCTCCGCGCGGCTGGCCTTCAGCATGCGCAACCTCGAGCCCGCGTCGGTGAAAGCAATCAACGAGCTGTACGCCCGCTATCTCGAGCGTCTCCAGACTCAGGGGCAAACAGTGGACGGGAACGCCGCGGCGCCCCTGCCGGAAATGACCGCCGAGGAGCGCGCCCAACTGCACGATAGCCTGGGCCGCCTGCTGGCCGCCAAGCCGGTGCTGGCACTGGACGAGCTGTCGGTGAAGACCGCCCATGGCGAGGGTCGCTTCAACCTGTCGGTGAACCTGGCCAAGCCGAGCGCCTTCGACCTGCCCGCCGACCGCCTGGCGCGGGAAATCGTCCAGCGCCTGGACAGCCGCCTGAGCGTGGCCAAGGCCACCTTGGAGGATTTCGCCACTCTCTACGCGGCTCAGGGCGGCGCGAGCGACCCGGCAGCGATCGCCCAGCAAGCCCAGGCCACCCGCGACATGCTCGCCGACACCGCCCTTTCCAGCGGTCTGGTGACCTTGCAGGGCAACGACCTGGTGACCAGCCTTGCCTACGCCGACGGCCAAGTGGACTTCAATGGCAAACGCATGCCTTTGGAGCAGATCGCCCCGATGCTGATGGGCATGGTGATGAGCCAGGCCGGCGCGCTGCCCAGCGACGAACTCCCGGAGCCGGAAGGCGACGAGGCCCAGGACCTGGACGAGGACACGCGCGGCGAGTGAGCGCCAAGGCGGGCCGTTTCGACGGCTCGCCTTTTTCCCGATGACCCGAGTGCCGGCGGACCGGCGCTGTCCTGGCCGCCCGCCGGGAGCGGAAAGCGGCGGGCATTCCGTTCGGCGTCCCGATAGACTGCGCCGGCGCCGTCCGGCGCTTCGATAGCTGTTGCGAGCGAGCCATGAACCAGCCTTCCAGACCTGTCCAGCCGACCGTCTTGGTGGTCGACGACGAGCCGCCGATCCGTAAATTCCTTCGCATCAGCCTGATCGCCCAGGGGTACCGCGTTCTCGAGGCCGGCACCGGCGGCGATGGCCTGGCCCAGGCGGCCCTGGGCCAGGCGGACCTGATGGTGCTCGACCTGGGGCTGCCGGATCGCGACGGCCAGGCGGTGCTGCGGGAGTTGCGCGAGTGGTCGACGCTCCCGGTGCTGGTGCTGTCGGTGCGCGCCAGCGAGCAGGAAAAGGTGCTGGCCCTGGACGCCGGCGCCAACGACTACATGACCAAGCCCTTCGGCATCCAGGAATTCCTCGCCCGTGTCCGGGTGTTGCTGCGCCAGGGCGCCATGCGGGAAGAGCCGCAACCGGCGTCCGTCAGCAGCGGCCCCCTGACCTTGGACTTCGCCTACCGCAAGGTCACGCTGGAAGGACGGGAGATCGCCCTGACCCGCAAGGAATACGCGGTGCTCGCCGCCTTGGGCAAGCACGTGGGGCGGGTGGTGACCCAGCGGCAATTGCTGCAGGACATCTGGGGCCCCACCCATTCCGAGGACACCCATTACCTGCGGGTGGTGGTGGGTCATCTGCGGCAGAAGCTCGGCGACGATCCCGCCCAGCCGCGCTTCATCGTCACCGAGGCCGGGGTCGGCTATCGCCTGCGTGAAGGCTGATCCCGGCGATGAACGGGGCGCCCGGCGCGTCCCGTGTGTTTCGCGCCCGCGGCGACGCCGCGCCGTTCCGACGAGAGTCCCATGCAATCGCTATTGAATGAAATCCTCGAAGAGGTTCGGCCGCTGATCGGCAGCGGCAAGGTAGCCGACTACATTCCCGCCCTGGGCCGGGTGGACCCGTGCCAGTTGGGCATCGCCGTCTACAGCAACGAAGGCGAACTCTATACCGCCGGCGACGGGCTGGTGCCGTTCTCGATTCAGAGCATTTCCAAAGTGTTCAGCCTGGTGCAGGCGATCCAGCATTCCGGCGAGGCGATCTGGCGCCGCCTGGGGCACGAGCCCTCGGGGCAGCCGTTCAATTCCCTGGTGCAGTTGGAGTTCGAGCGCGGCGTGCCGCGCAATCCCTTCATCAACGCCGGCGCCCTGGTGATCTGCGACATCAACCAGTCGCGCTTCGCCGCGCCGGCGCAATCCATGCGGGATTTCGTTCGCCGGTTGAGCGGCAACCCCCAGGTGATCTCGGACGAAGTGGTGGCCCGCTCGGAATACCAGTTCCGCGCCCGCAACGCGGCCATGGCCTACCTGATGCAGGCGTTCGGCAACTTCAACAACGACGTGGAGGCGGTGCTGCGCAGCTATTTCCACCATTGCGCGCTGCGCATGAGCTGCGCCGACCTGGCCCGAGCCTTCTGTTTCCTGGCCAACCAGGGGTACTGCCTGCACAGCGGCGAACAGGTGCTCACGCCGCGCCAGGCCAAGCAGGTCAACGCGATCATGGCCACCAGCGGGTTGTACGACGAGGCTGGCAACTTCGCCTATCGGGTGGGCCTGCCAGGCAAGAGCGGCGTGGGCGGCGGGATCGTCGCCGTGGTGCCGGGGCGCTTCACCGTCTGCGTGTGGTCGCCGGAGTTGAACCCCGCAGGGAACTCCCTGGCCGGGCTCGCCGCCTTGGAGAAACTTTCGGCGCGGATCGGCTGGTCGATCTTCTGATCAGTGGCTCGCCTCGTAGGCATCCAGGGTGTCCCGGGCGATCAGGCGGCCCAGTTGGATCAGTTCGGGTGCCTTGTAGAACTCGAAGAAGCGACAGACCCGCTTGGGCACGTTGATCAGGATGTCCGGCGGGTAGCCGGCGATCTTGTACTGAGCCAGGGAGGTCTGCATGACCTCGAAGCTCTGGTTCACCAGCTCCAGCAGGGACGCCGGCCCGGCCAGCGCGGCCACCCGCGAGCCGCTGGCGGACTTCGGCGCGCCACCCCGGCGGGGCGCGGCGGCCGGTTGCTGGGCCAGGGGCGAGGCCGGCTCCTCGATCCAAGGGTTGGGCAGGTCCACGAGGGCGGCGGAGGGTTCATCGTCGTCCTCGCGGCGCAGGAAAGGCAAACGCGCGCCCAGCGAGCCCATCAGCAGGTCGAGGCGGCTGCGGAAGGCCGGCGGCCGTTCCAGCTCCGGCAGGCGGTACTGCTTCTGCTGGGTCGAGTTAAGGTTCACGGCGACGATCAGGTCGCAATGGCTGGATACCACCGGCACGATCGGCAAGGGGTTGAGCAGGCCGCCGTCCACCAGTACCCGGCTGCCCTGGACGACCGGGGTGAACAGGCTGGGAATGGCCGCCGAGGCGCGCATCGCCTGGTGCAGGCAGCCTTCCTGGAACCAGATTTCCTGCTGGTTGGTGAGGTCGGTGGCCACGGCGGTGTAGGGGATGCGTAGGTCCTCGATATCGATCTCGCCGAGGATGTCGCGGATGCGCCCGAAGACCTTCTCGCCCCGGATCGCGCCGAGCCGGAAGCTCACGTCCAGCAGGCGCAGCACGTCCAGATAGTCCAGGCTCTCGGTCCACTCGCGGTATTCCTTGAGCTTGCCGGCGGCATAGATGCCGCCCACCACCGCGCCCATGGAACACCCGGCGACGCAGGCGATGCGGTAGCCACGGGCCTCCAGTTCCTCGATCACCCCCACGTGGGCGTAGCCTCGCGCGCCGCCCGACCCCAATACCAATGCCACCCGCTTGCTCATGCGCGCCTCCCGAAACCGGCCCCGACGATACCCGTCCCGACATCGGCCCGCCAAGGGGCGGGGCGCTCGGGCGCGGGCGTGGAACGTATCGGGCCGTGCCCAGTCAGACACACGCCGGTTCGCACCGGACCTGGCCGCGTTGTCCATCCTCGGACGCCTCGGTCTTTTTTTCGCTTCCGAATCCCGAGGAGGATCGCCGATGAAACCCTGGATCGCGTTATCGTTGATTGCCCTGGCGCTGGGTGGCTGTTCGGCGAGAACCGCGTACCGCGATAGCTGCGCCACCCAGTTGGACAGCGCCTGGCAAGAGTTGGACCTGGCCAAGGCCGAAGGCTTCGCCGGGACCATCAGCTACTCCAAGGCACTCTCGCTGCTCACCGGCGCCAAGACCCAGCAGCAGTTCGAGCGTTTCGAAGGTTGTACGCAGAAGGCCGAGAAGGCACGCTTCTACATCCGAGAGTCCCGAGCCGGCCGCTGATGAAACTCGACTTCGCCACCCTCTCCCCAGTGGAGGCCTATCGCTGGTTGGCCGCCACCGTCACCCCCCGTCCCATCGCCTGGGTCTCCAGTCGCTCCTCGAACGGCATCGATAATCTGGCGCCGTTCAGCTTCTTTCAGGTCATCAGCGACGATCCGCCGACGCTGATGGTCAATGTCGGCGAGCGCGACGACGGTTCATCCAAGGATACCCTGCTCAACGCGCGGGAGACCGGCGACCTGGTGATCCAGTTGGTCTCGGCGGCCCAGGCCGAGGCGATGAATGCCAGCGCCGCCTCCTTGCCCCGGGGTATCAGCGAATTCCAGCACTGCGGGATCGCCTCGCGCCCGGCGGAGCGGGTCGCCGCCTTGCGGGTGGCGGGCGCGCCGGTGGCTTTCGAATGCCGCGTGGCGGACATCCAGCCCTATCCCCGGCAGGCCCCCAATTGCCACCTGATCTTCGCCGAGGTGCTGCTGGCCCACCTGGACGAGGGCGTGCTGGACGAGCAGGGTCGAGTGGATGCGCGGCGTCTGGATGTCGTCGGCCGCCTGGGCGGCCAGGCCTATACCCGGACCCGAGATACCTTCGCTATGCAACGGCCGCGCTGAGTGGCCTTACCCGTACCGGGGGCCTTGCTTACTTTTTCCTTGTGATGGGCTAGCGGATTCGTGGCGCAAGACGGGCGGTGTCTCTCAAGGGCCCCTACACGCCTGGCTGGGCGCTCGGTTCCGCCAACTTCCTGGCGCGCCACGACATTCGGGCGAACCCGTTCCCCGACCCGATGGTCGGTTCAGGAAGAACGACCACGTCTCGCTTCCATGAAGAGGGGATGCGGCCGGCTTTGCGCCGGCCGGGTCGGGCAGTAGCATTCGGCGACCGATCCGAGGGAGGAGGGACGATGCGAACCAAACTGGATGCTTGCCTGGCGGCGATCAACCGCGTGGTGCTGGGCAAGGAGCCGCAGGTGCGGCTGGCGTTGACCTGTCTGCTGGCGAAGGGGCACTTGCTGCTGGAGGACCTGCCCGGGATGGGCAAGACCACCTTGAGTCACGCCCTGGCGAAAATCCTCGGCCTGAGCTTCCAGCGCATCCAATTCACGTCCGACCTGCTGCCCGGCGATATCCTCGGCACCTCGGTGTTCGATAAGGAGAGCGGCCAGTTCGTCTTCCACCCGGGGCCGGTCTTCGCCGAGCTGGTGCTGGCGGACGAGATCAACCGAGCCACGCCGAAGAGCCAGAGCGCCCTGCTCGAAGCCATGGAGGAAGGGCAGGTGACCATCGAGGGCGCGACCCGGCCCTTGCCGGAGCCGTTCTTCGTCATCGCCACCCAGAACCCGGTGAGCCAGGGCGGCACCTTTGCCCTGCCGGAATCCCAGCTCGACCGCTTCCTCATGCGACTGTCCCTGGGCTACCCCGCCCAGGCGGCGGAAAAGGCCCTGCTCCTGGGCGAGGCGCGCCGGGAACTGCTGCCCAGGCTCGACCCGCTGCTCGACCATGCCGAACTCGCGGCGCTGCAGGCCGAGGCGCGCCAGGTTCGCGCCAGCGACGCGCTGGTGGACTATGTGCTGCGGTTGGTGGAGGCCACCCGCTCCCAGGCGCGGTTCGCCTGGGGCCTGTCGCCCCGCGCCAGCCTGGCGTTGCTGGCGGCGGCGCGGGCCTGGGCCTACCTGGCGGGGCGCGACTATGTGATTCCCGAGGACGTGCAGGCGGTGCTGGGCGCGGTCGTCGGCCACCGCCTGCGCGAGCGCGCTGATGCCACCGGGCACGGCGGCGGCACCCTGGTGCAATGGCTGCTGCGCGAGGTCCCGGCGCTGTGAGCGGGCGCGCCCCGGCGTTCGCGCCTGGCGGCGAACGGTGAAGGCCCGTCTCGCCCCGTGCTGGGAGCGCTGGCTTTCGCGGCGTCTGCCCCGGGCCAGCCAGGTCCGCTTGAACCAGCGGCGCATCTTCATCGTGCCGACCCGGGTCGGCGCGGCCTTCGGCGTGGCCCTGCTGCTGATGCTGCTGGCGGCGATCAACTACCAGAGCAGTCTGGCCTACGGGCTGACCTTCCTGCTGCTGTCGGTGTTCCTGGTGACCATCCTGCATACCTATCGCAACCTGGCATCCCTGGTGCTGAAGACGGGTGGCGGCAACACGGTCTTCGTCGGCGAGCACGCGCGCTTCCAGGTGCGCCTGGAAAGCAGCGGTCGCGCCCACCAGGCCATCGCCCTCGGCTGGCCGCCGGCGCCCCTGGAGTGCGGCGACATCCCGGCGAACGGCGCCTGGGAATGCAGCCTCGGCCTGCCGGCGATTCGCCGGGGGTGGCTGCGGCCCGGTCGCCTGCGCGTGGAAACGCGGTTTCCCCTGGGCCTCCTGGTGGCCTGGAGCTGGGTCGACCTGGACCTGGCGGCGCTGGTCTATCCACGGCCGCTACCCGGAGAGTTGCCCTGGGTTTCGGCGGCCGCGGGCGATGAGGACGAGGGCAGCCGCGCCATCGGCCGGGGCGCCGACGACTACCAGGGGCTGAAGGCCTACCAACCCGGCGATTCCAAGCGCCGTCTGCATTGGAAGGCCTACTCCCGGGGCCACGGGCTTCTGGTCAAGGACTTCGCCGCCCTCGGCGGACGCGAGGTCTGGCTGGACTACGAGAGCCTGTCCGGCGACCGCGAGATGCGCCTGTCCTGGCTCTGCGATGGCGTGCTGTCCCTGAGCGAGCGCGGCCAGGCCTTCGGCCTGAGCCTGCCGGGCACGCGGCTGGGGCCGGACGAGGGCGAGACCCACCGCGACGCCTGCCTGCGGGCGCTGGCCCTGTTCGGAGTCGAACGATGAGCGCGCCCCAGGCCATTCCCCGGGTCGCGCTGACCTGGTTGCTGGCGGCCCAGGCCCTGGCGATCCTGCCCCACTTCCTGCATGTGCCGCCCTGGCTGCCGGTCCTCTGGCTGGCCTGCCTGGCCTGGCGGGTGCAAGCCTTCCGCATGAAAGTGGGGTTTCCCGGGCGGACGGCCAAGCTGGGCCTGGTGACCGCGGCCGCCGCGGGCGCCTACGTCAGCCGCGGCACCCTGATGGGGTTGGATGGCGGAGTGGTGCTGCTGAACGCCGCGTTCATCCTGAAGATGGTGGAAATGCGCAACCGGCGCGACGGGCTGGTGCTGGTCTTCCTGGGTTTCTTCCTGGTGGTGACCGCCTACCTGTTCGACGACAGCATCGCCACCGCCCTGTACAGCCTGCTCCCGGTGACCGCGCTGCTGGCGGCCCTGATCGGCCTGCAACAGAGCCCGAGCGCCACGGCGAGGCCCCGGAACACCGCGCGGCTGGCGGCGTCGCTGCTGGTGCAGGCGCTGCCGCTGATGCTGGTGCTGTTCGTGTTCTTCCCGCGCATGGAGCCGTTGTGGTCGCTACCGGTGCCGGACAAGAAAGGCGTCACCGGCCTCTCCGACACCATGGCCCCGGGGGACATCGCCGACCTCGGTCAGTCCACCGAGCTGGTCTTTCGCGCCAGTTTCGAGGGGCCGCTGCCATCGCGCCACGACCTGTACTGGCGGGCCTTGACCCTGGAGTTCTTCGACGGTCGGCGTTGGTCCCAAGGCTACGCCGCCCAAGGCTACGGCCCGGCGCCGGGCTGGCGCCGACAGGGTCCCGCGCTGCGCTACAGCATCGTCATGCAGCCGACCGGCAAGCCCTGGCTGTTCGGCCTGGATGTCGCCGAGACGGATCGCGACGACGTCAGGCAGATGTCCGACTTCCGCCTGCAACGGCGGCGCCCGGTGGACCGCTCGCTGCTGTACCGGGTCACCTCCTGGCCCCAGGCGGCGCGGGAAGCCGGCGCGCCGGCGCAGAACCTGCGCCGCGCCCTGCAATTGCCCGCCGCCGGCAACCCCCGCGCCCGCGCCTGGGCCGAGTCCCTGCGCGCCCGCTACCCGGCGCCGGCGGATCGCGCCCAGGCGGTGCTGGAGCGTTTCCGCCAGGAACCCTATGTCTACACCCTGCACCCCGGCGAAGCCGGGGCCGACGATATCGACAGCTTCCTCTTCGACACGCGGCGCGGCTTCTGCCTGCACTACGCCGGGGCGATGACCTTCGTGCTGCGGGCCGCCGGCGTCCCGGCGCGGCTGGTCGCCGGCTACCAGGGCGGGGAGCCCAACGTCGCCGGCAATTACCTGCAAATCCGGCAGTTCGACGCCCATGCCTGGGTGGAGTACTGGCGGCCCGAGACGGGCTGGGTCAGCGTCGACCCGACCTTTCAGGTGTCGCCGGAGCGCATCGAACAGGGGCTGGAAGAGGCCCTGGCGAAGGAGGGGACCTTTCTCGAAAGCTCGCCGCTTTCGCCCCTGCGCTATCGCAACCTGGGCTGGCTGAACGAGCTGCGCATGACCTGGGACACCCTCAACTACGGTTGGCAGCGCTGGGTACTGGGCTACCAGGGCGAACAGCAATTGGCCTTCCTGCAGCGCTGGTTCGGCGCGGTGGACGGTCGGCTCTTCGCCCTGACCCTGGTGGGCGGTGGCGCCCTGGCCTTCGCCCTGCTGGCATTGTTACTGTTCAAGCCCTGGACGCGCGCGCGCGACCCGCAGCAGCGAGCGTTCCGCCGCTTCGAGACCTTGCTGCGGCGCCAGGGCCTGCGCCGCGAACCGGGCGAGGGGCCACGGGCATTTGCCGCGCGAGCCCGCGCGGCCCTGCCCGGGCAGGCGGAGGCGATCGAGGCGTTCGCCCGGCTTTACGAGGCGCAGCGCTATGGCGGCGCGGCGCCCCAACCGCAGGCGCTGCGGCAGGCCCTGAACGCCCTGCGGCGTGCCTTGCCCTGGCGCCTCGGCGCCCTTTCTCCCGACGACCGATCCCGCTGATCGGCCTCCCACAGGTTGGATTCCATGGCCCGTCTCATCGATACCCTGATTGCCCGCATCCTCACCGAGGAGGTGGCCTTGCGCGCCTGCCGGGCCCGCCTCCAGGCGGGCACCGACCCCGAGGCATTGCACGACCTGCGGGTGTCGCTGCGGCGGTTGCGCAGCCTGCTGCGGCCGCTGAAGGCGTTGCCCATGGTCCAGCCGCTGACCGAGGCCGCGCGCGCCGTGGGCGGTCTGGGCGGGCCCTTGCGAGACCTGGAGGTGCTATGCGGCGAGTTGCGCCGGCAAGGGCAGGCCGAAGCTGCCGAGCGGCGCGCGCGTCAGGTGAGGCAGGGCTATCAGGATTTGTTGGCCAGCCAGGCCCTGGGCGGCCTGTTCATCGCCCTGGACGCACTGCCGTCGTTCTGGCGCCTGATGCAGCGGGAGGGTCGCCTGCGGGGCTTGCGCAAGCGGGTCCGCAAGCGCCTGGCCGCGCAATGCCGGCGCTTGCGCGAGGCCCTCGACGACCCGGGCTATGACCGTCACCGCCTGCGCTTGCTGATCAAGCGGGTGCGCTACGGCGCCGAGGCTTATCCCGGCCTGCTGGCGTTGGATCCCAGCCTGCCGCGCCTGCTCAAGGTCGCCCAGAGCGAGATCGGCGACTGGCACGATTGCCACCAGTGGCTGCTCCGCGCGGAGCGGGAAGCCGACCTGGCCCCTTGCCAAGACGCCTGGCGGCGTCGCCAGCGGGCCGCGTCGAAACGCGCGGAAACGGCGATCCGGCGCCTGCGCGCGGCGCTTGGCTGAACGGCGTTTTTCCCCCCGCATCTGGCACGAGCGCCGTCCCCCGGGCCGACGCGAGCGCTTGGCGATCTTTTAAGATCGGCCGACCCGTTTCGAACGACCTGTCCGAGAGTGACCCATGACGTTTTCCGAATTGATTCAAGCGGTACGCCAAACCCCCGTCTCCGTGACCCTGCCCGCCGAGTGGGGCCAGGGACGCGCCGGTTTCGGCGGGCTGGTGGCCGCCCTGGTCTACGAGACCATGCGTGCCCAGGTGCCGGACGGCCGTCCGGTACGCTCCCTGGCGATCACCTTCGTCGGGCCGGTGGAGCCTGGCGTGCCGGTGGCATTCGAGGCGAGCGTGCTGCGCGAGGGCAAGGCGGTCAGCCAGGTACTGGGCAAAGCGGTGCAGAACGGTCAGGTGGCTACCCTGGTGCAGGGCAGTTTCGGCGCCCCGAGGGTCTCGTCGGTGGCGGTGGAGGCGGAGCCCGCGCCGGCCCTGGCGGCGCCGGAAACCTGTCAGGAACTGCCCTACATAAAAGGCGTGACCCCGGAGTTCGTTCGATACCTGGCGATGCGTTGGGCGCTGGGAGGCATCCCGTTCAGCGGGAACCGCTCCCGGGAAATGGGCGGTTGGGTGCGCCTGCGCGACGAGCCGCGGGCGGCGGTGGACGAGGCCCATCTGTTGGCCCTGGTGGATGCCTGGCCGCCGGCGGTACTGTCCCACCTGAAGCGGCCCGCGCCGGGCAGCTCGCTCACCTGGACCATCGAGTTCGTGCAGCCCGTCGCGGCCCTGACCACCGACGACTGGTGCCAGTACCGCGCGGTGATCGAACATGCCGCCGACGGCTATGGCCATATCGCCTCCAGTTTGTGGAGCGAGGGCCGCCTGCTGGCCATCAGCCGGCAGACCGTCACGGTATTCGACTGAGGGTTCCGCGCCGCCTCAGGCGCGGAACTGGTCCATCAGCCCCTGCTGCTGGTTGGCCAGGCGGTTGAGCGACTGGCTGACCTCGGCGGATTCCCGGGCCTGCTCGGACAGGGACTCGGAGACATCGCGAATCGCCGCCACGTTGGCGGTGATGTCTTCGGCGACCGCGCTCTGTTCCTCGGCGGCGCTGGCGATCTGCAGGTTCATGTCGCTGATCACCGTCACCGCGTCGCCGATGCGGCGAAGCGCGACCACCGCCTGTTCCACCTGTTCGACGCTGCCCTGGGCCTGCCGCTGGCTACTGTTCATCGAGTCGACCACGTCGTGGGTGCCGCTTTGCAGGCCTTCGATGACCTGGCGGATTTCCTCCACCGAGTCCTGGGTGCGCCTGGCCAGGCCACGCACTTCGTCGGCGACCACGGCGAAGCCGCGCCCGGCCTCGCCGGCCCGGGCCGCCTCGATGGCGGCGTTGAGCGCCAGCAGGTTGGTCTGCTCGGCGATGGCGCGGATCACCTCCAGCACCGAGCCGATCCGTTCGCTGCTGGCGGCGAGCCCCTCGACTTGCCCCATGGCGGTGTTCAGCTCCTGGGCCAGCCGCTCGATGCTCAGGGTGGTGCGGTCGATCAGGGTCAGCCCTTCGCGGGTGGCCTCGTCGGCGTGGCGGGCGGCATCGGCCGCCTGGGCGGCGCTGTTGGCCACGTCGTGGGCGGTGGCGCTCATTTCCTGGGACGCGGTGGCGACCTGGTCCACGTCGCGGAGCTGCTGCTGCATGCCCGCGCTGGTCTGGCTGGCGATCGCCGAGGAGCGGTCGGCGGTGCCGCGGGCGTCCTGCACCGAGCGTTTCACCTCGGCGATGATCGGTTGCAACTTGTCGAGAAAGCGGTTGAAGCCGCCGGCGAGCCGGCCCAGTTCGTCGCGCCGGGCATATTCCAGGCGCCGGGTGAGGTCGCCTTCGCCACTGGCGATGTCTTCGAGCCGGGCCGCCACCTCCAGGAGCGGTCGGGTCACGCCCCGGGCCGCCAGCCACATGAGTCCCAGCCCGATCAGCGCGGCGGCCAGGCCGATGGCCAGCGCCGTGCCGTTGGACGCGGCGTTCTGCCGGTCGAGCCGCTGCTCCAGCGCCAGGGCCGGGGCGAGCAGGGTTTGCTCGGGCACCTCGATCAACACGCTCCAGGGCTTGGCCGAGGGTATCGGTTTGAACGGCTCCAGCACCCGCAGCAGCCCTTGATCATGCAGTTCGGCCGGTTGCCCGGCCGCCATCCGCTCCGCCAGCGCACCGGCCTGTTCTCCGAAGACTTGGCTCAGGCGCGCGCCGAGTCGCGAGGCATCGCGGCTATGGGCGGCCAGCAAGCCGGCGGGGCTGACGATGCTGACGTGGCCTTGGCCCTGGTAGAGCGCCCGATTGGCCGCCAGGCTGAGGTCCTGCAAGCGTTGCAGACCGAAGTCCAGGCCCATCACGCCGACCACCACGCCCTTTTGCACCAGGGGGAAGGCGATGCTGGTCATCAGGACCCGCTGGCCGCCGACCTCGTCGTAGTAGGGTTCCAGCACGCACGCCTGACGGGTTTGCCGCGGGCAGGTGTACCACGTGTTGTAGGGCAGGCCGCTGGGGCCGGTGGCGGTGTTGGCCAGTTCCTCCTCGGCCTGGGTATCGGCCACCAGCTCGCCGGGCCGGGGCTGGGCCCAGTACAGGGAAAAACGGCCCTTGTCGTTGCTGCCCAGGGCGCCCTGGTCGACGAACAGCTCGTCCTTGCCGTCCAGCGCATTGGGCTCGAACACCACGTACAGGCCCAGCAGCTCCGGGTCGTTCTGCAAGCCGGCGCGCACCTGCCGGACCAGGTCCTCGCGCAGATCGAAGGCGTCCAGGTAGCGTTTCTCCGCCTGCTCCTTGAGGGTCAGGATCTGCCGCGAGAGGCCCCCGCCGCGAAGGTAGGTTTCGGTGAAATAGCCCTGGATGCGCTGCGCCTGGAGCTCGGCGCGCGCTTGCAGGCGTTGCCGGGCGCTCTCCTGGAGCATGTCGCCGCTGGCGCGCTTGACCAGGTTTGTCCCGCGTTCGGATTGGTACAGGGAAACGCCCACCAGCAGGGTGACGATGGCCAACAGGCAGAGACCGGCCAACGATGTCACTTTCCACTGGATCGACAGGCGATCGAAAAACATGGAGACCACTCCTCAGGCGCGCGAAGCGCACAGGTGTCCGGTTGAAACGAGCGAAGCCGGGCAGTATGCCCAATGCCGTCCGACTTTGCTCGGCCCTGGAGGCCGCCCCGTCAAGGCCGGCGTGCTTTGACAGCCCGGCCCGGTTTCGGCAGAGTACGCCGCTTTTCGCGGCGCCCGGCCCGCGTGGCCCGGCCCTCGGGACGCGCGCCGGACGCCTCGCAGGGGAGTTTCCATGAATGCCGTTCTCGCCGCCGTCGCCCTCATGCTGGTGCTCAGCCTGTGCCGCGTGCACGTGATCATCGCCCTGATCGCCGGCGCGCTGCTGGGCGGCTGGCTCGGCGGGCTGGGGCTGGACGGCTCGCTGAGCGCCTTCAACAAGGGCCTCGGCGGAGGCGCCACGGTGGCGTTGTCCTACGCCATGCTCGGCGCCTTCGCCGTGGCCATCTCCCGCTCCGGGCTGGCCCATGCCCTGGCCGACCGGATCACCCGCCTGGCCGGCCACCAGCCGGACGCCGGCGACCGCCGGCTGAAGTGGCTGCTGATCGCGCTGTTGCTGGTGGCGGCCATCTCTTCCCAGAACCTGCTGCCGATCCACATCGCCTTCATTCCCTTGCTGGTGCCGCCGCTGCTCTATGTGCTGACCCGCCTGCGCATCGACCGGCGCCTGGTGGCCTGCGTGATGACTTTCGGCCTGATCACGCCCTACATGTTCCTGCCGGTGGGCTTCGGCAACATCTTCCTCAACGAGATCCTCCTGGCCAGCGTGGCCCGCAGCGGGGTGGATGTGACGGGCATCGACGTCACCCGGGCCATGGCGATTCCCGCCTTGGGCATGGTGACCGGGTTGCTGCTGGCGCTGTTCAGCTATCGCCGCCCGCGCACCTACGACCTGGGCGCCATCGAGCGGGTCGAGCCCACCGAGCAGCGCTACAGCCCGGCGACCCTGTGGATCGCCGGCGTCGCGGTGGCGGTGACCTTCGTCGTCCAGTTGTGGTTGGATTCGATGATCGTCGGCGCCCTGGCCGGGTTCCTGGTGTTCTCCGGTAGCGGCGTGGTGCGCTGGCGCGAGGTGGACGGGCTGTTCACCGAAGGCATGAAGATGATGGCGATGATCGGCTTCATCATGATCGCCGCCGCCGGCTTCGCCGAAGTGATGCGGGCCACCGGCCAGGTGCAGGGGCTGGTGGACGTCTCGGCCGCGCTGATCGGCGACAGCCGCGCCCTGGGCGCGCTGATGATGCTGGTAGTGGGGCTTCTGGTGACCCTGGGCATCGGCTCATCCTTCTCCACCGTGCCGATCATCGCGGCGATCTTCGTGCCCCTGAGCGTGCACTTGGGGTTCAGCCCGCTGGCCATCGTCAGCATCATCGGCACCGCCGGCGCCCTGGGAGATGCCGGCTCGCCCGCCTCGGACTCGACCCTCGGGCCCACCGCCGGGCTCAACGTGGACGGCCAGCACGACCATATCTGGGACACCGTGGTACCCACCTTCCTGCACTACAACCTGCCGCTGCTGGCCTTCGGCTGGGCGGCGGCGATGCTGCTCTGAAGCCCATGGCCCTGGACGAGGCGTACCGTATCGAGGCCGCCGAGCCGGACGACCTGCCGGCCCTGGCCGGGGTGGAAGCCCGCGCGGCCCGACTGTTTCCCGAAACTTTGCTGCCCGCCGCGCTGCGCGGCGACACGCTGCCTCCGGCGCTGCTGGCCGATGCCCAGCGGCAGGGCCGCTTGTGGGTCGCGCGGCACCGGGGAGCCGCCGTCGTGGGGTTCGCCTGCGCCGAGCGGCTGGGGGAGCTGGCGCTCCTGCGGGAGATCGACGTGGACCCGGACCACGGGCGCCGCGGCGTGGCCAGCGCGCTGCTGGCGCCGGTCTTCGACTGGGCCATGGGGCAGGGCGCGGAGGCCCTCTACCTCACCACCTTCGCCGCCTTCGAGCCTGGTCGGCGGCTCTACCGGCGGGCCGGCTTCTTGCCCCTCGACCCTGAGCGTGCTCCGCCGGCCATCGTCGCGCTGCTACGGGCGGAGCGCGCGGCCGGGCTCGGCGAGCGCCTCGCCATGGTCCGAACCTGGGCCGGGCGGAGCGCGCTCGCCTAGGCGCCCAACCTCGCCGCGTGCGGGAAGCGGCGCCCGCATCGTCCCGACGAAGCGGCAAGCCGTTTCCGGTCTTTTCACTTTTCTTGCACAACAGGCTTGGTAGGATGCCGCGCGCGGAGCCGGTGTCGGCTCCCGACGCCGCTCCGACGGGGCGGCCGCGCCCATTCATGAGTTCAAGAGGTGTCGATGGAGTTCTGGCCTGCAGCGCAAGCGTTGATTCTGGGTATCGTCGAGGGCCTCACGGAATTCCTGCCCGTCTCCAGCACCGGGCACCAGATCATCGTCGCCGACCTGCTCGGCTTCGGCGGCGAACGGGCCATGGCCTTCAACATCATCATCCAGCTCGGTGCGATCCTCGCGGTGGTCTGGGCGTTTCGCGCGAAGATCTTCGCCGTGCTGCGGGGCCTGCCCAGCCAGCCCCGGGAGCGCCGCTTCACCGTCAACCTGCTGGTGGCGTTCCTGCCGGCGGTGCTGCTGGGCGTGCTCTGCGCGGACCTGATCCACCGCTACCTGTTCAACCCGCTGACGGTGGCGGTGGCCCTGGTGCTGGGCGGCGTGGTGATGCTCTGGGCGGAGCGGCGCCGGCACGTGGCGCGGGTCGAGCACCTGGAGCAGTTGCGCTGGTCCGATGCTTTGAAGATCGGCCTGGCGCAATGCCTGGCGATGATCCCCGGGACTTCCCGCTCCGGGGCCACCATCATCGGCGGCTTGCTGTTCGGGCTGTCGCGGCAGGCCGCCACCGAGTTCTCCTTCTTCCTGGCGATACCCACCATGGTCGGCGCGGCGGTGTATTCCGGCTACAAGTACCGGGCGTTGTTCATGCCCGGCGACCTGCCGGTGTTCGCCATCGGCTTCGTCACCTCCTTCATCTTCGCCATGGTGGCGGTGCGCGGCTTGCTGGCGTTCATTTCACGCCACAGCTACGCGGCGTTCGCCTGGTATCGCATCGTCTTCGGCCTGGTGATCCTGGCCACCTGGCAATTCCACCTGATCGACTGGAGCGCCGCCCAAGGCTGAGCGACGGGCATTCGGCGGATCGATGGAGCGCGGCGCGCCGGCGCGCGTTTGGCATAGTGGGCGCGACGCCATCCGAGGAACCGCCCATGATCCAGACCGAACACCACCTGCTCGCCGTCAATGGCATCCACCTGAGCCTGTACCGCGCCGGCCCCGAGTCCGGGCCGCCGGTCTGGTTGCTGCATGGCTTCCCCGAATGCTGGTTCGCCTGGCGGCACACGGTCGATGCCCTGGCCGCCGCCGGCTACCGGGTCTGCGTGCCGGAAATGCGTGGCTATGGCCGCAGCAGCGCGCCGCCGGCCATCGAGGCCTATGACCTGCCGACCCTGGGCGACGACATCCTCGGCGCCATGGACGCCCTTGGCCAGCCGCGCGCGGCGGTAATCGGTCACGACTGGGGCGCCCCGGTGGCCTGGAGCCTGGCGTTGCGGGCACCCGAGCGGATCGTCGCCGTCGGCGGTCTCTCGGTGCCTTACGGCGGCCGGCCGAAGCGGCCCGCCGTCGAGCTGCTGCGCGAAGCGTTCGGCGACCGTTTCAACTACATCCTGTACTTCCAGACGCCGGGAGTCGCCGAGGCCGAACTGGACGCGGACATCCCCCGCACGCTACGGACCATGCTCCACGGCTGTTCGGCCGAGGTGCCGAAGGATACGTTCCTGCGCGACCGGCCCGCCGATTCCCGGCTGTTCGACGGCATGCCCGATCCTGGCGAGCCGCCCCGTTGGTGCGCGGGCGAGGCGTTCCGCCACTATGTCGATACATTCGCCGGACGCGGCTTCGGCCCCGCGCTGAACTGGTACCGCAACTTCGAGCGCAACTGGATCCTGTCCGAGCCCCTGGCCGAGCGGCGCGTGGAGCAGCCGGCGCTGTTCCTGATCGGCGACCGCGACCCGGTGGGCACCCTGGAAGCCCATACCCTGGCGCGCATGCCCCAGTGGGTGCCGCGCGTCGAGGCCCATACCCTGGCCGACTGCGGGCACTGGCTGCAGGGCGAGAAACCCGCCGAGGTGAATGCCCGGCTGCTGGATTTCCTGGCGCGGCACTATCCGCGGGGGAATGTTCGGCCGGCATGAGGGTCGGAGGCGGTTGCACGTCGAGTGGCGGGAGGCCGGGGCGCGGTTCGGGGGAGAAACCCTCGGGCCCTGGGCGTTCCAGGCCCGCCAGTCGACAATCAGGGAGGCGTATGAGCCCGCGGTTACTTCAACTTGACCAGGTGTCGCTCCACTTGCCCGACGGACGTGTCCTGTTCGAGCACCTGAACCATTCCTTCAATAGCAGAATCACCGGTCTCGTCGGGGCCAATGGGTGCGGCAAGTCCCTGCTGGGCCGGTTGCTGGCGGGCCGACAGGCGCCCACCCGTGGCACCGTGCGACGCGAAGGGCGGATCTATCGCGTGGCGCAGTCACTGGAGCCAGCGCGCTACCCCACCGTCGCTGCGCTGGCCGGGGTCGCCCCGGTTCTGGCGGCGCTGGAGCGCATCGCCCAAGGCAGCGTGGAAGAGGAAGACCATGCGCTGGCGGTCGACCAATGGGATTGCGCCACGCGTCTCGAGGCGGAACTGGACCAGATGGGCCTGGGGCGCTTGAAGGCCGACTCGCCCACCGAGACCCTCAGCGGCGGCGAGCGGCAACGGGTGGCGCTGCTCGGAGCGTGGCTCTCCCGGGCCGACTGGCTCGTCCTCGACGAGCCCAGCAATCACTTGGATACCGCGCAACAGCGTGCGCTCGCCCAGCGGATCTATAGCTGGCCCAATGGCCTGGTGTTGATCAGCCATGACCGCGGCCTCCTGGAGCATGTGAGCGAAGTCGTCGAGCTTTCCGCGCGGGGACTAAGCGTGTATGGCGGCAGCTACAGTCAGTATGCGGCGGCACGGGAACAGGAGCAGCAAGCGTTCCAGTCGGCCTTGCAAGGGGAGCGGGCCCAGGCCAAGCGTGAGCGGCGGGAATCGATCCTGAACATGGAGCGGCGGCAACGGCGCAATGCCCGAGGCGACCGCCAGGCCCGCCACGGCAACCAGAGCAAGTTGATCACCGACGCCCAGAAGGAGCGCAGCGAGAACAGCCAGGGAAAGCTGCGCCTCAACCAACAGGTAGCCCAAGAGCAACGGCAACAGCGTATCGCCGAGGCCCGCGCCCGGTGCGTGCCCGAGCTTCAACGCGTGATGCTGTCGCCGGATACGGTGGTCCCCCCCCGGCAAGCTGATTCTGCAGCTTAATGACGTCATGCTTCCCTTCGGTCACGCGGCGCCCATCGATCTGACGCTGACGGGCCCCAGGCGTCTGGCGATCTTGGGCGCCAACGGCAGCGGGAAGTCGACCTTGTTGCATGTGATCGCGGGCCACTTGCCGGCGCGCGGAGGCGAAATCATGCGCCACGGTCCTATCGGCTGGTTGGACCAACACGCCGGGTCGCGCTACCCCGAGCGCACGGCCGTGCAATGGCTTTACGAGAGCAATCCGCGGTTGCCCGAGGCCGAGGCGCGGACCCGCTTGGCTCAGTTGGGGATCGATGCGGACCGCGCGATGCTCAAGACCCGCCAGTTGAGCGGTGGCGAGCGCCTGAAGATAGCCTTGGCCGCGCAGCTCCATGCGCAGCGACCGCCGCACCTCCTGTTGCTGGACGAGCCCGACAATCACCTGGACCTGCCCAGCATCATCGCATTGGAGCAAATGCTGGATCAGTACCGTGGCGCATTGATCGTGGTCTCCCATGACAGCGCTTTTTTGCAGGCCCTTCGCCTGGACGGCGAATTGCGGCTCCAGTAGCGATGGCCATACGGTGCCCGACGGCGCTGTCGAAGCCTTCGCCGGCGGACGAAGGTCGTCCCTCATCGAACGGGACGGGCATCCCCGGTAGCGCTGGACGAGGCGCTCGCCCAGGGCGGGGGTTGGGTGACCAGCGGGCTAGCCGGCTGGTCGCCCGATCCGTCGAGAGGTAGAAAAAAGGCCGCGTGAGCGGCCTTCCGGGGGTATGCCGGAGCGGTCAGTCCTCGTCCAGGGCCCCCATGGCGGTGGTGTTGAAGCCGCCATCGACGTAGAGGATTTCCCCGCTGATGCCCGAAGCCAGGTCGGAGCACAGGAAGGCGCCGGCATTGCCGACTTCCTCGATGGTCACGTTGCGCCGCAGGGGCGTCTGCTTCTCGTTGGCGGAGAGCATCTTGCGGAAGTTCTTGATGCCGGAGGCCGCCAGGGTGCGGATCGGGCCGGCGGAGATGGCGTTGACCCGGGTGCCTTCCGGGCCGAGGCTGCCGGCCAGGTAGCGGACGCCGGCTTCCAGGCTGGCCTTGGCCATGCCCATCACGTTGTAGTTGGGCATGGTGCGCTCGGCGCCGAGGTAGGACAGGGTGAGCAGACTGCCGTTGCGGCCCTTCATCAGCGCGCGGCCGGCCTTGGCCAGGGCGACGAAGCTGTAGGCGCTGATGTCGTGGGCGATGCGGAAGCCCTCGCGGGTGGTGACCTCGGTGAAATCGCCATCGAGCTGATCGCCAGGCGCGAAGCCGACCGAGTGGACGATGATGTCGAGACCGTCCCATTTCTGGCCGAGCGCCTGGAACACCGCTTCGATGTCGGCGTCGTTGGCCACGTCGCAGGGGAAGCACAGCTCCGGACCGGAACCCCAGCCGGCGGCGAATTCCTCGACACGGCCCTTGAGCTTGTCGTTCTGATAGGTGAAGGCCAGCTCGGCGCCTTCGCGGTGCATGGCGGCGGCGATGCCGGAGGCGATGGACAGCTTGCTGGCCACCCCGACAATCAGTACCCGCTTACCGGCGAGAAATCCCATGTGTTCGTTCCTCTTCCTGTTATCTGGATGAATCGGCGGTCGCCGGCGCCACGAAGGCCGCTTCCAGCAACTGCCGCGTATAAGGGTGGCGCGGCGCGGCGAAAATCGCCTCGGCCGGCCCCTGTTCGACGACCCGGCCCTGCTTCATCACCAGCAACTGGTGACTCAAGGCCCTGACCACCGCCAGGTCGTGGCTGATGAACAGGTAGGTCAGGTCGTACTTGGCCTGCAACCTCCGCAACAGGTCCACCACGTGGCGCTGCACCGTCCGGTCGAGCGCCGAGGTGGGCTCGTCCAGCAGGATCAGCGCCGGCTTGAGCACCAGCGCCCGGGCGATGGCGATGCGCTGCCGCTGTCCCCCGGAGAACTCGTGGGGGTAGCGGTGGCGCGTCTCGGGATCGAGCCCGACTTCCATCAGGGCCTCGACGATGGCCCGCTCCCGTTCCACCTCGTCGCCGATGCGGTGAATCGCCAAGCCCTCGCCGACGATCCGGCCCACCGACATGCGGGGGCTGAGACTGCCGTAGGGGTCTTGGAAGACCACCTGCATCTGCCGGCGCAACGGCCTCATGTCCCGTTGCGTCATGTCTTGCAGCGCCTGCCCCTGGAAACGGATGGCGCCTCGGCTGGCCAGCAATCGCAGGATCGCCAGGCCCAAGGTGGACTTGCCGGAGCCGCTTTCGCCGACGATGCCCAAGGTCTGGCCCCGGGGCAGGGCGAAGTCGATGCCGTCCACCGCCTTGATCCGATCCACCGTGCGGCGCAGCACGCCCTTGCGGACCGGGAACCATACCCGCAGGTCGTCCACTTCCAGCAACGGCGCGGCGGGCGGCACCTCCCGGGGCCGGCCGTCGGGCTCGGCGGCGAGCAGCTCGCGGGTGTAGGCGTGCTGCGGGGCCTGGAACAATCGCTCGCAAGACGCCTGTTCGACGACGCGTCCCCGCTGCATGACACATACCCGATGGGCGATTCGTCGCACCAGGTTGAGATCGTGGCTGATCAGCAGCAGTGACATGCCCAGGCGCGCCTGCAGGTCCTTGAGCAGGTCGAGGATCTTCAACTGCACGGTGACATCGAGGGCGGTGGTGGGTTCGTCGGCGATCAGCAGGTCCGGTTCGTTGGCCAGCGCCATGGCGATCATCACCCGCTGGCGCTGGCCTCCCGACAATTGGTGAGGATAGGCGTCGAGCCGCTTGCCGGGCTCGGCCAGGCCCACCAGCTCCAGGAGCTCCAGGGTCCGCCGACGGGCCGGGGCGCCGGTGAGCCCCTTGTGCAGCGCCAGCACCTCGGCGATCTGCTTGCCCACGGTGTGCAGCGGGTTCAAGGAGGTCATCGGCTCTTGAAAGATCATGGCGATGCGGTTGCCCCGGATGCCCCGCAGGCGGCGTTCGCCTAGGCTCAGCAGGTCTTCGCCGGCATAGCGGATGCTGCCGGACGGGTGCCGCGCCGCCGGATAGGGCAGCAGGCGCAGGATGGCGTGGGCGGTCACCGACTTGCCCGAGCCGCTCTCGCCCACCAGGGCCAGGGTCTCGCCCTTGCGGATATCAAAGCTCACGCCCTCGACCACTCGTTGCACGCTGGCGCCGGAGACGAATTCGACGGCCAGGTCGCGGATTTCGATCAGGTTCTCGGACATGGTTATTTCCTCGGATCGAACGCGTCGCGTACCGCTTCGCCGATGAACACCAGCAGCGAGAGCATCAGCGCCAGCACCACGAACGCGCTGATGCCCAGCCAGGGCGCCTGCAGGTTGGCCTTGCCCTGGGCCACCAGTTCGCCCAGGGACGGCGAGCCGGCCGGCAGGCCGAAGCCGAGGAAGTCCAGGGCGGTCAGGCTGCCGATGGCGGTGGTCAGGATGAACGGCAGGAAGGTGAGGGTGGAGATCATGGCGTTGGGCAGGATGTGGCGGAACATGATCGCCCCGTTGCCCATGCCCAGGGCGCGGGCCGCGCGCACGTATTCCAGGTTGCGGCCACGGAGGAATTCCGCGCGCACCACGTCCACCAGGCTCATCCAGGAAAACAGCAGCAGGATGCCCAGCAGCCACCAGAAGTTGGGCTGCACGAAGCTGGAGAGAATGATCAGCAGGAACAGCACCGGCAGCCCCGACCAGATCTCCAGGAAGCGCTGACCCAGCAGGTCCACCCAGCCGCCGTAGAAGCCTTGCAGGGCGCCGGCGACCACGCCGATCAGAGAACTGAACAGGGTCAGGGCGAGAGCGAACAGCACCGACAGGCGGAACCCGTAGATCACCCGCGCCAGCACGTCCCGGGCCTGGTCGTCGGTGCCCAGCCAGTTCTGCGCCGAGGGCGGAGCCGGGGCGGGTACCCGCAGGTCGTAGTTGATGCTGTCATAGCCGAAGGGAATCGGCGGCCAGTACAGCTCGCCGCCCTTGGCGTGGATCAGTGCCTGGATATAGGGGCTCTTGTAGTTGGCTTCCAGCGGGAATTCGCCGCCGAAGCGGGTCTCCGGGTAGCGCTTGAACGCCGGGAAGAACCACTCGCCGTCGTAGCGCAGGGCCAACGGCTTGTCGTTGGCGATCAGTTCGGCGCCCAGGCTGAGGCCGAACAGCAGAAGGAACAACCACAACGACCACCAGCCTCGCTTGTGGGCCTTGAAGCGCTCCAGACGCCGCCGGTTGAGGGGGGAGAGGGCCATGTCAGCGCTCCTGTCGGTCGAAGTCGATGCGCGGATCGATGAGCATGTAGGACAGGTCGCTGAGCAGCTTGGTCAGCAGCCCCAGCAGGGAAAAGATGAACAGCGTGCCGAACACCACCGGGTAGTCGCGGTTGACCACGGATTCGAAGCCCAGCAGGCCGAGGCCGTCCAGGGAGAAGATCACCTCGATCAGCAGCGAGCCGGAAAAGAAGATGCCGAGGAAGGCCGCCGGAAAGCCGGCGATCACCAGCAGCATGGCGTTGCGGAATACGTGGCGATAGAGCACCTGGCGGTCGCTCAGGCCCTTGGCGCGGGCGGTGATCACGTATTGCTTGCTGATTTCGTCGAGGAAGCTGTTCTTGGTCAGCAGGGTGAGGGTGGCGAAGTTGCCGATCACCAGGGCGGTAACCGGCAGCGCCAGGTGCCAGAAATAGTCCAGGATCTTGCCGCCCAGGGACAACTCGGCGAAGTTGGCCGAGGTCAGCCCGCGCAGCGGGAACCAGCCGAAGTAGCTGCCGCCGGCGAACAGCACGATGAGCAGGATGGCGAACAGGAACGAAGGGATCGCATAGCCCACCACCACCGCCGCGCTGGTCCAGACGTCGAACCGGCTGCCATGGCGGGTGGCCTTGGCGATGCCCAGGGGAATCGATACCAGGTAGATGATCAGGGTGCTCCACAGACCGAGGGAGATCGACACCGGCATCTTCTCGGCGATCAGGGTGGTGACCGGGGTATCGCGGAAGAAGCTCTGCCCGAAGTCCAGGCGGGCGTAGCTGGCGAGCATGAGCCAGAAGCGCTCCGAGGCCGGCTTGTCGAAGCCGTACATCTTCTCGATCTGGGCCACCATGTCCGGGTCGAGCCCCTGGCCGCCCCGGTAGTGGGAGCCGCCGGAGGAGACTTCCTGGCCGCCGCCCGTAATCCGCGCGGTGGCGCCGCCGGTATCGAGCCCTTCGAGGCGGGCGATCATCTGATCCACCGGGCCGCCCGGGGCGGCCTGGACGATGATGAAGTTGATCAGCAGGATGCCGAACAGGGTCGGCACGATCAGCAGCAGGCGCCGCACGAGATAGGCGAGCATCAGGGCGTCTCCTTGGCCGGGCGCGGCGCGGCGGCGTCCGGCTTATGCCACCAGGTGAACAGGCCCGGATCGTACAGGGGCGGGGCGGGCGGCCGTTCCAGGTGATCCCAGTAGGCGACGCGCCAGCTATCCAGGTAGTAGTTCGGCACCACGTAGTGTCCCCACAGCAGCACCCGGTCCAAGGCGCGCGCGTGGGTGATCAGGCTCTGCCGGGAGTCGGCCTGGATCAGCCCTTCCACCAGGGTGTCGATGGCCGGGTCGCGCAGGCCAAGGTAGTTGCGGCTGCCGGGGCTGTCGGCGCTGCGGGAATGCCAGAACTCCATCTGCTCGTTGCCCGGGGAGTTGGATTGGGCCCAGATGACGGACATCATGTCGAAGTCCCGCGAACGCAAGCGGTTGAGGTACTGGGACATGTCCACCTTGCGGATCTGCAGGTCGATGCCAAGCTCCGCCAGGTTGCGCTTGAAGGGCAGGATGACCCGTTCCAGGTTGGCCTGGGTCAGAAGGAGTTCGAAGGCCAGGGGCTTGCCGTCCGGGCCGACCATGCGGTCGTCCACGATGCGATAGCCGGCCTCCAGCAGCAATCGATAAGCGTGGCGCATCTGCTCGCGGACAATGCCGCTGCCGTCGGTCACCGAGGGCGAGAAGGGACGAGTGAACACCTCGTCGGGGATTTTTCCCCGCAGCGGCTCCAGGAGCTTGAGTTCCTCGGCGTCGGGCAGGCCGGTGGCGGCCAGTTCAGAGTTCTCGAAATAGCTGCGGGTGCGCTTGTAGGCTCCGTAGAACAACTGCTTGTTGGTCCATTCGAAGTCGAACAGGCTGGCGATGGCCTCGCGTACCCGGCGGTCCTGAAACAGCGGCCGTCGCAGGTTGAAGGCGTAGCCCTGCATGCCCACCGGGTTATGGTTGGGCAGGCTGACCTGGCGAAAGCGTCCCGCCCGCAAGGCCGGGCTGTCGTAGCCGGTGGCCCAGTCCTTGGCGGAGTATTCCTGGTTGAGGTCGAACTGCCCGGCCTTGAAAGCTTCCAGGGCCACGGACATGTCCCGGTAGTAGTCGATGGCGATCACGTCGAAGTTGTAGTAGCCGCGCGCTACCGGCAGATCCTTGGCCCACCAGTCCTTGACCCGCTCGAAGCGTACCGAGCGCCCCGGCTCGAACGCGGCGATGCGGTAGGGCCCGCTGCCCACCGGCGGCTCCAGGGTGGAGCGGGAAAAATCCCGGCCTTCCCAGGCATGCCGGGGGAGGACTTGGATCTGCCCGAGGATCAGCGGCAGCTCGCGGTTGCCGGGCGCCTTGAAATCGAAGCGCACCCGCCGCGCGTCTTCCGCCACCACCCGGGCGACGTCCGCGTAGTAATGGCGGTACAGGGGGTCGCCGTGTTGCATCAGTTGCTCGAAGGTGAACACCACATCGTCGGCGGTGACCGGTGTGCCGTCGTTGAAGCGGGCCTTGGGGTTGAGGTGGAAGCGCACCGAGCCGTTGTCCGGCGCTTTCTCGATCTTCTCCGCCAGCAGGCCGTATTCGGTGAAGGGCTCATCGGGGGAGTGGAAGGTCAGGCTGTCGAACACCAGGCCCATCTGGTCGGCCGGCGTGCCCTTGGGCACGAACGGGTTGAAGCTGTCATAGCCACCGAAGGCCGCCAGCCTCAAGGTGCCACCCTTGGGCGCCTCGGGGTTCACGTAGTCGAAGTGGGCGAAGCCGGCCGGGTACTTCGGCGGTTCGTCGTAGAGGGTCAGCGCGTGCCGGGGCTCGGCGGAGGCCAGCCCGGCCATGCCCACCAGCAGGACGGCGCAGACCCGCCGGCAATGGCTAATAAAAGCAGGGATCATCGTGCGTCTCCCGAAAACGGGGCGCTAGCGTCCGGCGAGGGCCGGAAGGCACGGCGCGGGGTGTCGCGGGTCGGCATGGCGGGGGGCATCAACGCGAGCCGGCGCAGAGGATCCGTGCGGGGAGCGGAGCGGGAACGAAAGCGGGGGAGCGGAAGGATCGGTCAATGAAGGGGGCAACGGACATGATCAAATCGTCTCTCCTCGTGCCGGCGGACCTCTCGACCCGGCGCCGAGGCGCCCAGGCCGGTTTGCCCGGTACAGTAACAGCTTGTATCTCTTCGAAAAAGCCAGGGCTTCCGAAGCCCGTGCCATCATTTTGCTGTATCCCGGGAAAGCGTCCGAGGGGATCCAGGTGGTTACACGTACCCATGGGTTGCAGTCATGGATCGATCGCCTTACCCACGCCGAATTACCCGCGCTGGCCGCCGTGGTCCACGACCTTCAGCGCCTGACCGCCGAGCACGGCGCTTCGGTCCAGCAGTTAGCCGACGTGCTGTCGCGGGACGCGACCCTGATCACGAAGGTGTTGCGGGTCGCCAACAGCGCCATTACAACCCGGCCCGCGAGCCGATCCGGACCCTGTCCCGGGCCATCGTCCTGATCGGCTTCGATACGGTTGCGGGCGGTCGGCGTCTCGGTGAGCCTGGTCGACGGTTTGTTGCACAGGGCGCCCCGGGAGCAACTCGCGGCCCTGCTGGCCCGAGCCTTCCATGGCGCGGTGCAGGCTCGCGCCCTGGCCAGCTATGTGGCGCCGCGCCAGCAGGAAGAAGGCTTCATCGCCGCCTTGCTCAAGGACTTGGGGAGCTCGCCTTTTGGGGATGCGCCGGCCCCCAGGCGAATGCCCTGGCCATGGCCCTGAGCGAGCCTGGACCGGAGGTCGAAGCGACGGTACGGCGTAGCTCGGCACCGGTTTCCGCGCTGACTCAAGGCCTGGCCAAGAGTTGGGGCCTGACCGGAACCCTGGGCTTGGCCCTGGGCAACGGCCGGGGCGATCCCGCCGCCGAGGCGGTACGCCTGGGGGCGAGCATCGCTCAAGTGGCCCTGGACGGCTGGGACGGCCCGGCCATGGCCGAGCAGGCGGCGCGCGTGGCGGCGTTCATTGGCCTCGGGTCGGATGATGCCTTGCAGCACGTATTGGGCGCCGCCGACGAAGCGGTGCGGGTGGCCACGACCTTCGGCGCCGAGCCGCTGCTGCCGCTGATCCCGACGCGCGAGCCGATGTCGACGCGGGCGAGCCCGCCGTGCCGTGCCCCGGTCCTCGACGCCGACGCCCTGAGCCAGGCCCTGCATGAGTTAGGCTTGGCGGCCGCTCGTCAAGAAGCCCGCGACGCATCCTCGACCTGTTGCCCGAGGGAGTGCGGCGCGGCGCCGGCCTCGAACGGGCCATGGTGGCGGTCCTGGCCGATAACCAACGTCGCTTTCGCGCCAAGCAAGTGACCGGCGAGGGCTGCGACGGCTGGCTCGAAGGCTTCGAGCTGCCGGCCTCGAGCCCCGAGCAGCCCCATGTGTTCGACTATGTGATCCGCAGCCGCGAGCCGCTGTGAATGAAAACGCCCGCCAGTACACCCTGAGCGACGTGATCACTCGACCGATGCGGCATTGGTTCGGCCAGGGGACGTTCTTCGTCGCGCCCCTGATGGCGGGAAACCGGGCGGTGGGCGTGCTGTATGCCGACGGCCGCCCATCCGGGCGGGCGTTGCGTCACGAGCAGTTCGTCGCGTTCCCCGCCACCTGGGTAAGGCGGCGGGCAGGGCCCTGGAGGCGCTGGCACGACGGTGAGGCGGCTCGCTTGCGACGCGGGGGTTAACGGCTGCCCAGGCGCAGGGTCAGGGTCTGGCCCGGTTTCAGGGCGTGGCCGCTACGCGGGTTCCAGTTGCGCAAGTGTTGCATCTCGACGTTGAAACGGCGGGCGATGAGGTACATCGAATCACCTTCCTTCACCTTGTAATAGGTGACGTCTTCGCGCGCAGCGGAGGGCTTGGCCGGCGCCGAGGCCTTGGCCACCGAGACGCTGGTCGCCTTGCCGTCGGCACCGCTGGCCGGAGCCTGCAGGCGAAGCGTCTGGCCGGGTTTCAGCGCGTTGCCGGAGAGCTTGTTCCAACGGCGGATGTCCTGCGCGTCGACATTGTGGGCCTTGGCGATTTGCCACAGGCTATCGCCATTGCGCACCTGGTAGGCGCGGGCGGTGGGCTTGGACAACGTGGCGCCGCTGGCCAGCAGGCGGGGCGCGGTCGACGTTTCGAGCGGCTGCGGCGTTCCGCTCGGCACCGGGATGCTCAATTGCTGGCCCACCCGCAGGCGAGTGCCCCGCAGGTCGTTGAGGCTGCGCAAGGTGGCGGCCGGGACCCGGTAGCGGCTGGCGATGCTGTCCAGGCTGTCGCCCCGGCGTACCCGGTACTGCTGCCAGTTCATGGTGTCCTCGGGCTTGATGGAGGACAGGCTGCTGACCAGGAGGCCGGCTTTCTGGGTGGGCACCAGCAGATGCTGGGGGCCGTCCAGGGTGATGCGTTTCTTGTAGGCCGGGTTGAGCTGGTACAGCTCGTCTTCCTCGATGTTCGCCAGCGCCGCCAGCCGTGACAGGTCCAGGCGTTGCTTGCACTCCACCACTTCGAAGTAGGGTTCGTTGGCGATGGGGTTGAGGTTGACGCCGTAGGCCACCGGCGACAGCACCAGTTGCGACAGGGCCAGCAGCTTGGGCACGTAGTCCTGGGTTTCCTGGGGCAGGGAGGAAAGGTTCCAGTAGTCGGTGGGCAGGCCCAGCTTCTGGTTGCGCTCGATGGCCCGGCTCACGGTGCCCTCGCCGGCGTTGTAGGCCGCCAGGGCGAGCAGCCAGTCGCCGTTGAACATGTCGTGCAGGCGCGACAAGTAGCTCAGCGCCGCGTTGGTGGATGCGGTGATGTCGCGCCGGCCGTCGTACCAGTTGGTCTGGCGCAGGTTGTAGTAGCGACCGGTGGAGGGAATGAACTGCCACAGGCCAACGGCGTCGCTGCGGGAATAGGCGAAGGGGTTGTAGGCACTCTCGATCACCGGCAGCAAGGCCAGTTCCAAGGGCATGTCCCGCTCTTCGAGGCGTTCGACGATGTAATGGATGTACAGGCTGCCGCGGCTGCTGGCGTTCTCGATGAACGACGGGTTGCCAACGAACCACAAGCGCTGGCGCTCGATGCGCGGGTTGACGCCGATCTCCCCTTGCAGTTGGAAGCCGAGGCGCATGCGCTCCCAGATGTCCTGGGGCGGCTGGGGCGCGGCCTGGGGGCTCGCCGGAGGCGCGGGTTGGCGCGGCAGTTTGACCGCCAGGTCTCGTTCCGGGGCGCGGGTTTCGAGCCCACCGGTGCTCTGGCACCCCGCCAGGAGCGCGGTCAGGGCCAGCAGGAGCGCCGGTGAAAATCGTCCCAAAGCGTCTAAATCAAGGGTTTTAGGCGGCGTTGGCGGCATCGATCGAGGGCACTTGCTCGGCAAAAGGTCGGGCGATTCTAGGAATCGACCCTAGGGGGGTCAAGTTTTGCCGGCTCCTGCCGAGGCGTGGCGCCCTTTAGATGCTGTCCTTCCAGCGCCTCAAGGCGGCAAAAACCGCGCTGCCGTCGCGCTCCCGCGCGCCTTCCCGTTCGTCTACTTTTCGCCGGACCGCTTCCACGTCGGTACGCAGGAAGGGGTTCGTCGCCCGCTCCTCGGCTAGGCGGGAGGGCACGCTGATAGCACCTCGCTCGCGCAGCGCCGAGACGGCCTCGAAGCGCGCCCGCAACGCGACGTTCTCCGGCTCGACGAGGCGGGCGAAGCGCAAGTTGCTCAGGGTGTACTCGTGGGCGCAGTACAAGGCCGTGTCGTCGGCCAGGGCGGCGAGCCGCCCCAGGGAATGGTGCATCTGCTCCGGCGTCCCTTCGAACAGCCGACCGCAGCCGCCAGCGAAGAGCGTGTCGCCGCAAAACAGCAAAGGGTGCTCCGGATCGGCATGGTGATAGGCGATGTGGCCGGCGGTGTGGCCCGGAACCTCCAGCACGTCGAAGGACAGGCCCAGCACCTCGAGGCGCTCGCCGTCCCGCAGGGCCCGGTCGCGGGCGGGAATGGCCTCGGCCGCCGGTCCGTGAACCGTCGCGCCGCTGGCCTCCTTGAGGGTGGCGACGCCACCGACGTGGTCGGCGTGATGGTGGGTGACCAGGATGTCGCTCAGGCGCCAGCCCGGGTGCGCTGCGAGCCAGCCCAGCACAGGGCGGGCGTCGCCCGGGTCCACGACCGCGCAGCGCCGTTGCCCGGCGTCTTGCAATAACCAGATGTAATTGTCCGAAAAGGCGGGTAGGGCATCTATCTGTATCATGGGCAGGCTCGTCGGTCCGGTCGTGGGAGGCCGCGCTCAGGCGGTCGGTTCTAGGGCACTCGTCCCGCAAGGGACGGTTCCGAATATGTCCCCGAGCGCCCGGTGGGCCGTCGCTCCGGGCGTTCATCGAGGTACGAGGTACGAACAGCATGCCGTACGAAGGTCTTCCTGTGTGCTTTCCAATATGGCGGGTAGCCCTGGGATTATGGCCCGGGCCGCGTCGCGGCGGAGGCCGGCCATGAGCGATCGCCCCTTCGCCGAGGCCGATTCGGGCTGGCTGGACATGACCGGCCGGGCCCGCGCCTGGTTCGCCGGCCCGTTGGGCAGCTTGTTACGCGCCGAGGAACAGCGCCTGCTGGCGGATGAACTGTCCCGTTATTTCGGCGGCTACCTGGTGCATTACGGCCCGCCGGCCGAGGGTCCGGCGGGGGCCTCGCAGATTCAGCGCAGCGTTCACCTGGGCGCGCCGCTGCCGGGGGTCGAGATCGCGTGCGAAGAACACGCCTGGCCCCTGGGCGAGCACGCCGCCGACGTGGTGGTTTTGCAGCACGGGCTGGATTTCTGCCTGTCGCCCCATGGCCTGCTGCGGGAGGCGGCCCGCAGCGTGCGGCCCGGCGGCCATCTGGTGATTCTCGGAATCAACCCTTGGAGTGCCTGGGGCATGCGCCATTATTTCGCCCGCGACGTCTTTCGCGAGGCGCGCTGCATCGCCCCGGGACGCGTCTGCGACTGGCTCCGCCTGCTGGGCTTCGCGCTGGAGAAGCGCCGCTTCGGGTGCTATCGTCCGCCGCTCGCGTCGCCGGCCTGGCAATCCCGCCTGGCGCGGCTGGAAACGTGGGGCGCCGCCGCCCAAGCACCGGGCGCCGGCTTCTATCTGCTGGCGGCGCGCAAGCTGGTGGTGGGCCTGCGGCCGCTTCGGCAGTCCCGTCGCGAGGGCATGGGCAAGCTGCTGCCGCTGCCCGTGGCCAAGGTGTCCCGCCGCGATTCGAAACACGAGGTTTGAGTGAGCGATAAGGTCGAGGTTTATACCGACGGAGCCTGCAAGGGCAATCCCGGTCGCGGCGGCTGGGGCGCTGTACTGGTCTACAAAGGCGTCGAGCGCGAGCTCTGGGGCGGCGAGCCCATGACCACCAACAACCGCATGGAACTGATGGCGGCCATCCAGGCCCTGGCGGCGCTCAAGCGCCCCTGCGAGGTGAAGCTGGTCACCGACTCCGAATACGTCATGCGCGGGATCCAGGAATGGCTGCCCAACTGGAAGAAGCGCGGCTGGAAGACCGCCGCGAAGCAACCGGTGAAGAACGCCGACCTCTGGCAGCGTCTGGACGAGGAAGTCGCCCGCCATCGGGTGGAGTGGCAATGGGTGCGCGGCCACGCCGGCCATCCCGGCAACGAGCGGGCCGACATGCTGGCCAACCGGGGCGTGGCGGAATTGCCCTAGGCCCTCAACCCACCCCACCAGATTCGGCACGTACTGGTAGTTATTGATCCCACCTGCCAAGCCAATCGGTCCTGGCTCGCGAACCGCCCGATATCCGGATCGTAGTACCGGAAGCGGTTGTGTGGCCCGTCAATGAGTCGAGACGGCCTGTGCGCATAGCCTGGCGGGCCAAGGCCGTCCGCGCGCGCTGTCTCACTACGGTGTTCATCGACGGAGCGCGCATGGCGCGCCTCGAGACGAAGTAGAAAGCCGAGTTCTTCCTGGCCCGGGCGCGCATCTGCTGGGGGAAGGGCGTGGGGAGGACCATCCTTCTTGAGGCGGCGCTTAGCGTAAGCGACACGCTGTTGGCGAATAACCTAGAGGCTTGTGCCTTCGTCTGCCTGTCGAGAGGCTGTAAAAACCCTCGCCATCGGCGTCGAGGAGGGGTCTAATCGCGGGCTGAGTGATGAGCCGGGCCCTTTCTTCCGGTCATCGCTCGGCTAACGCTTTCATTTCAGGGTTATCAAGGGTTGTAGGGATGGTCGGACACTATTCGGGTACCCGTTACGTCGTATTGGATACCGAAACCACTGGCATGCCGGTCACCGATGGGCACCGGATCATCGAGATCGGTTGCGTCGAGCTGATCGGACGGCGTCTGACCGGTCGGCATTTCCATGTGTACTTGCAGCCGGACCGCGAGGTGGACGAGGGCGCCATCGCCGTCCACGGGATCACCAACGAGTTCCTGGTGGGCAAGCCCCGGTTCAAGGACGTCGCCGACGAGTTCTTCGAGTTCATCCAGGGCGCCGAGCTGATCATCCACAACGCGGCGTTCGACATCGGCTTCATCAATAACGAATTCGCTCTGCTGGGGCAGAGCGAGCGCAGCGAGATTACCGAGCATTGCGGCGTGCTCGACACTCTGCTGATGGCCCGCGAGCGCCACCCGGGCCAGCGCAACAACCTGGACGCGCTGTGCAAGCGCTACGGGGTCGACAACTCGGGCCGTGACCTGCACGGGGCACTGCTCGACGCCGAGATCCTGGCCGACGTGTTCCTCGCCATGACCGGCGGCCAGACCCACCTGTCCCTGGCCGGCGAGGGGACCGACAGCGACGGCACCGGACGCTCCCAGGCCACGCCGATCCGCCGGCTCCCGCCGGATCGCCCGCGCTTGCCGGTGATCGCCGCCAACGAAGAAGAGCTGGCCGCTCACCTGGCGCGACTGACCGCCATCGAGAAGGCCGCGGGTGGCCCTTCGCTCTGGACGCAACTGGAGGCGGAGGCCTGATCCGAGGCGCATCGCCGATGCGACCTTTTCTTATACGGCCCGGAACGGGGGGTTCCGCGTCGCTGGGCGAATCTCTACCCTGACGGCTCGAGCGGGCGCTGCCCGCCGCCTTCAGGACGCCACAATGTATAAAGACCTAAAATTCCCCGTCCTCATCGTGCACCGCGACATCAAGGCCGACACCGTGGCCGGTGAGCGGGTCCGCGGCATCGCCCGCGAGCTGGAGCTGGACGGTTTCAGCATCCTTCCCACCTCCAGTTCCGCCGAGGGACGCATCGTCGCCTCGACCCACCATGGCCTGGCCTGCATCCTGGTCGCCGCCGAAGGCGCCGGCGAGAACCAGCGCCTGCTCCACGACGTGGTGGAGCTGATCCGCGTCGCCCGGGTGCGCGCCCCGCAACTGCCGATCTTCGCCCTGGGCGAACAGGTGACCATCGAGAACGCCCCGGCCGAGGCCATGGCCGACCTCAACCATCTGCGTGGCCTGCTCTACCTGTTCGAGGACACCGTGCCGTTCCTCGCTCGCCAGGTGGCCCGCGCCGCGCGCAACTACTTGTCCGGTCTGCTGCCGCCGTTCTTCAAGGCGCTGGTGGAGCACACCTCCCAGTCCAACTATTCCTGGCACACTCCCGGCCACGGCGGTGGGGTGGCCTACCGCAAGAGTCCGGTGGGGCAGGCGTTCCACCAGTTCTTCGGCGAGAATACCCTGCGTTCCGACCTGTCCGTGTCGGTGCCGGAACTGGGCTCGCTGCTGGACCATACCGGCCCCCTGGCGGAAGCCGAGGCCCGGGCGGCACGCAACTTCGGTGCCGACCACACCTTTTTCGTGATCAACGGCACGTCCACCGCCAACAAGATCGTCTGGCACTCCATGGTGGCCCGGGACGACCTGGTACTGGTGGACCGGAACTGCCACAAGTCGATCCTCCACGCGATCATCATGACCGGGGCGATCCCGCTGTACCTGACCCCCGAGCGCAACGAGCTGGGCATCATCGGCCCTATCCCGCTGAGCGAGTTCACCCGCGAGTCTATCCAGGCGAAGATCGACGCCAGTCCCCTGGCTCGCGGTCGCGAGCCCCGGGTGAAGCTGGCGGTGGTCACCAACTCCACGTACGACGGTCTCTGCTACAACGCCGAGATGGTCAAGTGCACCCTGGGCGATTCCGCCGAGGTACTGCATTTCGACGAGGCCTGGTACGCCTACGCGGCGTTCCACGAGTTCTATCGCGGCCGCTATGGCATGGGCACCGTGCGCCACGCACGCGCGCCGCTGGTGTTCACCACCCACTCGACCCACAAGCTGCTGGCGGCCTTCAGCCAGGCGTCGATGATTCACGTGCAGGACGGCGGCGAGCGCCAACTGGACCGCGATCGCTTCAACGAAGCGTTCATGATGCACATCTCCACCTCCCCTCAATACGGCATCATCGCCTCGCTGGACGTGGCCTCGGCCATGATGGAGGGCCCGGCGGGCCGTTCGCTGATCCAGGAAACCTTCGACGAGGCCCTGAGCTTCCGGCGCGCCCTGGCCAACCTCGGGCAGAACCTTCCCCCGCAGGACTGGTGGTTCACCATCTGGCAACCGCCTCGGGCCGAGGGCGTCGAGCGCGTGGCGACCGAGGACTGGCTGTTGCAACCCGAAGCCGATTGGCATGGTTTCGGCGAGGTGGCCGAGGACTATGTGTTGCTCGACCCGATCAAGGTCACCCTGACCACCCCCGGCCTCACCGCCGGCGGTCGCCTCGATGAACGTGGCATTCCCGCCGCGGTGGTCAGCAAGTTCCTCTGGGAGCGGGGCCTGGTGGTGGAGAAGACCGGGCTGTATTCCTTCCTTGTGCTGTTCTCCATGGGCATCACCAAGGGTAAGTGGAGCACGCTGCTCACCGAGTTGCTGGAGTTCAAGCGGCACTACGATGACAACATGCCCCTGACCCAGGCGCTGCCGTCGGTGGCCCAGGCGGATGCCGTCCGCTACCACGGGATGGGCCTGCGGGACCTGTGCGACGAGTTGCACGGCTGCTACCGGGAGAACGCCACCGCGAAGGCGATGAAGCGCATGTACACCGTGCTGCCGGAACTGGCGATCAAGCCGTCCGAAGCCTACGACCAACTGGTGCGCGGCGAGGTGGAGGCGGTGCCCATCGAGGCCCTGGAGGGCCGCATCGCCGCCGTGATGCTGGTGCCATATCCGCCCGGTATCCCACTGATCATGCCGGGCGAGCGTTTCACCGAGGCGACCCGCTCGATCATCGACTACCTGGAATTCGCCCGTACCTTCGACCGGCGTTTCCCGGGATTCGACTCCGACGTGCATGGCCTGCAGCACCAGGATGGCCCTCGCGGCCGCTTGTACACGGTGGACTGTCTGAAGGCCTGAGCCTTCCCCGGCGGCTCTCGCGGCCACCGGGCCACGACCGGCGCCAGCATCGAACTATCCGCCTACGCTTGATATAGTGACGCGCTGCCCCGTCAACCCAGGCGCCTCTTCGGCGCCCCGCGTTCAAGGTGACCCTCCGTGCCCGATTACCAAGCCTTCCGCGTCGAGCTGGCCGACAAGATCGCCCACGTGATCATCGACCGCCCCGAGAAGATCAACGCGATGAACGCCGATTTCTGGCGGGAAATCATCGACATCTTCCGCTGGATCGACGAGACCGACGAGGCCCGGGTGGTCGTGCTGTCGGGAGCCGGCAAGCATTTCTCTTCCGGCATCGACCTGATGCTGTTGGCCCAGGTCGGTGGCGCGCTGGGCCAGGATGTGGGGCGCAACGCCGAGACCCTGCGGCGCAAGATCCTCGGCATGCAAGCGTCGTTCAACGCGGTGGATCATTGCCGCAAGCCGGTGCTCGCGGCCATCCACGGCTACTGCCTGGGCGGCGCCATCGACCTGATCAGCGCCTGCGACATGCGCTACGCCACCCGCGATGCGCAGTTCTCCATCAAGGAAATCGACATCGGCATGGCCGCCGACGTGGGCACCCTGCAGCGTCTGCCCCGGCTCATCGGCGACGGCATGATGCGCGAGCTGGCCTACACCGGCCGCCACTTCGACGGCGAGGAAGCCCGTGCCCTGGGGCTGGTCAACCGCACCTTCGACGACTTCCCCTCCCTGCTGGACGGCGTGTTCGCCGTCGCCCGTGAAATCGCCGCGAAATCGCCGCTAGCGGTGCGCGGCACCAAGGAAATGGTCCGCTACATGCGCGACCACCGGGTCGACGACGGCCTGGAGTACATCGCTACCTGGAATGCGGCGATGCTGCAATCCGCCGACCTGCGGGTCGCCCTGGCGGCCCACATGAACAAACAGAAACCGGAATTCGCCGACTGATGCCGTACACCCTCGCCGCGCGGGAGGCGCGCTAGACCCATGGTCACTGGAGCCACGTCCCTCAGCCTGGTGCGCGACGAACTGTTCGCCACCATGGAACAGGCCGAGCAGAGCCTGGAGCATTTCATCGTCGAGCGGCAGAACGGCAGCCTGCTTCAGCAGGCGGTGGAAAGCCTGCACCAAGTGCGCGGCACACTCAGCCTGATCGAGCTGGCCGGCGCCGAGCTGCTCGCCCAGGAAGTGCTGCAGCAGGCCACCGACATTCCGGTCGGCGCCGGCGAAGAGCGCGATACCCAGCTTGCCGCGCTCAACAATGCCCTGTATGTGCTGCGGCGTTACCTCGAAGGGGTCGACGCCCATCGCCGGGAAATGCCGGAGCTCCTGCTTCCGGCGATCAACGACCTGCGTCAGGCGGGAGGCCAGCCGCCTCTGCCGGAGAGCTTTTTCTTCAGCGCCCGACTCGACCAGCCTCGCCCGGCCCATGGCGTGCCGGTGGTGTCGGCCGACCGCGACGGCGAGGCCCGTCGCCTGCGCCACATGTACCAGGTTGGCCTGCTGGGCTTCATCCGCGAGCAGAACCCCTCGGGCGGCCTGAAACTGATGATGCGCGCCCTGGGTCGTCTCGATGCCCTGTATGCCGACGAACCGCGGGCGCGGCTGTGTTGGGTCGGCGCGGCGGCCCTCGAAGCCCAGATGGATGGCCAACTGTTGCCGCGAAAAGCCCGCAAGCAACTATTTTCTCGCCTGGACCGCGAGCTGAAGGCATTGCTGGTTGCCCCCGGCTACGAGGCACCGAGAGCGCTGCTCAAGGAGCTGCTCTACCTGGTGGCCTTGGCGGACAGCCAGGGACCTCGGGTCGGCGAGGTGCGGGACGTCTTCGGCCTGGCCTCTCTGCCCTTCACCGATCATCTGCTGGAAGAGGAATACCAGCGGCTGGCCGGCCCGGGGCAGGCGGTCATGCGTTCGTTGTCTTCGGCCATCCGCGAGGAACTGGCGGGCGTCAAGGACCTGCTCGACCTGATCGAGCGGGGCACGGCCCAGCGCGAGAGCCATGGCACCTTGCACGCCCAGCTCGGCAAGCTGGCGAAGACCCTGAGCATGGTCGGTCTGACCTCCGCGGGCAACGCGCTGCATGCCCAGTTGCCGACGGTGGCCGGCTGGAGCCAGGACGAGGCGGGCGAGCCGGATACCCCGGCGCTGCACAAGCTGGCGGACGCGGTGCTCTACGTGGAAAGCATGGTGGCCAGCCTGGAGCGGGGCCAGCCCCCGGAAAGCCGGCCGCCGGTCGCGGTGGTTGGCCAGGAAGCCGAGTCCTTCGCCGACCACCAGTTGTTCGAGGCCCGCATCGTCGTGGCGGACGAGTCCCGCGCCGGTCTTGGCCTGGCGAAGCGAGCCATCACCGCCTACCTGGAATCCAACGGCGACAAGCTGCATCTGGCCAACGTGCCGCATAGCCTGCACACCGTGCGGGGCGGGCTGTGGTTCCTCGGCCAGGAACGGGCAGCCCACTTGGTGGGCGCCTGCGCCGATTACATCCAGAAGCACATGCTGGAGGCGCCGCTCATGCCCTCCGAGCACATGCTCGAAACCCTGGCCGACGCCCTCACCAGCCTGGAGTACTACATGGAAGGCGGCGCCGTGCTGCGGCCCGAGACCCAGCCCAGCGTGCTCGACCTCGCGGCCGATAGCGTGCGGGCTCTCGGCCTGCCGGTGGCGGCCTGATGGACGCCCCGCGCTGGCGTCCGGGCCTGCTCGCGGAAAGCGACAGTGGGGGCGGCTGGACCCTCGTGCACAGCCAGCAACGGTTCCTCGCCGACGCCAATGGGGTGTTGTTCCCCCGCGCCTGGCTAGCCCGTCAGGAGCTGCCAGCGATCGCCGAGCATGGGGTCGGCCATCTGAACGGCGAGCCGGTCTACGTGCTGGAAGCGGCGCCAGGCGTCGAACTGCCCGGATGCGCCTGGCAGGGGCTGCGGCATTTCATGATGCAGGCCGATAGCGATACCTTCCGCATGCTCGGCTATGCCAGCCAGATCGGTACCTGGGCGCAGCAGAACCGCTACTGCGGCAGTTGCGGGGTGGCGTTGCGGCCGCTACGGGGCGAGCGCGCCATGGCCTGCCCGGAGTGCGGCTTGCACCTGTATCCCCGCCTGGCGCCCAGCATGATCGTGCTGGTGACCCGGGGCGACGAGGTGCTGCTGGCGCGCTCGCCGCGCTTCGTCGCCGGTATGTACAGCACCCTGGCCGGCTTCGTCGAGCCGGGGGAGTCGGTGGAGGAGTGCGTGCGTCGCGAGGTTCGCGAGGAAGTCTCGGTGGAGATCGGACCGCCGCGCTACATCGCCAGCCAGAGCTGGCCGTTCCCTCATTCCCTGATGCTTGGCTTCCACGCCGAATACCTGTCGGGCGAGATCGTGCCGCAGCCGGGGGAGATCGAGGATGCCCGCTGGTTCCCGCTGGATCGCCTGCCGCCACTGCCGGCGTCGCGCTCCATTGCCCGCTACCTGATCGACCTCTACCTCGCCCGCCGTTCAGGCGACGCCGAACCAGTGCTGCCAGGCTAGCCGCCCGGTCAACGTCAATACCACGAGGATGAACACCGGGCGGATGAACTTCGCCCCGCCCTTGATCGCCGTGCGCGCGCCGAAGAACGCGCCAGCCATCAGGGCCAGCCCCATGGCGATGCCCAGCAGCCAGGCCACCTGCCCACCGACGATGAACACCCCGAGTGCCATGGCGTTGCTGACGAAGTTCATGCTGCGGGCGACGCCGCTGGCGCGCACCAGGTCCAGGGGATAGAGCAGCAGGCTGCTCACCGTCCAGAAAGCGCCGGTACCCGGCCCGGCTACCCCATCGTAGAATCCCAGCCCCAGGCCTTGGGGCCATTGTCGACCCCGGGCGATCGGCGCGTCCTGGACCTGGGCGGTGTCCGGCGTGCGACCGAACAGCAGGTACAGGCCACAACCGAACACCACCGCCGGCAGCATCTGGTTCAGCCATTCCGCCGGCAGCCAATGGGCCAGGATGGCCCCCAGGGCCGCGCCGATGGCGGTGGCCAGCAGGGCATTGCGCCACTGGCGCGGATCGAACAGGCGACGGCGATAGAAGGTGAAGCTGGCGATGCCGGAACCGAAGGTGGCGCACAGCTTGTTGGTGCCCAGCACCAAGTGCGGCGGCAGCCCGGCGGTGAGCAGGGCGGGAATGGTGAGCAGGCCGCCCCCGCCGGCGATGGCGTCGATGAAGCCGGCGAGGAAGGCGACGGCCGCCAGCACGGCCAGGGTGACGGGGTCCACCGCCAATTCGAGGGGGAAGGGCATAAAAGACTCGATCTGTGACTGATTGCGCGGCCTGGCGGCTGGTCGCGGCAAAACGAGCTGAGCATAATGCCGGCAAATTCAAAAAGAAGGGAAGTCTTCATGCAGTATCTCGGCCTGGCCTTGGGTGTCGTGCTACTGGCGGTGCTGGCCTTGTGGGTGGCGATACGCATCCTCTCCGGCGGACCTTGGTTGTCCGGCTGGCTGCGCGGTACCTGCGGCTTGCTGTTCGTCGCGGCGGCGGTGCTGGTGGTACTGGTAGCGAAGGACCTGTCGACCTATGCGCCCTTGCCCGAAGGCAGGCCCCTGGCGACCCTGAGCTTCCAGGCGGAGGGGCCGCAGCGTTACCGGGTGAACCTGATGGAAGGCGGAGAAGAGCGCCAGGTGATGCTGGATGGCGATCTCTGGCAACTGGATGCCCGGCTGTTCAAGTGGAAGGGGCTGGCCGCCCTGATCGGCTTGCAGACCGGGTATCGCCTGGAACGGCTATCGGGGCGCTTCCTTGCCATCGAGCAGCAGCAGATGGCCCTGCATCCGCGGGTGCAATTGTCGCAGAGCGCCTATGGGATCGACTTGTGGCGCTGGGCGCGCCTCGGCCAGCACGATCTTTTCCTGTTCGATCCCCAGGCGCAACGGGTGACGTACCTGCCCATCGCCGACGGGGCGATGTACGCGGTGAGCCTGTCCCCCACGGGGTTGCTGGCGCAGCCGCTCAACCAGGCCGCGAGCCAGGCGCTGAAGGATTGGCGCTAGGCGATCATGGCCGAGTCGGAAACGAAGAAGGGAGCCCTTGGGCTCCCTTCTTCGTCATGGACTCGGCTCAGCAGAGGAAGCCGCCGTCCACGTTCAGCGCCACGCCCGTGGTGTAGCTGGAGGCATCGCTGACCAGGTAGAGCACCGCGCCGGCCATCTCGCTCGGATCGGCGACCCGCTTGAGCGGAATGCGCTGCAGCGCCACCTTGAGGATGCTGTCGTTCTTGGTCAGGGCCGAAGCGAATTTGGTGTCCGTCAGGCCCGGTAGCAGGGCGTTGCAGCGGATGCCGTACTGGGCGCATTCCTTGGCGAACACCTTGGTCATGCTGATCACCGCAGCCTTGGTGACCGAGTAGATGCCTTGGAATTCCCCCGGCGTGACCCCGTTGATGGACGCGACGTTGAGGATGTTGCCGCCACCGTTCTCGCGCATCAGCTTGCCGCCCTCGATGGACATGAAGTAGTAGCCGCGGATATTCACGTCCACGGTCTTCTGGAAGGCGCCCAGGTCGGTGTCCAGTACGTTGCAGAACTGCGGGTTGGTGGCGGCATTGTTGACCAGAATGTCGAGACGGCCGAAGCGCTCGCGGATTTCCGCGAAGACCCGCTGGATTTGCTCCATCTCGCCGATGTGACAAGCGATGGCGGTGGCCTGTCCACCCTCGGCCACGATGGCGTCGGCCACCGCCTGGCAACCGTCCAGTTTGCGGCTGGACACGATCACATGGGCGCCCTGCTGGGCGAGCAGCTTGGCGATGGCCTCGCCGATGCCGCGGCTGGCGCCGGAGACGAAGGCGATCTTGCCCTCGAGGTCGAACAGGTGGGTCTTGGACATGGGGTTTCCCCTGATGGTGGCTTACAGCCGGGATTGATCGATAACCTGCAGGCTCATCCGTTCGAGCAGCCGGTTCATGTGGATGAATTGCGCGAAGCGCTTGTCCTGGGTCTGACCGTGGTAATAGCGGTAGTAAATCTGCTGGATGATGCCCGCCAGACGGAACAGGCCGTAGGCGTAGTAGAAATCGATGCAAGGCAGGTTCACGCCCGCCCGCTCGGCGTAATAGTCGGCGAAGGCCTGACGGCCAAGCATGCCGGGCAGGTGGCTGGGCTGGCGGCGCATCAGTTGCACCGGCGCCGGATCGTCGGCCTGGATCCAGTAGGCGAGGGTGTTGCCCAGGTCCATCAGCGGATCGCCGATCGTGGTCAGTTCCCAATCCAGCACGCCGATGATGTTCAGCGGATCGTCCGGCGCGAGGATGACGTTGTCGAAGCGGTAGTCGTTATGGACGATGGACGGTTTCGGGTGGTCGGCCGGCTGTTTATCGTTCAGCCAGGCCTTGACCGCCTCCCACGTGGGGGCATCGGGGGTAGCGGCCTTCTCGTAGCGGTCGCACCAGCCTTCCACCTGGCGCTTCACATAGCCCTCCGGCCGGCCCAGGTCGCCCAGCCCGCACGCCTGATAGTCCACGTTGTGCAGCTCCACCAGTTTGTCGATGAAGTTGTGGCAGAGGGCGCGGGCCTGGGGCTCGTCCAGGTTCATGCCAGGCGGCAGGTCGGCGCGCAGGATGATGCCCCGGACCCGCTCCATGACATAGAACTCGGCGCCGATCACCGATTCGTCGGTGCAGTGGACATAGGCCTTCGGGCAATAGGGGAAGCCGGCGTTGAGCTGGTTGAGGATGCGGTATTCGCGACCCATGTCGTGGGCCGACTTGGCCTTGCGCCCGAAAGGGGGGCGGCGGAGCACGAACTCCTGCTGCGGGTATTCGATCAGGTAGGTGAGGTTGGAGGCGCCGCCGGGGAACTGGCTGATGCGTGGCGTGCCCTGCAGTCCCGGGATGCGCGCCTTGAGATAAGGATCGATGAGGGCGGCGTCGAGTTCTTCGCCTTCGCGGATTCCCGCGGACTGGTCGGTAAGCGTCATGCCTATCCCTTCTACTGATGATGGGTGCCCAAGACTATTGGCTAATCTAATGTCCCGGACAGGAACGCCACAAGGCGGATCGGATCGTTATAGACCAGCGTGTTGCCCGTCGATCAAAGCCCCTGATCCACCCCCGGGCCGAAAAAAAACCGGAGCCTGGGCTCCGGTTTTCGTCTTGCCTGCGCCGGGTCAGACCGGGAACAGTTCGCTCAGCTTCATCGCCAGCATCATGTCGCCCTCGGCGCGCAGCTTGCCGGCCATGAAGGCTTGCATGCCGTCGGTTTCGCCGCTGGTGATGCCCTTGAGGGTTTCGCTGTCCATGATCAGGGTGACGTTGGGGTTGGGCGCGTCGCCCTGCTGCACGTCGCAGGTACCGTCCTTGACGACCAGATAATGGTTCTCGCCGTCTTCGATGTTGAATTGGAAGACCAGGTCCAGGCCGGCGGCGGCGCTGGCGTTGAACTTGGATTTCATGCTGTTGACGATATCGGCGGTGCTCATGGTTCTATCCTTCGTTTTCGGTTTTTTAGGCGACCGGTCCGGTCGCGAGGGGCCGTCGCTCAGCGGTAGGTGATGAGCTCGGGCGTCTTCAACAGTTCCAGATGCGCATGACTGTTGAAGGAAGCCAGTGATACCTCGCCCTTGCGGAATTTCAGCAGGCTCAGGGAAGTATTGACGATCTGCCAGTTCAGCTCGAACGCCTTGATCGCCGGCATGCCGACGAGGCATTGCAACAGGGCGGTGATGGTGCCGCCGGAGGTGAAGACGGCGATACGGTCCTTCTCGCCGGCGGTCTGGAGAAGGCGCCGCAGGCCCAGTTCGACCCGCTCGCGAAAGACCTGCCAACTGGTCAGTCCTTCCTTTTCATGTTTGCCGGAGACCCAACGGCCGATCATCAGGGAGAACAGCCGCTGGAACTCCGCGCGGTGCTCGCCGGCGTTACGCAGGATATGCAGCGCTTCCGGCTCGCTTTGCAGCAGATCGGGCAGATGCGCGCGGATCACCTCGTCGGCCTCGAACTCATCGAAGGCCGTATCGATCGTCAGGGCGGGTAGAGCATGCCCGGCGGCTTCCAGGCGTTCCCGAACGGCATGGGCGGTATCCTGCTGGCGGCGCAGGCCGCCGGCGACGAAGCGGTCCAGGCGGATGTCGAGCCGGGCCAGGTGCTCGCCGAGAAGCTGCGCCTGGCGCACGCCGATCGGCGACAGGACATCGTAGTCGTCGGCACCGAAAGAGGCTTGGCCATGTCGAATCAGATAGATGCTGCCCACGTCGCGTGTCCGCTACGGTGAAGGTCTGGCGAGGGTAGGGGCAGCGCGGGACGACTGTCAACGGAAAATCATACGTCCGTTTGAATCGTCTGGCGGTTCGCCAGAGGCCAACTGGCCCGTCCCCCGGGAGGTGGGTATGCTTGGAAAATCGCCGTCCGCGCCGCTGGGGCGTGGCGCACGAGGAGGATGTACGTGGAGTTTCTTGCCGATTATGCGAGTTTCCTGGCCAAGACCGTGACCGTGGTCCTGGCCATTCTGGCGGTCCTGCTGGGCGTGGCCGCGATCCGGGGGCGGGGCCGTCGAGGCGGCGGCCAGCTCCAAGTCCACAAACTGAACGAGTTCTACAAGGCGCTTCGCGAACGCCTGGAGGGCAGCTTGCTCGACAAGGGGCGCCTGAAGGAATTGCGCAAGGCGGAAGCCAAGGCCGCCAAGCAGGCACGCAAGCGCGGCGAGCAGAAGAGCCGGGTCTACGTGCTCGACTTCGACGGCGACATCAAGGCTTCGGCCGTGGAGAGTCTCCGTCACGAGGTCACCGCCGTGCTGACCATGGCCACTCCCCAGGACGAAGTGGTCGTACGCCTGGAAAGCGGCGGGGGCATGGTCCACGGCTACGGCTTGGCCGCCTCGCAATTGGCGCGTATCCGCCAGGCCGGCGTACCGCTGACGGTCTGCGTGGACAAGGTGGCCGCCAGTGGCGGCTACCTGATGGCCAGCGTCGGCGACACGATCCTCGCCGCGCCGTTCGCGATCCTCGGCTCCATCGGCGTTGTGGCGCAAGTGCCCAACCTCCACCGCTTGCTGAAGAAGCACGACGTCGACGTCGAGTTGCTGACCGCTGGTGAATACAAGCGCACCCTTACGGTGTTCGGCGAGAACACCGAGAAGGGACGGGAGAAATTCCAGGAGGACCTGGACACCACCCACGAACTGTTCAAGAACTTCGTGGCTCGCTATCGGCCCCAGTTGGCCATCGACGAGGTGGCCACGGGCGAGGTCTGGCTGGGCCTCGGGGCGCTGGGCAAGCAACTGGTGGACGAACTCAGGACCAGCGACGAATACTTGGCGGAGCGCGCCAGAGAGGCTGAACTGTTCCAGGTGCACTATGTCGAGAAGAAAAGCCTCCAGGAACGGGTCGGGCTCGCGGCTGGCATGGCGATGGACCGTCTTCTGCTGAGCGGGCTGACCCGCCTTAATCGGCAGCGTTTCTGGCAGTGAAGGAGAACGAGATGAGCAGATTCAAGGCGCTTCGGGTGACCGAAGCTCCCCACGGCGTATACGAACAAGCGATCGTCGAGCGTGGTATCGACGAACTCCCGGCGGGCGATGTGCTGATCCGCGTGCGGTACTCCTCCCTTAACTACAAGGATGCCTTGTCGGCCAATGGCAATCGCGGCGTGACCCGCCAGTATCCCCATACCCCCGGGATCGACGCGGCGGGCGTGGTGGCCGAATCCGCCGTCGGCGAGTTCGTGCCGGGGGACGAGGTGATCGTCACCGGCTACGACCTGGGCATGAACACCCCCGGAGGCTTCGGCCAGTACATCCGCGTGCCGGCCGGCTGGGTGATGAAGCGGCCCCAGGGCCTCAGCCTGCGGGAATCCATGCTGCTGGGCACCGCCGGCCTCACCGCCGGCCTGTGCGTCGACAAACTGGAGCGTGCGGGCATCGATGCCAGCGCGGGGCCCGTGCTGGTCACCGGCGCCAGCGGCGGCGTCGGCAGCGTGTCGGTGGCGCTGCTGGCGCGCCTGGGCTACACGGTGGCGGCCGCCACCGGCAAGCTTGAGCAGGCCGAATACCTGCATCGCCTGGGCGCCAGCCAGATTCTCGACCGCGCCACCGCCGCCGACGGCGTCGGCAAGCCCTTGCTGAAGGAACAATGGGCCGGCGCGGTGGACACGGTGGGCGGCGACATCCTGTTCAATGTGGTGAAGTCGCTGAAATATGGCGCCAGCGTCGCGTGTTGCGGCCTGACCGCCGGCGCCGAATTCAAGGCCAGCGTGCTGCCGTTCATCCTGCGCGGGGTGAACGTGCTGGGGGTGGATTCGGTGGAGCTGCCCTTGGTGGTCAAGGCTTCCATGTGGGATCGCCTGTCGCTGCAATGGAAGCTGGACAACCTGGAAAGCCTGGCCCACGAAATGTCGTTGGAGCAGGTGCCGGACGCCATCAAGCAGATTCTTGCCGGAAAACTCGTGGGGCGTGTGCTGGTTCGCCTCGATTGATCATCCGAGCGCGGCGCCCGCCGTGCTCGAACCTTAGCCCGGAGGGTTGGGTTCGCCCTCCGTGTCGAGGTCGCTTCGTTCCCGCAGCCAGATCAGGCGACTGTGCAATTGCGCGGCGAATGCCCGCGCCGCCATCTCTTCCGAGAAAGTGATCCCGCGTCGCCCCAGGGTTACCCGCCAGCGGGCCTCGCCATCGGCGAGTACCCAATACTCGATTCCCACGCTGTCCATGCCATGCGCCTTTCGTTACGCCGGCGGGTCCCGTCGCGTCCTGAGCCAGGACGCCAGCACGCCACCGCTGAGCAGCGCGAAGGTTACGCCAAGGGAAATGGCGGGGGGAATGGGCAGGACCTGGTGCAGCAGAATCTTGCCGCCGATGAACAGCAATACCAAGGCCAGGGCGTATTTGAGATAGATGAAGCGATGCATTAGCGCCGCCAGAGCGAAGTAGAGCGAGCGCAGGCCCAGGATAGCGAAGATGTTCGAGGTGTAGACGATGAATGGCTCCTGGGTGATGGAAAATACCGCCGGGACGCTGTCCACGGCGAACACCAGGTCGGCCAGCTCGATCAGTACCAGGGCCAGGAACAGCGGCGTGGCTTGAAGCACGCGGCGACCGTGTCGATCCTGGCGAACGAAAAAACGTCCGCCGGGCAGTGTATCGCTCACCCTCAGGTGCCGGCGGAGGAAGGCCAGCACCCTGTTTTGCGAGAGGTCGGTCTGCTCCTCGTCCTGGCTGAACAGCATCCGTACCCCGCTGAACAGCAGGAAGGCGCCGAATACATACAGCACCCAATCGAAGCGCTGTACCAGGAGCGTGCCGAAACCGATCATCAGGGCTCGTAACACGATCACCCCGAGGATGCCCCAGAACAGGACGCGATGCTGGTGGAGGCGGGGAATACCGAGGAAGCCGAAGATCATCGCCATGACGAAGACGTTATCCATGGACAACGATTGCTCCACCAGGAAACCGGTGTAGAACTCCAGGGCGTGGCGCTGCCCCATCTCGTGCCAGACCCAGGCGCCGAACAGCAGGCCGACAACGAAATACGCGGCGTACATCAGCAGGCTTTCGCGCATGCCGATCTCATGCTGGCGGCGATGCAGGACGCCCAGGTCCAGCACCAGCAGGACGATCACCACGCTCAGAAAGGCCAGCCAGAACCCCAACAGCGTGCCCAGGAAGGGCATGGCGAGAAACGAGAGAACGGCGGTCATGGACTTCCAGGCGATGGCGGCGAATCTTCCAGTGACTGCGCCGCTTCGAAAAGAGTTCAGATGGCCGCCGGGGCCATTAGTACACCCAGATTTCCACTCGGCGGTTCTTCAGCCGACCCGCGTCGCTGTCGTTGCCGGCCACCGGCAGTGCATCGCCGAGGGATAGCACGTCGCGCACGCTAACGCCGGCCTTGCCCAGTTGACGGCTCACCGCCATGGCGCGCAGCTTCGACAGCAGCGCGGCGCGGGCCGGGTCGGTCTTGGCGTCGCCGAAGCCTACCAGAACCACTTGCTTGGCCAGCTTGTTCTGCCGCTTCAGATAGTCGATGACCCGGGGCATATCCTGCTCGGACTTGCTGTCCAGCTTGGCGCTGTCTTCCTTGAAACGCAGGTTGATGGACAGCCGGTGGGCACCGCTGGCGAGGGCCTTGTAGGCCTCGGGCATGCTGTCCGTTGGCGCCACGGTCACGGCCTCCACGGTCTGGGCGACGAAGCCGTTGCGCGCCACCAGGGCCTGGCCCTCGGCGCTTTGGGCGAACTCCAGCAGGGCCAGGGCCCAAGGGTCGCTGGTGTGGGGGCGGGCGTAGAAGTACAGGCGGCGAGTCAGCGGGTAATCCTCGCTGCGCACGCTGTCCGTGCCGGGCGCGATGGCCGTGGCGCCCTCGTCGCCGATCGCCAGGGTTTTCAGTTTGTCGGCGTAGGCCAGGCCGACGAAGCCGATGGCCTGAGGCGTCAGGCTTACCGCCTCGGCCAGCTTGGCGCTGGTGGCGGCCTGATTGGCGGTGGTGGCCAGGGCCTTGCCCTGGGGCGCGAGCACCGAGTCGACGAACTCCTGGCGGCTGCCGGAATCGCTGCCCATGGCGTACAAGGCGATGGGGCCGCCATGGCTGCCCAACTCTTCCCAGGTCTTGATCTCGCCGGCGAACACCGCGGCCAACTGGCGCGGGGAAATGCGCTGCAGCGGGTTGCTGGGGTGGACCACCACGGCCAGGGCATCCAGGGCAATCACTTGCTCGGCGCCATCGGCGTGCATGTCGCCCAGTTCCTTGAGCAGGGTCGCCTCGGTGGCCGCAATGGGCCGCGTCGAGGCCACCACTTGCGCGGTATTGGCCTGCAGCGCGGCGAAACCGCTGGCGGAGCCCTTGGCGGCGATCTCGACGATCACCGGCTGGCCCTGGGCGTTCTTGCCGACGAGGCGCTTCACCAGGCCGTCGGCGCTGGCTTCTTCCTGGGGCGACTGGATGCCTTCGCGCTGCATCAGACCTTTCACCAAGGCCGGTGCCAGGGTGTCGTCGATGGTGTTGGAGCCTTCGATGCGCAGCACCGGCTGGTTGCCGGTGGAGGCGGGGAGGGCGGCGTGGACGGGGCGGAGCGAGGCGAGCATGCAAAGCACAAACAAGCCGGCCGTCCGGGCGACGGTGCCGGGGTTACGAGTCATCGAGCAAATCCCGTTGAAAATGAGGGCGCGAATAGTACGGGCTGCGCAGGAAAAGTCAGCGTGTTCCCGCCGAAATGTGATGGATGACCGGAAAAGAATCGTTTCAGCGTGACTGCAAGGTTTATATGGGTACCGATGAGTATCGAAATCGCTCGATTCGTTCGGTTGATGGTCGTGGAGGTGCGGGGGCGTCGTGAGCGGACCGTGGGCGATTTCGGCGGGGTTCGCAGCGTTGGGGTGCCCAACGCGTGAGGATGGGTCGGGGGGAGTGAAGACCGGCCAGGCTCTCCGGATGGAGGGGGAAGGAGGTCCCGCCCAGGAACACGGAAACCCGGATGGGCGCCGTTCGTGGCGCGCCTTGCCGACCAGTACGCCAGTGCCTGCCGCCGTGATTGGCCCCGTCGACCTTTTAGCGCACCCAAACCTCCACCCGGCGATTTCTCAGGCGACCGGCGTCGTCGTCCGCCGCCACCGGCAGCGCGTCTCCCAGGCCGATCACATCCTCGGGGGTCACCCCGGCCTTGACCAACTCCCGACGGACCGCCATGCCCCGCAGCTTCGATAGCAGGGCGGCCCGTTGCGGATCGGCCTTGGCGTCGCCGAAACCCACCAAGGTGACGGCGGCGCCCTTGCCTTCGGCGGCAAGGTAGTCCACCAGGCGGCGAATGTCCTGTCGTGCCTTGTTGTCCAGGTTGGCGCTGCCTTCCTGGAAGCGAAAATTCACGCTCAGCCGTCGGGCCTCGCTCGCCAGGCGCTTGTAGTCCGGTGGCATCGCCGGGTCGGCCGGCGAATCGATGACGCGCACGGTCTGCGCGACGAAGCCGCTGCGCTCGACGATCGCCTGGCCCGCCGGGCTCTGGGCGAACGCCACCAGTGCGTGAGCCCAAGGGTTGGCCTCATCGGGCTTCAGGTAGAAGTACAGGCGGCGCGACAGGGGATAGTCCTCGGTGGCGATCAGCGCGACGCTCGGCGGCATCGGCCGGGCCGCGCCGACCGCCAGCGGCAGCGCCCGCGCCGGTCCCACCGAGGCGAGGCCGACGAAGCCGATGGCCTGCGGGTCCCGGGCCACCTCGGCGGCCAGCCGGTCGCTGGACTCGAAGCGCCGCGCGCCCGGCGCCAGCCCCTTGCCAGAGGGCCCCAGCACCAGTTCCTTGAACGTGTCGTAGGTACCCGAGCGATCGTCGCGGGCATACAGATGCACGGGGCCGCCCCGCCCGCCGATGTCTTCCCAGGTCTTCGCCTCGCCGGCGAACAGGCGCGCCAGATCGTCCCGGTTCAAGCCCGGCAGCGGGTTGTCGGGATGGACGACGATGGCCAGACCGTCGATGGCGATCACCTGCTCGGCCCGCGCGCCGCGCAGATCGCTGAGGCCCGCGGCTTCGTCGTCCTTGACCGGGCGCGACGAGGCGGCGATGTCCGCGCTGCCGTCGCGCAGAGCGGCGAAGCCGGTGCCGGAGCCGTGGGCGGCGAGCCGCACGCGCGCCTCGCGGCCCCGGGCGTCGCGGCCGCTCACCCGCCATTCGTTTTCCCTGGTCGCGTCGACGCGTACGTCGTCGAGTCCCTGGGCCTGCAACAGGCCCTCCACCAGGGCGGGGCCGAGGTGGGCGCCAATGGTGTTGGAGCCTTGTATGCGCAGCACGGGGGTGTCGTTCGCCGGAATCGGCAGCGGCGCCGCCTGGGCCCCGTGGAAGAGCAGCAGGCAGGCGAGCCAGCCGAGCGAGCCGCGACGCGGGCGAGGGACACGGAAGGGAAGGGCGCTCGACATACTACTGGCACCTGGCTAGCGTGGCGGGAGAAAGTGCCGCGCAGGGTAAGACAGGCGGATGACAGTCATGTGACAGCGGCGCGTCGAGGCGAGGCGCCGCCTGCTGCGGTTTTCAGCCCAGGCGCAGCCAGACCGGCGCGTGATCCGAGGGCTTTTCCATCCCCCGCAGCTCGTAGTCCACGTCGGCCTCCAGGAAGCGCTCGCGCAGGCCCTGGCTGGCGAGGATCGCGTCGATGCGCAGGCCGCGCTTGGGCGTGTCCTCGAAGCCGCGGCTGCGGTAGTCGAACCAACTGAAGCGGTCGTCCGTCTCCGGGTGCAGGTGGCGAAAGCTGTCCAGCAGGCCCCAATCCTTCAGGCGTTGCAGCCAGCCCCGTTCTTCCGGCAGGAAGCTGCACTTGCCGGCCTTCAGCCAGCGCTTGCGGTTCTCCTCGCCGATGCCGATGTCGCGGTCCTCGGGGGAGATGTTCAGGTCGCCCATCACCAGCAGGGCCTGGGATGGCGCGAAGCGGCTTTCCAGCAGGGCCTGCAAGTCGGCGTAGAAGCGTTCCTTGGCGGGGAACTTGGTGGGGTGGGCACGGTTTTCCCCCTGGGGGAAATAGCCGTTCATCACCGTCACCGGCTGGCCGGCGGCGTCCGCGTAGACGCCCCAGATAAAGCGTCGCTGGGCGTCCTCGTCGTCGCCGGGGAAGCCCTTGTGCAGTTCCAGCGGCGCCTGGCGCGACAGCAGCGCCACCCCGTAGTGGCCTTTCTGGCCGTGGAAATGGGCGTGGTAGCCCAGCGCCTCGATGTCCGCCAGGGGGAATTGCTCGTCGGCCACCTTGGTTTCCTGCAGGCCGATCACGTCCGGCTGGTGTTTCTCGATCAGCGCCGCCAACTGATGGGGGCGGGCGCGCAGACCATTGATGTTGAAGGACACGATCTTCATGGGAACCGCCGCATACGGAAAAGGGGGGATGCTAGCCCATCGTCCGCTCGCCTGGCGACCCCGGGACCGCCGTGCTAGCGTCAACCCTAGTCCGGCGCGGCTTCGCGCCTCGCAGAGCCGCCGACAAGAACAGGGGGCAGCCGATGACCGACCCGTCTCCCCAGGTCCGCCCGCTCGACGGCGGCTACGCCCGGGAGGCGCGTTCCCTGCTGTACCACGCCTGCCGTCACGAGCCCACCTATGCCTACCTGTTCGAGGCCGAGCGGGCCGGGTTCGACCAGCGGGTGCGCGCCGGCGTGCGGGAGCTGGTGCGTCATCACTTCGCCGAGGAGCTGCCTGCCCTCGGGCTGCTGATCGACGACCGTCTCGCCGCGCTGGCCCTGATCGTCCCGCCGCAACGGCGCCTGGAGGTCACCGAGAGTTGGCCGTGGCGCTTGCGCATGCTTCTCGGCACCGGGGCGCGCTGTACCCGGCGCGTCCTGGATTACCTGGAAGCGGTACAGGCCTGCCTGCCGCCAGGACCGTTCCATACCCTGCCGTTGTGGGGCGTCCATCCCCGCTTCCAGGGAGGCGGGCTTGGCGAGCGGCTGCTGCGGGCCACGAGGGATTGGTGCGCGGAAGACGCCGGCTCCCAGGGGCTGGTGATCGACACCGGCAACCCCCGCTACCTGGATGGCCTGCGTCGGCAGGGCTACGCGACGCTGGAGGAACTCGCCATCGGCCCGGTCCGCCAGTATGTGCTGATCCACTCCGGCCGCCCGGCCAGCGGCTGACCCGCTCGGGAAGCGAGACGGTGAAACGCGTGGTAGCATCCGGGCCCATGCGTTTTTCCCCGAGACCCTGCCACCTGCTGTTGTGGAGCCTGTTGTGCGTCAGTGGCCAGAGCGGCGCCCAGGCCCTGCTCGAGGTCGCCGTCGACCCGCCGGACGGAAAGGCCGATGCCGCGCCGTCCGCCGAGCACCCTCCGTTCCATCCACTTTCCCGGCGGCACGATGCCGCCTCCGCCGCCCTCAAGGCCAATATCGAAGCCTATATCGGCCCGCTCGGCGAGCGCGACGCGGACGGGCTGCAACGCTACCGGCGCAGCGCCGAGCGCCAGGCCGAACTGGCCGCCCAGGCCCTGGGCTACTACCACGCGCGGATCGAGACCCGGGTGGAGGCCGGCCCGCCGCCGGCCCTGCGCCTGAAGGTCTGGCCCGGGGAGCCGGTGCGCCTGCGCCAGGTGACCGTGCGGGTCGAGGGCGAGGCGGCGACCCTGAAGGCTTTCCGCGTTCCCGACGGCAAGGATCTGGCGCCGGGCGCGCCGCTCGACCATGGCGCGTATGAGGGCGCCAAGAAGCTGATCCAGGGCCAGGCATCGCGCTATGGATTCTTCGACGGCCGCTTCGTCCGCCAGCGGCTGCGCATCGACCCCGAGGCCGGCGTCGCCGATATCGAACTGGTCTACGACAGCGGGCCGCGCTACCGCTTCGGCCCGGTGACGTTCCAGGGCGACAACCCCTTCGAGCCGTCGCTGCTGGCGCGCATGGTGCCGTTCGGCGAAGGCACCGCCTACGACGCCGACCTGGTGGCCAAGCTCAACCAGAACCTGCGGGAAAGCGGCTATTTCGACGAGGCGCGGGTGGACGCGTTGCCGGCCACCGCGGTGGCACGGGCGATCCCGGTGCAGGTCCAGTTGACACCGGTGAAACCGCGCACCCTGGGCATGGGGCTCGGTTACTCCACCGACATCGGGCCGCGCGCCCGGCTCGACTGGACACGCCACTGGATCAACCCCCAAGGCCACAGTCTCGGCGAGGAAACCCTGCTGTCTCCCGTCCAGCAGAGCGTGGCCGCCTGGTACCAGATTCCCCTCGACCCGCCCCTCACCGACAGCCTGCGCTTCACCGCGGGCTACCAGCACGAAGAGCGGGTGGACGGGGAAAGCGGACGCCTGACCCTCGCCAGCCAATGGCAGAGCAAGCTGAGTCAGGAGCTGCAGCGGGTCGTCTCCCTGCGCTGGGAGCAGGAAGTCTACGACTATGGCGACGGCAGCCCGGACGGGCGCAGCACCTTCCTCCTGCCCGGCCTCGGCTATACCTTCCTGCGCAGCGACTCCGACCTCGACCCGACCCGGGGTTACCGTCTCCAACTGGAATTGGCCGGCGCCAAGCGCGGGCTCCTGTCGGACGCCGACCTGCTGCGGACCAGCGCCCTGGCCAAGGGGCTGATCACCCTCGGCGGCACCCATCGCCTGCTCGGCCGGGTGCAGGTGGGCGGCATCGCCACCGACGACTTCGCCGCCATCCCGCCGTCGCTGCGCTTCTTCGCCGGCGGCGACCAGAGCGTGCGCGGCTATGACTACCAGGCCCTGTCGCCCAAGGACCGCCACGGCAACCGGGTTGGCGGGCGTTACCTGGCCGCTGGCAGCGCGGAATACCAGTACCCCGTTGCCGATCGCTGGCGCCTGGCCGGCTTCGTCGACCGGGGCAACGCGGTGGACAGCCTGGACGGTCGGCTCAAGACCGGGGTCGGCTTCGGTGTGCGCTGGGTCTCCCCGGTGGGGCCGCTGCGCCTCGACCTGGCCCATGCCCTGGACGAGCCGGGTGGCGTGCGCCTGCACTTCTCCATGGGGCCGGAACTGTGAGGCGCCTTCTCAAGGGGGCCGCGATCGGCCTGTCGGCGCTACTGCTGGTCCTGGGCGCCGGCCTGGGCCTGCTGCTGGGAACCGAGGTCGGCGGTCGCTGGCTGCTGGCGCGGGTGCCGGGGCTCGCCGTGGAGGACTTCCATGGCCACCTGGGCGGCGCGTGGCGGGCCGCCGGGCTGGACTGGCGCGACGACGACGGTACCCACCTGCGGGTGCGCGAGCCGGAAATGGCCTGGCGGCCGTCCTGCCTGCTGCGCGCCGCCCTCTGCGTCGAGCGGCTGGTCGCCCCGGAGGTCGCCCTGACGCTGCCGCCCGCCCAGGCGCCGTCCGCCGGCCCGCCGGGCCTGCCCGATCTGGGTTTACCGCTGAGCCTGGAACTGGGCACGGTGCGCCTCGACCGCTTCCGCCTGGACGATGAGGACGCTTTCAGCGATCTGCGCGTCAGCGCCGCGTGGCGGGCCGACGGGTTGCGGATCGACCGCCTGAGCCTGCAGCGGGACGGGCTCGCCTTGGAACTGAACGGCCGGATCGCGCCCCGGGGCGACTGGCCCTTGACCCTCCACGGCGCGCTGAACCTGCCGCCGGTGGACAGCAAGCCCTGGCGGGTGGAGCTGGACGCCGAGGGTGACCTGGGCGGGCGGGTGGCGCTGCGCGCCGACAGTCAGGGTTACCTGGCGGCCCGCCTGGAAGGCGCGCTGCATCCGCTCGCCGAGCACCTGCCGGCGGAACTGCGCCTGGTCGCCGAGGACTTCAAACCCGTCGAGAGTCTGCCCGACACCCTGCGCCTGCGCGGCCTGACCCTCCGCGCCGGGGGCGACCTGGCCCAGGGCTACGGGCTCCGGGGCCAGGCCAGCCTGCCAGGGGAGGGCGGCCCGGTCGCCCTCGATCTGCAAGGCCGGGTCGATGCCGAGGGCGCGCTCATCGAGCGCCTCGGCCTGGCGGCGGACGACTCGCGCCACGCGACGCTCCAAGGCCGCCTGGAGTGGCGGGACGACTTGGCCGCCGAGGCCCGCCTGGACTGGAGGGATTTTCCCTGGCGGCGCCTGTATCCCCAGGTGAACGAACCCCCGGTGAGCCTGCGCCGGCTGCAGGTGGAACTGCGCTATGCCCACGGGGCCTACGACGGGACCTTCCAGGGCGAGTTGCAGGGGCCGGCGGGGCCGTTCAGCCTGGCCAGCCCGTTCCAGGGCGACTCGCGCCAAGTCGCCCTGGACGACCTGCGCCTGACGGCGGGCCAGGGCCGCGCCGCAGGCCGGGTGCGGGTCGGCTTCGCCGATGCGCTGGACTGGGACGCCGCGTTGACCCTGCGCGACCTCGACCCCGCCTACTGGGTCGCCGAACTGCCGGGCCGGCTGGCGGGGCCGCTGAACAGCCGCGGTCGTCTCGCCGACGGGCACTTGACGGGGCGCGTCGACCTCGACGTGCAAGGCCGCCTGCGTGGGCAGCCGGCCGGCTTGACGGTGAAGGCGGCCGGCGACGGCCCACGTTGGGCCCTGGACGGGTTGACCGCGCGCCTGGGGGACAACCGCATCCGGGGCAGCGGCGCCCTCGATTCGCGCCTGACGGGGCGCTTCGACCTGGCCCTGGAACGCTTGGCCCAGCTCTGGCCCGGGCTCGCCGGCCGCGCCAGCGGACGCCTGGACTTGGGAGGGCGCCTCGACGCGCCCGAGGGCCGGCTGAGCCTGGATGGCCAGGGGCTCGCCCAGGGCGACCTGCGCCTGCGCAGCCTGACGCTGCGAGGCGAACTGGACGCCCGTCAGCGCGGCCGCTTGCAACTGGATGCCCAAGGGCTGTCCGTGGGGAGCACCGCCCTCGGCGACTTCACCGCCCGCGCCCAAGGCGATACCCGGACGCAACGGTTGGACCTCGACCTGCAAGGCCCGTTGCTGACCGTGAGCGCCGGCCTCGACGGCCGCCTCGACGGCGCCGCCTGGAACGGACGCCTGGCCCGGGGCGAGGTGAGCGGCGGCGGGCAGGCCTGGCGCCTGCGCCAGCCGGCGCCGCTGCGGCGCTTCGCCGACGGCCGCCTCGTCTTCGGTGCCCACTGCTGGGCATCCGGCGCCGCCAGCCTGTGCGCCGACGAACAGCGACTGGCACCGGAGCCCCGCCTAGGCTATCGCCTGCGGGGCTTCCCCTTGGCGAGCCTGTCCCGCTGGCTGCCGGCCGACTTGGCCTGGCGCGGCACGCTGGACGGCGACCTCGACCTGAGCCTGGCCAAGGCCGGACCCCGGGGGCGCATCGGCCTGAGCGCGGGGCCGGGCGTCCTGCGGGTGAGGAATGCCCAGGGCTGGGTGGATTTCCCCTATCAGCGTCTCGGCTTGGACAGCCAGTTGCAACCGCAACAAGTCGACGTGCGGGTGGCGTTCGGCGCCGACGCCCGGGGCGGCTCGCTGGGCAACCTGGACCTGGACGCCCGTATCGATCCGCGTCCGACGGCGAAACCGTTGTCCGGGCGTTTCCGCCTGGACGGGGTCGACCTGGCCTGGCTCCGGCCCTTCCTGCCCGACGCCCAGACCCTGGAAGGGCGTTTGGACGGGGCCGGCACCCTCGGCGGCACGCTGCTGGCGCCCCGGGCGGACGGCGACCTGCGCCTGCGCGATGGGCGCCTGTCGGGCGATACCCTGCCGACCCGCTTGGAAGCCCTCGCGGTGGATGCCCATATCCTCGGCGAGAGTGCCGCCCTGACTGGAAACTGGCGCGCCGGCGAGCAGGGCCACGGCTCGCTGTCCGGCACCGTGGCCTGGGGCGCGGCGCCCACCGTGGATCTTGCTTTGCGGGGCGCGAGCCTGCCCGTGCAGGTAGAGCCCTACGCCGACTTGGAGGTGGCGCCGGACCTGCGTCTGCGCCTGGCCGAGCGGCGCCTGGCGGTGAGCGGCCAGGTGGCGGTGCCGCGTGGCCGGATCACCGTGCGCTCGTTGCCACCCCAGGCGGTGAAGGTTTCCCCGGATGCGGAGGTGGTGGGCGCGGCGCCCCCCGAGCGGAGCGGACCGCCCCTGGCGATGGACGTGACGGTGGTGGTGGGCGAGGACCGCTTGAAGTTTACCGGCTTCGGCCTTAGCGCCGACCTCTCCGGCCGCCTGCGAGTGACCGACGGTCTTACCGGCCACGGCGAACTGGCCTTGAAGAACGGCCGCTATCGCGCCTACGGGCAGCGCCTTGAACTCAAGCGGGCGCGGTTGCTGTTCACCGGTCCCCTGGACCAGCCCTACCTGGATGTCGAGGCCGTGCGCAAGGTGGGCGAGGTGACCGCCGGGGTGCGTCTGAACGGTCGCGCCGACGGCCCCACCACCGAGGTGTTCTCCACCCCCGCCATGAGCCAGGAGCAGGCGTTGTCCTACTTGGTGCTGGGACGCCCCCTGGCCAGTGGCAAGGACAACAACGCGCTGGGCCAGGCCGCCCTGGCCATGGGCTTGTCCGGCAGCGCCTCCCTGACCGGCGAGCTGGCCGAGCGGCTGGGGGTCAAGGACTTCCAGCTCGACGACGACGGCGCCAGCGGCCGGCTGTCGGACCGCCTGACCGTGCGCTACGGGATCGGGCTGCAGGAGTCCACCAACGTGGTGGCCGTGCGCTACGAGTTGACCAAACGCCTCTATCTGGAGGCGGCCAGCGGCCTGTCCAGCTCCCTGGACCTGTTCTACAAGCGCGACTTCTAAGCGCGATGCCCGTGTCATGGGGCGCTCGGCGAGGGCATGAGGGACGCCCGGCCTCGCGGGGCTCGCCGAACCGCGAGGCCGCTGCCGGCGCGCCGGGTCGAAGCGGGATCGACCCCCGGCCTGGCGCGAGAGGGCCTCCACCCCCGGGCCTTGGCCTGAGCGCCGGTTGTTCCAGGCGCCGCGCCACCCCTCGCCGCCGGTTGGCGGCGGGCAGACCGTGCGAGGTGCTGGAAGACGGCCCTCCCGCGCCTTTGGCGCTGACCGTCCTATGCCCCCTGCACCGCCAGTTGTCGCGGTGGGCGCGGGTGTGCGTCGCGACAACGGGCCGCGCGTTTCGCTAGCGCCGGGCAATTTACCCCGGGGCGTGCTTAAATCCGCGCTTCAACCGTACATCCCGAGGACGAAACCCATGGCTCAAGTGACTCTGAAAGGCAACCCGGTGCGGGTCGACGGCCACCTGCCGCAACCCGGCCAGCCGGCGCCGGCCTTTACCCTGGTGGGCGCCGACCTGAGCGACGTGTCGCTGTCGGCGTTCGCCGGCAAGCGCAAGGTCTTGAACATCTTCCCCAGCGTCGACACCCCCACCTGCGCCACCTCGGTCCGCACCTTCAACGCCCGCACCAGCCAGCTCGCCAATACCGTGGTGCTGTGCATTTCCGCCGACCTGCCGTTCGCCCAGGCGCGCTTCTGCGGTGCCGAGGGTCTGGACAACGTGGTCAACCTGTCCACCATGCGTGGCCGCCAATTCCTTCAGGATTACGGCGTGGCCATCGCCAGCGGCCCGCTGGCCGGCATCGCCGCCCGCGCGGTGGTGGTGCTGGACGAGCAGGACAAGGTGCTGCACAGCGAACTGGTCGCGGAGATCGGCGAGGAGCCGAACTACGAGGCGGCCACCGCGGCGTTGAAGTAAGCCGACGCGTCAGGCGGCGTCCCCCGGTGGCGCGCAAGGCGCCGCCGGCTTTCGCTCCACACACCTCGCAACGATTCCAGCCGGTTGCCTTCTTCCGATTTTTTTCTTGCCTGTCATAGGCTTGGCGTCAGTAAAAGGTAGGTAAAGCCCAGCGTTCAAGCTTTGCTTGAAGAAGCGGAATCCTTATCGTTCACGCTCCCCCCGAAGTGATGTCGCCTCATGTCCGATTCAAGCCCGCGTTCCGCCCCCCGTCTTTCTCGCCGCTGGCTGCTGTTCGGTGTCCTGCTGGTGCTGGCCGGCGCGCTGGCCTGGTGGTTCTGGCCCCACGGCAAGCCCCAGGCGCCGGTGGGCCGGGCGGGCTTCGGCAACTTCGGCGGGCCGGTACCGGTGCGCGTGGCCACCGCCGTCCAGGGCGACTTCCCGGTCTACTACAAGGCCTTGGGCACGGTAACCGCCCTCAACACCGTCAACGTGCGCAGCCGCGTGGCGGGCGAGCTGGTCAAGGTGCTCTTCGAGGAGGGCCAACGGGTCAAGGCCGGCGACCTGCTGGCGGTGATCGACCCGCGTCCCTACGAGGTGGCCTTGCAACAGGCCGAGGGCACTCTGGCGCAGAACCAGGCGCAGTTGAAGAATGCCGAGATCGATCTGGCCCGCTACAAGGGCCTGTACGCCGAGGACAGCATCGCCAAGCAGACCCTGGATACCCAGGAAGCCCTGCTGCGCCAATACCAGGGCACGCTGAAGGCGAACCAGGCGGCGGTGGCCGAGGCTCGCCTGAACCTGCAATACAGCCAGATCCGCGCGCCCATCTCGGGGCGCCTGGGCCTGCGCCAACTGGATCAGGGCAACCTGGTGGCGGCCAACGACAGCACCGCCCTGGTCGTGATCACCCAGACCCAACCCCTCTCCGTGGCCTTCACCCTGCCGGAGGGCGACCTGCCGGCGGTGCTGGAGCGGGTCCGCAGCGGCGATACCCTGAGCGTCGAGGCCTGGGACCGCGGCGACCGTAAGCAACTGGCCAGCGGCGTGTTGCAGAGCGTGGACAACCAGATCGACAGCAGCACCGGCACCCTGAAATTCAAGGCGCGCTTCGAAAACCAGGACGAAGTCCTGTTCCCCAACCAATTCGTCAATGTCCATCTGCGCGCCGATGTGCTCGCCGGCGCCATCCTGATCCCTTCGGCGGCGGTGCAGGTAGGCGCCCGGGGTACCTTTGTCTATGTGGTCGGGGCGGACAACAAGGTGCAATTGCGCACCTTGGAAACCGGCCCCGCCGACGGCGAGCGCACCGTGGTGCGCGGTGGCCTGCAGGCGGGCGAGCGGGTGGTGCTGGAGGGAACCGACCGGTTGCGCGAAGGCGCCGAGGTCGAGGTGGTGGACGGGATTTCCGCGCCCGCCGCCCAGGCGCCGACCGAAGAGGGACGGGTGCCTCGCAAGCGTTCCGGGCTCAATGGTTGATGGATATTTCCCGCGTTTTCATTCTGCGCCCGGTCGCCACCACCTTGACCATGGTGGCGATCCTCCTGGCCGGCCTGATCGCCTACCGGCTGCTGCCGGTGGCGGCGCTGCCCCAGGTGGATTACCCGACCATCCGGGTCATGACCCTCTACCCGGGGGCCAGCCCCGAGGTCATGACCAGCGCGGTGACGGCGCCCCTCGAGCGCCAGTTCGGCCAGATGCCGGGCCTGCAGCAGATGGCGTCCTCCAGTTCCGGCGGCGCCTCGGTGATCACCCTGCGCTTCAGCCTGGAGATCGAGCTGGACGTGGCCGAGCAGGAAGTGCAGGCGGCGATCAACGCGGCCAGCAACCTGCTGCCAACCGATCTGCCGGCGCCGCCGGTGTACAACAAGGTCAACCCCGCCGACACCCCGGTGCTGACCCTGGCGGTGACCTCGGCGAGCCTGCCGTTGCCGGAACTGCACGACCTCACCGACACCCGCATGGCGCAGAAGCTGTCGCAGATCGCCGGGGTCGGCATGGTCAGCATCGCCGGCGGCCAACGCCCGGCGGTGCGCGTCCAGGCCGACCCGGAGGCCCTGGCGGCCTACGGCCTGTCGCTGTCCGACGTGCGCACCCTGATCACCGCGGCCAACGTCAACCAGCCCAAGGGCAACTTCGACGGCCCGACCCGCACCTCGATGCTGGACGCCAACGACCAGTTGAAGACCCCGGCGGAGTACGCCGAGCTGATCCTCGCCTACCGCAACGGCTCGCCCCTGCGCCTGAAGGATGTCGCCACCATCGTCGCGGGCGCCGAGAACGAGCGCCTGGCCGCCTGGGCCAATCGCAGCGGCGCGGTGCTGTTGAACATCCAGCGCCAGCCGGGCGCCAACGTCATCGAGGTGGTGCAGCGGGTCCAGGCGCTGCTGCCGCAACTGCGCGCCAGCCTGCCGGCGGGGCTCGAGGTGACGATCCTCACCGACCGCACCCAGACCATCCGCGCGGCGGTCACCGACGTGCAGCACGAGCTGTTCCTGGCGGTGGCGCTGGTGGTGATGGTCACCTTCGTGTTCCTGCGCAAGCTGTCCGCTACCCTGATCCCGTCCATCGCCGTGCCGTTGTCCCTGGTGGGCACCTTCGGCGTGATGTACCTGGCCGGCTTCTCCCTGAACAACCTGACCCTGATGGCCCTGACCGTCGCCACCGGCTTCGTGGTGGACGACGCCATCGTCATGCTGGAGAACATCGCGCGGCACCTGGAGGAGGGCGACACGCCGTTGCAGGCGGCCCTCAAGGGCGCGCGGCAGATCGGCTTCACCCTGATCTCCCTGACCTTCTCCCTGATCGCCGTGCTGATCCCGCTGCTGTTCATGCAGGACGTGGTGGGCCGGCTGTTCCGCGAATTCGCCATCACCCTGGCGGTGGCGATCCTGATCTCGCTGGCGATCTCTTTGACCCTGACGCCGATGATGTGCGCCCGCCTGCTGCGGCCGGAGACCGCCCGGGAGCACCAGCCGGTATGGCTGGAGCGCCTGGTGACCGGCTACGGCCGCTGGCTGGAATGGGTACTGCGGCACCAGCCCTTCACCCTGTTGATCGCGGCGGCCACCCTGGGGCTTACCGTGCTGCTGTACCTGGCGGTGCCCAAGGGCTTCTTCCCGGTGCAGGACACCGGCACCCTCCAAGGCATTTCCGAAGCGCCCCAGTCGATTTCCTTCGCCGCCATGAGCGAACGCCAGCAGCGCCTGGCCTCGGTGATCCTGGCCGACCCGGCGGTGGCCAGCCTGACCTCCTACATCGGCGTGGACGGCGACAACGTCACCCTCAACAGCGGTCGCCTGCTGATCAACCTCAAGCCCCACGGCGAGCGCGACGCCAGCGCCACCGAGGTGATCGAGCGGTTGCGGCCGGAGCTGGCGAAGCTGCCGGGCATCCGCCTGTACCTGCAACCGGTGCAGGACCTGACCATCGAGGACCGGGTCAGCCGCACCCAGTACCAGTTCACGATGGAGTCGCCGGACTCGGCGCTTCTCGACGAATGGACGCCGAAACTGGTGGAGGCGCTGCGCCAGCAACCGGCGCTCACCGACGTCAACAGCGACCTGCAAGGGCAGGGGCTGCAGACCTACCTGGAGATCGACCGGGACGCCGCCTCACGCCTGGGAGTCAGCGTGTCCGCGATCACCGAGGCGCTGTACGACGCCTTCGGCCAGCGGCAGGTCTCCACCATCTTCACCCAGGCCAGCCAGTACCGCGTGGTGCTGGAGGCCCAGTCAGGCAGCCGCCTGGGGCCCCAGGCCCTGGAGCAGGTCTACGTGCCCACCCCGGACGGCAAACCGGTGCGCCTGTCCAGCCTGGCGCGCATCGAGGAGCGCCCGGCGCGACTGCTGATCAACCATGTCGGGCAGTTCCCGGCGGTGGCCTTGTCGTTCAACCTCGCCCCGGGCGTGTCCCTCGGCCAGGCGGTGGGGATCATCGAGCAGGCCCAGCGCGACCTCGGCCTGCCCGAGGGCATCCAGACCCGCTTCCAGGGCGCCGCCGAGGCATTCCGCGCCTCTCTGTCCAGCACCCTCTGGCTGGTGCTGGCGGCGGTGGTGACCATGTACATCGTGCTGGGGGTGCTCTACGAGAGCTACGTGCACCCGGTGACCATCCTTTCCACCTTGCCTTCGGCGGCGGTGGGGGCGCTGCTGGCGCTGCTGCTGTCGGGCAACGACCTGGGGCTGATCGCCATCATCGGCATCATCCTGCTGATCGGCATCGTCAAGAAGAACGCGATCATGATGATCGACTTCGCCTTGGAGGCGGAGCGCGGCCAGGGCATGAACCCGCGGGACGCGATCTACCGCGCCGCGATGCTGCGCTTCCGGCCGATCCTGATGACCACCCTGGCGGCGCTGTTCGGCGCCATTCCGCTGATGTTCGCCAGCGGCTCCGGCGCGGAGCTGCGCCAGCCCCTGGGCCTGGTGATGGTGGGCGGCCTGCTGGCCAGCCAGGTGCTGACCCTGTTCACCACGCCGGTGATCTACCTGGCCTTCGACCGCCTGGCCACCCGTTGGCGCCGTCGTCGCCCCCTGGACCTGCCGGCATGAGGACCGGAGCGAGACCGGCGGAGGCGCGGCGGTGAACCTGTCGGCGCCGTTCATCGCCCGGCCGGTGGCGACCCTGCTGTTGAGCCTGGCGATCCTCCTGCTGGGCGGCATGAGCTTCAAGCTGATGCCGGTGGCGCCCTTGCCGGAGATGGACTTCCCCACCATCACGGTCCAGGCCAACCTGCCCGGCGCCAGCCCCGAGGTGATGGCCGCCACCGTGGCCACGCCCCTGGAGCGCGCCCTGGGCAGCATCGCCGGGATCAGCCAGATGACCAGCCGCACCAGCCAGGGCTCGACGCGGATCATCGTGCAGTTCGAACTGGACCGGGACATCAACGGCGCCGCCCGGGACGTGCAGGCGGCGATCAACGCCTCGCGCAACCTGTTGCCCAGCGGCATGCGCAGCATGCCCACCTACCGCAAGGTGAACCCCTCCCAGGCGCCGATCATGGTGCTCTCCCTGACGTCCTCGGTGCTGGACAAGAGCCAGCTCTACGACCTGGCCTCGACCCTGGTGGCACAGAAACTGTCCCAGGTCAGCGGCGTCGGCGAGGTGCAGATCGGCGGCAGTTCGCTGCCGGCGGTGCGGGTGCAACTGCGGCCCAAGCAACTGGAGCAGTACGGCATCACCCTGGACGAGGTACGCACCACCATCGCCCAAGCGAACCAGCGCCGGCCCAAGGGTTTCGTCGAGGACGCCGAGCGCCAATGGCAGGTGCAGGCCAACGACCAGTTGCGCAAGGCGGCCGACTACGAACCCCTGATCATCCGCTACCGGGACGGCGCCACCGTGCGCCTGGGGGATGTGGCCCAGGTGAGCGACAGCGTCGAGGACCGCTACAACAGCGGGTTCTTCAACGACGAGGCGGCGGTGCTGCTGGTGGTCAACCGCCAGGCCGGCGCCAACATCATCGAGACCACGCGGGGCATCCGCGACCAGTTGCCGACCCTGCGCGCGGTGCTGCCGGGCAGCGCCGAGCTGGACGTGGCGATGGACCGCTCGCCGGTGATCCGCGCCACCCTGCACGAGGCGGAGCGCACCCTGGTGATCGCCGTGGCGCTGGTGATCGGCCTGGTGTTCCTGTTCCTTGGCAGCCTGCGCAGCTCGATGATCCCGGCCCTGGCGGTGCCGGTGTCGCTGGTGGGCAGCTTCGCCGTGATGTACCTGTTCGGCTTTTCCCTCAACGTGCTGTCGCTGATGGCGCTGATTCTGGCCGCCGGGCTGGTGGTGGACGACGCCATCGTGGTGCTGGAGAACATCGCCCGGCACATCGATGACGGCGAGACGCCCCTGCGCGCCGCCTACAAGGGCACCCGGGAAGTGGGCTTCACCCTGCTGTCGATGAACCTGTCCCTGGTGGTGGTGTTCGTGTCGATCCTGTTCATGGGCGGCATCGTCAGTCAGTTGTTCCGCGAGTTCGCCATCACCCTGGCGGCGGCGATCCTGGTGTCGCTGCTGATCTCCCTGACCCTCACGCCGATGCTCTGCGCCCGCTGGCTCAAGCCCCACGGGCCCCGGGACAACCGCCTGCAACGCTGGAGTCATCGCCTGCACGGGCGGCTGGTGGCGGGCTACGACCGCTCCCTGGGCTGGGCGCTGCGCCACCCACGCATCACCCTGGCCAGCCTGATCGCCACCGTGGTGCTCAACGTCGGGCTGTACGTCTGGGTGCCGAAGACCTTCCTGCCGTCCCAGGACACCGGCCAGCTCATGGGCTTCATCCGTGGCGACGACGGCCTGTCGTTCCAAGTGATGCAGCCGAAGATGGAAGTATTCCGCCGCGCGGTGCTGGCCGACCCGGCGGTGGCCAGCGTGGCGGGCTTCATTGGCGGCAATGGCGGCATCAACAACGCCTTCATGATCGTTCGCCTGAAAAGCGTGGCGGAGCGCAAGGCTTCGGCCCAGCAGGTACTGGAGCGCATCCGCGCCAACCTGCCCCAGGTGCCGGGTGGCCAACTGTTCCTGATGGCCGACCAGGACCTGATGTTCGGTGGCCGCGAGCAGCGCAGCTCGCAGTACGAGTACACCTTGCTGGCTGGCGACCTGGCGGACCTGCGCACCTGGCTGCCCCGGTTGACTCAGGCCCTCAAGGGGTTGCCGGAACTCACCGCCATCGACGCCAACGAGGGCGGCGGCGCGCAGCAGGTCAGCCTGAAGGTCGACCGCGACGCCGCCCGCCGCCTGGGGGTGGAGATGAGCACCGTGACCACCCTGCTGAACAACGCCTTCAGTCAGCGGCAGATCTCCACCATCTACGAAAGCCTCAACCAGTATCGGGTGGTGATGGAGGTGGACCCGGCCTTCGCTCAGAACCCGGAGGTGCTGGACCAAGTCCAGGTGATCACCGGCGATGGCAAGCGCGTGCCGCTCTCGGCCTTCGCCCATTATGAGCGCAGCCTGCAGGAAGACCGGGTCAGCCACGAAGGGTTGTTCGCCTCGGAAAGCATTTCCTTCGACCTGGCCCCGGGCGTCAGCCTCGACCAGGCGACCCGCGCCATCGACCGGGCGGTGGCGGCGATCGGCATGCCCACCGAGGTGCAGGGACGCATGGGCGGCAGCGGCGACATGTTCCAGTCCGCCCAGAAGAGCCAGCCCTGGATGATCCTGGCGGCCCTGGTGATGGTGTACATCGTCCTGGGCATCCTCTACGAGAGCTACATCCATCCCCTGACCATCCTCTCGACCCTGCCGTCGGCCGGGGTCGGCGCGCTGCTGGCGATTCTGCTCACCGGCCAGGAATTCAGCCTGATCTCCTTGCTAGGGCTGTTCCTGCTGATCGGCATCGTCAAGAAGAACGCCATCCTGATGATCGATCTGGCCCTGCAACTGGAGCGCCAGGACGGGCTGTCGCCGGTGGAGTCGATCCGCCAGGCCTGCCTGTTGCGCTTCCGGCCGATTCTGATGACCACCCTGGCGGCGATCCTCGGGGCCTTGCCGCTGCTCATCGGTGGCGCCGAGGGCGCGGAAATGCGCCAGCCCCTGGGCCTGAGCATCGTCGGCGGGCTGATCCTCAGCCAAGTGCTGACCCTCTACACCACGCCGGTGGTCTACCTGTACCTGGATCGGCTGCGGCACCGCGTCAACCGCTGGCGTGGCGTGCGCAGCGACGCCGCCCTGGATACCCCGTTATGAGCCCGCTCCCTGGAGAGACCGTGTCGCAACCCGCCGCCCCGCTCGTTTCCTCGTTCGTCCCGTCGCTTCGCGGACCTTGGCGGCCGCTGGTCCTGGTCGTGGCCCTGGCGGCCTTGTCCGCCTGCGCCGTGGGGCCCGACTACCAGCGCCCGCGCAGCGCGCCGGCCGTGGTGTTCAAGGCGGCCGAGGGCTGGAAGGCCGCCGACCCCGCCGATGCCTTGTCCCGGGGCGATTGGTGGCGGCTCTACGGCGACCCGGTGCTGGACGATCTGGTGGCCCGGCTGAACGCCAACAACCAGAGCCTGGCGGCCGCCGAGGCCCAGTACCGTCAGGCCCGGGCCCTGGCCAGCGGCGCCCGCGCGGCGTTCTTCCCGACCCTGGGCGCCAATGCCGGGGTCACCCGCGCCGGGCAGAACGGGAGCGGCGGCGGTGTCGAGCTGGGCGACGGCCGTACCTACAGCAGCGGCGGCTCCAGCGTCTCCAAGAGCTACAACGCCAACCTGTCGGTGAGCTGGGAACTGGACCTGTGGGGCAAGCTGCGCCGGCAACTGGAGTCGGACCGCGCCAGCATGCAGGCCAGCGCCGCCGACCTGGCGGCCACCCGCCTGAGCCTGCAATCGGAACTGGTGCAGAACTATCTGCAAGTGCGGGTACTGGATGCCCAGAAGCGCCTGCTGGTCTCCACCATGGACGCCTACGCCAAGGCCTTGCGGCTCACCGAGAACCAGTACCGCGCCGGCATCGTGCCGAAGTCCGACGTGGCCCAGGCGCGGACCCAGTTGAAGAGCACCGAGGCCCAGTCCATCGACTTGGACTACCAGCGCGCCCAGCTCGAACACGCCATCGCGGTCCTGCTAGGGGTGGCTCCGTCGAGTTTCGACCTGGCGGCCCAGGAGCGGGTGCCGGTCCCGCCGGCGGTACCGGCCGGAGTGCCCAGCGCCCTGCTGGAGCGGCGGCCGGACATCGCCGCCGCCGAGCGGCGGGTGATGAGCGCCAACGCCGCCATCGGCGTGGCGAAGGCGGCCTACTATCCCGACCTCACCCTGTCCGCCAGCGGCGGCTATCGCAGTGGCAGCCTCAACGACTGGATCAGCGCGCCGAACCGCTTCTGGTCCATCGGCCCGGCCTTCGCCCTGACGTTGTTCGATGGCGGGTTGATCCGTTCCCGGGTGGAACAGGCGGAAGCGAGCTACGACCAGACCGTGGCCACCTATCGCCAAGCGGTGCTGGACGGCTTCCGCGAGGTGGAGGACTACCTGGTGCAACTGGCGGTGTTCGAGCGCGAGCGGCAGGTGCAAGAGGAAGCCCTGGAAGCCGCCCGGGAGTCCCTGCGGTTGATCGAGAACCAGTACAAGGCGGGCACCGTGGATTACAACAGCGTGGTGTCGCTGCAGACCAGCACCCTGAACAACGAACGCACCTTGCTCACCCTCGACGGCAATCGCCTGACCGCCAGCGTCAAGCTGATCGCCGCCCTGGGTGGCGGCTGGCGGCCGGAGGAATTGGAGCGCCCGGTGCTGCGAGACGCCTCCCGCGCCACGCCGGGCCCCTGAGACGTTTCCCCCGGCATGAAAAAGGGCCGCGTCGCGGCCCTGTCTTCCGGCGCTCCGCCCGGCGCGTCGTCCGCGCCGGCGGTGTGCCTCACTTCTTGCGATTGACGATCTGCGCGGCCTTGATGATGTCCTCGCCGATGTTCGCCTCGAACCGTTTCCACACCGGTGCCATGGCCTCGCGCCAGGCCTGGCGCTCCTCGGGGCTGAGGGCCACCACCTGGGTCTTGCCGGTGGCGAGGATACGCTCGCGGTCGGCGCGGTTCTGTTCGGCGGCGGCATTGTTCACGGCGAAGGTTACCTCGTCGATGATCGCCTCCAACTGGGTGCGGGTGGCATGGGGAATGCCGTACCAGAAGCGCGGGTTGCTCACCAGCATGTAGTCCAGCGCGCCGTGGTTGGACTCGGTGATGACCGACTGGGCGGTATAGAGCTTCTGGCTGTAGAGGTTCGACCAGGTGTTCTCGCTGGCCTGCACCTTGCCGCTCTGCAACGCGGCGAGGGTCTCGTCGAAGGGGATCCGCACCGGGGTCGCGCCGACCTGGGCGAACTGGGCCTCGATGACTTCGGACGGCTGGATGCGGAACGACAGGCCCTCGGCGTCCTTGGGCGAGCGCAGGGCGCGGGGGCCGGAGAACTGGCGCATGCCGTTGTGCCAGTAGGCCAGGCCGACGATGTTGTTGCTTTCCATGGAGCGCAGCAGCTGGCGGCCCTTGGCCCGCTTCTGGAAGCGGCTGACGGCCTCCAGGTCGTCGAACAGGAACGGCAGGTCGAACACTTCGAGCTGTTTGGTGTAGCGCTCGAACTTGGCCAGGGAGGGCGCGAGCAACTGCACCTCGTTCTTTTGCAACGCCTCCAGCTCGTTGGCGTCGCCGAACAGGGTGGAGTTGGGGTAGACCTCCACCTTCACCTGGTCGCCAAGCCGTTGCTCCACCAGTTTCTGGAACAGCCGCGCGCCTTGGCCCTTGGGCGTGTCGTCGGCGACGACGTGGGAGAACTTGATGACGATGGGGGTGGTCTCGGCGGCCGAGAGGGAGGCCGAGGCCAGGGCCAGGACGCAGGAAGCAACCGCGATGAATGACTTGAACATGGACCGTGTCCTTTTCTTCTGAAACGGTGGAATCGCTCCGGGTCCGGGGACGCGAGGCGGCGCGCGCAGCTATCGAATGGGCGAAGCCGGGGCATCGGCGGACGCCCCGTCAGCGGGGCGGCGATTATCCGCGATCCGCCGGTCATTCGGAAACCCGCGTGTCCGCGCGCGGCCGGACATCCGGTCCGCTACGGGCGCGCCCGGGCCGGCGTCAGGGCCTGCTCCAGGCGAACCAGTTGCAGGATGGCATAGACCGAGAGGATCGGTGTGACGACGGCGCCGATGCGGCCGATGCTGTTGCCGATCCCGGTCGCGAGGCCAAGCCCCTGCAGCACGATGAGGATCGCGCTGGCCTGGAGCACCCCGGAGGCCCACGGGCGTCCCGGCTCCGGCGCGCCGCCCCGATTGACCCAGGCGCCGAACGCGACGCTGGCCAGCAGGATGAAATAGGTGTTCTGCGCCAGCAAGCCCTGGAAGATCAGTTCCTTGCTCAGGGGAAAGCTCGCCATCAGGCGGGCGAGGAAGGTGGAGGGATTCATCTGGTTCTCGTTGCCGGACACGGGTAGCCACCAGCCGCGCAGGGCCAGGTAGGCGAGGAAGGCCAGGGCCGAGGCCGCCATCGTCATGACCAGGAAGCGCGGGGGCGAGCCGGTTTTCCGGTGACCCAGGAAATCGAGGGCGGCCAGTAGGAGAAAGGCCAGCGGAATGGTTTCCCGTTGCAGGATCGACAGACACAGCAGCGGCACCACCGCCCAGTGGCGGGCCACGTAGGCGTGGAAGATGACCGCCACCAGGGACCAGGCCCAGCCCTCGGCCAGGCCGGTCACCACCGCCTGCTGGCTGTAGAAGGAAGCAGCCCGCCCATCAGCGGGGCGAACAGCAGCCGGCCCTGGGTGAGGCGGTTCAGGGTCATGCAGACACTCACCGCGCTCGCCAGCAGCGCCAGGTAGTTGGAGAACAGGGCGGCGAAGAAAACCCGCTGGTCGTAGGCCGGGTCGATGAAGGCGATGCGGCTGGGGTAGTAAAGGCCCGCCTTGTGGATCAGCGAGGTGATCAGCGCGCCCAATTGCCGGTAAACGAAGGGCGCCTGGGCTTGCCGGCTGTCCAGGGGCGCCAGGTACATCTTGTAGTACTCGGCGAAATCGTCGCCACCGAACCAGGGCAGGTAGTACTTGTAGGAGAAGTACAGGACACCGTAGCTGGCCAGCAGCAGGAACAGGCCCTGGTAGAGCAGGGCGGAGCGCTTGAGAGACGGGCGGACGTTCCGGAAAGGGCGGAACGATAATGGACCGGAATGCGCCGGGCCAGCCCGCCGTCGCCGGGCGGCGAAAAAAAAGCCCCGCGGCCAAGGAGCGAAGCCGCGGGGACGGGAAAGGGCCGGCATGGGTACCAGCCCCAGGGAGGGACGGTCAGGCCCGGGGCTGCCAGCCGCCGCCGAGCGCCTTGTAGATGGCGACGATGCCCTGGTAGAGCTGAACCTCGGCCTGGGCCTGGGCGTCTTCCGCCGCCAGGCGTTCCCGCTCGGCGTCCAGCAGCACCAGGTAATCCACCGTGCCTTCCTGGTAGCGCACCCGGGCCTGTTCGGCGGCGGCGCGGCTGGCCTCGGACTGACGCGCCAGCGCCAGCAGCCGCTGCTGATGCTGGCCGTAGTCGCTGAAGGCGTTGCCGCTTTCCTCCAGGGCCAGCAGCACGCGTTGCTCGTAGTCGGCCAGGGCGCCCTCGGCGTCCGCCCGGGCGCCGCGCAGCCGGGCGCGCACGCTGCCCAGGTCGAAGGCCGCCCAGGTCAGGGACGGCGCCACGCTCCAGGCTCGGGCGGCCGAGGCGCCCAGTTGAGAGCCGCGACCGGCGGTGAAGCCGAGGAAACCACCCAGGTTGACTCGGGGAAACAGGTCCGCGGTGGCCACGCCCACGTCGGCGGTGGCGGCGGCCAGGCGGCGCTCGGCCGCCCGGATATCCGGACGGCGTTGCAGAAGGTCGCCCGGGTCGCCCACCGGCAGCGCCTTGGCGATGGCCGGCAAGGCGCGGGGCGACAGGTCCACCGTCAGCGCCTCGGGCCGCTGGCCGAGGAGGGTGGCGATGCGGTTGCGCGCATGGGTCTGTTCGTTGCGCAGTTGCGGCAGGCTGGCTTCGGTAGCGGCCAGCCGGGCATCGGCCCGCAGCACGTCGAGCTGGCTGCCGACGCCGGCTTCCCGCAGGCGCTCGGTCAGCTCGCGGGAGTCGTGCTGGTTCGTCAGGTTGTCCAGGGCGATGCGCTCTCGCAGTTGCGCCCCGCGCAGGTCACCGTAGGCCCGGACCAGTTCGGCGATCAGACTGACCTGCACCTGATAGAGATCGGCCTCGGCGGCCTCGGTCTGGGCATCGGCGGCTTCCAACCGGCGTTGCAGGCGACCGAACAGGTCGATCTCCCAGGCCATGTCCAGCCCCAGGTCGTAGCGTTCCTGGTTGACGCGGCGGTCGCTGAAACCCGGCTGCTGGGCCTTGCCGATCTCCGCCGCGCTACGGGAGGTGACCGTGGGTAGGCGGTCGTTGGCGTCGTCGTCGCGAATCGCCCGGGCCGCCTTCAGCCGGGCGAAGGCGACGCGCAGTTGCCGGTTGTCCCGCAGGGCACTCTCCACCAACTGGTCCAGGGTCGGGTCCTCGAACTGGTGCCACCACTGGCTTTCGTAGCGGGTCCGGTCGTAGTCGGCGGCACTCGCCGCCTCCAGACGCGCGGGCGGGGTGTCCGGCGCGCGGTAGTCGGGGCCGACGGCGCAGCCGGCCAACATCACGGCAAGGGCCAGGGCGGAGAGGCGCGCGCGGTTCATGCCGGCACCTCCGTCGAGGCGACCGCTCGCCGCTTCGCCTCGCGCCGCTCGACGAAGGCGCGGATCAGCACGTAGAACACCGGGGTCAGCAGCAGGCCGAAGAAGGTGACCCCGAGCATCCCGGAGAACACCGCGACGCCCATGGCGTGGCGCATTTCGGCGCCGGCGCCGGTGGACGTCACCAGGGGCACCACGCCCATGATGAAGGCGAAGCTGGTCATCAGGATCGGCCGCAACCGCAGGCGGCAGGCCTCCAGCACCGCGGCGACCCGGTCCAGTCCTTCCTGTTGCTTATCCTTGGCGAACTCGACAATGAGGATCGCGTTCTTGCACGCCAGGCCCACCAGGACGATCAGGCCGATCTGGGTGAAGATGTTGTTGTCACCGCCGGAGATGATCACCCCGGCGATGGCCGAGAGCAGGGTCATGGGCACGATGAGGATCACCGCCAGGGGCAGGCTCCAGCTCTCGTACTGGGCGGCCAGCACGAGGAAGGCCAGCAGCACGCAGAGCGGGAAGACAAACAGGGCGGTGTTACCGGCGAGGATCTGCTGGTAGGTCAGCTCGGTCCACTCGTAGCTCATGCCGTTGGGCAGTTCCTGTTCCAGCAGCCGCGCCATGGCCGCCTCGGCCTGGCCCGAGCTGTAGCCCGGCGCCGGCGCGCCATTGATCTCGGCGGTGATGAAGCCGTTGTAGTGCATCACCCGGTCCGGGCCGGCGCTGTCGGCGACCTTGACGAAGGTGGACAGCGGCACCATTTCGCCCCGGTTGTTGCGCACCTTGAGCCGACCGATCTGCTCGGCATCGAGACGGAAGCGCTGGTCGGCCTGGACGTTCACCTGGTAGGTGCGGCCGAAGCGGTTGAAGTCGTTGGCGTACAGCGAGCCCAGGTAGATCTGCAGGGTGGAGAAGATATCGTCGATGGCCACCCCATGGGTTTTGGCCTTCTCCCGGTCGATGTCGGCGTCGATCTGCGGCACGTTCACCTGAAAGCTGGAGAACAGCCCGGCCAGTTCCGGCACCTCGCGGCTCTTGGCGATGATGTTCTGCACTTGGGCATAGAGTTCTTCGTAGCCGAGGTTGCCGCGATCCTCCACCTGCACGCGGAAGCCGCCGATGGTGCCCAGGCCCATCACCGGAGGCGGCGGGAAGATGGCGATGAAGGCGTCCTGGATGCCGGCGAATTCCTGGTTCAGCTCCGCCGCGATGGCCCCGGCGGACAGCGACGGATCGCGGCGCTGCTCGAACGGGTCGAGGGTGACGAAGACGATGCCGCTGTTGGGGCTGTTGGTGAACCCGTTGATGGACAGGCCGGGGAACGCCACGGTGCTTTCGACGCCCGGGTGCTTCAGCGCGCGGGCCGACATGTCCTTGATCACCGCTTCGCTGCGGTCCAGGGTGGCGGCGTCCGGCAACTGGGCGAAGGCCACCAGGTACTGCTTGTCCTGGGGCGGCACGAAGCCGGTGGGGGTGCTGGAGAAGCCCAGCCAGGTCAGGCCCATCAAGCCGGCGTAGACCACCAGGGCGATGGAGCTGCCCCGCAGCACCCGCCGCACGGTACCGACGTAGCCATGGCTGGCGCGCTCGAAGAAGCGGTTGAAGGGGCGGAACAGCCAGCCGCCGAACAGCCGGTCGAGTACCCGCGAGAAACGGTCCCGGGGCTGGTCGTGGCCCTTGAGCAGGGTGGCGGCCAAAGCCGGCGACAGGGTCAGGGAGTTGAACGCGGAGATCACCGTGGAGATGGCGATGGTCAAGGCGAACTGTTGGTAGAAGCGCCCGGTCAGCCCGGAAATGAACGCGGTGGGGATGAACACGGCGCAGAGCACCAGGGCGGTGGCGATGATCGGGCCGGTCACTTCCTTCATGGCCTGGCGGGTGGCGGCGACCGGATTAAGACCCAGGCCGATGTTCCGCTCGACGTTCTCCACCACCACGATGGCGTCGTCCACCACGATGCCGATGGCCAGCACCAGGCCGAACAGCGACAGCGCGTTGAGGGAGAAACCGAGCATGTGCATCACCGCGAAGGTGCCGATCAGCGACACCGGCACGGCGGCCAGGGGAATGATCGAGGCGCGCCAGGTCTGCAGGAACAGCACCACCACCAGCACCACCAGCAGGATCGCTTCGAACAGGGTGTGCACCACCGCCTCGATGGAGCCGCGGACGAAGACGGTCGGGTCGTAGACGATGGAGTAGTCCATGCCCTCGGGGAAGGCGCGCTTGAGCTCGGCCATCTTCGCTCGCACCTGGTCGGAGATCTCGATGGCGTTCGAGCCGGGGCGCTGGAAGATCGGCATCGCCACCGCCGGGTTGTTGTCCAGCAGCGAGCGCAGGGCGTACTGGCTGGAGCCCAGCTCGATCCGCGCGATGTCCCGCAGGCGGGTGATCTCGCCGTTGGCGCCGGCGCGGACCACGATATTCTCGAATTCTTCCTCGGTGACCAGGCGGCCCTGAGTGTTGATGGACAACTGGAAGCTGGTGGCGCCAGGGGCGGGCGGGGCACCGAGGGCGCCGGCGGCCACCTGGCGGTTCTGCTCGCGGATCGCCGCCACCACGTCGCTGGCGGTGAGGTTGCGCGAGGCGACCTTGTCGGGGTCGAGCCATACCCGCAGGGAGTAGTCGCCCATGCCGAACAACTGCACGTCGCCGATGCCGTCCAGCCGCGCCAACTCGTCCTTGACGTTGAGAATGGCGTAGTTGGACAGGTAGAGCATGTCGTAGCGGTTATCCGGCGAGGTCAGGTGCACCACCATGGTGAGGTCGGGCGAAGCCTTGTCGGCGGTCACCCCGAGGCGCTGCACTTCCTCGGGCAGCTTGGGCAGGGTACGGGTGACCCGGTTCTGCACCTGCACCTGGGCGGTGTCCAGGTCGGTGCCCAGGGCGAAGGTCACGGTGAGGGTCATCTTGCCGTCGGCGGTGGCCTGGGACGACATGTAGAGCATGTGCTCGACGCCGTTGATGGCCTGCTCCAGCGGCGCGGCGACGGTCTCGCCGATCACCTTGGGGTTGGCGCCGGGGAAGGTGGCGCGGACCACCACGGTAGGCGGTACCACCTCCGGGTACTCGCTGATGGGAAGCTGGAACAGCGAGATCGCGCCGCCGATCAGGATGATCAGCGACAGCACCGCGGCGAAGATCGGCCGGCGGATGAAAAACTGGGAAAAATTCATGGCGACGTTCCGGGGAAACGAAGAAGCGGGCGGCGCGACGGGCGCGCCGGTACGGAAAGAAGCGAGGGTCAGCTACCGGGGTTGCCCTCGGCGTTGCGCCGGGCGACGCGCATCTCGCCGGCCTGCTGACGCTGCTGGCGCAGGGTGGCGAGGGTCTCGGCATCGGCCATCTCGACGCTCCGGGCATCCACCGGCATGCCGGGGCGCGCCCGTTGCAGGCCGTTGACGACGATCTTCTCGCCCCGCGCCAGGCCGCTGCGGACGATGCGCAGACCTTCCAGCTTGGGCCCCAGCTCGATGGCTCGGTAGACCAGCTTGCCGTCCTCGCCCAGCACCAGGACGAACTTCTTGCCCAGGTCGGTACCCACCGCCTGGTCCTTGATCAACATCGCGTCGTAGGTCCGGCCTTCCACCAGCTTGAGACGGGCGTAGAGGCCCGGGGTGAAGCGCCCGTCGCGGTTGTCGAACACCGCGCGGCCGCGGATGGTGCCGGTCTGGGGGTTCACCTGGTTATCGAGGAAGTCCAGCCGGCCCAGATGCGGCATGCCTTCTTCGTTGCTCAGGCCCAGGTAGACCGGCGCCGCCTCGCGGGCGTCGGCGCCGCCTTGGTGGGCCTGTTCCGTGTACTTCAGGAAAACGCGCTCGTCGGCATCGAAATAGGCGTATATGCGGTCCGTGGACACCACAGAGGTGAGCCGGCTTTCCCCGGCGTTCACCAGGTTGCCGGCGGTGACCTCGGCGCGGCTGACCCGCCCGGCGATGGGCGCGGTGACCTGGGTGAAGGAGAGATTGAGCCGTGCCGCGTCCAGTTGCGCCTGGGTCGCCGCCACGGCGGCGCGGGCCTCGGCGGCGGCGCTGACCCGGGCATCCGCCAACTCGGCGGAAATGGCGTTGCTCTGCCGCAGGCGTTCGCCGCGCACGGCTTCGCTGTCGGTGCGCTTGAGGTTGGCGCGGGCCTGCTGCAACTGGGCTTCGAGGCGCTTGACCTCCGCCTCGAAGGGGCGTGGGTCGATCTGGAACAACAGGTCGCCCTTCTTCACCAGGGCGCCCTCGGTGAACGCCACGCGGTCGATGAAGCCGGAGACCCGGGGGCGGATATCCACCGTTTCCGGGGCTTCCAGGCGACCGGTGAATTCATCCCATTCGTTGATCGGTTGCTCGATCACTTCGGCCACGCTGACCTGGGGCGGGGGTTTCGTCGCGGTGGTCTCGGGTGCCTTGCCGCATGCCGAGAGAACCAGAACCGCCGCCAGCGTCAGGGGAAAATGCCGGAAAAAATGAAATGACCGTTCCATGCTGTGCTCCGCCAGTCGTGTTTTAGTGAAGCGGAGTCTGCTGCTCGGGGGCGGCGGGCGGCGAATCGAACGATGCGAAAATGACTATCAGCCACAGTGATAGCGAAGCGGTTGCCCCCGTCATGAACCGAGGCGGAAGGTCAGAGCAGGCTATCGGGGTCGCCGACAAACATTTGGATGCGCGAACGCAGCCAGCGCTCGGCGGGGTCGTTGTCCTGGGCGCCGCGCCAGGCCATGGACAGTTCGAAAGAGCGGGTCTCGAAAGGCGGGTCCTCGGCCCGTAGACCGCCAGCGGCGGTGAGGGCGGCGGCGGTGTAGTCGGGTACCACCGCCACCAGGTCCGTTTCCGCCAGCAGGGTGCCCAGCCCGTTGAACTGGGGCACCGCCAGCACTACCTTGCGGGTACGGCCCAGGGCCGCCAGTTCTTCGTCGATGAAGCCGTTCAAGTCCCCGGCGAAGGACACCAGGGCATGGGGGCGGGCGCAATAGTCGTCCAGGCTCAGGGGGCCGGGTACCGAATCGGCGCGCAGCAGCTTGGCCTTGCTGCGGCGCAGGGTCTTGCGCTTGGCGTTGGCGGGCAGTTCATCGGTGTAGCTCACTCCGACCGAGATTTCACCCGAGGCCAGCAGGTTCGGCATCAACAGGTAGTTGGCGCGCCGCACCACCAGCACGACGCCAGGCGCCTCGGCGCGCAGCCGGCGCAACAAGAGCGGCAACAGCGCGAACTCCACGTCGTCGGACAGGCCGATGCGGAACACCGCCTCGCTGGTCGCGGGGTCGAATTCGGCGGCCCGGCTCACGGCGGTGGAAATGGCATCCAGTGCCGGCGACAGCAGGGTGAAGATTTCCTGGGCGCGGGCGGTGGGCTCCATGCTGCGCCCGGTGCGGACGAACAGCGGGTCGTCGAACAATGTACGCAGGCGGGCGAGGGCGGCGCTGATCGCCGGCTGACCGAGGAACAGCTTTTCCGCCGCCCGGGTCACGCTGCGCTCATGCATCAGCGTCTCGAAGACGATCAACAAATTCAGGTCGAGGCGACGCAAGTCGTTGCGGTTCATCGGTTCGGCGCTCGTTCAGGGCCAGGCGCAGAGGCTGATGCGCCGGCGACCGCTCGTCAAGCGGGGATGCGAATCGCCTCGTCGGCGACCGCGACACTGGGGGCATCACTGCCAGGCATGAGCACTATCGACCCCGGAAAAGTGGTGTTGTGGGCAAAGCCCGGATAAAGTCCAAGGCTAATGTGTCAATCAAAGACGAGGTGTGCGATGTCTCGCGTCATCCGCTTCCACCGGTTCGGTCCGGCCGATGTGCTCCAGTACGAAACGGTCACGCCCGTTGCGCCGGGAGTCGGCGAGGTGCTGGTCCGCGTCCAGGCGATCGGTGTGAGCTGGAAGGATGTGCTCTGGCGGCAGAACCTGGCGCCCGAACAGGCGAAACTGCCGGCGGGCATCGGCGACGAGTTGGCCGGGGTCATCGAGGCGGTGGGGCCGGGGGTCGAAGACCTGCGGGTGGGCATGGCCGTGGCCAGCTTCCCGGCGAATACGGCGAACCGCTATCCGGCCTATGGCGAGCGCGTGGTGATGCCGCGCACCGCCCTGACGCCTTATCCCGATACGCTGACCCCGGTGCAGGCTTGCGTGCATTACGCGCCGTTGCTGCTGGCCTACTTCGCGCTGGTCGACCTGGCGGGGCTCAAGGCCGGCCAGCGGGTCCTGATCACTGAGGCGAGCAACTGCTTCGCCCCGCAGACCGTGCAATTGGCGAAGGCCCTGGGAGCGGAGGTGATCGCGTCCACCCAAGACGCCGAGGCCCGGGCGTTCCTCAAGGGACTGGGCGCGGATTACGTCGTGGTGACCGAGGAACAGGACTTGGTCCTCGCGGTGGACAAGTACACCGACAAGCGCGGCGTGGAGGTGGTGCTGGATGCCTGCGGCGGCCAGCAGATGAGCTTGCTGGGCGACGTCGCCGCCCCCCGGGGCAAACTGGTGCTGTATGGCCTGAACGGTGGCAACGAGACGAGTTTCCCGGCCTGCGCGGCATTCAAGAAGCACTTGCAGTTCTACCGCCATAGTTTGTTGGACTTCACCGGTCACCCGGAGTTGGGCATCGAGTGCGACCCGCAAGCCGTGGAGCGGGCCCTGGCCCATATCAACCAGCTCACCCGCGATGGGCTGCTGCAGCCCCCCATCGACCGGATATTCGAGTTCGAGCAGGTCGTCGAGGCCCACCGCTACATGGAAAGCGGGCAAAAGCGGGGCCGGGTGGCGCTACGGGTACCGGAGTGATCCAGCCCTGACCGCGCCTCCCGGCGGCCCTTCACAGGGCTTCCGGTTGCGGGTCTCCGTCGGTCTTGCTCTTGGCGATATTGCGCTGGCGCAATTTCTTCGCTCGGGTCTCCAGCACCAGATACATGACAGTGGCGATCAGGAGCGGCAGCAGGAAGTAGATGAAGCGATAGGCGATCAACGCACCGATGATGCTGCCCTTGGAGGCTTGGTGATGGAGCATGCCGAGGAAGATCGCCTCGATCACCCCCAGGCCCGCCGGGATATGAGCGATCGCCCCAGCGATGCTGCTGATCAACAAGACCCCGAGGATGGTGGGGTAGCCCACCTTCGGCAGCAGGATGGCCATCACCAAACCCATCAGTACCCAGTTCGCCGCGCCCAGGCTCACTTGAACCAGGGCCAGGCGGACCGAGGGCAAATTGATCTCGCGACCCCGTACCGTCCACGAACGCCGTTTCGAGAACCGACAGGCCGCCAAGTAGACCAGTCCCACCACGATCAGCACGAACCCGATCAGTTGCAAGGTCGTCGTACCGATCTTCCAGTCGTCGGGCAGTTCCACCAGGCGCAAGGCGAATACCAGCCCGGCCAGCAGGACGTAGCCCAGCCAATTGGTAAGCAGGCTGAAGCTGAGGACCCGGGTGATCTGCTCGGCGCCCAGGCCCAGCCGCGAATACAACCGGTAGCGGAAAGCCACGCTGCCCACCCACGACCCCAGGTTGAGGTTGAAGGCGTAGCAGACGAAGGTCAGCGGGAGAATCTGCCGCGACGGCAGGTTATGGCCCGAATAGGCCCGACCCAGCAGGTCGAACATGCTGTAGACGAAGTAGCTGAGCAGGGTCACCGCGGTGGCGATCAGCAGCGTCTGAGGCCGGTATTCCCGCAACGTGGTCATGACCTCGTCCCAGTCCAGCTTCTTCGCCATCATGTACAGCATCACCATCACGAATACGAAGAACGCCAGCGTGAGCAGGCGTTTGAGCCAGCGGAAGCGATCCGGCTTCTTTACCGGATCGAGATCAGCTTCCGCCTCTACTTCCGAGGACGAACGAGGGGCTGCGGGATTCATGGACGATTCTCCGGTTCGGAAATCCGCTCGGGTATCCGTTCGGGTGCCCGTTCTGGGTCGCGCGTCTCATGGGAGCCCTCGACGGCCTGGCAGGCGGTGGCCCCGCACGAGGCGCCGGGCAGTTGGAAGGGCTTCAAGATAGGCGAGTGGTTCGGCAGCAAGGCGGTGAAGGACGGGAAATGTCGCAGGAAGTGGAAGATCAGGAAGACCAGCGGCGCCCGCCAGAAGTAGCCCTTGACCATTTTTTCCAGGCTGATCTGTTTACAGTGGTTTTTCGCCAGGCGTTGCAGGCAGTCGTAGAGTTCTCGGTTGAAAGTCGCGTCGCGAATGATCAGGTTGGCCTCCAGATTCAACGACAGACTCAGGGGGTCGAGGTTGCTCGAGCCGACCGTGGCCCATTCCCGGTCCACCAGCGCCACCTTGCCGTGCAGCGGGCGCTGGCAGTATTCGAAGACCCGTACGCCGTCCCGCAGCAGGTAGTTGTAGAGCATGCGCGCGGCCATCTTGGCGATCGGCATATCCGGTTCGCCCTGCATGATCAGGGTGACCTGCACACCGCGTCGGGCGGCGTTGCGCAGCTCCCGCAGCAGCCGGTAGCCCGGGAAGAAATAGGCGTTGGCGATGATCAGCCGCGAGCGGGCCGAGCGGATCGCCTTGAGGTAGTGCTCTTCGATATCGTTGCGGTGATGGCCGTTGTCGCGCACCACCAGCAACGCCTTGGCATCGCCCTTGGGCACGTTGTTCTGGGCCCGGGCCGGCGCCGTTGCCCGCACCCGGCGCCACCAGCGCCGCTTGGGCTGGTCGGCGTGACCGAGCATCAGCAACGCGGCCCGGTGCATGTCGCTCACCACCGGCCCTTCCACCTCGATGGCGTAATCCTGCTTGGCCTGGGGGCCGAAGTCGCCCAGGTGGTCGGCCGAGTAGTTGATCCCGCCGATGAAGGCGCGCTGCACGTCGATCACCACCAGCTTGCGGTGCAGGCGCCGGAACACATTGGTGCGCAGGCCCAAGGGGCGAGAACTGGGGTCGAAGAAGTGCACTTTCACCCCGGCCTCGGTCAGGCCCTTGAGGAAATCCACGCCCAGGTCGGCGGAGCCGTAGCCATCCACCGTCAGCTCGACCCGTACCCCGCGCTGGGCCACCTCGATCAGCGCCTCCCGCAGGGCCAGCCCCACCTTGTCCTCGAAGAGGATGAAGGTCTCGATGATGACTTCTTCCCGGGCTTCGCGGATGCACTCGAAAACCCGGGGGAAGAAAGCCTCGCCGTTCTCCAGCAAGCGGATGCGGTTGCCGTCGCGCCACGTGAAACTCATAGCCTTACCTCGACTGCCAGGGGCGCATGATCGGAAAGATGGGACCAGGGACGGTTCACCAGCACTTCGGGGCGATGGCTGCTGGCGTTGCGCACATAGACCCGGTCCAGGCGCAGCAGCGGCCAGCGGGCCGGGAAACTCTTCGCCGGCATGCCGTGCTCGGCCACGAAAGCTTCCTTGAGCCGGGCACCCTCGGCCAGCACGTGATCGGCCCTCAAGCGCCAGTCGTTGAAGTCCCCGGCGACGATCACCGGAGCGTCTTCGGGGACCGTATCCAATAGCTCGCATAGCAGGTGCATCTGTTTGAGGCGCTGCCCCTCGCGCAACCCCAGATGGACGCACACGGCGTGAACTTCGGCATGGCCGGGCACCGCCAGCACGCAGTGCAGCAGGCCCCGGCGCTCCGGGCCGCTGATGGACACGTCGTGGTTCTCGTAGCGGACGATGGGAAACTTGGACAGCAGGGCGTTGCCGTGGTCGCCGTCGGGGTAGACCGCGTTGCGCCCATAGGCGAAATCGCTCCACATGCTGTCGGCTAGGTATTCGTACTGTGGGGTGGGGGGCCAGTTGGCGTGGCGGGAGGCGTGCCGCTGATGCGTGCCATGGACCTCCTGCAGGAAGACGATATCGGCCGACACGCTGCGCACCGCTTCGCGCAGCTCCGGCAGGATGAAACGGCGGTTGAAGGAGGTGAATCCCTTGTGGGTATTCACCGTGAGGATGCGCAGCGTTTCCACGGCTGCGGGAAGGGTGCCTTCGAGGGGTTGGGCGGACGTCATGTGACTTCTCCTAGCGGATGCTCCCGTCCGGCGAGGCGCCGGACATCCCGTTTTCTGCTTAGGTCTCTTCCCATGGCCTTACCTCACGGCCCCATCACCGGGGCATTCCCTCGCCCCGCAGGAGCGAGTCCAGGTCCTCGTCGTTGACCTGCTCCTCATCGCCCGCGGCGAAGGATTGGTGGCGTTGGGGGTGCAGTTCGACCTTGATCCAGCCGTTGTCGCGACGGTCGAAGGCTTCGAACGCGGCGATGGCGTCGGTCATCGGCTTAACCTGGGTAAGGATTTTCGAAGGGTCGACGCGCTTGTTCAGCACCAGCTCGATCAGCTTGGGGATGTATTTACGGTGGTGGCAGTTGCCCATGTTGATCTTCAGGTTCTTGTTCATCGCCAGGCCGATGGGGAAGGTATCGGCCTGTTGGGGGTAGACCCCGATGATCGACAGCGTGCCCGCCTTGGCCAGCCCCTGGATCGCCCATTCCAGCGCCTGGCTGGGAGCATCGCCCGGGTGCCAGTTGGCGCCGTCCGGGTGAGTGTGGGGCGCGATGGCGGCCCGCTCCTCGCGGAAGCGGCCTTCCTCCAAGGGATTGGCGTCGCCCTGGTGGCAGTGCTCGGCATCCACCCCGACGGCGTCGATCGCCCGATCCACGCCGATGCCGTCGGTCAGGCGTAACAGGGTCTGCACCGGGTCTTCCCGGGAGAAGTCGATGACTTCGGCGCCTTGCTGGCGCGCCATCATCAGCCGGTCGGCGTGGCGATCGATGGCGAAGACCCGGGCGGCGCCCATCAGGCGCGCGCTGGCGATGGCGAACTGGCCCACCGGGCCGCAACCGAATACCGCGACGCTGTCGCCGTCGGTGATCTCCGCCATTTCAGCGCCAAAGTAGCCGGTGGGGAAGATGTCCGAAAGCATGATCGCCTGATCGTCGCTGATCTCGCTGGGCAGCTTGATCAACCCCACGTGGGCGAACGGAATACGGGCCTTCTCGGCCTGCAAGCCGTGGAAGGCGCCGTTGGCCTCGGGCCCGCCGAAGAAGGCCGTGCCGCCCTGCTTGCCGTTGGGGTTGGCCACGTCGCACTGGGCGTAATAGCCGGCACGGCAGTAGGCGCAGTTGCCGCAGGCGATCGTCGAGGGCACCACCACCCGGTCGCCGACCTGGAGATTGCGCACGTCGCTGCCCAGGGCCTCGACGATCCCCACCGCCTCGTGGCCCAGGATGGTGCCGCTGCGCATGCCGCCGACGCTCCCCCGTATGAAGTGCAGGTCGGTGCCGCAGATGGCCGAGGCGGTGATGCGCACGATGGCATCGGTGGGGGCTTGAATGACTGGCTCCGGTACGTCGTCGAGCCGGATATCGCCGATGGCATGGAACACGACTGCTTTCATTCGTTCGATCTCCTGGTCGATGCAGAAGGCGCCGCGACGCCATAGAGCAGGGTGGCGTTGATCAGGTCATCGCCGCAGCGGGTGAAGTTCGCCAGCGACACCACGCCCACCAAGCGCTTCTGTCGGTCCAGCACCGGCAACCGCCGTACCTGCAGGTCGGCCATGTTCTGCGCGACGTGGCCGGCTTGCTGGTCCTCGTAGCAGTAGCGCACCTCGCTGCTCATGATCGCGCTCACCGGAGCGTCGCCGTTGAGGCCCTTGGCCAACGCCCGTACCACGATGTCGCGGTCGCTGACGATCCCCACCAAGCGATCGCTCTCGCTCACCAACAGCGCGCCGGTGTCGAGTTCAGCCATCAGCACGGCCACCTCGCGGACCGGTGTATCCGGGCCGATGGTGCGTACGGGGCGGGTCATGATGTCGACGATCTTCATAGCCTTCTCCGCTACGGTGTTCGAGTGCCACGGCGTCGGTCTGCCAGCGGACCGACATCCGCTCCGGAACCGCAACCGGGCGCTGCTCCGGTGGGACACCCGCATGTTTTTCCGACTGGACGGGCCGCCATGGGGTTCCGACGATCATCATCCATCGGTCCGGGCCGGGGGAGGCGAGCGACGCGCGAAGAACAGACTGAATCGGGAAGGCGGTTGAATCGAAGGCTTGGAGGACGGAAGTCGAGGGCAGGGTAGTTCGTATCCGCAGGATGTCGCGCGGCGGGCCTCCGGTGACGACCCAGGCACGCCCCGCGACAGCGAGCGGGGCGATGGGCCTCACGCCGCGAACGATGTATCGCGGGACCAGAGCTCCAGTAGCAGGTCGGCTTCTTCGTGGCGGATCGTCCGGGTCATGCCCAGGTGTTCGTCGAGGAGCGCGTGGACCTCGTCGCCCAGCAGCGGGCAGCCTTCGATCCGGGGGCGCCAGTGGCAGGCCAGCAGGCTGCCATTGCTCGAAAGACTGGCGCGCATGCGCTCGATGGTGAGCAACATGTCCGGCCGGTCCAGGTAGTACCCCATTTCGCTGAAGACGATGAGGTCGAATTCTCCCGTAGGCCAGTCCCGGGGTAGGCGCGCTTGTATCACCGTGGCGTTGGCATCCCGGGAAAGCCGACGTCGCGCCAGCTCGACCGCGGCGGCGGACGTGTCGGCGCATAGCAGCCGCTTGCAGCGGCGCGCCAGCAAGGCGCTCAGTTCGCCGTTTGCGCAGCCGGGCTCGAAGATGGTGCGGTAGCGCTCCCGGGGCAGCATTGCCAGGGTCAAGGCACGCTTGCGGCGCTCGCACCAGCGCTCGCGAAACGCCCAGGGGTCGTCGCATTCCGCATAGAGGCGATCGAAATAAGCATCGGCCACGCTGCTCATAGGGACATCCCCTCGAAGGGTTGTTGCAATCGGTCGAGAAGGGCGCCTTTTAGCCCCGGGTTCAGGCGAGCCGGGACATCCCCTCCCAATTGCCTGGCGAAGGCTTGTAGCGCGTATTTCTTTCGGGCCAGGGTCTGGTTGTCCAAGGCCACTTTGCAGGCTCGTACCCAGGGCAGGCGCAGGTCGTCAAGGGTGGCCCGGCGCCAGCTCCAGAGGGGAATTTCATGCAATGGGGCGCCAATCGTCCGGGGCGCCGCCGCGCTGGCGCGTCCCATTGCCTCGCGCGGGGGAGGCGCGATGAACACGGCTCGCGAGCCATCGGGCACCAAGGTTCCGGGCTCCAGCACCGGCAACTCCGCCAGGCGCTGGGAGGCGGACCCAATCGGCGAGGGCGATTCGCTTCGAAGGATCGGATTGGCTCTCATCGTTCCTGCTCCCTATGGAATCGACATGGGCACCATCGGTCCCAACGCATGAGCCGCGTCCTTAGCAGACGCGCTTCATGCATCGGCGCTCGCTGCCAGCGAACGGCCCTGCTCAAGCCTTGGCTCATCGCCAAGGCGTCTTCAAGGGCGGGCGGGTGGAATCGCTTCGCTACCCTTGGGGATCCGTCCCCACGCCCGCCTTACTTCATGACTTCATGCGCCTTTCACCAGCTCGAACAACAGCAGCGAGCGGCCGGTCACCGTGTATTTGCTGCCGAAGTCGAAGCGATCCGCGACGTCCGGCATTTCCAGGTTGGTGTCTACCAAGCAGCGCCAGGACACCCCTTCGGGGACCTCGGGCAACTGGAAATTCACCACGTCATGGTGGGCATTGAGGATCAGCAGCAATGTGGCGTCGGCCCCGGCGCGGCGAATCCCCGTGGGCTGGGCGCGGCCATCGAGCAGCATGCCGAGGCAGCGGGCATGGGGGTCCTGCCACTGCTCAGGGGTCAGCTCGTTACCATCCGGGGCAAGCCAGGTCACGTCCTTGACACCCAGATCCTCATTGTAAGCGCCGACGAAGAAGCGGCCCCGACGCAGGATCGGATAGTTCCGGCGCAGTTGCAGCAGGTAGCGCACGAAGGATTGGAGCGAACGGCCATCCTCGCCCAGGTTCCAGTCGATCCAGCCGATCTCGCTGTCCTGGCAATAGGCGTTGTTGTTGCCGTGCTGGGTACGGGCGAATTCGTCGCCGGCCAGGATCATCGGCGTGCCTTGGGACAGCAGTAGGGTACCCATCATGTTGCGCATCTGGCGTAGCCGCAACGCACGGATTTCCGGGTCGTCGGTCGGCCCTTCGACGCCGTGGTTCCACGACAGGTTGTTGTTGCTACCGTCCTGGTTGTTCTCGTCGTTGGCCTCGTTGTGCTTGTCGTTGTAGGACACCAGGTCGTTCAGAGTGAAGCCGTCGTGGGCGGTAATGAAGTTCACCGACGAGTAGGGGCGGCGACCGCGTTGGTTGTACAGGTCGCCCGACGCGGTGAGGCGGCTGGCCAGCTCGCCCATCTGTCCTTCATCGCCTTTCCAGAAGGCCCGCACGTTATCCCGAAAGCGGTCGTTCCACTCGGCCCAGCCCGGCGGGAAACCGCCGACTTGATAGCCGCCGGGGCCGCAGTCCCAGGGCTCGGCGATCAGCTTGGTCTTGCTCAGCACCGGGTCCTGGCGGCAGGAGACGAGGAAGCTGTGGCGTTCGTCGAACCCGTCGTGCTCGCGACCGAGAATGGTCGCCAGGTCGAAGCGGAAGCCGTCGACACCCATTTCCGTGGCCCAGTAGCGCAGCGAGTCGGTGACCATCTGCAAAACGCGGGGGTGGCTCAGGTCAAGGGTGTTGCCAGTGCCGGAGTCGTTGATGTAGTAGCGCTTCTCGTCGGGCATCAGCCTGTAGTAGCTGACGTTGTCGATCCCTCGCATGGACAGGGTCGGACCACGCTCGTTGCCTTCGGCGGTGTGGTTGTAGACCACATCGAGGATCAGTTCGAGGTTGGCGTCGTGGAGGTGCGCCACCATCTCCTTGAATTCGTTGATGTGGCCGCTGGCCAGATAGCGCGGGTGCGGGGCGAAGAAGCCGATGCTGTTGTAGCCCCAGTAGTTGTTCATGCCTTTTTCCAGCAGATGCTGGTCGTTAACGAAGGCATGAATGGGCAGCAACTCGACCGAAGTGATGCCCAAGTCGCGGATATGGCGCAGCAGGCTGTCGTTCATCAGCCCGGCGAAGGTGCCTCGGGCGGATTCCGCGACATCGGGGTGGCGCATGCTGATGCCGCGCAGGTGGGCCTCGTAGATCACCGTGCGGTCCCAAGGGATGCGCACGGGGTTATGGTTACCCCAAGTGAAAGCGGGGTCGATCACCTTGCACTTGGGCACGAAGGGCGCGCTGTCGCGCTCGTCGAAACTCAGGTCGCCGTCGGGGTGGCCGATGGTGTAGCCGAACAGGGCCTCGGACCATTTCAACTCGCCGACGAGTTGCTTGGCATAAGGGTCGATGAGCAGTTTGTTCGGGTTGAAGCGATGACCTTCCTCGGGCGCGTAGGGCCCATGGACGCGATAGCCGTAGACCTGTCCCGGATGGGCGTCCGGCAGGTAGCCATGCCAGATTTCGTCGGTGTATTCCGGCAGCTCGATGCGCTCCAGCTCCACTTCGCCGGTGCTGTCGAACAGGCACAGTTCCACCTTGGTGGCATGAGCCGAAAAGATAGCGAAGTTGACCCCCAGCCCGTCCCAGGTGGCGCCCAAGGGGAACGGCAAGCCTTCGCGAACGCGCGAGGGCGTATGATCCGGACGGGGCGCTACTTTCTTGCTGTGTCGCTTTTCCATGCCTACTCCTGGAGGAATTGTCTGAACGATGGGGCCGGGACCCGGGTTCCTGGCCCGGCCCCTGGTCACTTGGCCGGCTTGACGGTACTGGACTTGGTTTTCTTCACGGTCGCGGTCTTGGTCGGCGCGGTCGGGTCGACACTGCCATTCGCCTCGACCGGTTTTGCCTTTTCGCTGGCCGAGGCCTTCGATTTACCGGCGGACTGGGCGCTGGAAGTCTTGGCGGAGGAGGTCTTGGAAGTGCTCTTCGTCGCCTTTTCCACGGCTTTCCGGGCGGATTCCGCGTCCTCGCTGGTGGCGGCCTTGCCGCGACGAGCCTTGGGCGCCTTACCCGCGGCCGCTTCGGCCTCGGCCAGCTTCACCGCCATTTCCCAATGCCGGGCATCCTGACCGTGCGGTTTGCCTTCGGATTCCCAGATTTGATAAGCGAATTCGCGGATACGCTGCTCGGTGGCTTTCATTGTGTTTGCTCCTTGGGTGTATACGGCTCGGAAGTCAGCACTTCGACCGGAAAGTCCGCCAGGACATCGGCCAGGGCGAGCGTGCCCTGCTCATTAATGACTGCGCTCCGGGAAAAAAGTCCCGTGAGATTTTTGCCCTGCAACGGGGCGGGGAGGACCACGCGGGTGTCGCCCCAGCGCGTCGCCAGGACCCTCGGAACGGACGCGTCGCCCAACAGCTCCACCGCGAGGCGCGGGACCACCACCACGACCCAGCGTTCATGATGGACGCGGGCGAACGCGAGAACCCGCTCGGCGTGTTCGCCGGTCACTTCCAAGGGGTGATAGTCACCCTCCGCCAGGGCCGGCTCCGCGCTCCGCAGGGCCAGTACTCGGCCGATCAGGGCTTGCTTGACGCGCCCGTCACGCCAGCTCTCCAGCAGCTCGGCCGGTTCGCCGCCCCGCGCATGGGCGGCGGCGCGAGCGGAATAGTCGACAGGCTGGCGATTGTCCGGGTCCACCAGGCTGAAATCCCAGAACTCGGTGCCTTGGTAGAGGTCGGGCAAGCCCGGCGTGGTCATGCGCAGGAGCGCCTGGACCAAGCCGTTGAGGGCTCCCGGGACCGCCAGCGCCTGAGCTGCCTCGGCGATGTCGCCGCGCAACGTGGCGTGCTGCGGCGCTTCCATCAGGTCGAACAGGAACGTCCGGCACGCCTGCTCGTAAGCTTCGTTGGGCGCGCTCCAGGTGCTGCGCAGCTTGGCCTCACGGATGGCCTTTTCCTGCCAGCGCCAGAGCCGTTCGGCATAGGCATGCACGGCCTCGCCGTCATCCGCGGAGAGGTCGAGCGGCCAGCTGGCCAGCAAGGTTTGATACAGCATCAGTTCGTCCGCGGGAGACGGCGCGATGCCGTCCGCCAGGTCTTGGCGCAAGGGACCCGACAGCCGGTACCAGTAGTCGACCTTTTCGGCGAACCAGTCGGCCCGCTCGCTGATGGCGGCGAGGCGCGCCCGGGTGTCTTCGCCGCGCTTGTGGTCGTGAGTGGCGGTGGTCAGCAGATTGCGTGGGAAGCGTTCGGCCCGCTGCTGCGCGTGACGGTGAAAGGCTTGGGGCGGCGCGCTGAAGCGTTGCGGGTCGAAGCCGACGTCGTTGCGCGACAGCAGGACCGCCGAGCGATAGCAGGCTGTGTCTTCGACCGCCTTGGCCGCCGCCGGGGACGTGAGTTGCTGGAAGCGGGACTGGGCGAGGCGCCGCGCCTTGCGCGCGCGGCCCGGGGGCACGCAGCGCAGCGGCTGGCCGCCGAGCCAGTCGCGCAGATGCTCCAGCAATGGCCAGTCGATCTCCGGCAGGCTGCCATGGGCGCCTTCGAAAGCCTGCTGGAAGAACGGCTCGTCGGCCGGCGAACGACCGGCGGCGCCGGCATAGGTCCGATACACGGGGAAATGCACGATCAGCGCCATCAGCGCGCGGCGGATGGCGCCAAGGGTCAGGTCGCGGGTCATCACATCCTGGCGCGCCACTTGGAGCAGGGCCTGGGACACCGTTTCGAAGTCACCGGCGAGGGAGCCGCTGAGCACCAGTTGCCGCGCCTCGCGGACTTCCTCCATGAAATCGGTCGGGCGCCCGGTGTAGCGGTTCCACAGCGCGGCCAGGGGCGCCTCGCCCCGGGGGTCGTGCTGCAGCAGCGAGACTTCGTTCATGAACTCGTAGCCGGTGGTGCCATCCACGCCCCAGTCTTCGTGCAGGCTTTCGCCGACGCCCAGGATTTTCTCCACGTAGATCGGCATGTGATCCAGCGCCGCTTCCGCCGGGCGCCGGGCCAGCAGACGGTCGACCCGCCGACGCAGCTTGCGGCAATAGCCGCGCGGGTCCGCCAGACCGTCCACATGGTCGATGCGCAGGCCATCGACCAAGCCTTCCTCGATCAACTGGAAGATCTTCGCGTGAGTGGCCTCGAAGACTTCCGAGCGTTCCACGCGCAGGCCGCCCAGTTCGTTGATATCGAAGAAACGTCGCCAGTTGATGTCGTCGGCCGCCGTGCGCCAACTGGCCAGGCGGTAGTGCTGGTCTTCCAGCAAGACATGCAGCCGCGCGAAACCTTCCGGATTGCGGCCATCGTAGGCCGTCAGGCGTTTCTCCAGCGCCTCCCGCACGGCGGGGTCCGCGCAGGCGCGCTTCAGCTCGTCGCGCGCGTCATGGGCTTGCTTCCAGGCGCCATCGGCTTTTTCCAGCGCCTCGAAGCGGGGGGCCAGGGCGGTCAGAGCCGGGTGTTCGCACCCGGCGAGGATGCCCGCGTAGCTGGGCGGCGTCAGGGGAAAGTGATGGTCGTATTGCTCGGCGCGAAGCTCGCCGCGCGAGGGGTCGAATTTCAGGACGACATCGCCATTTCGCAGGGCGTCGCCGTAATCCCGGCCCAGGAACGGCACCAGCAACTGGCCGCGCAGGAGCGGGTCCGGGGAGTGCCACTGGATGTCGAAGAACTTCGCGTAGGGGCTGCGGATGCCCCATTCCAGAACATCCAGCCACCAGGGGTTCTGGGAGCCGCCCACCGCCATGTGGTTGGAGACGATGTCCAGAATCAGGCCCATGCCGCGTTGACGAAGCCCCGCGACCAGGCGGCGTAGCGCGTCTTCCCCACCCAGCTCGGGATTGATGCGAGTAGGGTCGACCACGTCGTAGCCGTGCATCGAACCCGAGCGGGCGGTCAGCAGGGGCGAGGCATAAAGATGAGTGATGCCCAGGCTGGCGAAGTAATCGAGCAGCGGCAGCGCATCGTCGAGAGTGAAGCCGCGGTGGAATTGCAGGCGTACCGTAGCGCGCGGGTGATGGCTCATAGGTTCTCGAACTCGTTCGTTGAGGTCAGTGATCGGTTTTGCGGCGCGCGTTAGCCAACAGGGCCAGGCGCCGCTGAGGCGCTTCCTGTTGCAAGAGATCGGTCGCATCGCCTTCCCAGCGGCGGCGCCAGTTGGGGTGGCCGTCGGTGGTGCCGGGCAGGTTGGGTTGTTCGATCAGGCCCAGGGCGTCCTCCATGGGCAATAAGACCAGGGGCGCCGGTGTTTCGCCGATGAAGCGCACGCACTGGTCCACGACATCGTCTTCCAGGGCGTCGCCGGAGGGTCGCGGCTGGTGGTTGGCCTCGAAGGCCCTCAGCAGTGCCTGGCGGTCCCGCTCGCGGTCGTCGTGGTCCCGCCGCGCTTGCTGGGCGTCCGTCTGTTCCAGTTTTTCGCGCCAGTCGATGTCCCGCCCTCGCCACCAGCCCCGCATGGTCGGCAGGTCGTGAGTAGTGGTGGTGGCCAGGGCGCAATCGGGCCAGGCCGAGGGCGCGCGGAACGCGCCTTCCTGCTGCTCGAACTGCAAGACCCGCATGCCGAGGATGCCGCGACGGGCGATTCGCTCGCTGAAGCCCTCGGGCACCGTGCCCAAGTCCTCGCCGAGGACCAGGGCGCGGTGGCGGTGGGATTCCAGGGCCAACAGGCGCAGTAGGTCCTCCAGCGGATAGTTGAGGTAGGCGCCCGCCTGGGGCGGCGCGCCCTGGGGGATGACCCAGAGGCGTTGCAGGCCCATGACATGATCGATGCGAACGCCACCGGCATGGGCGAGGTTGGCTTGCAGCATCTCGATGTAGGCACGGTAGCCGTGACGGCGCAGCCCCGTGGGAGAGAAGGCGGACACGCCCCAGCTCTGCCCGGCGCGGTTGAGGATGTCCGGGGGCGCGCCCACGCTGACCGTGGGCAACAGTTCGGCCTGGCGGCTCCAGGCCTGGCTGCCGCCGCCATCGGCGCCCACCGCCAGGTCGGCGATCAAACCGATGCGCATGCCGGCGCCGCGGGCGGCCACTTGTACCCGCTCCAGGCCCCGGGCGATCAGCCATTGGCCGAAGGCATGGAGGTCGACCTCGCGACCGTGCTCGGCGGCGAGGCGCTGGACCTCGGCGCTAGCCGGATCTCGCCAGGCCTCCGGCCAGTCCTGCCAGCCACGGGGGCCGTGCTCGCGGGCCTGCAGGCCATGCAGCACCTCGAATCGACAGTGCTGAGTCAAGGCATCGCCGCCGTTGCGCCGGAACGTTTCGAAATCCGCCATCAACGGGTTGCTGCCTTGGGTGAAGTCCTCAAATAGGGCGCGCAGCAGGTTCAGCTTGAGCGCCGAGGCGGCTGGCCAGTCGATCAGTTCCAGGGATTCCAGGCGTGCCTGCTCGGCCGCCATACCGCTTCGCTCAAGGGCATGCTTGACCGCCAATTCGCCGAGCACTGCCCCGGGGGCGGCATGCAGGACATTGAAGAACAGCCGGCTGGACGGCGAATAGGGGCTGCACCGATGCAGGTCGGCGCTGAACATGGCATGTAGAGGGCTGATGGCAATGGCATCGGCCCCTTGCCGGGCGGCGGAACGAACCAGGTTTTCCATGGCCAGGGTATCGCCGAAGCCGCCATCGCCCGCGCGGCGGGCCGAGTAAAACTGAGCGGACAGGCCCCACACCCGCGAGCCGGGCTGCCCGGTCAAGTCATCGACGCCCATGCAGCGGGCGGGCGCGACGGCCAGGGTGATGCGGCGCTCGTCCAGTTCGAGCGTCTGGTAGCCGGGAGCGTCGAGGGCGGGCAGGCGGCCCTGCTCGTCGAGCCAGCCGCTGCGTTCGCCGCCGTCCTCGAGGGTGACGCGGAAGCCCTTGCCGGCCAGGCGGGCGCCCAAGGCAATGGACTGGCCCTGGTCCACCACGATCAGCGGTGGCCATTCCCCCTCGGGCAATTCCGTGGCGTGGGGGGATTGCGCCTGCAGGCGCCGACGGCTGTCCTCCAGGTCGGACGGGGAGTCCGCCGGGTAGCCCAAGGCCTGGAGCAGGGGCCGCAGTACCTCGGGTGTGACCCGCTGGGGCTTTCCATTGGCGTCGGTCCAGTCGATGGACAGGCCGGCTTGCTTCGCCAGGTCGATCAGCGCGTCGTCATGCATCGTGGTTCTCCAGGCTGACCACCGCCAGACGAGCGGCGAGGCGGCCCTGGCGATAGTCGATCAGGGCTTCGTTACGGCTGATGAACAGCGGAGCGTCGGTCGGTGCCTTCACCGGGCATTCGTCGGCCGACAGGTTGAGGTCGATGCGCAGCACCTGGCCGTTGCCCAGGCGCCAACGCGCAGACACCACGCCATCTCCCAGCACCTCGACGCCCACGGCCTGGCTGCCCGGCAGGTTGGGCACGAGCCGCGCGTGGCGCAGCGCCAGGAGTTGGCGGTAGAAGGCGTTCCAGCTTTCGTGGGCCGGGTCCTTGGCGTAGTCGGCGAAAGCGGGGCGCGACGTCTCGAACGTGGACAAGGCGTTGGGGTCGGGAATGCGCGCCCGGGTGGCTTCGTCGGCGAACGAGGCGAAGTCGGCGAATTCGTTGCGCCGGCCTTCCCGTACCGCGTCCGCCAGTTCGTCGTGGTGATCAGTGAAGAACAGGAAGGGTTGGCGCGAGCCCCACTCCTCACCCATGAACAGCAACGGGATCATCGGCGACAGCAACAGCAACGTGGTGGCGGCCCGCAGGGCCTCGGGGTCGGCGAGTTCGATGAGCCGCTCGCCGAAGGCGCGGTTACCGGTCTGATCGTGGTTCTGCAGGAACAGCACGAACGACAGCGGCGACAAGTGACCGCTGGGCTGACCCCGGGTTTCGCCGCGGCGAGTGGTCTGGCCTTGGTAGATGAAACCTTCGCCCAGGCAGCGGGCCAGCTTCGCCGTGCGATCTTCGAAGAAGTCGGCGTAATAGGCCTCCCGCTCCCCGGTCAGCAAGGTGTGCAGGACATTGTGCCCGTCGTCGTTCCATTGGGCATCGAAGCCGGATTCCAGCAGGTCGGCATCGTTATGCTCGTTTTCCAGCACCAAGTGGACATAGCGGTCGGGGTCCACCGCCTGGCGGGCAGCAGTGGCCAGCTCCACCAAGAAATTCTTCTCGCTGATGGCGTGCACCGCGTCGAAGCGCAGCCCGTCGACCCGGTAGTCCCGCAGCCACATCAGGGCGTTTTGCAGGAAGAAGTCCCGCACCGGTCGCTGGCGGAAGTCGATGGCATCGCCCCAAGGCGTCTGGATGTCGTGGCGGAAAAAGGACTTGGCGTATTGGCCGAGGTAGTTACCGTCCGGGCCGAAGTGGTTGTAGACCACATCGACGAAGACCATCAGCCCCAGCTCGTGGGCCCGGTCCACCAGGTGCTTCAGTTCCTCGGGCGTCCCGTAGGCGGTGTCGGGAGCAAAGGGAAGGACCCCGTCGTAACCCCAGTTACGCTCCCCGGGGAAGTCGTTCAACGGCATCAGCTCGATGGCCGTCACGCCCAGGTCGGCCAGCGCCGGCAGGTGGGCCTCCACGCCACGGAAACCACCGAGCAGCCCCACGTGAACTTCGTAGAGCACGCATTCGTGCCAGGGGCGGCCGCGCCATTGGGTCTGGCGCCAGGCATAGGCCTCGGGGTCGACCACCACGCTTTCGTCATGGACATCGCCGGCCTGGGCCCGAGACGCGGGGTCCGGCACTTCCCGCTCGCCATCGATGCGGAACCGGTATCGGCACCCCGGGCGGGCGCTCACCTCGGCGCTATGCCAGCCTTCCGGCTGGGCCTGGAGGAGGTGGGGCTGGCCGTCGATCACGACTTCGACACGGTTGGCGTTGGGCGCCCAGAGGGAAAATCGAGTGCGCTGGTCTCCCAGCCACTGGGCCCCATGAGGGGCCGAGAAGCGTTGTTCTTCCATGTCGAGTCTTACCTGTCAGATGACGCTGGCGGTATGCCGGGCTTCGCCCATCAAATCGCTATACAGCTTGGCGTAGGGTTCCACGGACTGGTGCCAGTAGAACGGGGAGGACATGGCGCGGCAGCGCATCGCATTGAGCAGTTCCGGGTTGGCGTGCACCTTGAGGGCCCGCTGGATCGCTTCCAGATAGCTTTCAGGAGTGGGCTCGTCGAAGAGGAAACCGGTCACCCCGTCCTCGATGGTATCGGCCAGGCCGCCGGTGCGGCGTGCCACCGGCAGCGAACCGAAGCGCTGGGCGTACATCTGGCTCAGGCCACAGGGCTCGTAGCGCGACGGCATCAGGAGGAAGTCGCTGCCGGCGAACATCCGGCGCGCATCGGTTTCGTTGAACCCCACGTGTACACCGATCTTGCCGGCGTGGCGCTCGGCCAGCCGGCGCATGGCGTTTTCCAGGTCCGGCTCGCCACGGCCGATCACCACGATCTGCCCGCCGGCCTCGACGATGGCCTCGGCCACCGCCTGGGTGAGATCGAGCCCCTTCTGGTAGACCAGCCGGGAGACCACGGCGAACAGCGGGCCCTGGCTCGGCTCCAGGCCGAACATCCGGCGCACCTGATCGGCATTTTCCTGCTTGCCTTCCCAGTCGTTGATGCCGAAGTTGCGGTCCAGGTGAGTGTCGGTCAGCGGGTTCCAGCTTTCGTCGATGCCGTTGGCGAAACCGCTGAGCATGCCCTGGCGAACCTTGAGGGCCAGCAACCCTTCCAGGCCGCAGCCGAAGGCTTCGGTGGTGATTTCCTCGGCATAGGTGGCGCTGACGGTGGTGACGTGGTCCGCGTAGGAAATGCCGGCCTTGAGGAAGGACAGCTTGCCGTGGAATTCCATGCCTTCGATGCCACAGGCTTCCGGCGGCAGACCCAGCTCCGGAGAGCATTGGGTGTCGGCCAGTCCCTGGTAGGCGAGGTTATGGATCGTGAAAACGCTGGGCGTCTTCTGGTTGCGCCATTTCAGATAGGCCGGCGCCAGCCCGGCGGGCCAATCGTGGGCATGCACCAGGTCGGGGCACCAGCGGATGCAGGCCGTGCCGGCCGCGAGGTCGGCGGCGGCGAGACCGAGGCGAGCGAAACGGATGTGATTGTCGGGCCAGTCACGCCCATTGTCGTCGCCGTAAGGCGAGCCTTCCCGCTCGTAGAGTTCGGGACAGACCAGCACGTAAACGATCAGTCCGTCTTCCATGTCGATCCGCCCCAATTGGCAGGGAGGCAGCGCGGCATGGCCATCGAGTTTGCCGATGATGCGGATCTGGTGACCGCTTTCCAACACCTGGCGGTAGCCGGGGATCAACACGCGGACATCATGGGTACGGTTGAGCGCTCGGGGCAGGGCGGCGGAGACGTCGCCGAGCCCGCCGACCTTGATGAGGTCGGTCAGCTCCGAGGTCACGAACAGTATCTTCTTGGTTTCCTTCGGGGTTTCGATCCTGAAGTTAATGGAATTAGCCATCAATGGCTGGGCTGAGGAAAGCTCTACGTTCAAGACATTCGCAACGGCATTACCCATAACATCCTCCAATGAATGCGGTCTAGCATGCGGGTTTGCCGCTTGCCTTCGACTACATCGCTCCCGCCTGGCGACGCCATCGCGAACTGAGCTTAGGTCTGAATTTGGTGTGGTCCAGCGTGGTGCGTAGGAACCTAGGAATCTGTTATTCCTGACCAATGCCTTTAAATAAAAGTTCGAGCTGTTTTCACGTCCCCCTAGAGGGACAAATTGTCGCTATGGCTTTGGCGGCCAACGGGCGGCTCCAACGGCTTCGCTGGCCATTCCGTGCGCCCGGATCGGGCTGTGCTCCTTGCAGGGGCACGCGTGGGCCTGCACGAACCGAGCCAGGCCATCCGTCCGAGTTCTAGGTGGCCATGAAAAAGCGGACGAAGCCGTTTCGATTCGACGGGTTGTAGGCGGAAGCGATGTCGGTTTCGTGACAAGGAAAAGCCGAACCCTTCGATCCGATCACAAATAGCGACCCAGTTGGCAGCGTTCGGGGAGGTGGCAGGTTAATATCGCGCCGGCTGAAACGACCGCCTGGTCGGCGGCATATCGAATAGCCGTATCGTTTTCTATCGCATGGAGGCTTCCCTTGAACCGCGTCCTCAACGTCACCACCGCCCTGGGTCCGACCGTCTTGCGCTTCTC
>DAMBWF010000025.1:0-13349 GCA_032052615.1 Pseudomonadaceae bacterium
GCGCCAGGCTGCCCTGGAAACCGCCAATGGCGGTGCGGGTGGCGGCGACGATGACGACATCTTGCATCGAATTCACTCCTGGCTGGCGACCCGGCGGAGCGGGCCGTGTCGGTGGGTCATGGCGAAGCGGAGAAATCCATTTCCACCACATCGTCGGGTACGATCAAACGTCCGGCGGTTTTGGCGACGATCTCCTCGATGCTCACCCCGGGCGCACGCTCGCGCAACACGAACGCGCCGTCCTCGATCTCCAGGTAGGCCAGGTCGGTCAGCACCTTGCGGATGCAGCCACAGCCGGTGAGCGGCAGGGAGCAGCGCGGCAGCAGCTTGGACTCACCGTCCTTCGAGGCATGGGTCATGGTGACGATGATGTTGTCCGCGCCAGCCACCAGGTCCATGGCACCGCCCATGCCCTTGACCAGCTTGCCGGGAATCATCCAGGAGGCGATGTTGCCCTCGACATCCACCTCGAAGGCCCCCAGCACGGTCAGGTCGACATGGCCGCCCCGGATCATGGCGAAGGATTGCGCGGAGTCGAAGATCGACGCGCCGATGCGCGCCGTGACCGTCTGCTTGCCGGCGTTGATCATGTCGGCGTCGACCTCGGTCTCGGTGGGAAACGCGCCCATGCCGAGCAGGCCGTTCTCCGATTGCAGCATCACGTCGATGCCGTCGGGGACGTAGTTGGCCACCAAGGTGGGAATGCCGATGCCCAGGTTGACGTAGTAACCGTCCTTCAATTCGCGGGCCACGCGCTGGGCCATCTGTTCGCGAGTAAGTGCCATGACAGAACCTCGATTAGATAGGGTGGAGGGGCCGGTCGGGGCCGGCCTCGCGGCGGATCACGAACGCAGGGTGAGCTTTTCGATGCGCTTCTCGAAGCGCCCCTGAATGATGCGATCCACGTAGATCCCGGGAGTATGGATCTGGCTCGGGTCGAGCTCGCCCGGCTCGACGATCTCCTCCACCTCGACCACGGTGATCCGGCCGGCGGTGGCGACCACCGGGTTGAAGTTCTGCGCGGTATGCCGGTAGACCACGTTGCCGAAGTGGTCCGCCTTCCAGCCCTTGACGATGGCGAAGTCGCCGGTGATGGCCTGTTCGAGGATGTAGGGGCGGCCGTTGAATTCGCGGACCTCCTTGCCCTCGGCCACCGGCGTGCCGTAGCCGGTGGCGGTGAAGAAGGCCGGGATGCCGGCGCCGCCGGCGCGCATCTTCTCGGCCAGGGTGCCCTGGGGCGTCAGCTCCACTTCCAGCTCGCCGCTGAGCAATTGCTGCTCGAACAGCGCGTTCTCGCCGACGTAGGATGCGACCATCTTGCGAATCTGCCGTCCTTCCAGCAGCACGCCCAGGCCGAAGCCGTCGACGCCACAGTTGTTGGATACGACGGTGAGCCCCTTGACCCCACGCCGGCGAATCTCCGCGATCAGGTTTTCGGGAATGCCGCAGAGCCCGAAGCCACCCGCCAGTACGGTCATGTCGTCCGTCAGGCCGTCGAGGGCTTCCTCGTAACTGCCTACCCGCTTATCGAGTCCTCTCATGATTGCTCGCCTTCTTGTCATTGTTCGGTGGCCGAGCCTCGGCCCTTCGCGAAGCTTCTTACCCACGGACTGATTTGTTAAGTTTGTTTTTCTGATCCATTGATCCGGTAAGCAAATCAATGACCCTCAAGCAACTGCGCGCGTTCCTCGCCGTCGCCCAGAACCTCAGCTTCGCCCAGGCGGGCGAGCGCCTGCACCTGTCGCAACCGGCCTTGAGCCTGGCGATCAAGAACCTGGAGGAATCCCTGGGCGGCCCCTTGCTGGCGCGCACCACCCGCAGCGTGAGCCTGACACCGGAAGGCGAAACGCTGGTGCCCATCGCCAGCCGCCTGTTGGCCGACTGGGATAACGCGGAAGAACTGCTGCGCCAGCACTTCACCCTGCAACTGGGCAAGGTGTCCATCGCCGCCATGCCCTCCTTCGCCGGTAACCTGCTGCCCTTGGCGCTCAAGGCCTTCCGCGACCGGCACCCGAAGGTGAACGTGGCGGTGCACGACGTGCTCAACGAACAAGTGGTCGACATGGTGCGCACGCGGCGGGTGGAACTGGGCATCGCCTTCGAACCGGATACCCTGGAAAACCTCGATTTCACGCCCTTCTACCTCGACCGCTTCGTTGCCGTGGTACCGGCGGACTCGCCCCTGGCGACCCGGACGGACCTGAGCTGGGCGGAACTGATGGAAGACAGCTTCATCACCCTGCAGCGCCCCTCCGCGGTGCGCCTGTTGCTGGAGCAGCACGTCGCCGCCCAGCATGGCCGGCTGCCGGTGGCCTTCGAGAGCCATCAGTTGGTGACCGTGGGCCGGATGGTCGCCCAAGGGCTTGGGGTCAGCGCGGTGCCGACCCTGTGCATGGGCCAGATGGAAGAACTGGGCGCCCGCTGCGTGAACCTGCACACGCCCCAGGTGGCGCGCCGCGTCGGACTGCTGCGGCTCGCCGAGCACCGGCTGTCCGCCGCCGCCCAGGCCCTCAGCGATGCGTTGCTACGCATGCCCGATTGGAAACGCCTGGAACAGCCCGAGGCAAGCGGTCGGCGAGAAGCATGATGGCGCATCCGTTGCCGGGGTTGCTTCCTATACTGAGCACTTTCCTGTCGACGGGCCGCCGCCTTTGAACCGCTCCGCTTTTCTGCTCCTGCTCCTCGTCGGCTGGCTGGTTAGGCCGGAGCGCCCCTGGGCCGTACCGTTGTATACCCTGGATGCACCGCCCCTAAGCTTCCTGACGCCGAACCCCGGCCGGGGCGAGGTAGGCGACGTGGTCTTCGAGGCCCTGGCCCGGGCCGGCTACCAGGCCGAGCTTCGCGACGAACCCTGGGCACGCGCCCAAAAGACCGTCAGCGAGGGCCAGAATCTCTTGATCATGCCACTGACCCGCACGCCGGGCCGCGAGGCGTCGTTCACCTGGATCGCGCCGGTGATGCCGATCGAGCGGGCCTTCTTCAGCCTGACCCGCCAGGTGGACAGCTTCGAAGAGGCCAGGACGACATTCCGGCAAATCGGCGTGGGCCAGGGCAGCGCCCAGTACGAAGCGTTGATCCGTCAGGGTTTCCGCGAAGAGCAGATCAGCGAGATCCTCATTGGCGACAATCCCGCGCGCATGCTGGAGTTGGGGCGGATCGACGCCTGGTTCAACGGCGTGGAGGAAAGTCGCTACATCTGGCGCGAACAGGCTCGCCAGCCCTTGCTGATGGGACGCCCGGTGTTAAAGGAGGAGCTTTACCTCGCCTGTTCGAAGCAGTGCGATCCGGCGCTGGTCGAACGGGTGCGCCAGGCCTTGGACGACATGCGGCGAGACGGCAGCCTCGAACGCCTCCGGAACGCCTACCGGATCGCACCGCGCTAGCCGCGCGCTCGCCACTCGCGCGCATCCCCGGCAAAATGCCTCCCTTTTACAGGGGGTGCGTCATGGCGAAAGCGATGGCCCGTCATATTCTCGTCAAGACCGAAGCGGAAGCTGCGGACCTGAAGAAGCGTCTGGCCAAAGGCGAGGATTTCGCCCAACTGGCACGCAAGCACTCCATCTGCCCCTCGGCGAAACGCGGCGGAGACCTGGGCGAAGTGCGTCCCGGGCAGATGGTGCGAGCCATCGATCAGATCATCTTCAAGAAAGCCCTGCGGCTCGTGCACGGGCCGGTGAAAAGCTCGTTCGGCTACCACTTGGTCCAAGTCTTTTACCGGGACTAAAGCCCTGGCGCGATGGGCAACGAGGCCGAGAACCGGCGCCGATGGCCGTCTGGACGATGACGATAAACGCGGGTTAATTCTTTGTTTTAACACCATTGACGGTTTTTGCTCACTGCTATACGTTTGTGCACGATTTCAAGGAGCGAATCATGCCGAAAGTAACAGCGGATGTTCTGGCCCCTCGCGAAAGACACGACTACATCATCAAGCGCCTGAGCGAGGACGGTAAGGTCCTGGCGGTTGAACTGGCCCGCGAGCTGGGGGCCACCGAGGACACGATACGCCGCGATTTGCGCAGTTTGGCCTCGATTGGCCAGTGCAAGCGCATCTACGGCGGCGCGCTTCCCCTCTCTCCGGCGAGCCAGCCCCTCTCCCAGCGAATTCGCGAAACCCCCGAACGCAAACACGCGCTCGCCCGCGCCGCCGCCAGCTTGGTCAAGGCGCATCAGGTGGTGCTGATCGATGCCGGCTCGACCAACGAGGCCATCGCCGCGCGGCTGCCCAAGGACCTGCCCTTGACGGTAGTCACCAACGCGCCCGGGGTGGCGAATGCGCTGAGCGAGCACGAGCGCATCGTCGTCATCCTCCTGGGCGGCCAGCTCAACCGCCGGATCGGCGCGGCCGTGGGCGCCCGCGCCCTACGCGAGGTGCTCGCGCTCCGGGTCGACCTGTGCTTCCTGGGGGTATGCGCCCTGGACCCGCGCGCCGGCCTCGCGGCGTTCGACGCCGAAGAGGCGGAGCTGAAGAAAGCCATGATCGAAGCCAGCGACAAGGTCGTGGTCGCCGCCACAACCGAGAAGCTTGGAACCCGCGCGGCGTTCGCCATCGCCGCGTCCTCCGCCATCGCCTGCGTGATTGTGGAAAGCGATGTCGGGCAACCCCTTGTCGACGATTTCTCCAACGTCGGCATCCATGTCCTGAAGGCCGCCCCTGAACATGGCGGAATGAGCTAGCCCCCAAGCGGAACCACCGAGCGGTTCCACTTCGCAACGAATGCTTCAAGAGCCCGGCCTTTCGCTGTGCCGGAACGGGAAAGCGTGCCCGCCCGAAGGCAGGCGAGTCGGCCGGTCCCCTGCAGTACCGATCGTGCGGTCCCGCGCATTGCCATCGTCCAGTTGTCATGGCTCATCAAACCCAATCCTGATGAGGTGAAAAATGGAAAGTGCATTGGCGGTCGAAGAACTGTATTACCCAGTCAGCAAGACCAAGATGGTGCGAGGCGAAGGGATCTACCTCTATGACTCCGAGGGCCAGCGCTACATCGATTGCGCCTCGGCGACGTTCAACCTGAGCCTGGGCTACTCCCATCCGGCGGTGATCGCCGCGATGAAGGAGCAGGCCGATACGCTTATCCATATCACCTCATCCTTCCAGAGCGACCCGGTCAACCAGTTGGCTCGCAACCTGTTGGCGGTGTCGCCGCCCAACATGACCCGGGTGCATCCCAAGGTATGCAGCGGCTCGGCGGCCAACGAAGGGGCGATCAAGATGGCCCAGCGGGCCACCGGCAAGAGCGAAGTGATCACCCTGTTCCGTAGCCACGTCGGGCAAACCATGATGATGGCCTCGATGTCCGGCAACGCCTTCCGCAAGGCGCCCTTCCCGATCCAGTTCCCCGGCTCGCTGCAGGTTCCCGACCCCTACTGCCACCGCTGCTTCTATGGCAAGAAGCCTGGCGACTGCGGCGAGGGCGGCATGCTCTGCGTCGATCGCATCGAAGATTTCATGGAATACGCCAGCAGCGGCCAGGTCGCCGCGATCCTGGTAGAGCCCATCTCCGGCAATGGCGGCAACATCGTCCCACCAGACGGTTACTTCCAGCGGCTGCGGGCGCTGTGCGACCAACACGACATCGCGCTGATCTTCGACGAGATCCAGACCGGCATCGGCCGCACCGGGCACATGTTCGCGGCCCAGCACTTCGGCGTCGAGCCGGACGCCATCACCACCGCCAAGGGCCTGGGCGGCTCGGGCGCCCAGGTGGCGGCGATCATCACCAATAAACGCCTGGAAGGCCTGCCGTCCCACCATCACTCCTTCACCTACGGTTCGAACCTGCTGGCCGCGGCGGCCGCCAACGCCACCCTGGACATCATTCGCCAGCCGGACTTCCTGGCCAATGTGCGCCTCACCGGGGCCTACATCCTCGACCGGCTGCTGGACATGCAGAAGCGCTACCGTTTCATCGGCGACGTGCGCGGCGTCGGCCTGATGATCGGCTTCGAGATCGAGAATGCCGACGGCTCCCCGGCGGTCAAGCTGACCAACGAGCTGGCGGAGAAGGCCATGAAGTACGGCCTGATCATGCGCACCTCCCGCTACGGCTTCGGCAACGTGCTGAAGATCCGTCCGCCGCTAACCCTGACCCTCGTCGAGGCCGAGGATATCTGCGATCGGCTGGAAACGCTGTTCCGCGAGGAGATGGGCGCATGAAGGATTTCCTGCTCGGCATCGGCCTGCATGTCCGCGAACAGCTCCAGCGCTACGCGGACAAGGGCCTGACCCGCTACGTGCACGGCGACTCTCCGGGGGGCGATGCCCAGTTCGACGTCGACGAGATCGCCGAGGCGGCGGTGGTCGACTACGTGCGCGCCCATGCGCCGGAGCCCATTGCCATCTACACCGAGGACCAGTCGCTGATCGAGATCGGCGAGCACCCGCGCTCGATCCTGGTGATCGACCCCATCGACGGCACCCGGCCCACCTCGGCCGGCCTGGAGATGGGCATGATCTCCCTGGCCCATGCGCCGCTGACGGACGGCAAGGCCCGCCTCGCCGACGTGGACGCGGCGTTCCTCATGGAGATCAAGAGCGGCGCCTGGCTCTATGGCGACGGACGCGACGGCCTGGTCAGCGACGGCTTCCGCCACCCCGTGCCGAACCTGAGCCGGACCCGCGACACCCGCACCATGTTCTGGTCCATCGAATTCAACGGACATCCCATGGGGCTGATGGCCGATGCCTATGGCGCCTTGGTGGACAAGTCGGCCAACAGCGGCGGCGTGTTCGTGTTCAACAGCGCGACCTACTCCATCACGCGGATCATCACCGGGCAACTGGATGCCTACGTGGACATCGGCAACCGCCTGCTCAAGGACCATCCCCAGACCGAGGCGGCCTTCCGTCATGCGGGACGCGGCTCGATCCTGCACCTGTTCCCCTACGATATCGCCGCCGCGGTGTACCTGGCGAAGCTGGCCGGCGTGACCATCACCGATGCCTATGGCCACAGCCTGGACGACACCGACCTGATGGACATCAGCCCCGCCAACCAGCAGTCCTGCATCGCGGCCTCCACCCCCGAGCTGCACCGCGCCCTGCTGGCGGAAATCGCCTGGGACCTCGCCCCGCACCGCACCCTGCCCCTGGGAGAAACCCGATGAAAGCGCTGGTATTGAACGGACGCAATGCCCTGGAACTCGTGGAATACGCCACCCCCGAACTCCAGCAGGAGGACGACGTGATCGTCAGGGTGGTGCAGACCGGCATCTGCGGCACCGACCGCAGCATCCTGGTGGGCAAGTTCAGCGCCAAGCCCGGCACCATTCTCGGTCACGAGTCGGTGGGCGTGGTGGAAGCCGTGGGGACGGGCGTCGCCACGCTGGTCCCCGGTCAGCCGGTGATCATCAACCCGACCCTGTACTGCGGCGGCTGCCCGAGTTGCCTGGAAGGTCACCTCAATTTCTGTCAGAACAAGGCCGGCAACGAGGTGGGCGTGGACCGCCATGGCGCCTTCGCCGAGTACATCCGCCTGCCGGCGCGCTTCTGCCATGCCATCCCCGACGGGATGAGCTTCGATCGGGCGGTGATGGTCGAGCCGCTGGCGTGCGCCCTGAACAACCTCGAGGCGGCCGGTCTTGGCGCCGGCGAGACGGCGGTGATCGTCGGCGGGGGACCAATGGGCATCGTCTCGGCCATGCTGGCGCTGTTCCTGGGCGCGCGTGTCCGGGTGGTGGAACCCGATCCGTTCCGCCGCGAAGCCTGCCGGGCGATCTTCGAGCACGATCCGCGGCTCGACCTGGCCAGCCCCGACGAGCCCCGGCTGGAACGCTCGGCGGACGTGGTGGTGGAGTCGGTGGGCAACCTGCTGGAGACCGCCCTGAACTACGCCAAGCCTCGCGCCCGGGTGGTGATCATGGGCTACAACAGCAAGGCCACCGCCAGCATCCGGCCGCTGGATATCCTCATGCGCGGACTGAGCATCATCGGCGCCGGGGACTATAACAGTCATATTTTCCAGCGAGCGATCCGCATCGCCGCCGATCTCCCGCTGGAACGGATCATCACCGCGCGCTTCCCGCTGGAACACTACGAAGCGGCCTTCGCCAGCCTTTCCCCATCGCCGGGCAATCCCTACTCCGCGCTGAAAGTGCTGATCGTCGCGGACCGCGAAAAAGCCAGGGAGGCGGCCTGATGAGCATGCGCGTGGCCTCCATCGTCGCGGACCTGGGCCGCCCGCCCCTGATCGGCGAATACCCCTACTACCGCGCCGCGCCCTCGGTCTGGGAAGACAACCTGCGAGAACTCAAGCGCAACGGCGTGGACGTCGTGTCGTTCTACGTACCCTGGCGCTTCCATGAAGTGCCCGGCCTGGAAGCCCCCGGTACGGCCTCGCGGTTCTTCGATTTCAATGGGGCAACCGATCCGCAACGGAACCTGCGCGGGCTGTTGCGCCTGATCCAGGCGGCCGGCCTCAAGGCGCTGGTCAAGCCGGGCCCGTTCATCCACGCGGAAGTGCAACTGGGCGGGTTGCCGGATCGGCTTTGCGAGCCGGGACGCCACTGCGCCGCCAATGGCTTGTCCGGGCGACCACTGTTGTCCCAGGGGAAGCCGCTACCGAGCCTGTTCGACCCGGAGGTCCGCCAGCAGGTAGCCGGTTGGCTGGCGGCGGTGGACGAGCAGATCGTTCGCCCCTTCGGCGGCGCCGATGGCCCGATCGTCGCCGTGCAGATCGGCAACGAGGGCATCTACAGCGAGGCGGGGCTTCCCTTGGAGCGACTCGACGCCTCGGCGCCCGCGATCACCGCCTTCTGGGCCTGGATCCAAGCCCGCGGATCGGACCCGACCGATCCGGGCCCGCGCGGGCTGGAGCGCTGCAGCCAGGACGAAGCCGTGCGGCGACTGCGCCAGGAATGGCCCCGCTGGTCGGGGCATGCCTTGGTCGAGCACTGGCGCTGGCTGGCCGGTTTCCATGACGCCACGCGGCCGACCCTGGTCAACGTGCCGCTGGTGCGCCTGGATGCGCCCGGCAACGCTTTCGCCGGTTGGATGGCGCGACACCTCGCGCTGCGCGACAGCAGCCACCGGATCGGCCATACGGAATGGATCGGCAACGCCGCCAGTGACCGGGTCGCCTTCATGAGCCATGTGCTGGGCATCCAGGCAGGGCATACCGACACCCTCGAAGCCAACTGGGGCTTCACCTGGAGCGATGCCTCGTTCGCCGAGCCCCGGGTTCCGTTATTCCATGCCCTGCTCGGGCTGATGCTCGGCTCGACCACCTGCAGCGTCTACACCGCCTGCTCCACTCGCACCTGGAGCGGGGAAATCGACCTCGATCCCCAGGGTTTGCGCGCCGACGGGCTCGACCCCAGTCTCTACGGGCCGCCCTATTGCCCCGGCGCGCCGCTGCGGGAAGAAGGCGAGTCCTCGCCCAATGCGCTGGCCTTGCAGCGCCTCGCCGCCTTTCTAGGCCGGGCCGGGGCGGACCTGCTGAACACCCGGCTGGTCACGGTGGCGTCCCTGCGGCTGAGCAAGCGGGCGATCCTCGACGCGGCGGTCGGCTCTACCCGCCGCCCCTGGCTGGACGCTTTGCTGGCGGCCCTCGAAGACCTGCTGTTCCAGCGGGGCGTTTCGCTGGACATCGTCTTGGGCGACGAGGCGGAACCCTTGTCACCGAATGTCCTGTGCCTGGAAGGCCAGCCCGGCGACGACGACCGTCTCTACCGGCACGTCTCGGAGGCCCTCGCCCAGCAACCTACACCCCGGGTCGGCTGCCATGACCGCAGCGGCGCGACCGCGTTGCTCACCCGCCAGTCCCCCGATGGTCGCATTCTGTTCCTGGGCCTGTTCAACCCCGGCAAGACGGTTGACCGCGTCTCGCTGCGCACGCCCGAGGGGGAAACCACCCTTGACCTTGTACCCGGTGGCGCCTGCGTTCGCGTGTACCGGGACGGCCGCTTATACGAAACGGTGGAGACCGCGGACCTGGATGGCCATTCGAATCGGAGGGGCGCCCCATGAACGCGTCGACGGATCGGGCTCGGCGCGACCGGGCGGCCACGGGCTGGGGCGTGATCGCATCCTGCTTCGGCTTCGTCGTGATGGGCGCGCTGCAAGCCCTGTACGGGCCGGCGATCCCGCACCTAATGGATCGCTTCGCCATCACACCCACCCAGGCTGGGATGGGGCTCAGCGCGCACTTTATCGGCGCGTTGGTGGGCGTGCTGGTGTTCCACAAGGCCTATGGCGCCTTCAGCAACCGACTCACCCTGGGGGTTTCCTATGGACTGATGGCGATAGGCTGTCTGGTGTTCGCCTATGCCGGGAGCTGGCCGCTGGCGCTGGTCGGGGCCTTCGTCATCGGGCTCGGTTTCGGTGGCGGGGACTTCGGCCTGAACTTCATTTTCTCCATCGGCTTCGGCCCGCGCAGCGTGGCGATGGTCAACCTGCTGAACGCCCACTTCGGCATCGGCGCCATCGCCGGACCGGCCTTGATCGGCTGGTTCGGGGCGGAGCAATACCCGCTCATCTTCCTGGGTTTCGCGGTCTGCTCGCTGTTACCGCTGCTGCTAATCGGACAGATGACGGCCGCGGTGACGGAGCCGCGAACGAGCGGCGGCCCTTCCGAGGGTCCGCTGCAGGGCGCGCTGGCAGTCATGGCGGCATTCTTCACAATCTATATCTTCCACGTGGCCATCGAAACCGGAGTGGGTGGCTGGGAACCCACGCACTTGGAGGCGGTGGGGTACGGAGCGGCCTTCGCGGCCACCGCGACCTCCCTGTACTGGCTGGCGCTCACCGGTGGACGCTTCCTGGCTGCCTGGGTTGGCTTGTACTGGACATCGGAACGGATGATGACGGTGAGTTGCGTGGGCATGACCCTGAGCCTGCTGGCAGCCCTGCATCCACGCCTGGCGCCCTTGGCCTATATCGGGGTGGGGTTGTTCATCGCGCCAATCTTCCCCACCGGGCTGGCATGGCTCACGCGGGTGGTGCCGGCGGCGCGGCGCGGCACGGCCTATGTCATCGCGGCATCCATGGTGGGCGGTATCGCCTTCCCGCCCCTGATCGGCCGGTTGATCGACAGCCACGGGGTCCAGAGCGCGCCCCTCTTCATGGCCATGTTGTCCCTGGCTTGCACGGTAGCGACCTGGGTGATCGTCCGTATCCAGAGCGACAGGCATGCGTCATCGTCCTCCAATCCCGCTGAGGAGCTGTAGTGGTGAGCAAGGCAGCTATCCGGTGAGCCGCCGCGTAGTCGCTCTGTTCGCGATCACCGCCACGTTGGCGCGCTTCAGGGCCGGGTTCGAGCCTATGGCCACGCCCTCGAGCCAGGGTGTGGCCGATGTCTCGATAGGCGTCAGTCATCAAGGTGAAGGCGGGTATTGCCTCGTCTGTCTATCGTTGCGGGCGAGGCCCCGAGGAAGCCGATATCGGTCAAACGCTTCCTTGAAAAGGTGTGTGGCGCAAGGCTGACCAAGAGTGAGTTCAGAAACCAATGCAGGCGACTGGCGAGCCTGTGGCAATGCTCGATAGGCATGCCTGAATCGAGGCAGCCCGTGCATGCAACGCTTCACCCTCTTGCTTGGGCAGGAGGTCTCCGCCGATGCGGCCTAACTCGCCACGGGCAACAGTCGTTGTAACGATAACGCCTGGAGGTCGGAGCGGATGACGGTGACGATCCGTTCGATATCACCCAAGGAAAGTTGGGTCGTGCAGGGGATTCCCGTCACGGTCAGCAGTACATCGCCAGAGGCAGGTTCGAGCACCTGGGCCCGAAGACTGCGAGGCGAATCGAGCGTTGCAACGAACTCCAGCGGCTGGAAATAGCTTTTCATCACCTCGCAAGCTCGGGGAAACGAGAAATGTGTCATGACACCCCCTCCGTATCCGTGCGCGTTCATGCTCGAGGAAGCTTGACAGTAGTCTTCGAAAGGCCAAATTCACAGCAATTTGAGAGCGGTCGGCACCAACGACCTAGGGGAGTTTCTGGATAAGATGGCTAAGTCCCGAAACTCCCTTGCATTGCTTAAAACGTTGAAACATAGACGCCGTGATAAATCCGACCAGCGGCATCATTTCTACCCGACGGCATGGTCTATGAGGCGCCGGGTTAGCAATGGGCAGACTCGTTCAGCCGCCTTCTTTCATCATTACGACATGAAACGTTAGGTAAGCGACTGAGTGTGACTTGAGCCCTCTATACCGGCATCCACGTTGAGAGAGACCGACCTTAGTCGACAAGCTCTCACGGGCTTAATCTCGGGCACCTTGGAGACCACTCAATGAACGCCCCTCTTCGCTTCAACGAAGCGCTGCTCATCACCGGCCGAGCCTTTCAACCCTACCAGTGCGTCGCCTGGGCACCGCAAGATGGAACCGGCGAACTCGACATTAGCGTCCTCGACAGGACTTGCAACCGCGTACTGGGCCGCTCGAAGATTCCCAGCAGTACCTACTGCGACCCCCGGAAGCTGGCGAACATTCTCAAGCAGTCTCGCGACGAACTCTCCAACAAGGGCTATGTACTCGCTCCCTGGAGCATGCCGGAATAAGCATCGGAGGGCGCGACCCGCGCCCTCCTCCTCCATGCACGGGCTTTCCAACTCAGCGTAGCCAACGACGATTCGATAACCGGAACGCTGTCGGGCCGGCGGAGTCATTTGTTCAGATGCCGCATTACGCGCATGCGAGGCCTGAATGAGTGAAGAAAGCCCCATCGTCCCCCCTTTGGCCAAGGGCGTCAGGCCTATCCCTGAGGATGAGCAAAGCGATACCGGGACCTCGCTTTGTCCTGTCCTTCCTCCCGACTTGATATACGTCGATGACACACAGCCGGGCATCCGCCGCAGACGCCTTCGGGGAAAATTCGCCTATTTCGATTCGGGTGGGCAACGCATCCACGATGAAGCGGCCATCCAGCGGATCAACAAACTCGCTATTCCTCCCGCTTATACAAGCGTGTGGATTTGCCAAGACCCTCGAGGCCACCTGCAAGCCACCGGTCGCGATGCGCGAGGCCGCAAGCAATACCGGTACCACGAGCGCTGGCGCGAGGTAAGAGACGCCACCAAATACGAGCGCCTACTGGATTTCGGCAAGGCCCTGCCCAGGCTGCGCGCTCGGGTCGAGGCCGATCTTCGGAGACCCGGACTCGACAAAGACAAGGTCATCGCGACTGTCGTGAGCTTGCTGGACTCCACGCTGATACGGGTAGGCAACATTCAATATGCCAAGGAGAACAAGTCCTTCGGCTTGACAACGTTGCGCAATCGCCATGTCGAGGTCAAAGGCCAGGCGATACGCTTCCATTTCCGAGGCAAAAGCGGCGTGGAGCACAATGTGAGTCTGAAGCACCCGCGCTTGGCCCGCATCGTCAAGCGCTGCATGGACTTACCGGGGC
>DAMBWF010000029.1:0-3166 GCA_032052615.1 Pseudomonadaceae bacterium
CGCTCTGCAGGGGCGTTTCCTCGGCCACGTCGTAGACGCGCGAGGTGAGGGTCATTCGCACATAGTGCTTGAGCAGCGCTTCGTCGGCAGGAAGTTCGCTCATCGGCTTGCCTCCGCTTGTGCGTCGATCCTCGGTGGCGAGTCCAGCAGGTCGGTGCCGTAGGAGTTGTCCACGGCGCAGCGCCAGTGACCATCCTCCCCACAGCGATAGGCATAGGTGGCATGACGGACCCACTCGGCCTCGCCGCTACGGATCGAGGTCTTCGCCATGATCAAGGCGACATCGCCTGCCACGATTTCCCGCAGATCCATTTGGCGTACCTCTAGATCGCCATGGAAATGCGCTGCGATGGTCTCGAGCGCGCGTCTGATCGCGTCCCTTCCGGTCGCGCACCATTCTGGCTTGACGACCAGCACGGCGTCGTTCGTATAACAGCCCATGAGCGCATCGAACGCTTTTGCATTGATCAGGCGATCGGCCTGCTCAATGAGCGAAGGAAGGGGGGAGGGGAACATATAGACTCCTGGTATCAGGCCCAGGAGACAGGAAGAACCCGCCTCTAGGGCGGGTGGGAAGACGTACGCTAGCCCGCCACTGCTGGAATGGCGGTAATAATGATCGAGGCGAAAGCAGTGCACCTAAGCATGTCCGAACCCTACGGGGCCCGGCGCCGCCAAGTCAAGCGATTGGCGAGACGGCTTCATGGCCGTGGTCTACGGCCGAGCCATTGCATCAACGATGCACGGTGTTCAGCCAGTAGAACGTGACACGGCCCCCCTCCATCTTCCCGCCCTGGTTATCCTGGATATAGGCGCCTGCCTTGAAATACAGGTGCTGCCTGCTCCACCGACCGGAGAGTTGCCGTTTATAAATGGTGTTATGGTCTCCCGTACGACTCACGATGATTCGCAATTGCCCCGAGGGGGTGAGGCGAATGTCATAACCGAAGCGATCATTCAAGCCGACCTTATCCATCAGTACGATATTTTCGCTCTGCCTGTCGCCCGGGTACTTCCGTATGAGCGCTTCGATCCGCCCCGTACCTTGGCGATAGTGATATTGCAATTTGAGCAAGGGATCGTTTTCACTGCCTATCTCATCCTGGCTATGAATCTGGCCGACCACTACCTTGTTGCGACTCGGTACCTGATTAACCGCCAGCACGGCGCTCAGATAGTTGTCGGCACTGGTATAGAACCAGTAGCTGAGGCGTCCATCCTGCTGCGTTTCCCGCAATTCGGTGCGGGGATAATGGGCATCCTCGGTTCGCGAGCCGTGGACCGGTACCCAGAGGGCCACGCTGCCATCCGGGTGCCTGCGGAAATATTGGCTCTGGTAGCCGTTGTTCAGGCGCGCGGTTTCGATCAGCGTGGCCGAATGATGCACGGGAACCGTCAGGTTCCAGGTAGTTAAATCAAGCATGTTTTTAATCGCACTTAAATTCAGTGATTAATTGAATTCTCTCGGGACTTGCGCGGGCGTGGATTGTATTGAAATTGCGTTAAATGCCAATTGATGGCCTGTTGATGTTGTTTTCGTATTATTCAGTCAAACAAATGGCATTTCTGGACGAAGTCTTTTGCTACCTTGTGGGCGTGCAGGATAAGCACAGCGTTCGTGATGCCGGACCCGCCCGGGCTCGGCTTAATTGGCGATATACAGGGAGAAAAGCATGCAAGCGCAAAGCCAGAGCGTTCGGTTCGGAATGCTCTTTGTCATCTCTGCCATGTCTTTCGTAGGGGCTTCGGAAGTTCAAGCCCACGGTTACATGAACAGCCCAGCCTCCCGTTCCTTCAAGTGCTCTCAGGGGCTGAACGGCGATTGTGGCAGCATTCGCTATGAACCCCAGAGCGTGGAGGCGCCCAAGGGCTTTCCGGCCACTGGTCCGGCGGACGGCAAGATCGCCAGCGGCGGTGTGCGCCCAGACTTCAGTCCGCTGGATCGTCAATCCAGCGATCTATGGAGCAAAACCCCTATCAAGGCGGGGCCCCAGGACTTCACCTGGAAATTCACGGCCAATCACAAAACGACCAAGTGGGAATACTTCATTACGCGGCAGGGTTGGAATCAGAACCATGTCCTGACTCGAAGCGCTTTCGAGTCGACACCCTTTTGCGTCATCGACGGCCGTAATCAACAACCCCCAGCCAATGTGACGCATCGGTGTACCGTGCCGGCTGGGCACACGGGTTACCACGTCATCCTGGGCGTGTGGGAAATCGCCGACACATCAAACAGCTTCTATCAGGCCACCGACGTGCTGATTGAGAGCAAGGCGCTTACCCTGACGGCAGCCCAGACGATGAAGCAGGTGGGTGAAATCAACTCTTCTTTGGCGCTTAAGGCCGGGGACTCTGTACGGGCTCGCGTATTCGATGCCTCGGGTGAAAACGAGGCATTGAGTACCGAGCTGAAGATCGCTCGCGATGAGGATGGCTTGCCCAGCAAGTGGTCCTACCTGCTTGCCCAGCAGATCAACGAGACCCAGCCTCGTTTGATCGCGGGGCAATTGGATGAGAGTGGTAGTGTTTTCCCGACCTACGGCCTGAACAGCATTTACTCGAAGGCCGGGAACGATATCGTGCGGGTCGAACTCGACTATCTACAGACCAACAGCTCGGCTGAGCCTCTGATGGATGTTCAGGGGTTGGCGCCTGCGTATCCCATCGTCGAGGGTAAGGCTTCGCTGCGCTTCAACGTCGTGACCGAGACTCTGCTGACCGTTTCCGCCAAGGTGTACGACGCGAGCAACCGCTCGGTCGGTTTCACTACGGCTGATACCACCGGCACCCAAGTCTTCACGGTGGATGTGGAAGCTGCAGGGGCGGGCGACTATACGCTTGTCATCCAAGGCGTGAGTAAGGAAGGCAAGGCCGTGCAGCGCACCGAAACCGTTTCGCTCCAAGGCCAAGTGGCCTACTAAGTCGCCCAACGGATTACGTGCCAAGCCGAGGCAGGAAGGTCTCTGCCTGGTATGCAGGACGGCACATGTGGCGGTTCGCTCCAAAGCTCGGAGCCTGCGGCTCCGAGCTTTTTTAAAAGAAACGGTTGACGTGGTTTTAGTTGTCCCTATAATGCGCACCACTTCCGGCGCGTAGCCAGCGAAAAAATCCTTGGAGATCAAGGGGTTGAGCGGGCTGAGGTCTTAGGATCGGCGAGGGGAGG
>DAMBWF010000004.1:0-358996 GCA_032052615.1 Pseudomonadaceae bacterium
GCCCCGGTAAGTCCATGCAGCGCTTGACGATGCGGGCCAAGCGCGGGTGCTTCAGGCTCACGTTTCTTTCTAGCTCGAGCCCGACGGTTAATTCCGGTTTACGCCGTGAAGCCAATGACCTCGGCTGGGCTATAGCGCCAAGCTGGACAACGTTTAGTGTTACTCCATGGCTCTATCGGGCATTACAGCTAAGCCCACAAAATCAGAACGAGTAGAGGCGGACTGTCACACCCACAAGAAAAGACTCTCGACCCTATAATCCCGGCGAATCTAGCCTTGGCCACAGGACGATCCCCCATAGGGGGCGGATAGACGCGAAAGGGTCTCCTATACGGGAAGCACTGACTCGCTCATTCTCCTCGGCACGGCCTTGGGCGCGCTTGAATCCAAAAGCATGCGGCCGTAACGGCTCTTTTACCCTCGAGCCAGGGAAAGGGCGTCCTGCTGTTCGCAAAGGAGATGAAGCCCTCCAGGCAGCCACACGCATGGCATCGCTCAAAACAGTAGGCAATTCGCTCGAGCCCGACGCGCCGCATCCGAGTCTCATCGCCCCGTCCAAAATCCATCACCACTTTTTCCTGAGCGACTGTCGAACCAAGAGATGGCGTTTTGGCTTTCCTTTAGAATGGCCCCAAATTCCGATGAGCCTTAACATGCCTGATTCATACGAGTCGCGTCCGTTATCGGCGTTGCCTCTGAGCGAGTTGCTCGCGTGCCACGAGTGCGACCTGCTGATGCGTCGCCCCCCGCTGGGCGAAGAGCAGAAAGCCTGTTGTCCCCGCTGCGGCTATGAGCTGGTGGTGCACCGTTCGCACATGGTGCGTCGCTCCCTGGCCTTGGTGTTGACCGCTTTGCTGCTCTACATCCCCGCTAATTTCCTGCCCATCATGCGCCTCACCCTCCTCGGCCAGACGAGCCATGACACGGTGTGGAGCGGGGTCTTGGGCCTCTACCAATCCGGGATGAGAACGGTGGCGCTGCTGGTGCTGCTGTGCAGCATGGTGATTCCACTGATCAAGTTGCTCTGCCAACTGGCGGTGTTGCTGTGCATCCGCCAACGCAAGGCCCTTGGCTTGGGCATCCTGCTGTATCGCGTCTACCACCGGTTGCGTGAGTGGGGAATGCTGGAGGTGTATCTGATGGGCATCCTTGTAGCCATCGTCAAGCTGGTTGACATGGCGGAGCTTCGGGTCGGCGTGGGCCTCGCTTGTTTCGTCGGTCTGCTGCTTGCCCAGGTGTGGCTGGAGGTCACCATGTCGCCCTGTCAGGTCTGGGACGCGCTGGAGGGAGATGCCGATGCGTGCCATTGATGCGGGCATCTTGGTGTGCGACGAATGCCACCAATTGAATCGCGGCGATGGCGAGGCCGTGCCTTCCCACTGTTCCCGATGTGGCGCGCGTCTGCATTCCCGTCGCCCCAATAGCATTGTCCGCACTTGGGCGTTGCTGCTGACCGCCACCATTCTCTACATACCGGCCAACCTGCTGCCGATCATGACGGTGAATTACCTGGGCCAGGGCTCGCCTTCGACCATCCTCGGTGGGGTGCTCCACCTCATCCACGGGGGCATGCTGCCGATCGCCCTGGTGGTCTTCGTCGCCAGTATCCTGGTGCCCACCTTCAAATTGGTGGGCTTGTCGATCCTGCTGTATTCGGTACAGCGGCACCAACCGATGTCCGCCCGGCAGCGTATCGTCATGTACCGCTTCATCGAGTGGATCGGCCGCTGGTCGATGCTGGATATCTTCGTCATCGCCATCTTGGTGGCGGTGGTGAGCTTCGGCAACATGGCCAGCGTGAGCGCCGATGCCGGAGCCGCGGCGTTCGCCTCGGTGGTGGTGATCACCATGATCGCCGCCGTGACGTTCGATCCGCGCCTCATTTGGGATAACACCGATAGAGAACATGAGCATGCCTGAGTTGCCCACCCCCGTTACCCGCAAGACCAGCAGTTGGTCGGTGATCTGGATCCTGCCTTTGATCGCCTTGGCCATTGGCGGCTGGCTTGGCTGGAAAGCCTTGAGCGAGGCCGGCATCCTTATCGAAATCAGTTTCGAGAACGGCGAGGGTATCCAGGTCGACAAGACCCAGGTGATGTACAAGGGCATCCAGGTGGGTAAGGTGGTCGACCTGCATGTCAGCGACGATATCCAAGGCGTGCTGGCCACTGTGGAAGTGCTCAAGGAAGCCGAGCCCTACCTGAGCAAGCAGACCCGCTTCTGGCTGGTCCGCCCTCGGGTGTCCCTGGCTGGGGTCACTGGCCTGGAAACCCTGGTCTCGGGTAACTACATCGCCATCGACCCGGTGAAGGGCGAGCCGGAGCGTACGTTCAAGGCCCTCACCGAGCCGCCGGGGCTGTCGGATACCCTGCCCGGGCTGCACCTGACCCTCAAGGCCGAGAAGCTCGGCTCCCTGGAGCAGGGCAGCCCGGTGTACTACCGGCAGATACAGGTGGGCCAGGTGAAGAGCTACCAACTGGCCGACGATCAACGAACCATCGAAATCAAGGTGCATATCGAGCCGCCCTATGCCCATCTGGTGCGCAAGCACACGCGTTTCTGGAATGCCAGCGGCCTGGATGTGTCCGCCGGATTGTCCGGCGTGCACATCCGGACCGAGTCGCTCCTAAGCCTGCTGGCGGGCGGCATCGCCTTCGCCACCCCTGAACACCGCCAGGACAGCCCGCCCACCGATCCCACCATCCCGTTCCGTCTGTACGAGAGTTACGAATCCGCCGGCAGCGGCGTGAAGGTTCGGCTGCACATGGCGGATGTCAGCGGGCTGAACCCGGGCAGTACCCCGGTGATGTACAACGGCGTGCAGGTGGGCACCCTGAAGAAACTGGACATGGACAAGCGCTTCACCAGCGCCACGGCCGAGTTGTCCATGGAGCCGCGCACCGAGGACCTTCTGGTGGAGGGCACCGAATTCTGGACGGTTAAACCTTCCATTTCCCTCACCGGCATCTCCGGCATCGAGGCCTTGGTGAAGGGCAACTACATCGCCGTGCGTTTCGCCAAGGAGGGCGCGCCCTCCCGGGAGTTCACGGTGCGCGCCAAGGCGCCGCCACTGAATACCGACGCTCCCGGCCTGCACCTGGTGCTCACCACCGACAAGCTGGGCTCGCTGGAAGTGGGCAGCGCCGTGCTCTACAAACAGATGCGGGTCGGTAGCGTGCAGAGCTATCAACTGTCCCGCGACCTGCAGAAAGTGGTGGTGGGCGTGCACATCGAGCCGGCCTTCGCCAACCTGGTCAACGACTCCACCCGCTTCTGGAACGCCAGCGGCGTCAGCCTCAAGGGGGGGCTGGGCGGCGTGGAGGTGAAGAGCGAATCCCTGCAGACCTTGCTGACCGGCGGGATCGCCTTCGACACCCCCGACCCCAAGGCCCCACCGGTGACCGGCGTGCGTCGGTTCATCCTGCACAAGGACGAGGGCGAGGCCCTGGCCAAGGGCACCCTGGTGGAGATCCGGGTAGCCGATGCCGAAGGTCTGCACGAAGGCACCCCGATCCGCTTCAAGGGCCTGGAAGTGGGCACGGTGGAGCGGGTGGCGCTGAGCGACGACCTGGCCTGGGTGAGCCTGCGGGCGCGTATTTTCCAGGCGGCCGACCGCATCGCGCGCGACGGCAGCCAATTCTGGGTGGTCAAGCCGGAGCTGGGCCTGGCGCGCACGGCAAACCTGGATACCCTGGTCAGCGGCCAATACTTGGAGGTGCGCCCCGCGCTCCGTTCGGGCAAGGTCCAGACCCGCTTCGAGGCGCTGAAGATGCCGCCCGTGCAAGAGTTCCGCGACGAGGCGGGCCTGCCGCTGGTGCTGAGCGCAACGCGCAAGGGCTCGCTCAAACCGGGGGTAGCGATCACCTATCGGGAAATCCCGGTGGGCCGAGTCAGTCGGGTCGAGCTAGGGCCCACCTCCGACCGGGTGCTAGTGCACATCCTCATCGAGCCGCGCTATGCGCCCCTGGTGCGCAGCGGCACCCGGTTCTGGAACGCCAGCGGGATCGGCATCGACGTGGGCTTGTTCCGTGGCGCCAAGGTGCGCACCGATTCGATCGAGGCCCTGCTGGAAGGGGGAATCGGCTTCTCCACGCCGGACAACCCCACCATGGGTGGGCCGGCGCGGCCGGGGCAGACCTTCGTGCTCTACGACGAGGCCGAGGAAGACTGGCTGAAATGGGCGCCGAAGATCGCCCTGGACAAGCCCTGAAGCCGAGCGCCGGACCAGGGCGAGCGGGCCTGGTCCGGCGGCGCATCAGGCGGGTTCGGTGGTGTCGTCCCGGGCCGTTTCCCGCGGCCTGATGTATTTCCAGTCGGCCTCGTCGATGTAGATGCCGCCGGGGCCGCTGCCGCCCTCCAGATCGATGGCGACGTGGGCCGAGACCTGCGGCTTCACCGAGGCGAGAATCGGCACGAAACCCAGTTGCAGACTGGTTTCGATGAGCGCCTGTTGGTTGCGCTCGTCGATATCCGCTGCCTCGTCCAAGTAGTAGGGCAGGCGCACCCGCCCGGCCTGCTCGCGATCCATCAGGTGCAACAGCAGGTACATGTTGGTCAGCGCCTTGATGGTCATGGTGGTGCCGTTGGACGCGGCGCCGTCGATGTCGGTGTGGATCACCGGCTGGCCGCCCACCTTGGTGATCTCGAAGGCCAGCTCGAACAGGTCCTTGAGCCCCAGTTGATTGTGGTTGGCCGCCACCAGCCGCGACAGGTAGTCCTTGGCTTCCTCGTTTCGGGCGTCCTGCTCGACGGACTGGGTCAGGTCGAACACCGACAGGGTTTCGCCCTCCTCGTACTGCCCCGCGCTGTGGATGATCTGGTCGATGTGCTTGAGCGCTTCCTTGTTCGGCGCCAGGACGATGCGGAAGCTTTCCAGGTTGGAGACCTGGCGCTTGTTGATCTCTCGGTTGAACAGCGCCAACTGGTGCTCCAGGTTGTCGTAATCGCTGCGGATGTTGCGCAAGGTCCGGGCGATGTCGGTGACCGCCGCGCGGCGCGCCTTGGCCAGGGTCAGCGCTTCGTCCTGGCGGTGGGCGTAGGCATTGATCAGCAGATGCAAGCGCCGCTCGGGGTCTTCCTCGCTGTCGAACTTGGCCACGCCCTTGAGGCGCACCTGGGCATATAGCGCCTCGATCTGTCCGTCGACCCGCTGTAGGGCCTGCCAGGCGTCCTGGTAGTCGTTGAGCAGCGGCAGCAGGTTGTCCAAGGAGTCGTCCACCGGGTCCATGAACGGCGTGCCGAAGGGCAGGTTCGCCGGCAGCAACTGACGGCGACGCAGGGCATCTTCCAGGGTGCGCTCCTTGGCTTCCAGGTCGGCGAGCTGGCGTCCCACGAGTTGCAGCTTCGCCGACAGGTGCTGGACCCGCTCGGCGAAGGCGTCGCTGGCGCGCTTGAGCTCGTCCTGCACCGCCTCGTGGCGAGCCAGTTGCTCCAGCTTGGCCGGCTCCTCCGCCGCCAGGGTCTGGCTACGACGGAAATCCTCCAGCGCCTTCTGGGCGTCCAGTACCGCCTGGTACAGGGCGTCCGCCTGGGCCTTGCTGGCCGCGCGGTCGGCGGCCACCGCCTGCTGAGCGCGCAACTGCTTCAGCTCCCGCTCCAGGCGGTCCTTCTGGTCGCGCAACGCGGCGCGGTCGGCCAGGGCTTGCAGGGCCGGCGGCTCGATGTGGGACAGGTCGATGGAGAGCCCCGGCACCTCGAAGCGCTCGCCATTGAAGCGCGCCAGCACCGCCTCCACTGCGCTCACCCAGTCATCGCCGTCGGCGCGGATACCTTTCTCGCCCAGGGGCAGGCCGAATAGCTGGCCATTGAACAGGCGCATCAGGCGATCCACGTCCTGCTGGGAAAATTCCTCCCGTAGCCGCGAATAGCTGTTGTTGTCGGCATGCTCCAGTTGCAGCTTCACCGACTTCAGGCGTTTCTCCAGGTCGCTCAGGCGCTCGTGCAGGTCCTCGCTGGAAAATTGCCGCGACTGGGCCAGGGCGCCGGCCAGCTCGTCGTGGGCGTCCTTGGCGGCGAGCAACTGCCGTTCCAGCACCTGCGCATCCTCAACCAGGGCGAAGCGGTTCTTCAGCACCGCCAGCTCTCCCAGCCAGCGCTGGGTATCGCTGATCTCCCGTTCCAGGCGCATCAGCTCGGCGGTGCCGCCGCGCTGCTCGTGCTGCAGGTTGTCCTGCTCGTTGCGGTAGTGCTCGGCCTGGATCACCAACTCCTCGCGACGCGCCCCGGCGTAGTCCTGCCAGGTACCGAGCAACTGGTCGAGCAGCGGCGAGAGGCGGTGCAGCTTGCCGCGCAGCAGCTCGCGCTGGGCCACGCCGGCGGCCAGGGCCTCCACCAGGGGGCCGGCGGCCACCAGGGCCTGGTAGTCGCTCTCCATGCGGCGCACGTCACGGAACGCCTCCTCGGTGGCGGCGATGTAGTCGACGCTGCCGGAGCGCAGGCTGTGCTCGAAGGCATCGAGGAACAACTGCTTGAGCTTGGCGGCGGTGATCTCGCGCATGTGCAGCAGGTTAATGAACAGCGCGCGGAAGGTCTTCAGGCTCTGCTCGCTGGTGGAGCGCAGCGGGATCAGGGTGAGGTCCAGGGGAACCGAGGTATGCCCGCCCACCAGCAGGCGGCGCAGTTCTTCCGGCTTCACCTCGTAGGCCTTGATGCCCTCGCGCTCCAGCACATTGAACAGCTCGCGCTGGCGCAGGCAGGCGCCGTCCCGCTGGTAGTGGTCCAGGTCCAGCTCGCCGGCATAGGCGAAGAACTGGTGGCCGAAGCCGCCGCCGGGGCCGCGACCGGCCACGCCGATCACGTGGGGGCCGTGGGGCAGCATGACTTCCACCAGGATGTAACTGGTATCCGAGGCGAAATAGAAGCGCCGGGACTGCTCCAGGCTGTATTTGCCGAAACTCATGTCCGACATGCGCGCGAGAATCGGGAACTGCAAGGCATTGATCGACGCGCTCTTGCCCAGGTTGTTGGCGCCGTACACCGACAGCGGGTGCTCGAGCGGAAACAGCCCGAGGCTGTAGCCGGCGGTGTTGAGCAGGGCGAAACGGCGGATGCCATAACGGTGCGCGGCGCTCATCGGGCAGTCTCCTCGCGTTCGGCGGCGATGGCGCGCGCCAGGGCGTCTTCTTCGCTTTCGGGGTCGTCGTCCGCCTCCAGGCGGATGATGTCGTCGCCATCCTCGCCGTCGTCGGCCAGCACCGGCGCGGGCAGCGGCAAGTCGCTGTGCAGGGTGGCGGCCAAGTCGCGGTCCTGCTGCACGGCGAGGCAGACGTCGAGGAAACGGTGCATCGGTGGCAGGAAGCGATACACGCCATTGTCCTCGGCGGTGAAACCTAACTGGACGAGGCGTCGCAGGATCTTTTCCTCCAGCTCCTCTTGGCTCAGCACTTCGGCCTGGATGAACAGGTCGCGGTATTTCTCCAGCAGCGGTGGCAGCTCGTCGCGGCCGAGGCTGCCGCCGTCCAGCACGGCCAGCGGGTCGCGGCCCTGGTCCGCCAGGTGCTCGACGAGGATGAAGGTGAACAGCGCCAGGCGCTGGGCGGTCTTGTTGACCTGGGCGCCCATCTGCTCGGGCACGAAATAGTAGAAGCCCCGGGTGTCACACACCAGTTCGAAGCCCAGGGCCTTGAACAGCGCGCGGTAGGCGTCTTGCGCGTTGGAGAGTTGGGCGTACAGCTCCGGGTCGCGGCGGCTGACGTGATAGCCCTTGAACAACTCGCGGAAGATCGGCGCGAGCTGGGAGAGTTCGTTGAGGTCGATGTTCATGCGGTCACTCGCGTGGCAGGCGGACGGGAAAAAGCACCATCGACCCTGGGATTCTGTCCAGGGGCGGTGCTTCTTCCGTCCACCGAGGGGATGTGGGGGGATGAAGAGGCGTCATCCACTCCATGGTTCTGGTCAGGGTGGGTGGACGGTGCTTTTCCCGTCCGCCCATGGGGGGGTGGGTGGATGAGGAAAGCGTCATCCACCCCCCGGTTTTGGTCAGCGGGGTGGGTGGTGTTTTGTCCGGCCGTCGATGGGGCGTGGGGATGGGTGAGGAAGGCTCCATCCCCCCTACGGTTGACCGGGTAGGGTGGACGGCGCTTTTTCCGTCCACCATGGAGGCGGGGAATAAGCGGCGCGCCATCCACCTCGCGTGCTGCGCAGGGCTCACCCATTCGTATTGGCCATCAGGGCGAAGGAACTGAGGCTGATCCGGTGCCCGGCGGTCAGGTAGTCGCGCCGCTCCAGGCGTTCGCGCTGGAAGCGGCCGTCCCGGGACAGCCGGGAGAACCAGTAGAGCAGTTCGTCGGTGGCGCCATCCGGCTCCTGTTCCAGCAGCCAGCGCATCAGGTCCGGCAGTGGCAGGGCCCGTTCGCAGCGCTCCAGCATCTCCCGGGCGGAGCGGGGCGCGCGGGGCGCCTCGTCCTTGCGCGCGCCGCTGGCCCGGGGGAAGCGGGCCGGCTTGGGCTCGAAGCGCGCCAGGGCGTAGACGTAGGCTTCCACCTGGGAGGCGCTGCCGAGGAAGGTGCTCTGGGGCCGGCTGAACAGCGGCAGCGAGGCCTGGGGCAGGGCATCCAGGCCCTTCTTGCGGATGGTCGCCAAGGCCAGCGCGGCGCCCCGGGTCACCGCGTTGTGCCGGCGGGCTTCCTCCCGCAGCGGCAATAGCAGTTCCCGGGCACGGCGCAGGGTGAGCTGGGCGGTGGTCTGCATGTCCAGGATGCGCGCGTGGGTCCGCAGCAGCAGGTCGTCGTCGACCAAGTGGCCGAGGCGCTGCTGTTCCCCCAGCAGGCGCAACAGTACCTGCTCGACCCGCCGCACGCCTTGCTCGAAGGCGCCGTCGGCGGCCACCAACTGGATCATCGGCTCGACGTATTCGTCCCAGGTCGCCAGCACCTCCGCGTAGCGTTGGCGCAACGGAATCTGCCGGTCGCTGGTCTTGGCCCGCTCGGCCACCGCCACCAGGGCCTGCTCGTCGTTGGCGAGCTTTTTCAGCACGTCGCGCACGCGCATGTCCAGCAGCCGCAACTGACGCGCCAGGTCGTTGCCGTCGCGCACCTCGAAGGCGTCCTGGATGTAGCCGGCCAGACGCTCCAGGTGGCGCAAGTAGGCCTCGATCTCCAGGCACAGGCCGAGGCGGTGCTCGCGGCGCAGGTAGGCGAGGAAGTCGTGGATCTGGGCGTTCAGTTCGAAGCGGTTCGGGCTCTTCGCCACCGGGACCAGGATGTCCAGGCGAATCCATTGGTCGAGCAGGGCGGTGACGTCGGTGGCGTTCCCCTCGGGCAATTGCGCGGCGAGCTGGCCGCGCAGTTCGCCGAGGCTCAAGGTGCCGCCGTCGAAGCGTTCGCAGAGGGGTTCGAGCAGGGTCCAGTGCTCGGCGAGGGCGCGCAATACGCGCTTGGGGTCGATCATCGGGGCCGGGCCGTATCGTCAGGAAAAGGAAGCCGGCGATTGTACTGCACGGCGGCCCGTTCGCCGCGCTTCCCCGTCGGTCGCCCGCCGGCTGGGTGACCAAACGCGGCAGTTTGCGCCCCCGGGGTGCCGCTCGCCGTCGCGCGCGGGGCGCGTCCCGCTTCCGGATCGCTGGCATGCTTCCTGCCTGACTCCCGGCTCAACGTTGCCACGGCCTGTCTCATGCCCTCCGATTCCGCCCGTTACGCCGAAGCCCGCTGGGCCGAACTGCAGCGCCAGGACGACCTCGACTGGGACCTCGACGCGATCACCGATCGACGCGAAGCCATCGCCTTCCTGCAACGTTTCGAGAACTGCCTGTGCATCTACTCGGGCTACGTGGAAAAGCTCTACAGCAACTACAGCCTGGTGGTGCCCGAGGAAGACCATGGCGGCATCACCATCCTGCCGGCGGAGCAGGCCTGGCACGACACCTTCCAGAACATCCCGGCGGACGCGGTGCGGCCCACCGGCATCCACATCCTCCCCGGCGAGACCCTGGGCCATCACGGCCTGTACCTGAAGATCCCTGGCGAGCACCCCCTGGCGGCGTCCCGGGAGCTGCCGTTCCAAGAGGGGCTCCGGCTGCTGATTCAGCGTTACCAGGCGCGCCAGGACAGTTTCCTGCCGGTGCTGATCAAGGGCGATCTGCGGGAGTACGAGGCGCGCATGCCCTCGCTGCACCTGCACCGCATCGTGGTGTCCGCCCTCGGCCACCTGTCCCGCCTGGAGATCGATACCCTGCGCGGAGTCATCGCCGACCATCTGATCGGCCTGTTCCGGCGCGGCTGACCGCGAGGCGCCCGCGCCTTTTCCCCGCCGCCGTTTCCGGCCACAATGCCGGCCTTCCAGGCCGGTACCCGGCCGTTCGTCATTCCCAGGGGTTTCCGCTTGATCGAAGAATCCCGCCGTCGCGCCTACCTGGACGCCATGCAGGTGACCACTTGGCTGCCCCGGATGCCGCTGCCCTTCGCCGCGCCCTCGCGACCGGCACTGCTGGCTCCCGTGGCGCCGCCACGGGACGCGCCTCCCATCGCGCTTGCGCCCCTCCCCGAACGGAACACGGCGACGCCCGGCCCGCGCGAGGCCGAGGCCGTACCCGCCGCGCCGGCGGAAGGCGCGCCCGCCGCCAGGTCGACGCGGGATGCGTTGCGCCCGCCGCCCAAACCGGTGGCGGAAGCCGAGCCGGAAAGCCCCGAGGTCGCGCCGCCGGTCCGCGTCGCTCCGCCTCGCTTCGCCCTGCAACTGCTGCGCGCCGGCGCTTGCCTGGTGCTGGTGGAACTGCCCACGGGCGAGAGCTTCCAGAGCCGCGACCCGGCCTACCTGCTGCTCAAGGACCTGTTGCGCGCCGCCGGGCTGCCTGACAGCCCGAAGCTGATCGGCGAGCCGGTGCGCTGGCCACTGCTCCATGGCGGCAGCCTCGACCAGGGGCCGGAGGCCGCGCGGGATTTCGTCCAGGGTTTTCTCGCCGCGCAGATGGAAACCGCCCCCTGTGCCTGCCTCTGGCTGGTGGGGCTGACGGCGATCCGCTTCGCCGCCGAGGCGGATCGCGACGCCTACGACCGCGAAGTCGCGGTGGATGGTCTCGGCGCGGCCTGGGCCCTGCCGGGCCTGGAAACCCTCATGGAAGAGCCCGCCCGCAAAGCCAGTCTATGGCGCGCCATGCGCCGTGTGCGCCAACGCTGGCTGGACGCGCCATGAGCGAGGTGCGTTTCCACCCGATGACCGAGGCGGATCTGGACGCGGTCATGGAAATCGAAACGGCCGCCTTCAGCCATCCATGGACCCGGAGCCTCTTCCTCGATGGCTTGAAGAGCTACGACTGTTGGGTGATGTGGGAAGGCGAACGCCAGGTGGGCCACGGGGTGATCCAAGTGATCCTCGACGAAGCGCACCTGCTCAACATCACCGTGCGCCCCGATTGCCAGGGTCGTGGCCTGGGCCTGCGCTTGCTGGAGCACCTGATGCGGCGCGCCTATGCCCGCCAGGCCCGGGAGTGCTTCCTGGAAGTGCGGGCCAGCAACCAGCACGCCTATCGTCTGTACGAACGCTATGGGTTCAACGAGGTGGGACGCCGCCGCGACTACTACCCGGCGGCCGCCGGGGGGCGGGAAGACGCGCTGGTGATGGCCTGCACGCTACTGGAGTAAGCGCCGCGCCGGCGAGGCGGCGCGGCGGGGGCAGTCAGGAAGCGCCGGGCTTGCGGTAGCGCGCCGAGTCCAGCGGGTCGTCGCGGGCCAGTTCCTCTTCGTCGAGGCCGACGCCGCCGCCGATGGCGTCCTCATCCACCACGCTCAGGTCCTTGTCGGCCGGCATGCCATGGCCGCGTTCGTCGGCGGAGCGGGCGCCGTCATCGCGCAGCAGGGTTTCCGGACTGAGGTCGTCGTCGGTGGGCTGACGATCATCGACGGACGCGCCGGTGAGTCCGGCCTCGCGCACCCGCTCGGGCGGGAAGCTGTCCAGCACCTCTTCCCGGGGACGCTCGTCGCCGATGCGTCCGCCCTCGTCGTCATTGAAATCCAGGGGATGGACGGCGCCCATGCGGTCTTCGGTATCGTCGATCGGCAGGGGCGTCTTCGGCGGTAATGGCTTGTTCATCGGGGCACCTCGCAACAGGGATTCTGTTGGGTTGACTGGCGAGGCGGCGGAAAGATTCCCCACGCCACCGGCCACGGTGACTTCGCCGGGTGCGAGGGTGTCATAGCCGGTGCACCGCCCGGTGCGCCAGACGAGGAGCCGTGACCATGAGCGACCTGCAGCAGCTATTCGACAACAACGCCCGCTGGGCCGAAGCGATCAAGCGGGAAGATCCGGAGTTCTTCGAGAAGCTGGCGCGCCAGCAGGCCCCGGAATACCTGTGGATCGGTTGTTCCGACGCCCGGGTGCCGGCCAATGAGATCGTCGGCATGCTGCCCGGCGACCTGTTCGTGCACCGCAACGTGGCCAACGTGGTGCTGCACACCGACCTCAACTGCCTGTCGGTGATCCAGTACGCGGTGGACGTGCTCAAGGTGAAGCACATCCTGGTGACGGGTCATTACGGGTGCGGCGGCGTGCGCGCGGCCATGCGCGACGGCCAGCTCGGCCTGATCGACGGCTGGCTGCGGACCATCCGCGACCTCTACTACGAACAGCGCGAACACCTCGGCCAGTTCGCCCACGAGGACGAGCGGGTGGACCGCCTGTGCGAACTGAACGTGATCCAGCAGGTGGCCAACGTCAGCCACACCACCATCGTCCAGAATGCCTGGCATCGCGGGCAGAGCCTGTCGGTGCACGGCTGCATCTACGGCATCAAGGACGGGGTGTGGAAGAACCTCAATGTCACCGTCAGCGGCCTTGACCAGGTGCCGCCCCAGTATCGCCTGCGTCCCCTGGCGCCGGCCTGATGACTCCCGCGTCCCGCGTCCGGTATCCCGCCTCCTCGGCGAGACGCCGGCCTGGGCTGGACGGTGGCTGGCCAAGCTGTTCCAGGCTTGCGCGACCTGGGTGGCGCGGGGCGCGGCGCATGGTTTTCGAGGGCGTGTCGCGGGTTCCGTCGCGAGGCCCTTACCAGGCGGGCCGGGTGAGGGCGCCCAGGGCCTCGACGCCTCGCTCACCGTCGAGATGCTGCCCGGGCAACAGCGCCGGCTTGCCGGCCACGGTCGCCGCCACCGGCACGCCGTCGCGGAAGACCACCCGGTTGCCCGGCACGGCGGGTAGCTTGTCGCCTGGCAGCAGGCCGCCCAGCAGGTTGAGCGGGTCCAGGGCCGAGACCGTCACCAGGCCGCCGTCCTTGTCCCGGCGGCGCACTTCCCGCAACAGCGCCAGGGCTTCCGGCAGGGCGAACTGCTCGCCGGAAATGCCGTTGACGAAGCGCCCGCCACGAATCTCGCCGCGTGCCTCCAGGCGGTGGTAGACCCGCAGCAGATCGCGCCACGGCGGCAGGCTGTCCGGCTCGCGCGCCAGCAGGTGCCAGCAGACCACCCCGTAGCGGCGCAGCAGTACCCGGGCGGCGTGCTCCAGGGCCTCGGCGTCGAGGCCCGGCGCGCGGCCCTGCTGGGGCGCCTCGGCCGGTGCGCGCCGCAGCAGGGCCCAGCGCCCGGCGTCGTCCATGCCGCCCACCAGGGGCCCGCCGCGGCCCCGCCGGAGCTGGCGGGCGCGGCCGTTGGCCGGGGCGATCAGCGCCCGCAACCCGGCGAAGCCGTCGGCGCTCACCAGGCCCACCGCCACCAGTTCGCCCAGGGCATCTTCCAGTTCGGCGCGCAGCAGCCGCGCCTCGCCGAGCAATTCGTCGAAGAACAGCGCGCCCCGGCGCTCTAGGGCGTCCACCACGCGGCGGGCCCGGGGCGTCAGTTCCGGCGCCGGACCGTCGCCGGTCAGGCCCTGCCAGGTGGCCAGGCGGCGGCGCGGCAGCAAGGCGATGGGGGTCGAGCGGATCGGCCCGCCGGCGGCGCGCAGGCGTCCGCTGGGGCGGGTCCAGACGATCCGCCCCGAGCGGCACAGGTCGTCCAGCCAGGTGATCCCGTAGCCTTTCAGCCGCGCCGGCAGCAGTTCGCTCTCCCAGGCACCGGCGGCGGCCTGGAAACCTTCCAATTGCTCGAGGACTTCCGGCAACGCCGCCGCGCCCTGCAGGCGGGTGTCGGCGGAAAGGTGCTGCCAGTCGAACAGGAAGCGCATGAAGTCGGCGCGCTCCACCGGCTCGATTTCCCGACGCAGGCGCTTCACCGTGTAGCGGTGAATGCGCGCCAGCAGGTGCCGCTCGCACCATTCCTCGTCCTCGGCGCCCGGGGTGAAGCGGCCCCGCAGCACATAGCCCTGCCGTTCCAGGCGTACCAAGGCCTGGGCGCAGGCGGAAGCCGGCAGCGCCAGGGGGCGGGCGATCTCGCTCAACCGCAGCGGGCCGAACCCGGACAGGCGCGCCCGCAGGATCTCCACGCAGGCGTCGTCCTCGCCCCAGGGCGCCGCGTATTCCGCCGGGATGCGCAGGGCCGGCGCCGGTTCGAGGCCGGGGTAGAGCGCCTGGAACGCCGCCAGGCGCTCCGCCGGTACCCACAGGGCGGTGTCCCGGGCCACCGGCAGGCGCGTCGCGCGGCCGGCGGCGGCCAGCTCGCCGAGCCACTCCAGCCAGCCCGGCTGGGCCCGGGCCTCGCCCTCGCCGAGGCCGCCGAGGGTGGTCAGCGCCTCGTGCAGCTCGTCGCGATCGCGCGCCCGGGGCCAGGCCTCCGCGCGCACCGCGGCGATGGCCTCGGGGTCCAGGGCGCCCAGGTCGTCGACGGACTCCGGGTCGCTCCAGCGTCGCGCCAGCACCGCCTGGGTGCGGCGTTCCTCCACCGGCGCGTCGTCGAGAAAGGCGTAGGGCCGCGCGCTCAGCACTTCCGCCGCCAGGGGCGAGGGCGCCGGCAGGTCGCGGGCCAGCAGTTCCACCTCGCCGGCCTCCATGCGCCGCAGCAGCGCCAGCCAGGCCTCGGTGTCCATCGCCTCGTGCAGGCAGTCGTCGAGGGTCTGCCGGACCAGGGGATGATCCGGCACTTCCCGCTCGCCGACGATGTTCTCCAGGCACGCCACCTGGTCCGGGAATACCGTGGCCAGCAGGTCCTCGCTCTTCATCCGCTGCAACTGCGGCGCCACCTTGCGCCCCCCGCTCATGCGCGGCAGGGCCAGGGCGGTGGTGGCGGCCCAGCGCCAGCGGATGCCGAACAGCGGGGCGTCCAGCAGCGCCTGGATCAGCACGTGCTCGGCGCTGTCCGCCCGCAGGTAGCGCCACACCTCGTCCAGCGGGAAGCTGTGGCTGGTGGACAGGGACAGGACGATGGCGTCCTCGGTGGCCGCCGCCTGCAACTCGAAGTTGAAGGTGCGGCAGAACCGCTTGCGCAACGCCAGCCCCCAGGCGCGGTTGACCCGGCTGCCATGGGGCGAGTGGATCACCAACTGGGTGCCGCCGGATTCGTCGAAGAAGCGCTCCATCACCAGCCGCGCCCGGGTCGGCAAGGCGCCGAGGGCGGCCCGCGCCCGCGCCAGGTACTCGACGATCTGCCGCGCGGCGGCCTCGCCCAGGTCCAATTCGTCGGTCAGCCAGCGCAGCGCCTCGTCCAAGGGATGGGCCGCCGGCGCCTGGGCCAGGTGGGCATCGAGGGTTTCGCGCAGGCGGGCGATACCCTGGGACAGCGCGTCGCTGCGGCCCGGGGTCTCGCCCAGCCAGAAGGGAATGTTCGGCGGCTGGCCCTGGGCGTCCTCCACCCGTACCCGACCGGGCTCGATACGCAGGATGCGGTAGGAGGCGTTGCCCAACTGGAACACGTCGCCGGCCAGGCTTTCCACGGCGAAGTCCTCGTTCACCGTGCCGATGCCGTGGCCCTGGGGCTCCAGCAGCACGCTGTAGTCGCCGCTCTCGGGAATGGTCCCGCCGCTGCTCAGGGCGGTCAGCCCGCCGCCGCGCCGGCCGCGCAGGATGCCGTTCACCGCGTCGCGGTGGAGGTAGGCCCCCCGGGGGCCGTGGCGGGTGGCGTAGCCCTCGGCGAGCATGCGCAGGATCGCCCCGTAGTCCGCCCGGCTCAGGTCGGCGTAGGGTTCGGCGCGGCGCAGGCGGGCGAACAGCGCGTCCTCGGCCCACTCTTGGCAGGCGACCTCGGCGACGATCTGCTGGGCCAGCACATCCAGGGGCGCGCGGGGGATGACCAGGGTGTCCAGCTCGCCCCGGCGCACGCAGTCCAGCAACGCGGCGCACTCGACCAGGTCATCCCGGGAGGTGGGGAACAGCCGGCCCTTGGGCGTGCCGTCCACTTGGTGCCCGGAGCGCCCGACCCGTTGCAGGAAGGCCGAGATGGAGCGGGGCGAGCCCAATTGGCAGACCAGTTGGACGTCGCCGATGTCGATTCCCAGCTCCAGGGAGGCGGTGGCGATCAGCACCCGCAGCTCGCCACGTTTCAGGCGTTGCTCGGCGTCCAGGCGCTGTTCCCGCGCCAGGCTGCCGTGGTGCGCCGCCACCGCGTCGGCCCCGAGTCGCTCCGACAGGTGCCGGGCGGCGCGCTCGGCCATGCGCCGGGTGTTGACGAAGACCAGGGTGGTGCGGTGTTCCCGGGCCAGGTCGGCGAGGCGGTCGTAGACCCGCTCCCAGACCTCGTTGGCCATCACCGCCTCCAGGGGCACCGGCGGCAGTTCCAGGGCCAGGTCCCGAGGACGGGCATGGCCGACGTCGACGACGGCGCAGGCCCTCGGCGCTCCGTCCTCGTCGCGTCCCACCAAAAAGCGCGCCACCGCCTCGATGGGCTTCTGGGTCGCCGACAGGCCGATGCGCAGCGGGGCGGCGGGGCACAGAGCGTCCAGCCGCGCCAGGCTCAGGGCCAGGTGACTGCCGCGCTTGGCGCCGGCGATGGCGTGAATTTCGTCGACGATCACATGGCGCGCCGTGGCCAGCATCGCCCGGCCGCTGGCCGAGCCCAGCAGCACGTAGAGGGATTCCGGGGTGGTCACCAGCACATGGGGCGGTCGCTTGCGCATGGCCACCCGGGCCTTTTGCGGGGTGTCGCCGGTGCGCACCGCCGTGCGGATCTCCACCGTGGGCAAGCCCAGGCGTTCGAGCTCGGCGGCAATGCCGGCCAGGGGGCGTTCCAGGTTGAGCTGGATGTCGTTGGACAGGGCCTTGAGGGGCGACACGTAGATCACCCGGGTCTCGTCGGGCAGGCCGCCGGACTCGATTCCCTCGCGCAGCAAGTCGTCGAGGGCGGCGAGGAAAGCGGTCAGGGTCTTGCCCGAGCCGGTGGGCGCCGCCACCAACGTCGGCCGCCCGGCCTTGATCAGCGGCCAGGCCGCCACCTGGGCCGAGGTGGGCGCGGCGAAGGCGCCGGCGAACCAGGCGGCGACCGCCGGATGGAACAGCGCGTCGGGGAAGCGGGAAGGCGCGGAAGGGGCGAGCGGATCGTTCATGCCGCGACTATGGCGGCGCCCCGGCGCGTCCACAAGGCCGGGCGGCGCGTCAGCCGCCGATCAGCAGAAGCAGGCCGGTCTTCACCAGCAGCAGGCGAACCACCAGCCACGTGATCCCCAGGGCCATGCCACCGAGCCAGAGGCCGAGGGCGATCTGTAGCCAGAGGCTGGCACCGCCGCGCCTGACCGGGGCGGCATGATGGCGTGCCGGGACAAAGTCGGGGAAGTCGTCGGGTTCGGCACGAATGCCGGCAAAATCGTCTTTCATCGTGAGCCTCGGTACGGCGAACGGCTGGGTGAGTCGTCAGACTGCGGAGCGCCAGGCCGGTTCGCTCCGCTGGAGAGGGAGGGCCGCCTCCGCTGGACCGCGCCGGGGGCTTTCCAGGGCGGCACTTCAAGCGGTAGCCCCGCACCGTCTTGCCCACGTCGACGCCGATGATAGCGAGGCGAGGGGTTCGACTCTCGCCGTCACGGGCGTCCCCCGGCCGGCGCCAGGCCTATTCGCGCCCCGGCCACCCGCGGTCAGACCGGGCGCGGCGTCCAGCCCAGACGGCGCTCGATCTGCTCCCGGTAGGGCGTGCGGAACGCACTGGGCACCTGGCGAACGTACGACTCCGCATGGTCGCGGTCCTTGCCGCGAAGGCGGTCCAGGTAGGCAATGGCTTCTTCCGCGCTGGGCAGGCGGCCTTCCTGCTCCCCAAAGCGGGGCGGCAGGGCCGTCCAGACCACCGCCGCCAGGCCACGGGCCTCGGCCCAGGCCGCGATGAGTGGGTGGGCGGCGCTGTCGTCCTTGCCAAGGACCAGGCTGCCGATCCAGTCCTGTCGGCGTGGGTCGATCTGCTCCCGCTGTCGCAACAGTTCCCGCGCCTCTTCGGGGCTGTCGACCTTCAGATAGGCCCAATGGGAAGGCGCCGAGGGCGCCTGTTCGCACAGCACGATGGACAGCTCCCCGCCATCGCTCACCCGGGCGAACTCCAGGGGCAGCCAGGGGCCGTCCAGGCGCCATTCCGACGCCAGGGGGAGCGGGCCGGGCTTCCACAGCAGCGAGCCCCAGGCGAGGCAAGCGATTCCACGGTTTCCAGTTTCGTTATCCATGGGCACTCCTGAAGGGGTATCACTCGAAGGGCGAAGGCGAAGCTGGAGTTCGCCCGCCGCGAGCCGGTTCACCGACGCGAGCGGCCCAGCCACGCGGCTCCCATCAGCAGCGCGGCCAATCCCACGGCGGCCATGGCGCCCACCTGGGTCGACGTCACCCCGCGCGCGTCGGGACGGGCCTGCTCGACGAAGCGGCCGGTGGTGGCGTGCAGACCCTCCACCGGGGCGAACAGGTTGTCGGGGCGCTGCGGGTCGTCTCTCTCCTCGCTGATCTGCCCGGCATAGCCCTGGCGGGCCAGCACCCGGTCCACCAGGCCCGGCGCGACCAAGGTGGCGAGAATCGCCTTCAGGGTCGAGCCGCCCAGCCACAGCTCCCTTGGCGCGGTGCGAGCCGCGCGCAGGATCGCGCGGGCGGTGGCCTCCGGCTGATAGATCGGCGGCACCGGTTGGGCGCGGCGTCCCAGGTGGTTGCGCGCCCAGTCGAACTGGGGCGTGTTTTGCGCCGGAATCTGCACCATGGTCAGGCGCACGCCGCTACGGTCGTGGAGCAGCTCGCAGCGCAACGCGTCGGTGAAGCCACGGATGGCGAATTTGGCCCCGCAATAGGCCGCTTGCAGGGGAATGGCCCGGTAGGCCAGCGCCGAGCCCACCTGGACAATGGTGCCGCGATTGCGAGGCTGCATGCGCTTGAGGGCGGCCAGCGTACCGTGGACGGTGCCCAAATAGGTCACCTCCGTGACCCGGGCGATCTCCTCGGCGGACAACCGCTCGACCGGCGAGAACACCGTGGCCATGGCCGCGTTGACCCATACATCGAGAGGGCCCAACTCCGCCTCGAAGCGCTCGGCCGCCCGCTCCACCGCCTCGGCGTCCGCCACGTCCGCCGCGATCCACATCGCCGCCGGCGCCCCCTGGGCGCGCACTTCCGCCTCGGCCTCTCGCAACCCGGCGGCGCTACGCGCCAGCAACCCCACCCGATACCCCGCCTGGGCGAACGCCACCGCCGTCGCCCGCCCGACCCCGGCGCTCGCCCCACAGACCACCACCGTCAAAGGCTCGCTCATTCCACGCTCCGCATGCTTGTTCATCGGCCCCCACGACAGGGTCATGAAGTAATCGACAGGGGGCGGTATTCGGGAGTTCGAGCGAGGGGATGAGTACCCTGCAGGGGCGTGCGCGGAGGCGGAAGATATGGAGGAGTTCGAGAGGCGAAGCGTGATCGGAAGCGGATGAAAGCGGGCGAAACGAAGTCGCCATGACAAGCGGGTGAAGTGGTCGGGAAGGCCCAAATAAAAAGGGCCTGCCTTTCGGCAAGCCCTTGTTTTGTATGGTGGCTACGCAGGGACTTGAACCCCGGACCCCAGCATTATGAATGCTATGCTCTAACCAGCTGAGCTACGTAGCCAAGTGGCGCGCATTATTCTTAGGAACGTAGCGTCTGTCAACCCCGCGAAGTGAAGAATTTTGCCCGTCGATCAAGCGGTTAGCCCGTCATCGTGGCGGCGCGGCGCGTGGTTGGATTTCGGGGCCCGGCTGACGTTTCGGCCGTCCCAACGAAGGCAAGTCTTGTGCGGCTGGTCACCTTGGGTACGCGGAATTTCGCCGGAGTGTTCAAGCGGAAACCGGTAGGGCGCCCCGCTCCTCCGCCAAGGGCCGAGCGCCGGCCGGGCGAGGAGCGCTCGCATCGCAGCCGCCTGGGCGGCGCGCAAGGGGTGGGCTCATGCGTGGCGTGCTCGGCAAACCCAGGGCCTGACGGCGAAGCGCGGGCCCGGGGCCTGGCCACCGGGCGGCGCGGCCACCGACGGGGCGGTGCCTCGGGTCAGGCGAAGGTGGGTCGTTCGTGAGGGCGCAGGTCGAACACCAGCACCTCGGCGTCCTGGCCGCCGCTCAGGCGCAGGGTCCGCTCGTCGCGCAGCCGGGCGCCGTCTCCCGCGCGCATGAGGTGACCGTTGAGGTCGACGGTTCCCCGGGCGACATGCGCGTAGGCGTGGCGGTCGGCCGGCAATTCCAGGGTAGCCGCCTCGTCGCCATGGAACAGGCCGGCGTGGATGCGGACGTCCTGGCGCACCCGCAGCGAGCCTTGGGCCCCGTCGGGGGAGACGATCAGCGCCAGGCGGCCGCGCTTGGTCGCTTCGGCGATGTGCCGTTGCTGGTAGCGCGGCTCGGCCCCGAGTACCTCGGGCACCAGCCAGATCTGCAGGAAGTGCACCGGCGCGGTCGTCGAGTGGTTGTACTCGCTGTGGCTGACGCCGCGTCCCGCGCTCATGATCTGCACGTCGCCGGGGCGGATCACCGAGCCGTTGCCCAGGCTGTCCCGGTGTTCCAGCTCGCCCTCCAGCACGTAGGAGAGAATCTCCATGTCGCGGTGCGGGTGCCGGCCGAAGCCCTGGCCCGGCGCCACGGTGTCGTCGTTGATCACCAGCAGGTCGGAGAAGCCCTGCTCGGCCGGGTTGCGGTAGCCGGCGAAGGAGAAGGTATGGAAGGAGGTGAGCCAGCCGTGGTGGGCGGCGCCGCGGTCGCCGGCTTTGCGAAGGGTCAGCATGGGGAAATCTCCTGTGGGGAAGCGCCTGGCGTGGCGCCATGGAGTCATGCTACGGGGAGCCTCCGGATTGATTAACCGCCTGTAGGCGGCCTCATTGTCTCTATCACGTTGACGATTCGCGGCCGGTGGGCGCCGGCCGCGCTCCGCTCAGGCGCGTCGGGTACCCGGCCAGAGCCGCACCGCCAGGGCCAGGAGCGAGGCCAGCAGAGCCAGGCCCGCCACGCCGCTCCAGCCGACCCGGGCCAGCAGCAGGGCGCCCAGGGCCGCGCCGCTGGCCATGCCGACGAACATGCCGGTGAACAGCACGGCGTTGAGCCGGCTGCGGGCTTCCGGAGCGAGGCCGTAGACCTGGGACTGGTGGGCGATCAGGGTGGCCTGCACGCCCAGGTCGAAGCCCACCGCGGCGACGGCGATCAGCGCCAGTTGTCCGGTGGTCGGCAGCAGGGGCAGCGCCAGCAGGCTGGCGAAGGAGAGGGCGGCTAGGGCGATCCCCAGCCGGGCGACCCGCTCGGGACCACGACGGTCCGCCAGCCGCCCGACGAGGGGCGCGGCGAGCGCGCCCGCCGCCCCGGCCAGGCCGAAGGCGCCGGCCGCCGCGCTGCCCAGATGGAAGGCGCCTCCATGGAGCAGCAGCGCCAGGGTCGACCAGAAGGCGCTGAACCCCACCGAAAGCAGGCCCTGGGCCAGGGTGGCGCGCTTGAGCGCACCGTGCCGGCGCCAGAGCTCGCCCAGGGAGCCGAGCAGGGCGAGATAGCCCAGCCGAGTGGTCGGCGGGAAGCTCGGCAGGCCGCGCCAGACGGCGAGGGCGACGCCGACGATGCTGAGGGCGGCCAGCCCGTACATCGCCCGCCAGCCGAAGGCTTCGGCGACCACGCCGCTCACCACCCGGGACAGCAGGATGCCCAGCAGCAGCCCGGTCATCACCGTGCCGACCATGCGCCCGCGCCGTTCGGCGGGGGCCAGGGCCGCGGCGGCCGGTACCAAGTCCTGGGCGACCGTGGCGGTCAGACCGGTGAGCAGACTCGCCGCCAGCAGCGGTTGCAGCCCCGGCGCCAGGCCGCCGGCCAGCAGCGCGAGGACCAGCAGGGCCAGCTTGGCTAGGATGAGGCGACGACGGTCGAAGCGGTCGCCCAGGGGCGCCAGGAATAGCAGGCCCAAGGCATAGCCGAGCTGGGTCAGGGTCGGGATCAGCCCGACGGCGGTGGCGTCGCTGCCCAGGTCGGCGCTCAGCACGCCGAGCATTGGCTGGCTGTAGTACAGGTTGGCCACGGACAGGCCGGCACCCGTCGCCAACAGGCCCAGCAGGCCCGGCGACAATGAAGGGGAATGCCCGTCGGGGCGTGTTTGGTCATGCGTATGGGGAATGGCACTCATCGTTCGGCTCCGGGTGATGATCCATGGGGGTGGATGAATTCTCCCGAGGCGCGCCGTCATCGTGTAGCCAAGGCTGGAGCAGAACGGTTATACGTATGGCGCATGAAGAGTACCTCCCATGATCGTCTCGACCTGCTGGACACCTTCGTGCGCATCGTCGACGCGGGTAGCCTGTCGGCCGCCGCGCGGCAACTCGGCACCACCCAGCCCACCGTCAGCCGGCGCCTGCAAGCCTTGGAGGCGACCCTGGGCGTACGGCTGGTACAGCGTTCCACCCATGGCTTGCGGCTCAGCGAGGACGGCGCGCATTGCTATCGGCAGGCGCGCCAGTTGCTCACCGACTGGGAGGCGTTCGAGGACGCCCTGCGCGGCGCCGAGGCCGAGCCGGAAGGCGTCCTGCGGGTCATGGCGCCTCACGCTTTCGGCCAGGACCAGTTGCTCGAACCCCTGGAGCGCTACCTGCGGCGCTACCCCGCCATGAGCGTCGAATGGGTGCTCAGCGACCGCGTGCCCGACTTCCTGGCCGAGGGCATCGATTGCGCGATCCGGGTCGGGGCGGTGGAGGAACCGAGCACCGTGGCGCTGCGCCTGGGGGAGGTCCAGCGCATCGTGGTGGCCGCTCCCGAGCTGATCGGGGAGGCACCGGTCGAGACGCCGGAACGCCTCGCGGACCTGCCTTGGATCGCCCTGTCGCAGTTCTACCATGACGCCCTGCGGCTCGCCCGTATCGACACGGGGGAAAGTCGTCTGGTGGAAATACGCCCCCGGCTGGTCACCGAAAACCTGTATGTCACCCGCAACGCCGTCCTGCGCGGCCTGGGGTGCGCGCTGCTGTCGAGCTGGATCGTCCGGGAGGACCTCGCGGCGGGGCGCCTGGCGCACCTGCTGCCGGACTGGCGGGCGGCGCCCTTGCCCATCTACCTCATCTATCCCTACTCGCGTTTCTACCCGGGACGCCTGCGCCATTTCGTGGAACTGATCCGGGAGGCGAGCGACCGGATGTTGGGCGACGCCCGCGCGCCGGCGCCGGAGGGCTAGGCACGGACGGTCGGATGGAAACAAGTCGGGTGCCGCCACGGGAGGAGCGTTCGCGGGCGGGCTCGCGTGTCCTGGAGGCAGGAAGGAGGCAAGACGGCTTCGGTGGACCGGAGGTGGGCGGTTCGGCGAACCGCCCACGACAGGCCAGGAGGGGCGTCGCTGGCATTCGGGGCGCCTGAGGCGCGGGCGGCCCCTCCGCCGAGGAGCCGGGAGCCGGCGCAAGGCTCGGTCTCCTTTCCACTCTCGCCGGCGCGCCAATCGGCTGGGCCGTCAGGCGGGCCGGCACCGGCCGCCAAGGCGGACGCTCAGCCCGGCGTTGAGCCTCTCGCTCATGGGCGACCCGCTAGGCTCGCCGGCCGGCGCGCCAGGCGTCGAGGCTCAAGGCTCCCCCGCCGAAGGCGGCGATCTGCAACAGGCCGCCGGCGATGGCGACATTTTTCAGCAGGTGGATCACTTGGTTCTGGTCGCCGAGGGCGCTGTGAAAGACGGCGGCGGTAACCAGGCTGAAGACCGCCATGGCCACGGCGACGGGTCGGCTGCGGTAGCCCAGCAGCAACAGGCTGGCCAGGCCCAGCTCCACCGCCAGGGCGCCGAGGTAGGCGAGCTCGGGGAAGGGCAGGCCGACGCTGGCGATATAGCCCTTGGTGGCGAGCGGCGCGGCCAGCTTGCCGAGGCCGCTGAAGAGGAAGAGCGAGGCGAGCAGGACGCGTCCGACGCCGGCGCTGAAGGTTTGTGCGGTGTTCATCGAGGGCTCCTTGGGCCAGGAGCATCCGTCATGGATGCCATGGGAGCCAGTCTATAGTCCACTCTCCGCTCGATTAAGATGTCAGGATAGATATTACTGTCTCTTTTGAGTGGACAATAATCTGCATGTGTTCAGGCAAACCCACCCGTCCAAGACGCCAGCGGCGTTCGGGCAGCGTCCCGCTCACCCCTTGACCGAACAGGAGGGTCGCCTGCCTCGTCGTCCGTCCCTGCCTCAGGCCAGCGCGTCCCGCAGGTAATCCGAGAAGAGCTGGACGGCGCGCGCCGACTGGCGATGCTGAGGGTAGACCGCGTACACCGCCGCCCCGGGCGCTGCGAAGGCGTCGAGCACGGTGACTAGGTCGCCCCGTTCCAAGGCGTCGCCGACGATGAACGTGGGCAGGACCGCGATGCCGTTGCCAGCGAGGGCCGCGTCCCGGATCACCTCACCGTTGTTGGCGCGCAGCGGGCCCTGTACCGGCAGGCCGAATACCTTGCCGTTGCGCTGGAAGCGCCACTCCACCGCGCGCCCGTGGCCATAGAGCAGGCACGCGTGGTCGGCCAGGTCCTCGGGTTTTTCCAGGGGCGGGGCTTGGCGCAGGTAGGCCGGGCTGGCGCAAGCCACCAGCCGCATGTCGGTCAGGCGCTTGGCGATCAGGCTAGAGTCGACGAGGGTGCCGATGCGGATGGACATGTCGTAGCCCTCGGCCAGCAGGTCGACGGCCCGGTCGTTCAAGTCCAGTTCCAGGCGAATCCCCGGGTAGGCGGTGAGGAACCCTGGCAGCAGGGGGCTCAGGTGCAGGGTGCCGAAGGTCATCGGGGCGCTGACGCGCAACACGCCGCGCGGCACGCTTCGCTGATTGGAGAACAGCTCCTCGGTGTCGCTCACGTCTTCGAGGATTTTCACCGCCCGCTCGTAGAGGGTCACGCCCAGTTCGGTGGGTTGCAGGCGTCGGGTGGTACGGTTCAGCAAGCGCACGCCGAGGGTTTCTTCCAAGGCCATGGTGCGTCGGCTGACGAACTGCTTGGAAAGCCCCAGCTTGTCGGCGGCGGCGGTGAAGCTGCCGGCGTCCAGGGTAGCGACGAAGAGACGCAAGTCATCGAAATTCATGCAAGTTTCCGGTCGGGCTGGGGCGGAAGGTGGACGTCGGGCAGCCTACCCGCTGCGGGCCGGACGCTCAACGCGGGCGGCCGGGGGCGATGCCCCTTCGCCCGTCGGCTCTGGTCCGGCGCGTGCTGGCGAAGCGCCCGCCGGCAAGTTTTCTCGTTCGTCCCCGACAACTTTTATTTGCTGGACGCGTCGGGGCTCGCATCCAAAGATGCCCCATCGCCTGCCCGTGGGCACGATAACAACAACAGCACGCGCCGAGCCGGCCGCGCGCATCAGCCGCGAAGGCATCCCCGAGCGCTTTCGCCCCGCTGCTGCCCCGCCGTCAGACCCGGCGGCAGCCAGCGAAGGGGACTCCTCCATGCAAAGCGTCGTCAACCTCTGGCCCCTCATCGGGGTGGCCGTCATCGTCGTCGGCTTCATGCTGCGTATCAATGCGCTGCTGGTGGTCACCGCCGCCGCCATCGCCAGCGGTCTGGCGGCGGGCTTCTCGGTGGAGCGTATCCTCGCCGCCCTGGGCGAGGGCTTCGTGGACACCCGCGCCCTGCAACTCATTCTCCTGCTGCCCCTGGCGGTGATCGGCCTGCTGGAGCGTCACGGCCTGCGCCTGCACGCCCAGCAATGGATCGGGCGCTTCCGCCGCGCCACGGTCGGGCGGCTGCTGATCATTTACCTGCTCGTGCGAGAGCTTACCGCGGCGGTGGGCCTCACCAGCCTGGGCGGCCACCCGCAGATGGTCCGGCCGCTGCTGGCGCCCATGGCCGAGGGCACGGCGCGCAACCGCTTCGGCGCGTTGCCCGAGGCGGTCCGCCACAAGCTGCTGGCGATGTGCGCGGCCACCGACAACGTGGGGCTGTTCTTTGGCGAGGATATCTTCGTGGCCTTCGGCGCCATTGCCCTGATGCACAGCTTCCTGCTAGGCGCCGGTATCGACGTGGAGCCGCTGCATATCGCGGTCTGGGGCATCCCCACGGCGATCTGCGCCTTCCTCATCCATGGGGTGCGCCTGTACCGCTTCGATCGCCGCCTGAACCGTCAACTGGGCGGGCGCGCGGTCGAGGGCGCGCCCAGCGCGCCGATCCTCGGCCAGGAAGCAGGGCTGCCGCGATGATCCTGTCCATCGAGTATTTTTACTGGCTAGCCGGCGCGGTCCTGCTGATCACCGCCGGCATGATCTTCACCGACCCTCACCATCCCCGGCGCTGGAGCAGCGGCCTGTTCTGGCTGTTATTCGCGATCGCCTTCCTGGCCGGCGATCGCCTGCCGCTCCCTTGGGTCGGGCTGGGCGTGGTAGCCATGGCGTTGATCGCCGGGGCCGGTGGGGTGGGGCGCGGGAAAGAGCGCGAGCTGCCCGCCGAGGCTGTCTCGGCCAGCGTCGCCCGGCTGGGGCACCGGTTGTTCGTGCCCGCCCTGGCCATTCCCCTCATCACCGTGGCGAGTTCGCTGCTCTTCAAGGACGCGACCCTCGCCGGGCGGTCGCTGCTGGACCCGAAGAACGTCACTTTCGTTTCCCTCGGCCTGGGATGCCTGGTGGCCCTGGTCCTGGCCTGCGCGCTGACCCGGGAAACGCCGGTGCAAGCGCTACGGGAGTCGCGGCGCCTCACCGAGGCCCTGGGCTGGACCATGGTGTTGCCCCAGTTGCTGGCCATGCTCGGGCTGATCTTCAACGAGGCCGGCGTGGGCAGCGCGGTGGCGCACCTGGCCACCGCCTACATCAACATGGACTACCGCCTGGTGGCGGTGGGGGTCTACGTGCTGGGCATGGCTCTGTTCACCGTGATCATGGGCAATGGCTTCGCCGCCTTCCCGGTGATGACCGGCGGCGTCGGCGTGCCCGTGCTGGTAGGCGTCTATGACGCCAACCCGGCGGTGATGGCGGCCATCGGCATGTTCTCTGGCTATTGCGGCACCTTGATGACCCCCATGGCGGCCAATTTCAACGTGGTGCCCGCCGCCCTTCTGGAGCTGTCGGATAAGCACGCGGTGATCAAGGCTCAGTTGCCTACCGCGCTGTCGATGCTGGCGGTGAACATCGTCCTTCTCTACGCGCTGATGTGAGGCCCCATGCCCAATCTCCTGCTGCTCGGGTTCGAGCCCTTCGATCAAGACATCGTCAACCCCTCCTGGGAGGCGGTGCGCCACCTGGATGGGGCGCTGCTCGCCGACGACCTGCGGGTGGTGGCGCGCCAGATACCCTGCGTCTTCGCCCGTGCCCCCGAATGCCTGGGAGCCTTGCTCGACGAACACCGCCCGGCCCTGGTGATCGCCACCGGCCTGGCCCCCGGGCGTCCGGACCTGAGTCTGGAACGGGTGGCCATCAACCTCGACGACGCCCGTATCCCGGACAATCGCCAGCAGCAACCCATCGACGTCCCGGCCCTGGAGGGGGGGCCGGCGGCCTATTTCACCACCTTGCCCATCAAGGCCATGGTCAAGGCGTTGCGGGAAGCGGGGGTACCGGCCTCGGTCTCCCACACCGCCGGCACCTTCGTCTGCAACCACCTTTTCTATCACCTGCAGCACGCCCTGCGGGACACGCCGGTGCGCAGCGGCTTCATCCATGTGCCGTTCCTCCCCGAGCAGACCGCCCGCCTGGGCCTCGACGCCCCCTCCATGGCCCTGGCCACCCAGGTGGAAGGGTTGCGCATCGCCGCCACTACCGCCTGGCTCACCGGGACGGACCTCAAGGAAACCGCCGGCCGGATCAGTTGATCGGCCCCGCCGGGCAGGCGTTCGCGCTAAGGAGTGGGGCGCTAGCGGGAGAGAGGAGAGGGAAAGGAGAGAAAACTGCGCGCAAACGAAAAACCCCGCCTCAAGTCGAGCGCGGGGTTTCGGTCTCGCGGGACAGGCGTCAGACGTTGAAGCGGAAGTGCATCACGTCGCCGTCCTTGACGATGTAGTCCTTGCCTTCAAGGCGCCACTTGCCGGCTTCCTTGGCGCCGTTCTCGCCCTTGTACTGGATGAAGTCGTCGTAGGCGACCACTTCGGCGCGGATGAAGCCCTTTTCGAAGTCGGTGTGGATGACGGCGGCGGCCTGGGGCGCGGTGGCGCCGACGCGGACGGTCCAGGCGCGGACTTCCTTCACCCCGGCGGTGAAGTAGGTCTGCAGGTGGAGCAGCTCGTAGCCCGCGCGGATCACCCGGTTCAGGCCGGGTTCTTCCAGACCGAGGGATTCGAGGAACATGTCCTTTTCCTCGCCGTCGTCCAACTCGGCGATTTCCGCCTCGATCTTGTTGCACACCGGCACCACCACCGCGCCTTCTTCCTCGGCGATGGCCTTCACTCTATCGAGGTGCGGGTTGTTCTCGAAGCCGTCCTCGGCGACGTTGGCGATATACATCACCGGCTTGCTGGTGAGCAGGTGGAACCCCCGAACCAGGCGCTTCTGCTCCTCGTCCATGCCCTTCATCAGGCTGCGGGCCGGCTTGCCCGCTTCGAAATGGGGAATCAGTTTTTCCAGCATGGCCTTCTGGGCCAGGGCGTCCTTGTCGCCGCCCTTGGCGTTGCGGGCGACGCGCTGCAGTTGCTTCTCGCAGCTATCCAGGTCGGCGAAGATCAGTTCGAGATCGATCACCTCGATGTCGCGCTTGGGGTCCACCGAGTTGGCCACGTGGATGACGTTCTCGTCCTCGAAGCAGCGCACCACATGGGCGATGGCATCGGTCTCGCGGATGTTGGCGAGGAATTTGTTGCCCAAGCCCTCGCCCTTGGAGGCCCCGGCCACCAAGCCGGCGATATCGACGAATTCCATGGTGGTGGGCACCACGCGCTCCGGCTTGACGATGGCCGCCAGGGCTTCGAGGCGCTTGTCGGGCATCGGCACGATGCCGCTGTTGGGCTCGATGGTGCAGAAGGGGAAGTTTTCCGCCGCGATACCGGATCGGGTGAGGGCGTTGAACAAGGTGGACTTGCCGACGTTGGGCAGGCCGACGATGCCGCAGTTGAATCCCATGGTGTGTCCCTCGCGGAGGTCGAGTCGGTGAAAGGGGAGGTCAGGCTCGCGGGCTGTGCAGGGTCTGCATCGCCTTGGTCCAGTCGCCGGCGAGCATCTGGGGCAGGACGGCCAGCGCGGCGTCGATACTGCCGTCCAGCAGGTCCTGCTCGCTGCGCGGGGCGCGGCCGAGCACATAGCCGGTCACCTGGCTGCTATGGCCGGGATGGCCGATGCCCAGGCGCAGGCGATGGAAGCCGTTCTGGTTGCCGAGCTGGGCGATGATGTCGCGCAACCCGTTGTGTCCGCCGTGCCCGCCGCCCTGCTTGAGCTTGGCGACGCCGGGGGGCAGGTCGAGTTCGTCGTGGGCGACGAGGATGGCGTCCGGCGCGATGCGAAAGAACCCCGCCAATGCCGCGACGGCCTGGCCGCTGCGATTCATGTAGGTGGTGGGGATCAGCAGGCGAACGTCCTTGCCTTGATGGGAAAACTTGCCCACCAAGCCGAAATACTTGCGGTCCATGCTCAGGGTCGAGCCTTGGCTCGATGCCAGGCGCTCAACGAAAAGGGCCCCCGCGTTATGCCGGGTCTGTTCGTATTCGGGGCCTGGATTGCCCAGGCCGACGATCAGTTGTACGGCGGTCACAACGGGAGCCCTTCCTTCAGGCCTGGCGCTTACTCGGCGCTGCCGGCTTCTTCGCCTTCGGCCTGGACGCGCGGCATGTGGATGTTGGCCACGGCCAAGTCGCTACCGTGGGCCAGGGCCACCAGCTCGACGCCTTTCGGCAGCTTGAGGTCGGAGAGGTGAACGATCTGGCCGACTTCGACTTGGGCCAGGTCCACTTCGATGTATTCCGGCAGGTCCTGCGGCAGGCAGGAAACTTCCACTTCGGACAGGGTGTGGGAGATCTCGCCACCACCGGTCTTCACGCCCACCGCGGTTTCCTGGTTCATGAAGTGCAGCGGCACCAGGGCTTGCAGCTTCTGGTTGGCGACGACGCGCTGGAAGTCGGCGTGCAGAACGAAACCCTTGGACGGATGGCGTTGCAGGGCCTTGATCAGCACGGTTTCGTTGCTGCCGTCGACGCTCAGCGACAGCACGTGGCTGAAGGCGGCTTCGTTTTCCAGGAGCTTGGCGATTTCCTTGGCCAGCACGCTGATGGACTGGGGTGCCTTGTCGCCACCGTAGATCACGGCGGGAACGAGGTTGGCGTTACGACGCAGGCGGCGGCTCGCACCTTTCCCCAGGTCGGAACGCGCTTGGGCATTCAGGGTGAATTCATTCGACATTTCTAGCTCTCCACTATAGCCAAACCGCCCGGGGCGCTTGCGACCAGCGCGCGGGCGGTTGGGCAAAAAGCCCCGCACGAAGCGGGGCGCTCTACGTCGGCGTCATGCGGAGGCCGGGGCCTCAGCGGAACATGGCGCTGATCGATTCTTCGTTGCTGATGCGGCGAACCGCTTCGGCCACTACCGGGGCGATATCCAGTTGGCGGATGCGCGGGCAGGCCTGAGCCGCGGCGGAGAGGGGGATGGTGTTGGTCACCACCAACTCGTCCAGCACGGAATTCTCGATGTTCTCGATGGCACGGCCGGACAGCACCGGGTGGGTGCAGTAGGCCAGGACCTTGGCGGCGCCATGTTCCTTCAGCGCCTTGGCGGCGTGGCCGAGGGTGCCGGCGGTGTCCACCATGTCGTCCACCAGGACGCAGGTACGGCCTTCCACGTCGCCGATGATGTGCATCACTTCGGACTGGTTGGCCTTGGGGCGACGCTTGTCGATGATCGCCAGGTCGACCCCGAGGGACTTGGCCACCGCGCGGGCGCGAACCACGCCGCCGATGTCGGGGGAGACGATCATCAGGTTTTCGAAGCGCTGGTCTTCGATATCGTCCACCAGGACCGGCGAACCGTAGATGTTGTCCACGGGGATATCGAAGAAGCCCTGGATCTGGTCGGCGTGCAGGTCGACCGTGAGCACCCGATTGATACCCACAACGGTGAGCATGTCGGCGACGACCTTGGCGCTGATCGCCACGCGGGCGGAGCGCGGACGGCGATCCTGGCGGGCGTAGCCGAAGTAGGGGATCACGGCGGTGATGCGGGAGGCCGAGGAGCGGCGGAAGGCATCCGCCATTACCACCAGTTCCATCAGGTTATCGTTGGTCGGGGCGCAGGTCGGCTGGATCAGGAAGACATCCTTGCCGCGGACGTTCTCGTTGATCTCGGCGCTGATCTCGCCATCGGAGAACTTGCCGACGGAGGCGTCTCCAAGGGGGATATGCAACTGACGTACGACGCGACGCGCCAGATCGGGGTTGGCGTTCCCCGTGAAGACCATCATCTTGGACACGCGCAGTACCTGCCGGCTGAGGGTGGACCCGATGAATTAAAAAGCTGTTCAAAAAGGCCGCGTGTGCGGCAATCTTGAACAGCTTCGTAGATATGGCAGGGGCGGCTGGATTCGAACCAACGCATGGCAGGATCAAAACCTGCTGCCTTACCGCTTGGCGACGCCCCTGTGGTGTTGCTATCGAATGCCTGGCATTCGCGTCTCAGGACAAGCTTCTCAGCGTTCGGTGCAACATCGAAACGTTGCGACCCCGTGCCACGAAACCTGGCAGGGAGGCTGGAAGTTGGGCGGCGACTTTATCAGCTTCGCCTTGGTTTGGGAAGCTCCCAAACACGCAACCTCCAGTGCCGGTCAATCTAGCTGAAACGAATTTGTTTAGCAAGATCAAAGCGTTACGAACTTCTGGGTAACGCTTCTCGACCACCGGCTGACAGTCGTTTCGACCGCCTCGCTCGAGAACGGTGCGCACTGTAATGGCCGGAGTGTCCCGTGTCAACTCCGGGTCGCTGAAAATTTCCGCTGTACTGACAGACACTTGCGGGGCGAGTACGAGGTACCAGGGCTCTTCCGGCTCGACCGGCAGCAGGCGCTCGCCCACGCCCTCGGCGAACGCGGCATGGCCCCGGACGAACACCGGCACGTCGGCCCCCAGGCGTAGGCCGAGGGCCGCCAGGCGTTCTTCGCCCAGGTCGAGCCGCCACAGGCGGTCCAGGCCGAGCAGGGTGGTGGCGGCATCGGAGCTGCCGCCACCGATGCCGCCGCCCAGGGGGAGGCGTTTTTCCAGCCAGATATCAGCGCCCAGCGCGCAGCCCGTCTCGGCTTGTAGCCGGCGGGCGGCGCGGACGATCAGGTTGTCCTCGTGGGCGACGCCCGGCAGCGTGCCGTGGAGGCGGATCTCACCGTCCCGGCGCGGGGAGAAGCCCAGCTCGTCGCCGTAGTCAAGGAACTGGAACAGGGTCTGTAGCTCGTGGTAGCCGTCTGGACGGCGCCCGAGGATGTGCAGCATCAGGTTGAGCTTGGCCGGCGCCGGCAGCACCAGGTGGGCTCCGGCGAGGGCGGGTGGGACCGCGCTCATTGGCCGAGCCGGCGCGGTTGCCAGTCCTTGATGACCACCGTCACGTCGAGGTCGTGGCCATGGAGCTTGATTCGTTCCGGCAGGCGGTCCTCGCCCTCGTCCGTGTAGGTCAGGTAGTCCACTCGCCAGCCGTCCTGCTCCAGATGAGCCAGGCGACTGTCGGCCCCCAGGGTCAGGCGGCTCTTGCTGTCCGGCGCCGGCAGGCCACGCACCCACCAGAGCAGGTGGGAGACCGGCAGGCGCCAGCCGAGCTGTTCTTCCAGCAGCGCCTCCGGCGTGTCGGCCTCGTAGCGCCCTTGGTTGGCGACTTCCAGCGCGGCGCGGCCGGGGTGGCCGGTCAGGCGCGCCGCGCCCCGGCCCAGCGGACCGGACAGGCGGATGTCGTAGTAATCCTGGCGCTGTAGCCAGAACAGCGTGCCGCTACCCGAGTCCTTGGGCGCGCGGATGCCCACCTTGCCATTGATCTGCCAGCCGTCGATGCGGGCGACCTGGGCCTTGTGGGCCTTCCACTGGGCGGGGCTGCCCTGGCCGTCCAGAGCCTCGTGGCTACCGAAGCCGGCGCAGCCGGCCAGTACGGCGAAGGCGAGGAGGGCGGTGGCGGTGCGAAGGGACTTGAACATGGGATCAGGGTTTCTCGGTGCCGGTGAGGCGCTTGATGGTGGCGCGCAAGGCGGCGTTGTCGGGTTGCTTCTTCAGAGCCTCGGCCCAGACGTCGCGGGCATCGCGTTGCTTGCCCTGGGCCCAGAGCGCTTCGCCCAGGTGGGCGGCGACCTCGCCGTCGGGGTAGCGCAGCAGGGCGATGCGCAGCAGGCGCTCGGCCTCGGCCAGGTTGCCCAGGCGGAAGTTCACCCAGCCCAGGCTGTCGAGGATCGCCGGGTCGTCCGGTTTGATCTGGTAGGCCTTCTCCACCAGCGCCTTGGCTTCGTCGTAGCGCGTGGTGCGGTCGGCGAGGGTGTAGCCGAGCGCGTTGAGCGCCATGGCGTTGTCCGGGTCGCGCTGGAGCACCTGGCGCAGGTCCCGCTCCAACTGAGCCAGGTCGCCGCGTTTTTCCGCCAGCATGGCCCGGGTGTAGAGCAGGTTGGGGTCGTCGGGGAACTGGGCCAGGGCCTGCCGGATGACTTCCCAGGCGCGGTCGTCGCGCTGCTGGTTGGCGAAGCTCTCGGCCTCGATCAGGTAGAGCTGGATGGCGTAGTCCGGCTGGCTTTCGCGGGCCTTGGCGAGGTGCTCGCGAGCTTCGTCGACGCGGCCGCCGGCGAACAGCAGCTCGGTGAGGCGCATCTGGGCCGGCAGGTAGTCATTGCCGGCGCCCACCAGGCCGTATTCGATCAACGCGCTCTCGGTGTCGTGTTGTTCTTCGTAGGCGCGGCCCAGGTTGTAGTGGGCGGCGTCGACGTGGCTGCCCCGTTCCACCAGTTGCTGCAGGTAGACCTCGGCCTCGTCCCAGGCCTCGCCTTCCAGGCAGACCAGGGCCAGGGAAAAGCGCAGGTCGTCGTCGTCGGGGAATTGCTGCACCAGGCCGGAGAACTCCGACTTGGCTTCGTTCAGGCGGTCCTGCTCCACCAGCAGGCGCGCGTAGGTCAGGCGCAGGCGCTTGTCGTCGGGGTGCTGCTTGATGCCTTTTTCGAGCAGGGGCAGGGCTTCCCCGGTGCGCCCCATGCTTTGCAGCAGGCGGGCTCGCAGCAACAGCGGGGCGACGTCCTGGTTGCTGCCCGGCAGGCTCTTGAGCAGGTCCAGCGCTTCGTTGGGGCGGCCGTCCTGTTGCAGGAGCACGGCCTTGCCGAATACCAACTGGCCATTGTCCGGGTATTTCCGCAGCAGCCGGTCGAAGCTTTGCAGCAGGCCGGCCCGGGTGTCGGCATCGGTTTCCGCGGCGGACAAGGCGAGGAAGTCGAAGTGGGTCGCGCCCTGCCCCTGCAGGGCCTTTTCCATGTACTGCATCGACTCGTCGTAACGACCGGCGCGGGCGAGCTGAATGGCGGCGGCGCGCTGGGCATCGAGGTTGCCGCCGTCGGTCTTGGCCCAGACCATCGCGGTATCCAGCGCCGCGTCGTCGGCACCCAGGTATTCAGCGATGCGGAAGGCGCGCTCGGCCACCGCCGGGTCGCGGGTCTCGTGGGCCTGGCGGACATAATTGTCCAAGGCGATATCGAAACGGTTGCGTTGCCCCGCGAGTTCCGCCGCGAGCAATTCGTAGAGGGTCTCGCGGCTGAACGAGCCGTAGACCGGGGGAGGCTGCCGCTCGACCCGGGCCGGCGGGGTGTCCTCCACCGGCGGGGTGTCGCCCTCCGTGCGGGGGGACAAATTCTGGCAGCCGCCGAGAAACAGGACGGCGGTCAGCAACGCGAGGGATTTGTTCATAAGAAGAGAGGAGAGGGTGGCTAACCTGCGGTTGCGGCATCATGACACAAGCCGGCCGCCGATGGGCAGTGGCTCGCAGGCCCGCGCGGGCGGCGTGGCGGCGCGGGTCCCGAGGCTTGGACGGCCCGAGGGCGGATTGGTGCCCTTGCGCGCCGAGGCGAAGGGCGCTTGCCGGGGCGGCAGGCCCGAACGGCCTCGCTCGCGAGCGTCTCGCCAATAGCCTGGCATCCGCCCCTTCGCCGGGTCTGCGGCCTGATTCCGAAGGGCGTTCGGCGAAGGCCGCATCGCCGGAATGCGAACGACCTTGCAAAAAACCATGCGCCGCCGCGTTTTTTCCGCCGTTCGGGTCCCCTTGCCCGTCCGCTCGGGCAAACGTGGCTCCGCCCCGGTCGTCTCCAGGGGCCCGCCTGGCATCTCGCCTCCGCGTCGACGGGGCACGAAACCCTTTCGGCGGGCCTTTGCCGCGCCGTCGATTCGTCCTCCTGGCGGGAAGCTGATTCCGCCATGCCGGCCTTGTTGGCCTTTCTCATGGTTCCTAGAGTTCGCGCCGAATCGATACGGGCAGGCGCCTGGTGGTCGCGGAGAGGCTCCGCGGATGACGACGAGGCGCGTGCCGCCGGCATCCGAGCGAACCGATGCAGTGACCGACTCTGGCCGCCCTCCCGGTAGCGCCCGGTCGCGAGCGCCACCTTCCACCATCCCGATTGTTCGTTACGCAACCCGGCCCGCCTCTGGGGCCGGGCCCGTGCGCCGACACGCGCGTGCGCCGCTCTCGGGCGGCCGGCACGCATCGGCTTGAACCAACACGCCGTGGCGCGTCGCGCCGCTGATAACAAGGAAAGGAGATGACATGACTCACCTCATCGTGCCTGTGCGGGCCGAGCGAACGCCGTCGAAACGCCGCCCCTGGCGGCAGGCGCTGTTCTCGCTGATGCTGACCGGCAGCCTGCTGCCGGCCGCCGAGGCGGCCTTCACGGCCCGCCATACCTTCAACGACCGTGGCGACATTTCCATGGTGGGCAATACCCTGCTCACCTGCGATGGCTCCGGCTCCTGCGCCTCGGAGCAAAGCGGGGCGGTGGCCGGCGGCAACGCCAACCGCTCGATGATCTACGTCAATATCGACCCGGGCGCGGGCTTCGCCAACTCCTCCAGCGCCGCCCTGAACCTGCCGGCCGGGGCCCAGGTCCTGTCGGCCGGCCTGTACTGGGGCGGCCGCGCCGACCCGTCCAACGCCAACCGTGGCGTCCTGCACCTGCGGGTGCCCGGGGCCACCGGCTACCAAGACGTGGTCGCCAACCCGGCGGACATCAACACCTTCACTACCCAGGGCAGCGCCAGCGCGCGGCCTTATACCGCCTACGCAGACGTCACCGAGCTGGTACGCGCCGCCGGTAGCGGCGACTATTTCGCCGGCGGCCTGACCGCCGCGAGCGGTAACGGCGGAAGCCTGGGCAACTATGGCGGCTGGAGCCTGATCGTCGTGTATCACGACGACAACGAGCCCTATCGTCGCCTGATGGTGTTCGACGGCAAGCTGGACGCCAACGACGGCGTGGTCAGCGGCACCACGTCCGCCAGTATCGACGTCACCGGCCTGCGCACCCCGGCCAGCGCCAACTTCACCACCTACATGGGCGCACTGGTCTGGGAAGGCGACAACGACATCGTCGGCGACACCTTCCGCCTCAACGGGCAGACCCTGAGCGACGCGCAGAACCCGGGCAGCAACTTCTGGAACAGCAGCATCACCCGCCTGGGCAGCCGGCTCGGCGCGAAGAGCCCGGACTATGTCAACCAGATGGCCATCGACATCGACTACATCGATGCGTCCGGCATCCTGGCCAACAATGCCAGCCAGGCGACCCTGGGCTTCTCCACCTCCGGCGACGCCTACTTCCCGCACGCGGTGACCTTTGCCACCGAGCTGTTCGAGCCGAACCTGGTGTCCTCGCTGACCAAGCGCTACAGCAACCTGAACGGCGGCACCCAAGTGGCTTTCGGCGACGTCCTGGTCTATGACATCGCCTTCAGCAACACCGGTACCGACGGCGCCACCGGCGTGATGGTGAGCGACCCGCTGCCGGCCGGCACCGAGCTGGTCCCGGGCACGCTGACCGTGGCGAGCAACGTCGGCGGCGCGCCCGCCGGCGTCCAGACCGAAGCCGCCGGCGACGACCTGGCCGAATACGACGCGGCCAGCCGTACCGTGACCTTCCGCGTCGGCAGCGGCGCCACCGCCCGCGACGGCGGCCTGATCATCCCTGGCGAATCGGCCCGGGTGACCTTCCAAGCGCGCGTGAGCGACCCGTTGCTGGCCAACCGGAGCATCGGCAACACCGCGTCGGTGAGCTACTCCGAACAGACCAACCCCGGCCCCGACCCGCGCGACGGCACGGCCACCGTGAACACCCCGCCGGTGCGCTCGCTGATCGACGCGGTGGACGACACCTACGCGACCCCGGTCCGCAGCGGCACCGGCAACGCCAACCTCGGCAGCGTGTTCGGCAACGACCTGCTCAACGGCCAGGGAGTCGACGGCACCCGCGTCTCCGCCGTGGTGATCGGCAGCCTGCCAGCCGGCATCGGCTTCGACCCCGCCAGCGGCACGGTCAGCGTCGCGCCGGGCACCAACTCGGGGCCTTACAGCTTCGTCTACCGCATCTGCGAACGGGCCAGCCCGACCAATTGCGACGACGCCACCGTGAATCTGAGCGTGCAGGCGTCGGAGATCGTCGCCAACGACGACAGCAACCCGGTGCCGGTGGTCAGCAGCCAGGGCAGCCCGAGCGTGGTCAACCTGTATGGCAACGACACCCTCAACGGCGGCGCGGTGAACGCCGGCAACGTGGTGCTCAGCGTCACTCCGCCGACCGGCATCGGCGTCGATCCGGCCACCGGCGCGGTGAGCGTGGCGCCCGGCACCCCGCCCGGCACATACCGGTTCCCGTACACCCTGTGCGAGGTGGGCGACCCGGACAACTGCGACAGCGCCACCGTCAGTTTCACCGTCGAGGCCGCGGTGATCAGCGCCGGCAGCGATACCTACGGTCCGGTGACCAGCGAGACCACCCAGGTGGTGGGTAATGTGCTGGGTAACGACAGCATCGGTGGTGGTATCCCGTCGACCCCGGGCGTCACCCTGACCGCCACGCCGCCCGCCGGCATCACCCTGGACCCGACCACCGGCAACGTCAGCGTCACCCGGGGCACCGACCCGGGCACCTACACCTTCGACTACCAGATCTGCGAAGCCCGGGACCCGGACAACTGCGCCACCGCGACAGTGACGGTCAACGTGCGCGACACCCGCGCCGACCTCAGCCTGAGCAAGACCACTGGCAACAGCGCCCTGCTACCGGGCGACGAAGTGACCTACAGCATCCGGGTCGACAACGCCGGTCCGGAGCGCAGTCGCAACGCCGTGGTCAGCGACGTGCTGCCGAGCGGCCTGACTTATGTCTCCGCCTCGCCCGCCTGTAGCTACGCGATCGCCAGCCGCACCGTGCGCTGCGTCGTGACCGACCTGGCCAGCGGTGGTAGCGAGTCGTTCAACGTGACGACCCGACTCGCCGGCAGTTTCGGCAGCCAGTCCCTGACCAACGTCGCCAGCGTCGGTTCGGAAAACGACCCGAACCCGGGCAACAACAGCGGCAGCGCGCAGACCCCGGTGATCGTCGATCCGAAGGGCGCGCCGACCCTGTCGGAGTGGGCGCTGATCCTGCTGTCCGCGCTGATGGTCCTGGGCGTCTACGGCATGGCCGGGCGTCGCTCCGGCATGCCGGGGTAAGCGACCGTGAAGCGCTTCTTCATCGGATTCGGCCTGCTCCAGCTGGTGCTGTTCACCCTGGAACTGACCGAGCCGGTGCAGCGCTGGCTGGTCACGCCATTCACCGAGATGCTGGCGTTCGTCAGCATCTTGCTGGTGCGACTGCTGGACGCCGGCGCGGTGTCCCGGGGCATCCACCTGTTCGACGTGCCTTCGGGATTCGGCATGTCGATCCAGGCGGGCTGCAACGGGATCGAAGCGTCGATCATCCTGCTGTCGGCGATCCTCGCCTTTCCCGCCGGCTGGCGGGAAAAGGCCTGGGGCTTGCTGGTCGGGCTGGTATCGCTGCACCTGCTGAACCTGTTGCGCATTATCAGTCTGTTCTACCTCGGCCAGTGGAGCCTGAGCGCCTTCGACTGGGCGCACCTGTATGTCTGGCAAGTGCTGATCCTGCTGGACGTGTTCGTGGTGTTCCTGCTCTGGCTGCGCTACCTCGGCCGGCTCAGGCCGTCGCGCGTCGTGGAGGCGGAGCATGCCTGAGGGCTTTTCGATTTCGCTGCGGCGGGTGCTGCTCTGGCTGCCGCCGATGTTCGTCGCCTGGTACCTGCTGTCGCCCCTGCTGGCGAGCCTGGTTGCGGGCCTGTTGCAGATGCCGCTGCGCCTGCTCAGCGACGGCCTGATCTTCAAGCTCGAGGCCGAGGGCGCCCTGGTGCACGGCGTGGTTCGCCTGAGCGGCGGCCAGTATGGCAGCCTGACGGTGCCGCCCGGTCGCCTGGCCGAGCTGATCCTGGATGGCCGGCCGATGATCCATGGCTATGGCATCCCGCTGTTCTTCGCCCTTTTGCTGGGGCTGCCGCGCCTGCCGGGGCGTCGCCGGGCCACGTTGCTGGCGATCGCCGCGCTGCTGCTGGTGGTGGCCTTCGGGGTGGCCCTGGGCTTTGGCAAGGCCGTGCTGTTCGATCTCGACCCGGCGGTGTCCGCCAGCCTGGCGCCGAGCCCGGCCCTGCGCGAGGTCATCGCCCTCGGCTACCAGTTCGGCACGCTGGTGCTGCCGGCGGTGGGGCCGCTGGCCTTGTGGGCCTGGTTGCACGGGCAGGCGCTGCTGGACCCTGCGTACACTTCGACCACGGGGGGTGATATCGTCAAGGCCCCCTGAACCCCCGGCCCGCTCCGCGGGATGAAGCCCATGGCGTTCTCCGACCCGCCGCTGATCCTGGTCATCGACGACGCGCCCGAAGAGCTGCGCGCGCTGATCACCCTATTGCGTGCCCACGATTTTCGCCTGTCCCTGGCCAGCGAACCCCATCAGGGCTACCAGCGCGCCCTGGCGTTGCGCCCCGACCTGATCCTGCTCGACGTGCACATGCCGCAGATGGATGGCTTCACCCTCTGCCGCCTGTTACGCGAGGCGCCCGCCACCCAGCGGGTTCCCATCGTCTTCCTGACCTCGGCGGCCTCCCTCGACGACCGCCTCGAGGGCCTGACCCTCGGCGGGGTGGACTACGTGATCAAGCCCTGCCTGCCCGAAGAGGTGCTGGCGCGCATCCGCGTTCACCTGCAGCGGGTCTGGCGCGAGCGGCCGGCGGCCGCGAGCGACGAGCCCCTGGAGCGGCTCGACCCGGACCAGGTGATCCTGCGCGCGGCGATGCGCTTCATCGACCAGCGCCTGGCCGAACTGCCCGGCCTCGGGGACATCGCGCGCCAAGTGGGAACCCACGACAAGCGCCTGTCGACGATCTTCCGCGAGCACCTGGGCACCACGGTGTTCGCCTACATCCGCGAGGCGCGCCTGCGTCGCGCGCAGACCCTGCTGCGCGAGAGCGAGATGAGCATTCAGGACATCGCCGACCTGGTCGGCTTTCGCAGCGCCTGCAATTTCGCCACGGCGTTTCGCGAGCGGCTGGGGGTGACGCCCAGCCAGTTCCGCCAGCAGGCGGGCGGCGCCGAGGCGGAGGACCGCGCCTGCTCATGAGTCGGCTGCTGCGCCTGGCCGTTGCCGTGCTCGGCCTGCTGATCCTCCAGAACGCCCTGGCCGCCCCGCGGGCGGTGGGCTGCGTGACGGGGCGCCTGCCGGTGGCGCCCGACCTGGCGTTGCTGGAAGACCCCGGCGGCCGCCTCGACCGGGACCAGGTCGCGGCGTTGCCCGATAGCCGGTTCCAGCCCAGCGATGGGCGCCTGGAGCGGGACCTGTCCCGGTCCGCCTACTGGCTGCGTTTTCGCCTGGAGAACCTGGGCGACGACCGCTGCCCGTTGTGGCTGACCATCGGCCAGCCGCGCCTGGAGGATATTCGTGTGTACATCCGTCGCGGCGAGGCCTGGAGCGAGCAGCGCGCCGGCAGCGCCCACCCCCTGGAAACCTGGCCCGTGGTCGAGCGCCAGCCGCTGTTCCCGGTGGCCCTGGCCGCCGGCGAGCGCGCCGACGTCTGGGTGCGAGTGGCCAGTCGCGGCATGCTCACGCTGGAACCGAGTGTCTGGTCGCCCCTGGGATTGCTGCGCGAGCGCCAGTGGACGCAGACGGTGGATGGCATTTCCCTGGGGATCGTGCTGCTGGTGGTGCCGTTCAGCCTGATCGTCGGCGGCATGGTGCGTTCGCGGCTGCTGCTCGTGCATGCCGGCGCGGTGGCCACCTATATCGCCATGAGCTGCGTGCTCAATGGTTACCTGGTGTTCTGGCCGGCGGCGCTGCCCTGGAGCCAGGAAATCACCCTCTTGCTGAGCCTGGTGTCCTTCCTCTTCTTCTTCGCTTATCTCTGCGTGCTGTACCGGGTCCATCGCTTGCCCCGGGTCTGGCACTGGCTCTACGGGGCGGCCCCGCTGCTGTACGGCGCCTTCAGCCTGTGGGGCGTGTGGGGAGACCCGGCCCAGAGCCGCCAGTGGATCTTCCTGCTGCTGGGGGCCTGCGTCTACGTGCTGGTGCCGCTGACCCTCTGGGCCGGCTGGCGGCGGGGCCTGCGCCATGGCTGGATGGCCTGGACGGTAGCCGGGCTGTTCCTGCTGCAATTCCTGCTGCGCCATGTCCTGCATCTGGACGAGGCGCCGTTCCAGTCCCGCCACGAGCGCTACAGCCTGTTGTCGACCCTGCCCGGCGTGCTGCTGCTGGTGGGCACGCTGGTGATGGAGTTCAGCCGCAGCCGGGCGCGGGAACGGCGCGCCTTGGACGATCTGGGCCGGCAGCGCCAGGCGGAGCAGGAACGGCTGGAAAATACCGTGGCCCTGCGTACCGAGCAGTTGCGGGAGTCGTTGCGGGCGCGCAGCGCGTTGATGGCGCGGATCAGCCACGACCTGCGCTCGCCCCTGGTGAGCATCATCGACTACGCGCGTCTGCTGCGGGGCGCGCCGGACCCGGACTATCCGCGCCGAATCGAGCGCAACGCCCGCCAGCAACTGGAACTGATCGACGAGCTGCTGGAGTTCTCCCGCAGCGAACTGGACCAGTTGGAGTTGATCCTGGCGCCCGGCTACCTCTATGGCTTCCTGCGGGAGATCGAGGACGAGGCGGCGTTCCTCGCCTCGCGCCATGGCAACCGTTTCGAGAGCCGCCTCGCGCCCGACCTGCCGGCCCTGGTACGGGCCGATTTCCGCCGCCTGCGCCAGGTGCTGGTCAACCTGCTGGCGAACGCCGCCAAGTTCACCCAGAACGGTTGCATCACCTTCGAGGTCAGCGCCGGAAGCGCGGCCGACGGGCGCGAGGTCGAGCTGCGCTTCGCCGTGCTGGACACCGGGATCGGCATCGAGCCCGCCGACCGCGAGTCGCTCATGCAACCGTTTCGCCGTGGTCGCAATGTCGGCGAGCGCGACGGCAGCGGCCTCGGGCTGTCCATCGTCAGCCAGTTGCTGGGGTACATGGGCAGCCGGCTGGAAATAGAGTCACGCCCCGAGGGCGGCAGCCGCTTCGGGTTCCGCGTGACCCTGGAGCGGGCGGAAGAGGACGACCTGGACTTCGCCCTGGTCGACGACCCCAGCGTGCGGCTGAACGGCGAGGGACGCCGCATCCTGCTGGTGGACGACGTGATGCAAAACCTCGACGGGCTGAGCGATCTGCTCACCGGCTATGGTTTCGAGGTCGAGCGCGCCGGCGACGGCCGCGAGGCCCTGGACCGGCTGGAGGCCGGGCACGTCGACCTGGTGATCACCGACCAGGCCATGCCACGCATGGACGGCTGGACTCTGCTGGCCCAGCTGCGGGAGCGCTGGCCGGGCCTGCCGGTGATGCTCTATTCGGCCGCGCCGCCGCAGCCGACGACGGAGCGGGGGCCGACGTTCGATGCGGTGCTGCTCAAACCGGCCAGCAGCCGCGACTTGCTGGCCTGCGTCGGGCGCGCGTTGCGAATGGTCGCCGCCAGCGCCCCCGAGGCGCACTGAGATGGCACGGTATCGATGGGTCGTCCTGGTGGGCGGGGTGTCGCTGGGAGCGGGGCTGGCCATGGCGAGCGAAATCTCCGGGCCGGAGGGGGACGCCGGGGTCGTCCCGGCGCCCCTGGTCCTGGAGGAATCCACGGTGACCGCCCGGCGCCGCGAGGAAAACGCCCGGGATGTTCCGATGGCCATCAGCGTGGTGGACGGCGAGCGTCTCGACCAGGGCGGCCAGTACCGCCTGCAGGCGATCCAGCGCCAGGTGCCCGGCCTGCTGGTGTCCGGCCACGGGCCGCGCTACGCCGGGTTCGGCCTGCGCGGCTTCGGCGCCACCGCCTATAATGACGGCCTGGACGGCAGCGTCGGGGTGTTCGTCGACGGCGTCTACATGGGGCGCCAGGGCATGGCCTTCTCCGATTTTCTGGACGTGGAGCGCGTCGAGGTGCTCCGGGGGCCCCAGGGCACCCTGTTCGGCCGCAACACCAGCGCCGGCGCGGTGAACGTGGTGACGCGCCGGCCGACGCCCTATTTCGAGGCCCAGGGCGAGACCGAGCAGGGCGAATATGCCCTCCACGAGTACCGCGGCAGCCTTTCCGGGCCGCTGCTGGACAGTGTGCTGGCCGGGCGCCTGAGCGTGTTCCAGCGCCGCCGCGACGGTTGGGTGGACAATCGCTACGACGGCTCCACCCTCAACGGCGGCGACAGCGAGGGCTGGCGCGGCCAGTTGCTGTGGACGCCGACGGACGCCTTCAGCGCGCGGCTGATCGCCGAGCACGGCCTGGAAGACCTCGACGGCAACGCGCTGATGGCCAGTCACTATGGCCCCCAGACCCGCGAGCGCGCCGCCTACCTGGGCTATCGCCTGCCGGATAGCGACCCGGCGCGCCGGCGGGTCGCCCTCGATACGCCGATCACCACCGACACCCGGCAGGACGCGCTGAGCCTGGAGCTCACCCAGGCCTTGGGCGACGACCTGCGCGTCACCAGCCTCAGCGCCTACCGCGACTGGCGCTACCGTGACAGCCGCGACGGCGACGGCCAGGCCCTGGACATCGCCTCGCGGGCCGCCACCGACCTGGACCAGCACCAGTTCAGCCAGGAATTCCGCCTCGACGGCCAGGCCGGCGACGACCTGGACTACGTGCTGGGCCTCTACTACCTGCGCCAGCACCTCAACCGAGGCGTGCAAGTGCGCTTTGGCGATGACGCGCCGGCCTGGTTCCTCGGCGATGTCGCGCTGTTCCGCCAGCTCGGCGTGCCCGCCTCGGCCATTCCCGCCAGCCTGTTGAGCGGCGGTACCCAGACCTTCGATGGCCAGCAGGTGGGCGACAGCCGCGCGGCGTTCGGGCAGGTCACCTGGCGGCCGGCGCCCCGGTTGGCCGTGGACCTGGGGCTGCGCTACACCCGCGAGCGCAAGCAGGGCTGGATTTCCCGGCAGGTGAGCGGCCTGGCGCCCCTGGGCGACGACTTCCTGTCCCAGGTGGGCGGGCCGATCCTGCGCGACCTCGCCCTGGGCGGCGCCTATTACCGGCGCGACAGCCTGGAGGAGGGCAACCTGTCCGGATTGTTGGGGCTGAGCTATCGCTTCACCGACGAGGTGCTCGGCTACGCCACCTGGTCCCGGGGCTACAAGGCCGGCGGCATCAACCTGGACGTGGTGGGCAAGCACGTGTCGCCGACCTTCGGCGACGAGCGCGCCACCTCTTTGGAGTTGGGGCTGAAGACCCGCTTCTGGGACGACCGGGCGCGCCTCGACCTGGCCGTCTACCAGACCGACGTGGATGACTACCAGGCCCTCACCTACAGCCCGCCGGAGCGGCCGTTCCAGCCGCCGCTGCGGGACAACCTGATCAATGTCGGCCAGGTGCGCCTGCGGGGCATCGAGCTGGATTCCGCCTGGCGCCTGCACCCGCGCCTCGACCTGCGCCTGGGGGCGGCCTGGAGCGACGCGCGCTACCGCGATTTCCCCAACGCCCCCTGCGCGCCCGGCAGCGGCGCCTGGGTCTGCGACCTGGCTGGTAAGCGGCTGTACAACGCGCCGGAATGGAACGCCACCGGCGGGCTGGACTACCGCCATCCCCTGGGCGCGGGGCTGGAGGCCTACGCCGGAGTCGACTACAGCTTCCGCAGCGGCTACTTCGGCACCCTGGAGGGCGGCGAGGGCAGTTACCAGCCGGCCTACGGGCTTACCGACGTGCGGCTCGGGTTGCGCCGCGCCGACCGAGGCTGGGAAGTCGAGGGCTGGGTGCGCAACCTGTTCGATCGCTATTACGTCGAGGCCGTCTATACCACCCTCGGCGCCGGGGATTATCTGGTGCTGCCAGGCGACCCGCGCACCTTGGGGGTGAGCCTGCGGGCGCGCTACTGAGCAGGGCGCCTATCGGCACGATAAAGGCAAGTGGTTGTCCTGCACCGGACGACGTAGGAGAATTGCGCGTTTTCCCCCACCTGCGACCCTGAATGGCCTTTCTCGCTCTCGGTATCAACCACAAGACCGCGTCGGTGGATGTGCGCGAACGCGTGGCGTTCACGCCCGAGCAACTGGTCGAGGCGTTGCAGCAGGTCTGCCGGCTGACCCCCAGCCGCGAGGTGGCGATCCTCTCCACCTGTAATCGCAGCGAACTCTATCTGGAGCAGGAGCAGCCGGCGGCCGACGCCGTGTTGCGCTGGCTGGCCGACTACCATCGCCTGGACCTCGACGCCCTGCGCGCCTGCGCCTACGTGCACCAGGACGACGACGCGGTGCGGCACATGATGCGGGTCGCCTCCGGGCTCGATTCCATGGTGCTCGGCGAGCCGCAGATCCTCGGCCAGATGAAGTCCGCCTACGCCGTCGCTCGCGAGGCCGGCACCGTCGGGCCGCTGCTGGGCCGTCTGTTCCAGGCCACCTTCAGCACCGCCAAGAGCGTGCGCACCGACACCGCCATCGGCGAGAACCCGGTCTCGGTGGCCTTCGCCGCGGTGAGCCTGGCGCGGCAGATCTTCGCCGATCTGCATCGCAGCCAGGCGCTGCTGATCGGCGCCGGCGAGACCATCACCCTGGTGGCGCGCCACCTCCACGAGCAGGGCATCAAGCGCATCGTCGTGGCCAATCGCACGTTGGAGCGGGCCAGCCTGCTGGCCGAGCAGTTCGGCGCCCACGCCGTGCTGCTGGCGGACATTCCCCAGGAGCTGGCCCACAGCGACATCGTCATCAGCTCCACCGCCAGCCAGTTGCCGATCCTCGGCAAGGGCGCGGTGGAGCGGGCGCTGAAGCTGCGCCGACATAAGCCGATGTTCATGGTCGACATCGCCGTGCCCCGGGACATCGAGCCCGAGGTGGGCGAGCTGGACGACGTCTACCTGTACACCGTGGACGACCTTCACGAAGTCGTCGCGGAGAACCTCAAGAGCCGCCAGGGCGCCGCCCAGGCCGCCGAGGAGCTGGTCGGCGCCGGCGCCGAGGACTTCATGCTGCGGCTGCGGGAGCTGGCCGCGGTGGACGTGCTCAAGGCCTATCGCCAGCAGGCCGAGCGCCTGCGCGACGAGGAACTGGCCCGGGCCCGGCGCATGCTGGCCAACGGCGCCGCCGCCGAGGACGTGCTGGCCCAACTGGCTCGCGGCCTGACCAACAAGCTGCTGCACGCGCCCAGCGTGAAACTGAAGAAAATCTCCGCCGACGGCCGCTTCGAAGCGCTGGCCGTGGCTCAGGAGCTGTTCGCCCTCGACGAGGGCTCTGCCTCGGACAAGCCATGAAAGCGTCGTTGCTCAACAAGCTGGATACCCTGCAGGACCGCTACGAGGAACTCACCGCGCTGCTCGGCGACGCCGAGGTGATCGCCGAGCAGAACCGTTTCCGCGCCTACTCCCGGGAGTACGCCGAGGTGGAGCCGGTGATCCTCGCCTACCGCGAGCGGTGCAAGGTGCAGGCGGACCTGGAGGGCGCCCAGGCCCTGCTCAAGGACAGCGACCCGGACCTGCGGGCCATGGCCGAGGAGGAAGTCGCCGAGGCCCGCGAGCGGCTGGCCGAGCTGGAGGCGCGCCTGCAACGCATGCTGCTGCCGAAGGACCCCAACGACGGCCGCAACGTGTTCCTGGAAATCCGCGCCGGTACCGGCGGCGACGAGGCGGCGATCTTTTCCGGCGATCTGTTCCGCATGTACTCGCGCTACGCCGAGCGCCAGGGCTGGCGGGTGGAAATCCTCTCCGAGAGCCCCGGCGAGCACGGCGGCTACAAGGAAGTCATCGCACGGGTCGAGGGCGACAACGTGTACGCCAAGCTCAAGTTCGAGTCCGGCGCCCACCGTGTGCAGCGGGTCCCGGAGACCGAGTCCCAGGGCCGCATCCACACCTCCGCTTGCACCGTGGCGGTGCTGCCGGAGCCGGACGAGCAGGCGGCCATCGAGATCAACCCGGCGGACCTGCGGGTCGACACCTACCGCTCCTCCGGCGCTGGCGGCCAGCACGTGAACAAGACCGACTCGGCGATCCGCATCACCCACTTGCCGTCGGGGATCGTCGTGGAGTGCCAGGAAGAGCGCTCCCAGCACAAGAACCGAGCCAAGGCCATGGCCTGGCTGGCCGCGCGCCTGCAGGACCAGCGCGACGCCGCCGCCCACAAGGAAATCGCCGACACCCGCCGCCTGCTGGTGGGCTCGGGCGACCGCTCCGAACGCATCCGTACCTACAACTTTCCCCAGGGGCGGGTCACCGACCACCGCATCAACCTGACGCTGTACTCCCTCAACGAGGTGATGGGCGGCGCGGTGGACCAAGTGATCGACCCCCTGTTGCTGGAGTTCCAGGCCGACCAGTTGGCGGCCTTGGGAGATTGACATGCCGACTCTCTGTTCCCTGCTCGCCGGCGCGAGCCTGCCGCAGTCGCCCACCGCGCGCCTGGACGCCGAGCTGTTGCTGGCGGCTGCCCTCGGCAAGCCGCGCAGCTACCTGCACACCTGGCCGGAGCGCATCGCCACCCGGGAGGTGGCGAGCGCCTTCGCCGAGTCCCTGGAACGTCGCCAGCGCGGCGAGCCGGTGGCCTACATCCTCGGCCGGCAAGGCTTCTGGAACCTGGACCTGGAAGTGGAACCCCACACCCTGATTCCCCGCGCCGACACCGAGCTGCTGGTGGAAGCCGCCCTGGCCCTCGGGCCGGCGGAGCCCGCGACGGTGCTCGACCTGGGCACCGGCAGCGGCGCCATCGCCCTCGCCCTGTCCCGCGAGCGGCCGGCCTGGCGGGTGGTCGGGGTCGACCGGGTGCCCGAGGCCGTGGCCCTGGCGGAGCGCAACCGCCAGCGCCTGGAGGTGGACAACGCCCGCTTCCTGGCCAGCCACTGGTTCGACGCCCTGGCCGGGGAGCGCTTCCACCTGGTCGTCAGCAATCCCCCCTACATCGCCGCCGAGGACCATCACCTGGAGGAGGGCGACGTGCGCTTCGAACCCCTCAGCGCCCTGGTGGCGGGGCCCGACGGCCTCGACGACATCCGTCGGATCATCGCCGACGCCCCGGCTCATCTGGAGGCGGGCGGCTGGCTGCTGCTGGAGCACGGCTTCGACCAAGGGCCGGCGGTGCGCCGCTTGCTGGAGGCGCGGGGCTTCGTCGCCGTGGCCAGCCAGCGCGACCTGGGCGGTCACGAACGCGTCAGCCTCGGCCAGTGGCGTTGAGCGCGGCGATGCTCTCCGACGAGGAACTGCTGCGCTACAGCCGGCAGATCCTGTTGCCGCAGATCGACGTCGATGGCCAGGTGCGCCTGCGCGAAAGCCGCGCCCTGATCGTCGGGCTCGGCGGCCTGGGCTCGCCGGCGGCGCTCTACCTGGCCGCCGCCGGGGTCGGTGAACTGCACCTGGCGGACTTCGACGAAGTCGACCTGAGCAACCTGCAACGCCAGGTGCTGCACGACAACGCCGACTTGGGCCGGCCCAAGGTGGACTCCGCCGCCGCGCGCTTGCGCGCCCTGGACCCGGCGTTGCGCCTGCGCCTGCATGGCGCCCTCGACGGCGATTCGCTGGCGGTGGCGGTCGGCGCGGTGGACGTGGTGCTGGATTGCTCGGACAACTTCGCCACCCGCGAGGCGATCAACGCCGCCTGCGTGAAGGCGCGGGTGCCCCTGGTGAGCGGCGCCGCGATCCGCCTGGAGGGGCAACTCGCCACCTTCGACCCGCGTCGCGCCGACAGCCCCTGCTACCACTGCCTCTACGGTCACGGCGGCGACGACGCTCCCACCTGCAGCGAGGCCGGCGTGCTCGGCCCGCTGGTGGGCACGGTGGGCAGCCTGCAAGCCCTGGAGGCGCTGAAGCTGCTGGCCGGGTTCGGCGAGCCGCTGGTGGGCCGCCTGCTGCTGGTGGACGCCCTGGGCAGCCGCTTCCGGGAATTGAAGGTGCGCCGCGACCCGGGTTGCGCCGTCTGCGGAGGCGCGCGTGACCGCTGAAGCGCCGATCGGCGTGTTCGACTCGGGGGTCGGTGGCCTGTCGGTGCTGGCCGAGATCCGCCGCGCGCTGCCCGCCGAGACCCTGTATTACGTCGCCGATTGCGGCCATATTCCCTATGGCGAGAAAAGCCCCGACTACATCCGCGCGCGCTGCCGGCATGTCGCGGCGTTCCTCCAGGCGCGGGGCGCGAAGGCGCTGGTGCTGGCCTGCAACACCGCCACCGTGGCGGCCGTGGCCGACCTGCGCGATTGCTACCCCGACTGGCCCATCGTCGGCATGGAGCCGGCGGTCAAGCCGGCCGCCGCCGCCACTCGCAACGGCGTGGTGGGGGTGCTGGCCACCACCGGGACGTTGCAGAGCGCGCGCTTCGCCGCATTGCTGGACCAGTTCGCCCATGGCGTGCGGGTGGTCACCCAGCCCTGTCCCGGCCTGGTGGAGCAGGTGGAGCGGGGCGACCTGGACGGGCCGGCGACCCGCGCCCTGCTGGAGGGCTACCTGCGCCCCTTGCGGGAGGCCGGCTGCGACACCCTGATCCTGGGGTGCACCCACTATCCTTTTCTCAAGCCGCTGCTGGGCGAGCTGCTGCCGGCCGAGGTCCGCGTGGTGGATACCGGCGCGGCGGTGGCCCGCCGGCTGGCCGCGCTGCTCGACCAGCGCGGCTTGCGCGCGAACGGGCCGGCCGGCCCGACGCGCCTGTGGAGCAGTGGCGATCTTCCCGCTCTGAGAAACGTACTACCCCGATTGTGGGGCGAACCCGCGAGCCTGGAAGCGCTCGGGAACTGAGGGGGTAACTTCTCTGAACGGTTTCACGTATCGTGGGTCTTTGATGCAAGGTTTAGCCCAATACGAAACACACATAAGGATGCATACCATGAAAAACGTTCTCTCTCTGGTCGTGGCGGCGCTGATCGCTTCGGGCAGCGCGCTCACCAGCCAGGCGGCTGAGCTGAGCGGGGCGGTCGGGGTGACCGGCCAGGGCGACATGACCTACCGCCTGGGCGCCGGTTTCGACTGGGACAAGCGCTGGATGGAGTCCTCCACCGGCCACCTGACCGGCTACTGGGACATGGGCTACACCTACTGGGAAGGCGGCGACCAGGCCGGCGGCGAACACTCCCTGTCGTTCTCCCCGGTGTTCGTCTACGAATTCGCCGGGCAGGACATCAAGCCCTTCATCGAAGCCGGTATCGGCGTTTCGGTGTTCTCCGCCACCCGCGTCGGCGACAAGAACCTGGGCTCCGCCTTCAACTTCGAAGACCGCATCGGCCTGGGCCTGAAGTTCGGCGACACCCAACGGGTCGGCCTGCGCGCCACCCACTATTCCAACGCCGGGATCAAGGAACCCAACGACGGCATCGAGTCCTACGCGCTGTTCTACAGCCACTCGATCTGATCGAACCGTCGAACGAAAAAGCCGGGCCATGCCCGGCTTTTTCATGCCGGCGCGCGAGCCTCGCCGCGTCGCGGCAGGTCGCGGAACGCCGCCAGCGCCCGGGCCCGGCTGGCCTTGAGGTCCACCAGCGGCTCGGGGTAGCCGGCGGCGCGGCGCTCGGCCGAAGTGGGCCAGTGCGGGTCGCGGCAGCCGGCCAGCTCCGGCAGCCAGGCGCGCAGGAAGCGCCCCTCGGGGTCGAAGCGGCGGGACTGGCTGACCGGGTTGAACACCCGGAAGTAGGGCACCGAGTCGGTGCCGGTGGATGCGCTCCACTGCCAACCGCCGTTGTTCGAGGCGAAATCGCCATCGATCAGGTGGCCCATGAAGTACCGCTCGCCCTCGCGCCAGTCGATCAGCAGGTTCTTGCTGAGGAACATCGCCGCGACCATGCGCAGCCGGTTGTGCATCCAGCCAAGCGCCAGCATCTGGCGCATCGCCGCGTCCACCAGAGGAACGCCGGTGCGCCCTTCCTGCCAGGCCCGTAGGTCTTCCGGGGCCTGGCGCCAGCGCAGCGATTCGGTTTCCAGGCGGAACGCGCGCCCCTTCGAGACCCTCGGATAACCCACCAGGACATGGCGGTAGAACTCGCGCCAGAGCAACTCGTCGATCCAGGTCCGGGGCCCCTGGCCTCCGCTGTCCCATTCCCCCGCGTTGTGGGCCAGGGCGGCATGCAGGCATTGGCGCACCGATAGCGCGCCCACCGCCAAGGGCGCGGAAAGCCGGCTGGTACCGTCCACGGCGGGCAGGTCGCGGGCCTCATGGTAGCGGGCCAGGTCCGACTCGGTGAAGACCTTCAGGCGCGCCCGGGCCTCGGCCTCGCCGGCCGGCCATTGGACGCGCAAGGCATCGGCCGGCGCCGGGAACCCGGCCGGCAAGGCGGGAGGCGGGTCGCTGGGAATCGGCGGGCGCGGCTGGGCCTTCGGCACCGGCAGGCAGACCGGTGGCGCCGCTCGCAGGCGCTCCAGGCAGGCCCGGCGGAACTGCCCGAACACTTGAAAATAGCCGCCCGAGCGGGTCAGCACGCTGCCGGGCGGCAGCAGGGCTTGGTCCAAGTGCGGACGCCAGGCAATTCCCGCCTCGTTCAGCGCGCTCGCCACGGCGCGGTCGCGCCGGGCTTCGTCGACGCCGTATTCCCCGTTGGCCTCCACCGCCGTCACCGCCCATTGGCGGCACACGGCCCGTAGCGCCGCCGGCGCCTCGGCCCAGGTCTCGGCATGACGCACCAGCAGCGGCACGCCCAGGCGCTCCAGGTCTTCGGCCAGGGCGGCCAGGGTCCGCAGGCGGTAGTCCACCTTGCACGGTGCCTCGCCGTGGGCGCGCCACTGGCCGGGAGTGAGCAGGAACAACGCCACCGCCGGCCCTTCGGCCACGGCCGCGTGCAGGGCGGGGTTGTCGGCGACCCGCAGGTCGTTGCGCAGCCAGACCAGGCGGGTCATGACGGGGCGCCTTGCGTATCCAGCGCGCCGGCCCGGTGCAGGTAGGCGAGGGCGGCGAGGGGGTCGTCGGCCAGGCCCAGGCCGTCGATATCGGCCAGCAGCTCGCGGTGGATGCGCGCCACCGGGCCGGCCAGCAGCACGGGGCATTCGGCCCAGGCGGCGAGGCGGACCAGGTGCCGGCGCAACCGCGCGCCTTCCAGCGCCTGGCTGGCGTAGAGCAGCATGGCTCGCGGGCGGATGCGCTCCATCGCCAGGGTCCATTCCTCGGCGGGTACCGGGCCGTCCAGCACCTGCACCGGACCGCCGACGCCGGCGGCCAGCCAGGCGCTGAGCCACAGGCCCGGGTCCCGCTCATGCTCGTCGAGGTCCAGCAGCAGCAACGGGGCGCCCCCCTGGCGCTGGTTGTGATGATACAGGCGGGCCGCCAGCCGGCTCCGCAGCCAGCCGTGGAAGAATGTCCGCCGCAGGCGCGCGCCGAAACGATCCTCCCCGTGCCGCTCCAGGTCGGCCAGGAGCGGCAGCAGCAGGCGCTCGCAGAGGGTGGTGGCCGGGTACAGGGCCTGGGCCTGGTTGAAGCGCTCGTCGAGGGTGCGTTCGGCCAGGGCCTCGACCGCCTCGGCCAGCGCCTGGCGCTGCGCCGCCCACGGGTCGTCCGGTGGCGCGACGCCCGCGTCCCCGGCCGTGGTCGGGCCGTTCAGCAGTCCCTTCACCTGGCCCACCGCCACGCCCCGGTCGAGCCAGGCGAGAATGGCGCGGATGCGCGCCACGTGATCCTGATCGTACAGGCGGTGCCCCTTGGGGGTGCGCTGGGGCACGATCAGGCCGTAGCGGCGCTCCCAGGCACGCAGGGTGACCGGGTTGACCCCGGTGAGCCGGGCCACTTCGCGGATCGGCAGCCAGCCGTCGCGTTGGGCGGAAAGAGTGTCGTCGTCTTCGTGAGGGGCGTGCATGTCAGATGGCATTGCGCAGGCTGAGGGTCTCGGGGTGGGGTTGCAGGTAGACCTGACGCGCCACGTAGGCGTCCGGGTGCAGGCGGAAGTGATGCTTGAGCAGGGTCAGCGGTACCACCAGCGGCACCACGCCGTCGCGGTACTGGTCGATCAGCCGGCTCATCTCCTGGCGGTCCTCGGGGCCGAGGGCGCGCTTGAGGTAGCCGCTCAGGTGCTGCAGCACATTGCTATGGGTGCCGCGGGTCGCGCACTTGCCGAGGGCGGCCATCAGCCGGGAGAAGTACATCGGACCAACGTGCGCCGGGTCGTGGCGACCGATCTCCCCCAACAGGTGGCCGAGGGCCCGGTAAGCCGCCGGGTCGCTGGCCATCAGCAGATATTTGTGGCGGGCGTGGAAGTCCAGGATTGCCCGGCGGCTTAAGGGCTGGGCGCTGACCTCGCGCCAGTCGGCGTACACGTACACCCGGGTAATGAAGTTCTCCCGCAGCACCGGATCGTGCAGGCGGCCTTCCTCTTCCAGCGGCAGGTCGGGGTGGCGGGCGCGGAACGCCTGGGCGAACACGCCGCTGCCGCCGCCTTCGGCGGGATAGCCGTTGGCCTGGTAGACCTTGACCCGCGACAGGCCGCAGGACGGCGAGCGCTGCATGAAGATGAACCCGCAGAGGTCGTCCAGCTCCCGCGCCATGCGCTCGCCGTAGGCGCTCAGCGCCTCGGTGACATCCCGCTCGGGTTGACGGCTGCCCACCGCGCGCGGCGCCGCCGGATCGCCCACCAGGCGGATCGGCTGCCGGGGCGTGCCCAGCCCGATGGCGGTTTCCGGGCACACGGGCACGAAGTCCAGGTGCTCGCGAAGGCCCTCGCACAGCCGCGAGGCCTTATGTCCGCCGTTGTAGCGCACCGGCGCGCCCAGCAGGCAGGCGCTGATGCCGATCCGGGGTCTGCTGGCCATGGTCTGTCCTCGGTTCGTTTAAACTTGTACAAGGTCATTGATCACGTACAACTTTGTTGCATCATAGTCGCCGACCGCCCCAGGTCAATGCCCAGCACGGCGGCCATGGCCCAGGACCGACGAATACCCGCCCCCACGGGGCGTCACCGGCCCGTGATTCCCGCGCGCAATCCGGCTAAGCTCGCGGTTTTCCCCCAGGAGCCTTCGCGTGCCCGAGCAGGATGCGGCCTCCGCCGCGCCCAAGACCTGGTTCGTCTATTTGGTCCGCGCCGCCAACGGCGCGCTGTACTGCGGCATCAGCGACGACCCCGCGCGGCGCTTCGCCCAGCATCGCAGCGGGCGGGGCGCACGGTTTTTCCGTTCCAGCCCGGCCATGGCGCTGGTGCACGTCGAGGCCTGCGCGGACAAGGGCGCCGCGCTGCGCCGGGAGCGCGCGATCAAGCGCCTGGCCAAGGCGGCCAAGGAACGTCTGCTGGCAAGCACTGCCATCCAGCCCGTGGATGGGGCTCCATGCGCCCCGCCCGGGTCGATGGGCGCGCTGCCCGGCTCGGGGTAAGCTGCGGTTTTCCCCGTGGCCGGAGGCCCCATGCACGAGCTGATCCTGCACCACTACCCCACCTCGCCCTTCGCCGAGAAGGCCCGCCTGCTGCTGGGATTCAAGGGCCTCGCCTGGCGCTCCGTGACCATTCCCGCGATGATGCCCAAGCCGGACCTGACCGCCCTGACCGGCGGCTACCGCAAGACCCCGGTCTTGCAGGTGGGCGCGGACATCTATTGCGATACCGCCCTGATCGCCCGACGCCTCGAGGCCCACAAGGCGATGCCGTCCCTTTATCCGGACGAGCAGGCCTTCGCCGTGCAAGCGTTCGCCCAGTGGGCCGACTCGACGATCTTCCTGTACGCGGTCAGCCTGGTGTTCCAGCCGGAATCGATGGCCGCGCGCTTCGCCCGCCTGCCGCCGGAGGCGGCGAAGGCGTTCATGGCGGACCGGAGCGCGTTGTTCAGCGGCGGCAGCGCCACGCGGATTCCCGCCGAGGTGGCCACGAGCCAGTGGCCGACCCTGATGGGGCGGCTGGCCCGGCAACTGGAGCGGCAGCGCGGAGACTTCCTGTTCGGCGCGCCGAGCCTCGCCGACTTCGCCCTGGCCCACAGCCTGTGGTTCCTCCGGGGCACGCCGGTCACCGCGCCGTGGGTCGAGGACTACCCGGCGGTGGCCGCCTGGCTCGACCGGGTGCTGGGCTTCGGCCATGGCACCCACGCGCCGCTGAGCGCCGAGGACGCGCTGGCCATCGCCCGCGACGCGGAGCCGGCGCCCTTGCCGGAGCCGGACGGCGCGCCCCTGGATGGCCTGCGGATCGGCCAGCGGGTGGCGGTCGCCGCCACCGACTACGGGGTCGACCCGGTGGAAGGCGAACTGGTCTTCGCCGGACTGGAGGAATGGGTGGTGCGCCGGGAGGACCCCCGCGCGGGGATCGTGCATGTACACATGCCGCGCCTGGGCTTTCGCCTCGAGGCGCGCTGAGCGGGTCGGGCCTGTCGCGTTCCGTCAGGGCGCGCGATAGGCCGCCAGCACCCCTTCGGGGTCGTAGCCGGCGATCACCGTGCCGCGCACCACCACCAGCGGCACGCCGCGCCCGCCCAAGGCCTGGAAGGCGCGGCGCCCCTCGGCGGAGCGCTCCACGTCCCATTCCCGGTAAGGGATGGCGTTCGCCTCGAAGAAGGCGCGGGTCTTGGCGCAGTAGCCGCACCAGGCGGTGGCGTAGAGGGTCACCGGCTCCGCGCCGGCGGGCGCCCGGGGCGGGTTCAGCCAGGCGTCCAGGCGTTCGCGATGTTGCCAGGCGAACAGGCCGGCGAGGGCGGCCAGCAGCAGGACGCGCTTCATTTCAGCCCTGCCGCCGCTTGAGTTGGTCGCGCAACTGGGTCGGCACCTGGCGGATGATCAGCAGGTCGCGGGCTTCGTCGTACTCGATCTTCGAGCCCAGCAGGTGGGACTCGAAGCTGATGGACAGCCCCTCGGCGCGGCCGGTGAAGCGGCGGAATTGGTTGAGGGTGCGCTTGTCCGGCGGAATCTCCGGGGACAGGCCGTAGTCCTTGTTGCGGATGTGCTCGTAGAACGCTTTCGGGCGTTCCTCGTCGATCAGCCCGGACAGCTCCTCCAGGGTGATCGGCTCCCCCAGGCGCGCCTGGGTGCTGGCGTAGTCCACCAGGGTCTCGGTCTTTTCCCGGGCCTGGTCCTCGGCCAGGTCCTCGCTCTCGACGAAATCGCTGAAGGCCTTGAGCAGGGTGCGGGTTTCCGAGGGGGCGTCGACGCCTTCCTGGCAACCGATGAAGTCGCGGAAGTATTCCGAGACCTTCTTGCCGTTCTTGCCCTTGATGAACGAGATGTACTGCCGCGATTGCTTGTTGGTGCGCCACTCCGACAGGTTGATCCGCGCCGCCAGGTGCAACTGGCCCAGGTCCAGGTGCCGCGCCGGGCTGACTTCCAGGGCCTCGGTGACCGCCACCCCCTCGCTGTGGTGCAGCAGGGCGATGGCCAGGTAGTCGGTCATGCCTTGCTGGTAGTGGGCAAACAGCACGTGGCCGCCCACCGACAGGTTGGACTCCTCCATCAGCGTGGTCAGGTGTTCCACCGCCCGGCGGCTGAAAGCGGCGAAGTCCTTCGCCTCGTCCAGGTACTCGGCCAGCCAGCCGCTGAAGGGGTAGGCGCCGGATTCGGCGTGGAACAGGCCCCAGGCCTTGTTCTGCTTGGCGTTGTAGCTGTCGTTGAGGTCGGCCAGCAGGTTCTCCATGGCCTGGGATTCGCCCAGCTCGCTGTCCCGGGCGTGCAGCACCGCCGGCGAACCGTCGGGCTTCTTCTCGATGAGGTGGACGATGCAGTGGCGGATGGGCATGGGCGTCTCGTCGATAACAGGCGAAACGCCCATGGTACCCGAGGCGGGTGTCAGGCCGAAGGTTTGCCGTCGCGCAGCAGCGGCCGTGGGCGGCGTCCTCGCCAACCGTCCAGCAGCGCCAGGACGGCGAGCAGGCCCAGGGCGTACAGCGCGTCGCCGCCCAGGGCCAGCAGCACCCCGGCGCAGAGCAGGCTGGAGACGGCCGCGACGATCCGCCAGGGGCCTCGAAGCAGGATGCAGCCGGCGGCCATGCTGAGCAGGTAGATGACCACGAAGTTGCCATTGGCGTAGCGGATCAGGTGGTCCACCGACAGCCCGCTGAAACTGGCCAGCCCGGCGCACAGCGCGCAGCAGGCCACCACCAGCGCCAGCGCCCGGGCCGGCACGCCGTGGTCGTTGCGCCGGGCCAGGGGCGCCGGCAGCTTGCCCTCGTCGGCGAGGCTCCAGATCAGCCGGGCGAAGCCTTGGACGTAGACGTTCATCGAGGCGAAGCAGGCCAGATAGCCGACCACAGCCGCCAGTCAGCGGGCGTGGCCACCCAGCACCTGGTCGAACAGCAGCGGCAGCGCGCCGGCGTCCCGGGCCGGGTCGCCGTAGGTACCGAAGCTCAGCACCGCCACCGAGCACGCCCAGTACACCAACCCCGCCAGCAGCACCCCCAGCAGCAGGGCCAGGGGGAAGTCCCGCTGCGGCCGCTTGAATTCCTCGCCCAGGTGGGTGAAGGCCTCCAGGCCGACGAAGCACCAGAACATCACGCCGAGGGCCGCGGCCAGCTTCGGCCCGTCGCCCTCCAGAGGGGGCAGCAGCGGCATGTCCGCCCGGGGCAGGTCGCCGAACGCCCAGAGGGTGGCGACGCTGCCGACGATCGCCAGGGCGATCAGCCCCTGCACCCACCCTGACGCCTTCGCCGGGCGCTGGCCCAGCGCCAGGAAGGCCGCCAGGGTGAGCAACTGGATCACCAGGGTGGCGCCGCGATCCAGGTCGAACAGCACCTGCCAGAAACCGGTGGCGATGTTCAGCGCGGCCGGCAAGCCCACCGGCAGCACGGCGAGGAACAGTAGCGCGCTCAGGCGTTCCAGGCGCGGGCCGAAGGCGCGGCCGATTAGGTGCGGCGCGCCGCCGGCGTGGGGAAAGCGGCGGCCGAGTTGGGCGAAGGTGAAGGCCACCGGCAGCACCAGGACGATCAGGATCAGCCAGGCCCAGAGGGACGCCGGGCCGGCGACGGTGGCGGCCAGGGCCGGGACCACGAAGATGCCGGTGCCGAGCAGCGAGGTGCTGAGCAGGGCGATGCCCTGCCAAAGGCCCAGTTCCGGATTCAGACGACTCATGTGTATGCTCGCGCTTGCGTTGTGCGTGGAACGCCCATGGTAGGCGACTCCCGTCGGCACGGCGCGCGGCGAAACGTCGGCGTTGCCCGGCGTTTCGCCGGAAAACACTGTCACCCTGCGCCGCTTCGCATCGGCCGGCCGTCGGCCGGCGCCCCAAGGACACCGTTCGTGGACAAGTTCGATCACCAGATCCTCGCCCTGCTGCGCGCCGACGCGCGCGCCCCCGTCAGCCAGATCGCCCGCGAGGTGAACCTGTCCCGCTCGGCGGTCAGCGAACGCGTCCGCCGCCTGGAGGACGACGGCGTGATCCTGGGCTACCACGCTCGGGTGGCGGAGCCGGACGTCACGGTCAAGGCTTACCTGGAGCTGTTCTACGAGAACAGCCGTTGCGCCGACCACGTGACGCGGATGCGCGCCTTCCCGGAAATCCGCCGCTGCTGCGGGATCGGCGGCGAGACCGACATGCTGGTCTACGTCGAGGCGCCCTCCATGGCGCGGCTGAGCGAGATCCGCGCGGCCATCGAGGGCTACCCCGGCATCCAACGGGTGAAGACCCACGTGGTGGTACAGGAGTGGGCGATGTGATCCGGCTGCTGCATACCTCCGACTGGCACCTGGGCCAGCATTTCTTCGGCCGGACCCGCCTGGCCGAGCACCGCGCCTTCCTCGACTGGCTGATCGGCCAGGTGGACGCGCGCGAAGCGGACGCGGTGTTGGTGGCCGGCGACGTGTTCGATACCGGCGCGCCCCCCAGCTACGCCCGAGAGCTGTACAACGACTTCATCGTCGCCCTGCGGGACACCGGCGCGCGGCTCGTGGTGCTGGCCGGCAACCACGACTCGGTGGCGACCCTCGGTGAATCCCGTTCCCTGCTGGCTTGCCTGAACACCCGGGTGATCCCGGCGGTGGCCGAGGACCCGGCGGAACAGGTGCTCCTGCTGCGCCGGCGCGACGGCGCCCCGGGCGCGCTGCTCTGCGCGGTGCCCTACATCCGCCCGCGCGACGTGCTGCGCAGCGAGGCTGGGCAGAGCGCCGAGGACAAACAGCGCGCCCTGCAAGAGGCGATCCGCCGGCACTACGCGGTGCTCTTCGAGCGGGCCGAGCGCGAGCGCCAGGCCCATGGCGCGCGGCTGCCCATCGTCGCCACCGGCCACCTCACCACCGTGGGCGCCAGCGCCGGCGAGGCGGTACGGGAAATCTACGTGGGCGCCTTGGAAGCCTTCCCCACCCAGGCTTTCCCGCCCGCCGACTACATTGCCCTGGGCCACATCCATCGGCCCCAGACCGTGGGGGGACAGGACCACATCCGCTACAGCGGCTCGCCGATCCCCCTGGCCTTCGACGAGGCGAGCCAGGCCAAGCAGGTCCTCCAGGTGGACCTGGACGACAGCGGGTTACGGGCGGTGACCGCGTTGCCGGTGCCGTGCTTCCAGCCCCTGGCGGCAGTACGCGGAACCCTGGAGGAACTGGCGCCGGCGCTGCGGGAAGCGGCCCGGGCCGGCAGCCCGGAGCGGCCGGTGTGGGTGGATGCGCTGGTCTGCGGCGACGACTACCTCAGCGACCTCGCCGCGCCCCTGGGGCGGCTCTGCGAGGGGCTGCCCCTGGACATCCTGCGCATCCGCCGCGAGCGCGGCCGCGCCCTCGCCGGGCTGGCGGCGCAGACGGCGACCCTCGACGAGTTGGGCCCGCTGGACGTCTTCGAGCAGCGCCTGGCCGCCGAGGCGCTGGACGAAGAGACCCGCGAGCGGCTGCGCGGGCTGTACCGCGAAGTGCTCGCCGACCTGCCCGACTGAGGCCGGCCGCGTTCGTCGGGCGTCGCCGGGAACGCAGGAACAAGCCTCCGCCTGCTCCAGTCAGCTCCTTGAGTCCCTCTCGCAAGGAGATCACCGATGTCCGAATTCGACGAACCCCTCACCGCCACCCGGCGGTACCCGGAACAGGTCGGCGCGCCCAACCTGAGCCGCGCCGAGCGCACCCTTTCCCTGCTCGGCGGCGGCGCGCTGCTGGTCAACGGCCTCCGCGAAGGCGGCGTCGGCGGGCTGTTGCAGGCCGGCTTCGGCGCCCTGCTGGCCTGGCGCGGCGCCAGCGGCCATTGCCGGCTGAAGCAGGCCACCACCGCCTCGCCCTTGGAACAGCGCCTGCAACGGCACTACGGCTGGCGCAACCTGGAGGCCCTCAGCCGTAGCGTGACCATCGCCCGGCCGCGCCACGAAGTCTTCCAGCGGCTGGCCGAGCCCGAAGGGCTGACCCCGGTACTGGGCGGCGTGGAACGCATCGAGTCGCTGGGCGATTCGCGCTACCGCTGGACCTTCGGCGCGCCCCTGGGCAAGACCCTCGACCTGACCCTGCGCCTGGAAGAGCGGCGCGACGACGAGCGCCTGGTGTGGATGACCGAGGATGCCCGCTGGCTGCCCCATCGCTGCACCCTGAGCGTCGTCGACGCGCCCCACGGGCGTGGCACCGAGCTGCGCGTGCTGCTGGCCTGCGAGCCGCCGGCCGGCCGCGTCGGCTACGCCGCGGCGTCGCTGTTCGGCCGGGTATCCGGCAACCTGCTGATGCGCGAGCTGCGCCGCCTCAAGCAATACCTGGAGACCGGCGAGATCCCCACCGCCGGCAGCCACCCCGTGGCCGCCTCGCGCCCCACCGGGGCCCAGGACGACGACGGCATGGCGGCCCTGTCGGCCGGGGAGGGCGTGATATGAGAGCGCTGACCTGGCAAGCCCCCAACCGGCTGCACGTGGAGACCGTGCCGGACCCGGAAATCCTCAATCCCCGGGACGTGATCCTGCGGGTCATCATGTCCTCGGTGTGCGGCTCCGACCTGCACCTGCTGGGCGGGTACGTGCCGGCGATGAAGCCCGGCGACATCCTCGGCCACGAATTCCTCGGCGAAGTGGTGGAGATCGGCTCGGGGATCAAGCACCTCGCCAAGGGCGACCGGGTGGTGAGCATCTCCATCATCGGCTGCGGCGACTGCGAGCATTGCAAGCGCAGCGATTTTTCCTGCTGCGACAACTCCAACCCCAACCCCGAAGCCACCGACCTGGCCTACGGCCAGCCCTGCTGCGGGATCATCGGCTACAGCCACGCCTTCGGCGGCTACGCCGGCAGCCACGCCACCTACGTGCGGGTGCCCTACGGTGATGTCAACCTGTTCAAGGTCCCCGAGGGGGTACGCGACGAGCAGGCGGTGTTCGTTTCCGACGCGGTGCCCACCGGCTACTACGCGGCGGACATCGCCGGCATCCAGCCCGGCGACACCGTGGCGGTGTGGGGCTGCGGCGGCGTCGGCCAGATGGCCATCCGCAGCGCCTACCTGCTCGGCGCCGAGCGGGTGATCGCCATCGACCGCTACGCCGACCGCCTGGAACTGGCGGAGCGCAAGGCCGGCGCCGTGGTGATCAACTACGAGATCACCAATGTCCACGAGGCGCTGCTGGAGCTGACCGGCGGGCGCGGACCGGACCGCTGCATCGACTGCGTCGGCATGGAGGCCCATGGGACCGAGCCGGACTACGCCTACGACCGCGCCAAGCAGATGCTGCGCCTGCACACCGAGCGCGGCAGCGTGCTGCGCCAGGCGATCCGCGCCTGCCGCAAGGGCGGCACGGTCTCGGTGATCGGCGTCTACGGCGGCGTGCTGGACAAATTCCCCATGGGCGCCATCGTCAACAAGGCGCTCACCCTGCGCTCCGGCCAGCAACCCGGCCAGCGCTACGCCGACCGCCTGTTCGAGCACATCCGCAAGGGCGAGCTGGACCCCTCCTACCTGCTCACCCACCCCATGAGCCTGGAGGATTCGCCCCAGGGCTACGGGCTGTTCAAGCAGAAGCAGGACAACTGCATGCGGGCGGTCTTCATGCCCTGAGCGGGCGGCGGGCCCGGCGCAGCGCCGCCAGCGCGACGTCGGCGTCCCGTCGCAGGGTTCGCCGGGCGCGGGCGGCGCGCTTTCGCGCCAGGGGCTCCAGGCGATCGAGGTGGGCATCCAGGTTCAGCAGCGCCGCGCCCAGGGCGGCATGCAGCAACAGCGCCCCGGCCTCCACATCGCAGCGCAGCGAGGGCTTGCACAGGGGCAGGGCGGCCAGGGTCAGGCGCAGCCCCTCCCGGCACAACCAGGCGGTGTACAGCGGGACCGCGACGGCGCCCCGGGTCGCCGGTTCCGCCGTGTCCCGCTTCGCGCCGTGCTCCGCCAGATAGCGCTCGAAGGCCCGCGCGTCGGCGTCCGCCTGGCGACCCAGGGCCTCGCTCAGATGTCCGCTTTGCGCGATCAGGGTCTCCCGGCCGGCATGGGACTCCCGTTTATCGCTGATGCGCAGGGCCATGCTCGCCAGGGCCATGCCCAGGCTCGCGCTCACCGCGCTGGCCGCGCCGCAGCTCGGCGTCGGCCGGTCCGCCCCGAGGGCCTCGCGAAAGGAGGCGAGGGACTGGTTCCACAGGCTGTCGGTCATGGCGCGGCTCCACGGGGTTCAAGGTTTCGAGCGCGCCCGCGCGGCGGGGTTCGCAGAGAATGGGGAGGGGTGACAGAATCACCCCCTGGCTTTCCCGGTATGCCCATGAAAATCCTCAGCCTGCGCCTGAAGAACCTCAACGCCCTCAAGGGCGAATGGAAGATCGACTTCACCGCCGAGCCGTTCCGCGACAACGGCCTGTTCGCCATCACCGGCCCCACCGGCGCCGGCAAGACCACCCTGCTGGATGCTCTGTGTCTGGCGCTCTACCACCGCACGCCGCGCATGGGCGCCCTGTCCGCCACCAGCAACGAGTTGATGACCCGGCACTGCGCCGATTGCCTGGCCGAAGTGGAATTCGAAGTGGGCGGGGAGGGCTACCGCGCCTTCTGGAGCCAGCGCCGCGCCCGCGACCGCGCCGACGGCGCGCTGCAGCCGGCCAAGGCCGAGCTGGCCCATCTGGACGGGCGCATCCTCTGCGACCGCCTGAGCGACAAGCCCAAGGAAGTGGAGCGCCTCACCGGGCTGGATTTCGCCCGCTTCACCCGTTCCATGCTGCTCGCCCAAGGCGGTTTCGCCGCGTTCCTCGAAGCCGACGCCCGTAGCCGCGCGGAGCTGCTGGAGCAACTCACCGGCACCGATATCTATGGCCGTGTCTCCCAGCAGGTCTACCTCCGCGCCAAGGAGGCGGAAAGCGCTCTCGCCGAGCTGCGCGCCCAGGCCAGCGGCGTCGAGCTGCTGGATGACCCCCAGCGCGAGGCCCTGACCGAGGAAGCCCGGCACTTGGGCGAGGCCGAGCGGGCGCGGCAAGAGCGCCTCGCCGACCTGCGCGAGCAGCGCCAGTGGCTGGCTGCCCGGGACGCGGCTGAAGCCCGGCTCGCCGCCATGGCCGCCGACGAACGTCGCGCCCGCGAGGCTCTGGACGCGGCGGCCGACGACCTCCGCCGGCTGGCCGCCGACGAGCCGGCGACGCGCCTGCGCCCCGCTCACCGCGCCTGGCGCTCCGCCGAGCGGGCCTGGCAGGCGACCCGCGCGGCTTTGGAGGCCACCCAGCGGGAGGCCGAGGGCGTGGCGCGCGAGGTCGCGGACAGCCTGGCGGCCGCGCGGGACGCCGCCGATGCCCTGGCGGCCCGGCGGCAGGCCGAACGCGACGCCTTGCGCGAGCAGGTCCGCGATCTGGACGCCCACTTGGCGACCCATGCCCGCGACGCCCACCTGCTGGAACGCCTCAGCGGCTGGCGCAGCCGGCTGGAGGCACGCGCCGCGCGGGACGCCGAACGAGCCGAGACCCAGGCGCGGCGGCAACGGGCCGAGCAGCACCGGCACGCCCTTGACGGCGCGCTGGCCGGGCGCCGGAACGCCCTGCGAGACGCGGGCATCGCCCTCGAGCGGGCCCGGGTCGCCGAGGCCGAGCCGCTGGAATCCTGGCGGGTGGCCTTGGACGGTCGCGAGGAGGCGGACTGGCAGGCCGAGTGGCAGCGGCTGCTGACCCATGGCCAGGTCCTGGAGCGCCTGGCCGACGCAGGCGCGCGGCGCGAGCGCCTGGCGATGGAGGTGGCCGGCCTGCGCGAGCAACTCGCCGAGCGTCAGGCCCGTCAGGCGAAGCTCCACGCCGAGCGGGCGGCCCTGCGCGACACCTACCGCGACCTCGATCGACAGGTCCGCGACCAGGAAAAATTGCTGGAACAGGAACAGCGCATCCAGGCCCTGGAGGCTTATCGGGCGCGCTTGCGACCCGACGAGGCCTGCCCCCTGTGCGGTGCCCTGGAGCACCCGGCGGTGGAGGCCTACCAGGCCCTCGACCTGACCGCCACCCAGCGCACCCTGGAGGCCAAGCGGGCCGAGCGGGACGCGGTGACCGAGCAGGGCCAGCGGCTGAGCGACGAGGTCGGCCGGCTCGACGAGCAGGTGCGCGCCCTCATCGAGCGGATCGACGACGGCGAGGCGCGGCGGGCCGCCCTGGACGCGGACTGGCAACGCCACACCGAGGCCCAGCCGGCTCTCGTCGATCTCGCCGCGGTGCTCGCCGAGCAGCCCCGCCAGCGTCAGGCGCTGGCCGATGTCGAAGCCACCCTGGCGCGCCTCGACGCCCTCAAGGCGCGGCGCGAAGCGGCGCACCGCTCCACCCGGGAGGCCGAACAGGCCGCGCGTGACGCGGCCCAGGCCGTGGAACTGGCGGAGCGGGACCGCCAGGCCGCTCACGGTTCGCTGGAGGAACTGGACGCCCGCTTGCGGGACCTGCGAGAGCGCCAGGAGCGGGACGACCGCGTCCTGGGCGAGGAGCTGGCGGCCCTCGGCTACGGCCTGCCGGAAGACGCCGACGCCTGGCTGCGGGCGCGGGAGGCGGACCTCGCCGCCTGGCAGCGGGTCCAGGCGCAACGCCAGACACTGGCCGAGCGCCAGGCTGCCCTCGACCCCCTTGTCGAGAGCGCCCGCCGGACCGCCGCGCTCTGGCGCCAGCGGGCCGAGGCCGCGGGCGTGGACGAAACGCCCGGCCGGGCGCCGACGGACGACCCCGAGGCGGACTTGGCGGGGGCCGAGGCACGCCTGGGCCGGGCCCAGGACCATGCCAATGAGCTCAACGGCATCCGCCGCGAGGCCCAGGCGCGCCTGGCGCGGGAGGCCGAGGCCCTGGGCGACGGCGAGGCGGCCTGGCGCGCCGCCCTGGCCGACAGCCCGTTCGCCGACGAAGCGGCGTTCCTCGACGCTTGTCTGGATGACGCCACCCGCGAGGCGCTGGCGGCGGCGCGGGCCACCCTGCACGGCGCGCTGACCGAGGCCCGCGCCCTGCACGAGGCGGCCCGAAAGGCCCGCGACGCGCTGCGCGCCGAGGCGAAGACCGCGCAGGACGGCGAGACCCTCGATGCCGCCCTGCTCGACGAGGAACAGGCGCTACGGGAGCTGACCCGGCGCCAGGGCGAAATCGACGCGCGCCTGCGGGACGACGAGACCCGCCGGCGCAACCGCCAGACCCTGTTCGAGGCCATCGCCGCCCGCGAGGCCGAGCACCGCGCCTGGACCCAGCTCAACGGCCTGATCGGCTCGGCCGATGGCGCCAAGTACCGCAAGTTCGCCCAGGGCCTTACCCTCGACCATCTGGTGCACCTGGCCAACCGTCGCCTGGAGCGCCTCCACGGCCGCTACCGGCTGGCCCGTCGCGGCGGCGGCGACCTGGAGCTGGAGGTGGTGGACACCTGGCAGGGCGACGTGGCCCGGGACACCCGCACCCTTTCCGGCGGCGAGAGCTTCCTGGTCAGCCTCGCCCTCGCCCTGGCCTTGTCCGATCTGGTCAGCCATACGACCAGCATCGACTCGCTGTTCCTCGACGAAGGCTTCGGTACCCTGGACGGCGAAACCCTCGACGTCGCCCTGGATGCCCTCGACGCCCTCAACGCCAGCGGCAAGACCATCGGCATCATCAGCCACGTCGACGCCCTGAAGGAGCGCATCCCTGTGCAGCTCCGGGTGTACAAGACCGCCGGCCTGGGCTACAGCCGGCTGGATCGGCGCTACGCGGTGGAGCCGTCGTGACCTTCTCGGCGGACGCCGCCGACGCCTTCCTCGCCGCCCTGGACGAGGACTGGGCGCGCCTGGTGGCGGCGGTGGGGCCGTGCGGCCATCGACCCCGGCCGGAGCGGGAGCCCTACGAGGCGCTGGTCCGCTCCGTCGCTTACCAGCAGTTGCACGCCCGCGCCGCCGAGGCGATGCTCGGGCGGCTGCTGGCCCTCTGCGAGGGACGTTTCCCGGCGCCCGGCGCGTTGCTGGCGCTGGGCCCCGAGGCCTTGCGCGGCTGCGGTTTCTCCGCCGCCAAGACCCTGGCCCTGCGCGGCCTCGCCGAGGCGACCCTGGACGGCACCGTGCCGGGCCTCGACGAGGCCCTCGGGCTGGACGACCGGGCACTGATGGCACGGCTGCTGCCCTTGCGCGGGGTTGGCCGCTGGACGGTGGAAATGCTGCTGATCTATACCCTGGCGCGGCCGGACGTGCTGCCGGTGGACGATTTCGGCGTGCGCGAGGGCTACCGCCGGCTCAAGGGCCTGGAGCGGCAGCCGAAGCCACGGGAATTGGCCGAGCTGGGGCGGGCCTGGAGCCCCTATCGCACCGCCGCCGCCTGGTATCTGTGGCGAGTGCCGGCGGCCGGAATCTGAGCGCAAGGGGCGGAGTGTCGACGCCGTCGCCCCCGGCTAGGCTGGAGCCCTCTTCATCGGGAGTATCGCCATGGACAAAGACATCGCGCGTGGCGCGCCGGTCGCCGAGGACGATCCGCGCTGGCAGGCGCTGCTGCGCCGCGACCCCGCCGCCGACGGACAGTTCGTCTACGGCGTGCGCACCACCGGAGTCTGGGGCCGGCCCAGCGCGGCGACGCGCCTGCCGCGCCGGGAAAACGTGGAATTCTTCGACACGCCCGGGCAGGCCGAGGCGGCCGGCTACCGGCCGAGCCGACGCGCCGCCGCGGATCGCGGCGCCGTCGAGGCGCAGTGGGCGCGCACCGTGGCGGACGCCTGCCGCTGGATCGAGTCCGCCGAGCAGACGCCGTCCCTGGAGGCGCTGGCGCGCCGCGCCGGACTCAGCCCCTGGCACTTCCATCGGATATTCAAGAGCCTCACCGGCCTCACGCCCCGGGCCTACGCCAGCGCCCAACGGGCCCGGGCGGTGCGCGACGAACTGGAAAGCGGCGCCTCGGTGACCGAGGCCCTGTACGCGGCGGGGTTCGGCTCCAACGGGCGCTTCTACGCCGCCTCCGACGGCATGCTGGGGATGACCCCCAGCGACTACCGCGCCGGCGGCCGCAACGCGGTGATCCACTTTGCCCTCGGCGAGTGCTCCCTGGGCTCGATCCTGGTGGCCCGGAGCGAGCGCGGGGTCTGCGCGATCCTCCTGGGAGACGATCCGGAGACCCTGCTGCGGGACTTGCAGGACAGCTTCCCGCTGGCCGACCTGCGCGGCGGCGAGGCCGACTTCGAGCGCCTGGTGGCCCAGGTGGTGGGGTTTGTCGAGGCACCGGGCCTGGGCCTGGCGCTGCCCCTGGACATCCGGGGCACGGCGTTCCAGCAGCGGGTCTGGCAGGCGCTGGGGGAGATTCCGCCGGGTCGTACCCTCAGCTACGCCGAAGTGGCCGCGCGAATCGGCGCCCCCCAGTCGGTGCGGGCCGTGGCCCGGGCCTGCGGGGCCAACCGCCTGGCGGTGGCGATCCCCTGCCACCGGGTGGTGCGCAGCGACGGCGGGCTGTCGGGTTATCGCTGGGGCGTGGAGCGCAAGCGGCTGCTGCTGGCGCGGGAAGCGTCGGGGGCGGCGTGGCCCATGGAGGATTCGCCTGGCGGGGCCGGGTCCGCGATCGTTCGGCCCAAGAAAGAGGCCCTGCCTGGCGAGGCCTCGCGTGAAGCGGCCCCGCCTGGAGCGGCCCTGCCTGGAGCGGCCCTGCCTAGAGCGGCCCTGCCTGGAGTAGTCCGCCCCGAGGTCGCTCGGCGCGAGGGCCCGTCCCCGGCCGAGGGGACTCCGGAGGAGACGCGGTAGGGTACGGTCGCGGCTTGATCGGGTTACTGGAGAAGGGGGGCGACACAGGTGATCAGATCGCTCGATGGTTCAGCGCGCCCCGACCTGACGGAGCCGGCCGCGCGGCCCGGCCTGACGCGGCCCGGCCTGACGCGGCCCGGCCTGACGCGGCCTAGCGCGATCGTATGAGCCTCAGCCGGCCTCGCGCCGGGCGTGCCAGGCGCGGCGGGTGGCGGCGTCGTGGAAGCTCCAGGCGACGAAGCGGCTGCGCTTCTGCCCCTGGGCCATGCCCACGACGCGCACGTCGCGAGCCTCGACCCGGCGCAAGTGCGCCTGCATCCCCGCCAGGTTGGCGGCCTTGGACACCAGGCTGCTGAACCACAGCACCTGGCCGGCGAAGGCCACGCTTTCCGCCACCATGCGTTGCAGGAACCCCGCCTCGCCGCCTTCGCACCAAAGCTCCGCGCCCTGGCCGCCGAAATTCAGCACCGGCAGCCGGCGGCTCGGATCGAGCTTGCCCAGGTTGCGCCACTTGCGCTGGCTGCCCCGGGTGGCCTCATCGAGGGAGGCGTGGAACGGCGGGTTGCAGAGGGTCAGGTCGAGTCGTTCGCCAGCCTCCAGTACCCCGGCGAAGAGCCGCTCGGGGTGGGCCTGGCGGCGCAGTTCGATGGCTCCGCCCAAGTGGTTGGCCTCGACGATGGCCCGCGCCGAGTCCAGGGCCAGCGGGTCGATGTCGGCGCCGACGAAGCGCCAGCCGTAGTCGCGATGGCCGATCAGCGGGTAGATGCAGTTGGCGCCCACGCCGATGTCCAGCACCCGCACCGCCGGGCCCCGGGGGATGCCCGGGGCGTCCTCGGCCAGCAGGTCGGCCAGGCCGTGGAGGTAGTCGGCGCGCCCGGGGATCGGCGGGCACAGGTAGCCGGGCGGGATGTCCCAATGGGCGATGCCGTAGTGGTGGCGCAGCAGCGCGCGGTTGAAGACCTTCACCGCCTCCGGGTCGGCGAAGTCGATGCTGCGCTTGCCGTAGGGGTTGAGGATGACGAACGCCGCCAGTTCGGGGCTGCCGGCGATCAGCGCCGGGAAGTCGTAGCGGCCCTGGTGGCGGTTGCGCGGATGCAGCGGCGCGTCCCCGGACGGCCGGGGCGCGGCGGGCGACGAGGGACGCGGAGGGCGGCCACGGGGGCGGGGCATGGCGGGGCGCTCGTGGAAAAAACGGGCGCGCATTCTCCCACAGCCGCCGCCCCGGCTACAGCGGGAACAGCCAGGGTACCATCAGCACCGTCACCAGCATCACCAGCAGGGTGAACGGCACCCCTACCTTGACGAAGTCGCCGAAGCGGTACTGGCCCGGCCCCAGCACCAGGGTGTTCACCGGCGACGACACCGGGGTCATGAAGGCCGCCGAGGAAGCCAGCGCGACGGTGAGGGCGAAGGGGTAGGGCGAGGCGCCGATCTGCTGGGCGGTGGCGATGGCCACCGGGGCCATCAGCACGGCCGTGGCGGTGTTGGAGATAAACAGGCCGATCAGCGCCGTGAGGGCGAACAGGCTGGCGAGAATCCCGTAGGGCCCGGCGTCCCCCACCAGCGCCACCAGGGCCTGGACCGCCAGCTCGATGCCGCCGGTCTTCTCCAGGGCCAGGGCGAACGGCAGCATGCCGACGATCAGGATCAGGCTCTGCCAGTGGATCGAGCGGTAGGCGCTGTCCATGTCGAGGCAGCGGAAGGCCCCCATGGCCAGGCAGGCGATCAGCGCCGCCAGCACGTTGGGCACCCAGCCGCCGATCATCAGCAGCACCATCAGGGCCACGGCGAGCAGGGCGAAAGGCGCCTGGCTGGCGGCCGGCGCCACCTCGTCGATCTCCGCCGGCAGGCTGAGCACGAGGAAGTCGCGCTGCTGGGCCTGCAACTGGCGGATCGCCTTCCACGGGCCGATCACCAGCAGGGTGTCGGCGAAGCGCAGGCGCTCGTCCACCAAGCTGCCCTCGAAGGGTTCGCCCTCCCGGCGCAGGCCGATCACGTTCAGCCCGTACTGGGTGCGAAACGTCAGCTCCAGCAGGGTCTTGCCGATCAGCGCGGATTCCGGCGGCAGGGTCACCTCGGCCATGCCGACTTCTCGCGACTGGTCGGTGAAGTAGCTGCCGCGCAGGCGCAGCGGGTCGAGCCCGAGGTGCTCGCAGAGGGCCTTGGGGGTCTCCAGGGGGGCGAACAGGTCCAGCAGCAGCACGTCGCCGGGCTTGATCTCGGTGCTGGCGCCCGGGCTGAGCACCTCGCGGCCGAAGCGGTACTGCCGCTCGATGCCCACCACATTGGCGCCGTGCAGGGCGCGCAGGTGCAGCTCCTGCAATGGCCGGCCGATCAGCGGCGAGTCGTCCCGCACCCGCAGGCGCCGCTCGCGGCCGGCAAGCCGGTAGTCGCGTACCAAGTCGAGCAGGGTGCGGCGGCTGCGCGGCGGTTCCTCGCCGGCCGGTGGGCTGCTCAGCCAGCGCCGGGTCAGCAGCATATAGCCGACCCCCAGTAGCAGGATCGCCAGGCCGAACGGGGTGAAGCTGAAGAAACCCAGCCCGTCGTAGCCGGCGCGGCGCAGTTCGCTGTGCACCACCAGGTTCGGCGCGGTGGCCACCAGGGTGAGCATGCCGCTGATCAGCCCGGCCACCGACAGCGGCATCATCAGCCGGCGCGGCGACACCCGCAGGCGCGAGGCGATGCTCAGCACCACTGGGATGAAAATCGCCACCACCCCGGTGGAGCTCATCACCGAGCCGAGCCCGGCGGCGGAAAGCATCAGCAGCACCAGCAGGCGTGTCTCGCTGCGCCCGGCGCGGCGCGCCAGCCAGCCCCCCAGGCGGAAGGCCACGCCGGTGCGCACCAGCCCCTCGCCGATCACGAACAGCGCGGCGATCAGCACCACACTGGGGTCGCTGAAGCCGGCCAGGGCGTCCTGCACCCCGATCACCCCGGACAGCGGCAGGATCACCATCACCAGCAGGGCCACCACATCCATTCGTGGGCGGTTGAGGGCGAACAGCGCGACGGCGCCGGCGAGCAGGGCGAGAACCCCGAGCAGTTGAACGTTCAAGGGGCCCTCCTTGGGCTCGACGAGGATTCCAGGCGCACTCTACGACAGGCGCGGCCGTCGTGGACTGACCCAGGTTAGCCTTTGCGTCGGATGGACGCCGGTCGCGGCGTGCTGCGGCCGCGTGTCGCGCGCGGCGCCCGGGGAATGGTGTAGGGTGCCTGGAGGGCGCGGCCGCGCCCGCCGGTCGAGTTCCGAAGGAGAACCGTTCATGCCTTACCTGTCATCCCGGGCCCTGCTCGCCGCCCTGATCGCCGGCGCCAGCCTGCCCGTCGCGGCGTTGCCCGCCGCCCCCGGTTACGTCGACGACGCCGGCTACGGCCCGGCGGCGAAAACCCGCATCCTGCCGCCGATGTTCGAGCAGACGCTGGGCAGCACGCGCTACCTCGCCAAAGCCGACGACCCGCTGATCACCCTCGCCGAGTCCAGCGACTTCAAGCAGACCAGCGATTATCACCAGACCCGGGCATGGCTGGAGAAACTGGCGGCGGCCTCGGGTGGCGCCGTCACCCTGAGCGAGCTGCCGGAGAAGAGCGCCACCGGCGAGCCGATGCTGCTGGTGACCGCTTCCCGGGCCCAGGACAAGTCGCCGGCGGGGTTGAACGGCTCGGGCCGGCCGACGCTCTTCGTCCAGGCGGAAATCCACCCCGGCGAGGCCAACGGCAAGGACGCCATGTTCATGCTGCTGCGCGACATGACCACCGGCGCGAAGCCCCTGGCGGGCCTGCTGGACAAGGTGAACATCCTCTTCATCCCCACGGTGAACGTCGACGGCGACCTGCGCCGCAGCCCCTACGGGCGGATCAACCAGAACGGCCCCGACGTGACCGGCTGGCGGGTCAACGGGATGAACCTGAACCTCAACCGCGACTTCGCCAAGCTCGACAGCGCGGAAATCCGCAACGTCGCCTGGGTCTTCAACCGGTATGACCTGAGCTTCTTCGCCGACACCCACTCCACCGACGGCGCCATGTACCCCTACGACAGCTCCTATTGCCACAACGGCAACGGCTGGTCGCCGGCCGCCAGCGCGTGGATGGACACGGTGATGCGGGGCCCGGTGTACCAGGCCCTCCAGGGCGACGGGCACGTGGTCCACGAGTGCATCAGCCTCAACGACAACCAGGACCCGACCCAGGGCTACTACCCGTACCGCACCGACCTGGCGCGCTTCTCCAACCAGTACGGCGACATCCGCAACGTGCCTTCGATCCTCATCGAGCAGCACGCCCTGCACCCCTACCGGACCCAGGTACTGGGCAACTACGTGATGCTCAAGGCGATGTTCCAGGTGATCGGCGAGCAGGCCGACTCCCTCAAGGCCGCCATCGCCCAGGACCGCCAGCGCCTGCGGGCCCAGCGGGAGGTGACCCTCACCTGGAAGCCGGGCGAGGCCACGCGCGTCCCCTTCACCGTGGGCGAGTACCGCTACGAGGAGTCGCCGATCACCGGGGCGAAGACCATCGTCTGGGGCAACCGGCCCAAGACCTTCGACGCGCCGGTCACCGACAATTCGCTGCCCGACCTGGTGGTCAAGCGGCCGAAGCGCTACGTGGTGCCGGTCCAGTGGGGCGAGGTGATCGCCCGCCTGAAAGCCCATGGCATCCAGATGACCACCCTGGACAAGCCCACGCCCCTGGACGTGACCCTCTACCGCATGGATGGCATCAAGCTGGCCGGCGGCTTCGAGCCGGATCGCGCCGCCGCCAACGAGATTCCCGGCTACGAGGGGCACTTGCTGGTGAACGGCACCGGCACGCCGTTCCAGCGCACCCAGATCTTCCCCGCCGGCTCGGTGGTGATCGACACCGACCAGCCCCTGGGGGTGCTGGCCATCGACCTGCTGACGGCGGAAAGCCCCGACTCGTTCTGGTCCTGGGGGTTCTTCAACGCCACCCTGGTGGCGGCCGAGGAGCCCGAGGAGTACGTGATGGAGCCGATGGCGCGCAAGATGCTCGCCGAGGACCCGGCCCTCAAGGCCGAGTTCGAGCGCAAGCTGAAAGAGGACGAAGCCTTCGCCAAGAACCCGCAGGCGCGCCTGAACTGGTTCTTCCAGCGCTCGCCGTTCTATGACGTGAACGCCTTCGTCTATCCGGTCGGCACGGTGTTCTGAGCGCGCGGGCGGGCGCCGGTCCCTTCCCGACGGGGAGGCCGGGCGCCCGGGCGTGGCGACCGGCGACGAGACGGGCGGCCGTTTCGCGACGCCCGTCTCGCTTCTCGACGCGGGCACGGCTCCAGCGCGAGGACGCCGGGCGCACCTGTGGGTATCCGGCGGATGCACCCGTGGGGAGCGGCGCTCGCCCCGTCGCGAAAACGAGGGGCGCGACCGGGGCCGTCAGGGGTAGCCCAGGATGTCCTTGAGACGCGGCCACTGGGCGGCGACCCAGGCGCGGTCGATGGGCCCCCAGTCGTGGATGCGATAGCGCCCGGCATTGTTGCGGGCGCCGTCGTCCTGCTCGAAGCGACACTCGATGTCCAGTTCGGCGAGGGCCGCGAGGGTGTCCTGGGCGGTGCGCCGGGGCATGCCGGTGGCTTCCATCAGGGCGGGCACGGTGGTGGCGGCGTCACTGTCGATCAGCCAGGCGACGTAGAGGCGGCGGTAGAAGCTGGTGCGGGTCTTGCTGAGTTCCATGGGGAGTGCTCCGGGCGCCGCGTCACGGCCATCGGACCGGGAGGATACCAGCTCGCCCGGGGCCCAGGCGCTCGCCGCCATCTGGTATAAGGTCGCCCGTCCGATTGAAATGCCGGCGCGAAAGGTGACGCCCGCACCGGGCATCTGCCGGGACAGACACCTGCCGGGACAGACAAGGAACCCTGAATGCTTTCTGCGCGCAACGCGACCTTCCTGGGGCTGGCCATCCTGTTCGCCCTCGGCCTCCTGCATGTCGTCCTCTATTGGTTCTACCAGCCGGACGACGCTTTCATCTACGCCGTCTACATGAAGAACTGGGCCGCCGGGAACGGACTGACCTTCAATGGCGAGCGGGTCGAGGGGTTCTCCAGCGTCAGTTGGACCTGGCTCGGCGCGTGGCTCGCCGGGCTGGGCGCGGAACCCTTGCAGGCGGCGAAGGCCCTGGGCCTGGCCAGTTACCTGGCCACGGCCGCCTTGCTGCTGCGTATCCAGGGGCGTTTCGAAGACGCCTTCCAGCCGGTGCCGCGCCTGGCCCTGATGGCGATGTTCGTCTCGTTCCCGTTACTGGCGTTATGGGCGCCGGCCGCCATGGAAGGGGTCTTCTTCGCCCTGTTGCTGGTCGCCAGTTGCCATGCCTGCTTCCTGGCGTTCGAGACGGGACGGGCGCGCCACTTCGTGGTGGCGGGCCTGCTCTTCGGCGGTCTGGCGCTGACCCGGCCGGAGGGCGGCGCGTTCTTCGGCGCGGTCGGGGTGTATGCCGCCAGCCGAGCGCTCGCGGGGCGAAAGGTTTCCGGACGCGGGCTGCTGGCGGCGGCGTTGGTTTTCGGGAGCGTGGTGGGCGTGCTGCTGCTCTGGCGCTACCGGCTGTTCGGCGCGCTGTGGCCCACCACGGTGTCGGCGAAGACCGGCGACCTGTCCACCCAGGTCACGGAGGGCGCGCGCTACGTCGCCCGGTTCGCCGCCGACTACGGGTACCTGCTCCTGCCTTACCTCGCGGCCACCGCCTTGCTCCTGCGCCGGGGCGGCCAGCCGGGCTGGTGGGCCTGGATCGTCTTCATCCATGTCGGCGGGTATGTCGCGTTCAACCTGCTGGTGGGTGGCGACTGGATGATCGGTTACCGCTTCCTGATGCCGGTCGCGCCGTTGATGATCGGTATCTGCGCCCTGGCGCTGGGCGGGTTGCCGCGCGCCGCCAGCCTGTTGGCCCTGGGGTTCGCCGGCTATTCCGTCTGGCTCTCCACCCAGTTGTACGCCGAGGCCCGCACCGAGCGGATGGCCACCGAGTGGGACGTGGTCATGGGCAAGCGCATCGCCGAGATGGGGCTGCCCGACAACAGCCTGATCGCCGTGGTGGATGCTGGCGCCATTCCCTATTTCTCCGGCCTGCCGACCCTCGACATGGTGGGCTTGAACAACCGGCATATCTCCCGCTTGCCGGGGGGCTTCATGCAGAAGTGGGACAACGACTACGTGTTGTCCCAGCGGCCCAGGGTCATTCAGTTGCATACCTACCGGGAGCCGTCGACCGACGAGGTGCTGCCCTCGCCGGATTTCCGGGGCAGCCAGTTGCTGTTCTACACCCAGGACTTCCAGCGTTGGTACGACCTCGACCCGGCCTCGTACATCCCGCACCTGTTCGTGCGCCGGGCCACGCCGCGACCGCCGACGGAGCGCCGGTTCGCCTTCGAGGCCGAGGGGCGCCTGAGCGCCGACCGCTCCAACCTACGCCTGCGGCTGCGCAAGACCGGTGCCGAGGCCTGGGAGCGGGTCATCGACGACTCGCATGCCCTCGGCTGGCAGGTGAGCGTCGTGGATAACGCCGGGAAGGACACGCGCCATGTCTTCGTCCCACTGGCGGAGCCCCCCGCTCAGGGCGAGGCCATCACCGTCGACGTGCCGCTGGCGCCGGTGGGAGAAGGGGCCTACCGGGTGCTGGCCTGCCCGATGTTCAACCCGACCGCGCGCTTCCCCCAGTGCAACGAGGGCTTCGCCGTGGACCTGCCCCTGGGCGGGGAGCCGGCGGCGGCCCAGGGCACGCTGGGCTTCGCCGACCCACGCCTGGCGTTCTGGAACTGGTCCACCCCGGAGCCCACCCATCGCTGGAGCTTGGGCACGGCCTCGGAGCTGTCCTTCGTGGTGCGCGACGCGGCGACCCTCAAGGGGGCGCTGGGCCTGGAGCTGGCTTCCCTTGGGCAGCAGGCCGTCGAGCTGTGGCTCAACGGTACTCGGGTCTTCACTGGCCAGGCCAACGGCGAGCTGCGCATCGACCTGCAGCGCGTACCCTATGTGGAAGGGCGCAACGTGGTGCGGATACTGACCCCCGATGCCCGGTCGCCCACCGTCGCCGACGAGCGCGTGCTGGGCGTGGCGTTGCGCGCGATCCGCATCGAATGAGGCGGGCGGTGGGCGAGCGGTTCGGTGCGCACCGGCCGCGTTCTCGACCGATCCGGCAAGTGACCCGCCGCGCGCGGGCTTCTTTCCTTCGGCGCTGGCGCGATTTCCTGGCGTCGGTCACGTATCGCGGCGCGCTGGTGATTCGACGGGCCTCCTGGGCGGGGGCCGCAGACATGACGCCGGGAGCACCCTCGTCTTCGCTCGTGGGGACGGGCGCCGCTGCACCGGGCCGCGCGGCGGCGCAGGCGTGGCATTGAACAGATAGGGTAGGAACAGCCGCCTCCGGGGCGCCGATAGCCGGGGCTGGACATTGAGAGGGACCCGGGTCGCGCCCGCCACCGACGCGGGTGGTGGACATGGCGTGCGAGGCACACACGGTCGGGGCGACCGCTGGACGCCCCCCTGATGCGCGCTCATCGGCAGCGGGTGTCAGTCACGGGAGGCTCCGGCGGCAGGGCCAGCAGCACCGCCGGCTTGGCCGAATAGCGGACCTTCGACATGTCCCGCCAGTTGGGAGGCCGCTAGATGCGCTCATCCACGACCAAGGCGTAGCGCTCGACCATGGCGGTACCGGCGAAAAAAAGCCCGCATGAGCGGGCTTCTTCGTTTACAGGCTGGCGATCTTCTCGCGCTGCTGGACCAGGTTGGCCACGGCCTGCTCGGCCTCGGCCAGCTTGGCGCGTTCCTTGTCGATCACCTCGGCGGGGGCCTTGGCAACGAACGCTTCGTTGGCCAGCTTGCCGCCGACCCGCTTGACCTCGCCTTCCAGGCGCTGGATTTCCTTGTCCAGGCGCGCCAGTTCGGCGCCCTTGTCGATCAGCCCGGCCATGGGCACCAGCACCCGCATGTCGCCCACCAAGGCGAGAGCAGACATCGGCGCCTGTTCGTCGGCCTCCAGCACCCGCACCGATTCCAGCTTGGCCAGCTTGGCCAGCAGCGGCTCGAAGTCCGCCAGGCGGCGGCGATCCATGTCGTCGGCGTTGGCCAGCACCACGTCGATGCGCCTGGCCATGGAGATGTTCATCTCGCCCCGGATCTGCCGCACCCCCAGCATGAAGGTCTTCACCCACTCGATGTCCGCCTCCGCGCCGGCATCGAGCTTCGCCTCGTCCGGTACCGGCCAGGGTTGCAGCATCAGGGTCTCGCCGCTCCGGCCGGCCGACGCCTTGATTCGCTGCCAGATTTCCTCGGTGATGAACGGCATGAACGGGTGGGCCAGGCGCAGGATGACTTCCAGCACCCGCACCAGGGTGCGGCGGGTGCCGCGCTGACGTTCCAGCGGTGCGTTCTCGTCCCACAGCACCGGCTTCACCAGCTCCAGGTACCAGGCGCAGTACTCGTCCCAGACGAACTCGTAGAGGGCCTGGGTGGCCAGGTCGAAGCGGAAGGCGTCCAGGTGGCGGGTGACGTCCTGCTCGCAACGTTGCAGGGCGGAGATGATCCAGCGGTCGACGGCGGACAACTCGACCGCCGCGTCGTCGCTGGCGCCGGTATCGCGGCCGTCGGTGTTCTCGATGACGAAGTTGGCGGCGTTCCACAGCTTGTTGCAGAAGTTGCGGTAGCCCTCGACCCGGCCCATGTCGAACTTCACGTCGCGGCCGGTGGTGGCCAGGGACAGGAAGGTGAAGCGCAGGGCGTCGGTACCGTAGCTGGCGATGCCCTCGGGGAACTCGGCGCGGGTCTGCTTGGCGATCTTCTCCGCCAGCTTGGGCTGCATCATGCCGCTGGTGCGCTTGGCCACCAGGGACTCCAGGTCGATGCCGTCGACGATGTCCAGCGGGTCCAGCACGTTGCCCTTGGACTTGGACATCTTCTGCCCCTGGCCGTCGCGGATCAGGCCGTGGACATAGACGGTCTTGAACGGGATCTGCCCGGTGAGGTGGGTGGACAGCATGATCATCCGGGCGACCCAGAAGAAGATGATGTCGAAGCCGGTGACCAGCACGTCGGTGGGGTGGAAGGTCTTGAGCAGCTCGGTCTGCTGCGGCCAGCCCAGGGTGGAGAAGGTCCACAGGCCGGAGCTGAACCAGGTGTCCAGCACGTCCTCGTCCTGGCGCAGCGGCGCGTCGCCCAGGCCGTGCTTGGCGCGCACCTCGGCCTCGTCGCGGCCGACGTAGACATTGCCCGCCTCGTCGTACCAGGCCGGGATGCGGTGGCCCCACCAGAGCTGGCGGCTGATGCACCAGTCCTGGATGTCGCGCATCCAGGCGAAATACATATTCTCGTACTGCTTGGGCACGAACTGGATGGCGCCGCTCTCGACCACGGCGATGGCCTTCTCGGCCAGCGGTTTGGTGGACACGTACCACTGGTCGGTCAGCCACGGCTCGATGACGGTGCCGGAGCGGTCGCCCTTGGGCACCTTGAGGGCATGGTCGTCGATCTTTTCCAGCAGGCCGGCGGCCTCGAAGGCGGCGACGATGCGCTTGCGCGCCTCGAAACGGTCGAGGCCGGCGTATTCGGCGGGGATGCCCGCCTGCAGGGCGTTGTCGACGCTGCCGTCCAGCGTGAACACCTGGGCGGCGGCCAGCACCGCGGCATTCTTGTCGAAGATGTTGATCAGCGGCAGGCCGTGGCGCTTGCCCACTTCGTAGTCGTTGAAGTCGTGGGCCGGGGTGATCTTCACGCAGCCGGTGCCGAACTCGGGGTCGCAGTACTCGTCGCCGACGATGGGGATGCGTCGGCCCACCAGGGGCAGCTCGACGAAGCCGCCGATCAGCGCCTTGTAGCGCTCGTCCTCCGGATGCACCGCCACGGCGGCGTCGCCCAGCATGGTCTCCGGGCGGGTGGTGGCGACCACCAGGTGGTCCTTGCCGTCGGCGGTGCGCGCGCCGTCCGCCAGGGGATAGCGCAGGTGCCAGAGCGAGCCCTTCTCGTCGTGGCTTTCCACCTCCAGGTCGGAGATCGCCGTGTGCAGCTTGGTGTCCCAGTTCACCAGGCGCTTGCCGCGATAGATCAGGCCGTCCTCGTGCAGCCGGACGAAGGCTTCCTTCACCGCCTCGGACAGGCCGTCGTCCATGGTGAAGCGCTCCCGCGACCAGTCCACCGAGGAGCCCAGGCGGCGGATCTGCCGGGTGATGGTGCCGCCGGACTGGTGCTTCCATTCCCAGACCTTCTTCAGGAACTGCTCGCGGCCGAGGTCGTGGCGGCTGACCCCCTGGGCCGCCAGTTGGCGCTCCACCACCATCTGGGTGGCGATGCCCGCGTGGTCGGTGCCGGGCTGCCAGAGGGTATTGCGGCCCTGCATGCGGCGGAAGCGGATCAGGGCGTCCATGATCGCGTTGTTGAAGCCGTGGCCCATGTGCAGGCTGCCGGTGACATTCGGCGGCGGGATCATGATGGTGTAGGGCTCGCCGGAGCCCTGGGGCGCGAAATAGCCACGGCTCTCCCAGGTCTGGTACCAGGAGGTCTCGATGGCGTGAGGCTGATAGGTCTTGTCCATGGGCGCGGTTCTTGCTGGCGGCTGATCGGGAAAGCGGTCGAGTATACCGGCATGGCGCGGCGCGGGGTAAGCGCGCCGGCCGTCCGGACGGGCGTCGGCGGCCGCGACGGCGGTTGATCTGCATCAACGGCGGCGCTCCGTCCATGCGCTGCAATGTGCGCCCTTTTTTCAAGCCTGACAGGGAGTTGAAAGATGAAGAGGTTGCTGGTCGCCACCGATCTGTCCGCCCGCTCGGAGTGTGCCATCGTGCGCGCCGCGCGGCTGGTGCGGGACTTCGGCTGCGACTGGACGCTGCTGCATGTGGTGGACGAGGACTACCCCGAGCCGCTGCTGGAGCGGGAGGTGGCGCAGATCACCGATATGTTGCTGGCGCGGGTGGACCGGCTGGGCGAACTGTCGGGCCGGCCGCCCCGGGTGGCGGTGGCCACCGGCGACGCCGAGCGCTGCATCCTGGACATGGGCGCGGAGCTGGCCGCCGACCTGGTGCTGCTGGGCCCGCACCGGCCCAGCTCGGCCCGCGAGCTGTTCATCGGTACCACCGGCGAGCGGATCATCCGCAGCGCGCGGCTGCCGGTGCTGCGGGTGGGCGGCCCTGCGGAGCGGGACTACCGCCGCCTGCTGCTGGCCCTGGACCTGTCGCCCACCTCCGCCCAGGCGTTGCGCCGCAGCCGCGCGCTGGGCCTGCCGGCGCGCTACGAGCCTCACGTGCTGTATGCCTTCGAGCCCTTCGCCAAGGGCTTCATGCAATACGCCGGCCTCGACCGTTCGAAGATGGAGGCTCATGTCGCCGAGACCGAGCGCCGTGCCCGCGAGGCATTACAGACCTTCCTCGCCGAAGAGGATGCGTCGTTCCCCCGGGAGCGGCTACGGGTCGAGGAAGGGGCGCCGCTGGAGGTGATGCGGCGCTACCGCGAGGAGTGGCAGCCGGACCTGCTGGTGATCGGCACCCATGGCCATCTGAGTCTGAAAAAGAAGATGCTCGGCACGGTGGCCACCGCGCTGCTGCGGGAATTTCCCTGCGACATCCTCACCGTGCCGCACACCTAGCACTCAGGCGGCCGCCCGCGCCGGGGGCTCGTCCAGGCCGAGGGCCTCGGCGATGGCGGCCCGCGCCTGGCGCGCGACCTGGTTGCGCGGCACGCCCGAGGCGGCGATGGGCGGCAACACGTGAATGTCCACCTCGGCGACGTCGGCGTCCAGAAGTCGCAGCAGGTGGCTCACCAGGTCGTCGTCGCCGATGAAGGGCGCCAGGGTGTCCGGCGCGCCGTCGCGCCGGTAGCGGATCGCCACCGGCTGCACGGCGCGACCGGTCTCCGTCGCGCAGGCCAGCAGCCGGCCGTGGAAGGGGCGCAGGGCCTGGCCGTCGGTGGTGGTGCCTTCGGGGAACAGCAGCAGCGAGCGACCGGCTTCCAGCCGCCCCGCCAACTGGCGGCCGAGCAGGCCGCCGTCGCCGGCGCCCCGGCGGATGAACAGCGTGCCGCCGCGCTGGGCGAGCCAGCCGGCCAGGGGCCAGTCGCGCACCTCGGCCTTGGACAGAAAGCCCAGGGGCGCCAGGGCGCCGAGCAGGGGGATGTCGGTCCAGGACACGTGGTTGGCCACCCAGAGCATGGGCGTATCGGGCGGCGCGCCATGGACCCGCACGCGGAATGGCAGGCACCCCGCCAGGCGGGCGAGGAACCAACGGGTCAGACGAGGACGTGCCTGGCGTGGGCCACCCAGGCGTTCCAAGGGACCGACCGCCAGGGCCAGGACGACCCCCACGGCCAGGGTCGCCAGCAGGCGCGCCAGGCGCGCCGCGCGACGCAGACGCCTCACACCGCGGCCTTGAAGTGCCGGGCGTAGCGCGGGCACAGCTCGTCGCGCTTGAGCAGGATGAACACGTCGGCCACCTGGAAGTCGGGGTCCCAGCACGGCTCGCCGCAAATCTTCGCGCCCAGGCGCATGTAGGCTTTGAGCAGCGGCGGCAGTTCGGCGCCGAGGTTGTCCGGCAGGCACAGCGTCGGCAGCGGGTTCTTCGGCTCGGCGCGCAGGTGCTCGGTGCACAGATGGCGTTCCCGCAGGCGCTGCATGATCGCCTGGGCCTGGATGCCGCCGTCGCGCATGGGGATGCTGGCGCAGCCCATCAGGTAGCGGTAGCCGCCACGGTTCAGCGCCTCGGCCAGCTCGCCCCAGAGCACGGCGATGGTGGCGCCGTTGCGGTAGTCCGGCTCGACGCAGGTGCGGCCGATCTCCAGCACCGGGCCTTGCAGGCGGGCGAGCCCGTGCAGGCTGAATTCTTCCTCGCTGTAGAACCGCCCGAGGTGGGCGGCGGCCTGATGGTCCAGCAGGCGGGTGGTGGCCACCAGCTCGCCGCTGTCCAGATCGCGCACGCCGAGGTGGGCGCAGTGAGGGTCGTAATCGTCCATATCGAGGCCGAACTCGGCGCCTTGCAGGCGGGCGCCGAATTCCCGGCTGAACACCCGGTAGCGCAGCGCCTGGGCCTCGCGCAGCGCGGCGATGCCCTCCAGCCGTTCGGCGCGCAGCCGGCGCGGGCGCTTCTCCGGGCGAGGGGCAAGGTCGGGGGTGAGAGCGATCTGGGTCATGGGGGCCTCCAGTGGCCGGCGCGGTTCCCGGTTGCGGTCGGTCGGGCTCGTTGTGCAAGCTGGAGGCTAGGCCGACCCGGTGTCAGCGCCATGACGCGCCGGTGATGCTTGTGTGACAGTGTGTCCGCCCCTGGATGAGGACCTTCCCATGCCCTGGCCCGCCCTGCTCGGCCCGCTGCAACGACTCGATCTTCCCCGCCTCGACGACTGGTACGCGGCGCTCCTGGCCCGGGCCGGCGAGGCGTCGGCGCCGCTGGACCTGGCGATCCTCGGCGGCCGGCTGGCGGCCAGCCCGGGGCTGGCCTTTCTCGCCGGTTACCAGGGCGCGTTGCGGGCATTGTGGCCCTCGGCGCCGGCGAGCCTGGGGGCGTTGTGCGTCACCGAGAGCCGTAGCCAGCGGCCGGCCGACCTCGGCGCTCGCTTGAAAGACCTGAGCCTGACCGGACGGAAGGATTTCGTCTGCGCCGCCGGGGCGGTCGACTGGCTCTTGGTGGCGGCGCGGGAGGAGGGGCCGGGCGAGTCGCCGCGGCTGGCCCTGTGCGTGGTCCGCAACGGCGACCCCGGCGTGGGCCTGGAACCGTTGCCGGCGCTGCCGCTGGTGCCCGACATTCCCCATGCCCGCCTGCGCCTGGAGGGCGCCTCCTGCGAGCGCCTGCCCGGCGACGGCTGGAGCGACTACGCCAAGCCGTTCCGCACCTTGGAGGACCTCCACGTGCTGGCCGCCCTGACGGCTTGGCTGTATGGCCTGGGCGTGGAGCAAGGCTGGCCGGAGGCGCCGCGCCTGCGGCTCGCCGGCCTGCTCGCCGGGTGCGGCGAGATCGCCCGGCAATGCCCCGGGGCGCCGTCCACCCATTGGCTGCTGGCCGGGCTGTTCGCCCAGTTCGAGGTGCTGCGGCCCGCCCTCGACGAGGCCCTCTCGACGACACCGGAGCCCTGGGCGGGTCTCTGGCGGCGCGATCGGGGCATCCTCGACCTCGCCGCCACGGCGCGGGCGCGGCGCCTGGAGCGGGCCCGCGCGGCCCTGGGGCTGCCGTGAGCATGCCGTTCGACCGCGCGGTCGCGTTGACGCCGGCCGGCTTGATCCAGGTCAGTGCGGCATCCCGCCGCGCCCGTTAACGTCGCCTCATTTTGCGGAGAAGGTCGTCATGCGCCGGGAACCCATCGTGCTGTTCGATAACGGCACCCACCAATGCCTTCTGTTCGATGACCTGGTCAGCGGCGATGGCGTGCAATCCAACCAGTTCCTCATCGTCGACCACGACCAGCACCTGCTGCTCGACCCGGGCGGCGACCTCACCTACACGCCGCTGTCCTTGGAGCTCTCCAAACACATCAACGTGCAGGACCTGACTTACATTTTCGCCACCCACCAGGACCCGGACATCATCGCCTCCCTGGACAAGTGGCTGCTGCACACCCGCGCCAAGGTGATCTGCTCCAAGCTGTGGGCGCGCTTCCTGCCCCACCTGACCGCCAGCTACCTGGCCATTAGTCACGGCATCTCCACCTATGACCGGATCATCGCGCTGCCCGACCGTGGCCAGTCGATCCCCCTGGGCCGCTGCTCGTTGAAGGCCGTGCCGGCGCATTTCCTGCATTCGGTGGGCAACTTCCAGCTCTACGATCCGGTCAGCAAGATTCTTTTCTCCGGCGACATGGGGGCCTCCCTGGTGGACGACGCCACGCCGGTGACCGACTTCGCCGACCACCTGCAGCACATGGAAGGGTTCCACCGCCGCTACATGGCCAGCAACAAGATCTGTCGCCTGTGGGTGGCCATGGTGCGGACGATGGACGTGGCGATGATCGTGCCGCAGCACGGCCGTCCGTTCGTGGGGCCGGCGATGATCGAATCCTTCCTGAACTGGATCGAGAACCTTGAGTGCGGCCTCGACCTGATGGGCCCCCAGGACTACCAGTTGCCCCGCTGAACGCGAAGCGACGCGCGGCTCGCCGCCGGAGGGTGGGCAAGGGGGCGGGCCGGAGGGTATCGTTTCCCCTGGTCCGTTCACTCGCGAGAGCCCGATGTCCCGGCTGTATCCCTTTTTCCTGCTGCTCTGCGCGGCGCTGCCGGTCCAGGCCGACTGGTACCTCGACAACGAATCGTCGCGCCTGTCGTTCATTTCCAGCAAGCAGGGCAACCTGTCCGAAGTCCACCGTTTCCTCACCCTTCACGGCAAGATCGATCCGGCCGGCCAGGCGCTGCTGCGCATCGAGCTGGACTCGGTGCTCACCGGCGTGCCGCTGCGGGATCAGCGCATGCGGCGGATGCTCTTCGAGGTGGCGCGCTACCCCGAGGCGACGGTCGCGGCGCGGCTCGACCCCGGCCCCATCACCAGCCTCGCCCCCGGAGCCCAACAGGAACTGCGCCTGCCCCTGAGCCTGACCCTGCACGGGCGTAGCCACCGGTTCACCGCCGAGTTGCTGGCGACCCGCCTGGACGCCCATCGCTTCCAGGTGGTGACGCTGAAGCCGCTGGTGCTGCAGGCCACCGACTTCGACCTGCTGCCCGGGATCGAGCGGCTGCGGGAAAGCGCCGGGCTGTCGGTGATCAGCCCCTCGGTGCCGGTGACCGCCGTGCTGATCTTCGAAGAACGCTGACGCAGCCATGGGCCCGATCTTCCCCTGGCGCGACGGCAACCGCTTCACCCTGTGGGTCGACGGCCCGCGCTTCTTCCCGGCAATGCTGGCGGCCATCGCGGCGGCCGAACGGCAGGTGGCGCTGGAGCTGTACCTGGTGGAAGCCGGCGCGTGCAGCGAGGCGCTGGTGGAGGCTCTGTGCGCCGCCGCCGAGCGCGGGGTGAAGGTGCGTTGCCTGTTCGACGGCTTCGGTGGCCTGCGCCTGGGCACCGGGCCGCGGGCCCGGCTGGCCGCCGCCGGGGTCCACGTGCGGGCCTACAACCCGCTGCGCTGGCGGCATGGCCTGAACAACCTGTATCGCGACCACCGCAAGCTGCTGGTGGTCGACGACGCTGTGGCTTTCGTCGGCGGCGCGGGCGCCACCGACGAATTCTGGCGGCCAACGGCGGACGCCAGCGATTGGCACGAGGTGATGGTGGAGATCGAGGGTCCCTTGGTGGGCCACTGGCAGGCGCTGTTCAACGTGCAGTGGCTGGCCAGCCTCGGCCGGCACCCCTGGAAGCCCGGCGAGGCGCCGGGGCTTGCCCGCTTGCCGCCGCGCCCGTCGGCGGGGCGGGGGCTGGGCCGGGTGGCTTACGCCGACGCGCGCCAGCATCGGGACATCGTGCAGTCGCTGATGCGCAGCCTGAAGCGGGCGCGCCAGCGCATCTGGCTAGCGACCCCCTATTTCCTGCCGAGCTGGAAGGTGCGCCGGGCCTTGATCCGCGCCGCTCGCCGGGGCGTGGACGTGCGCCTGCTGCTCACCAGCCGGCGTACCGATCACGCCCCGGTGCGCTTCGCCGGCCAGCGCTACTACCCGCGCCTGCTCAAGGCGGGGGTGCGGATATTCGAATACCAGCCGCGCTTCCTGCATCTGAAAATGGTGCTGGCCGACGACTGGGTGAGCGTCGGCTCGTGCAACTTCGACCATTGGAACCTGCGCTTCAACCTGGAGGCGAACCTGGAGGCGGTGGACCCGGCACTGACCGGGGCGGTGGCCGGTTGCTTCGCCGACGATTTCGCCCTGAGCCGCGAGATCACCCTGGCGGACTGGCGCGCGCGGCCGCTGCTCAAGCGCTTCTACCAGCGCCTATGGGGCTCCCTGGACCGTTGGGTGGTGGACCTGCTGAACCGGCGTAGTTGAGCCCTGTAGTAGGGGCCTGTTACCCGATGGGCAAGCCCCCGGCGGATAATGCCGCGACCTTTCACTGGAGATCGACGATGACCGCGAAGACGATTCTGATGCTGGTGGGCGACTACGCCGAGGACTACGAGACCATGGTGCCGTTCCAGGCGCTCACCATGGTCGGGCACGCCGTGCACGCGGTCTGCCCCGACAAGCGCGCCGGCGACACGGTACGCACCGCCATCCATGACTTCGAGGGCGAGCAGACCTACAGCGAGAAGCCGGGGCACCGCTTCGTCCTCAACCATGACTTCGACGCGGTGCGCGCCGAGGACTACGACGCCCTGGTGATCCCCGGCGGCCGCGCTCCGGAATACCTGCGGCTAAACGAGACGGTGTTGGGCCTGGTGCGGGCCTTCGACGCGGCCGGCAAGCCTATCGCCGCCGTCTGTCACGGCGCGCAACTGCTGGCGGCCGCCGGTGTCCTGCGCGGTCGCGCGTGCAGCGCCTACCCAGCCTGCGCGCCAGACGTGCGCCTGGCCGGCGGCGAGTACGTGGATCTTCCGGTGGACCAGGCCCACGTCCAGGGCAACCTGGTGAGCGCACCGGCCTGGCCGGCCCACCCCGCCTGGCTGGCGGCGTTCCTGAAGCTGCTGGGCACCCGCATCGAGCCCTGATGCGTCGGAGCTGCGCGCGTCGCCCCCTCACGCGAGGAGATCACCCCCCATGTGCGAGCTGTACGTCAAGGCCGACCCGATCCTCTACGAATCCCGCTCGCGCTCCCTGCGCCTGCGCGGAGTGGTCACCACATTGCGCTTGGAGAACCAGTTCTGGGACATCCTGCGGGAGATCGCCGAGGTCGACGGGATGACCGTCAACCAGTTGATCGGCAAGCTTTATGACGAGGTGATGGACTACCGGGGCGAGGTGGTGAACTTCGCCTCCTTCCTGCGGGTGAGCTGTACCCGCTACCTGGCGCAACGACGTGGCGAAACCCGGGGCCAGGTGGTGTCGCTGCGCGGCTGAACGGCCGCCCCCGGGACGCGACGGCGAGGGCGCGCAGCGGCTAAGCTGGGCGTGTCGCCGTCCGCCCGCCGAGCCGCCGTGATCTTCAAGCTGCCTACTACCGCCACCGCGCCGTTCTGCCCGTCGGCGGTCAATCAGACCATCGCCATCCCCGCCAATGCGTCGCTCTGGCGCAAGCTCATGCTCTATGCCGGGCCTGGCCTGCTGGTCTCGGTGGGCTACATGGACCCGGGCAACTGGGCCACCGCCATCGAGGCCGGCTCGCGCTTCGGTTATGCGTTGCTGTTCGTCGCGGTGTTCGCCAGCCTCGCCGGCATGCTGTTGCAGAACCTCTGCTCGCGCCTTGGCATCGCCAGCGGCCGGGACCTGGCTCAGCTCTCCCGGGAGCGCTACCGGCCCGGCGTGGCGCGGGGGCTGTGGCTGCTGGCGGAGCTGTCCATCGTCGCCACGGATCTGGCCGAGGTGTTGGGCGCGGCCCTGGCGTTCCACCTGCTGCTGGGGGTGTCGATCACCACCGGGGTGGTGCTGACCGCCTTCGACACACTCCTGGTGCTGGTGCTGCAAGGGGCAAACTTCCGCCGCTTGGAAGCCATCGTGCTGGCGCTGATCGCCACCATTGGCGGCTGCTTCTTCGTCGAGCTGCTGCTAGTGAAGCCCCACTGGCCGGACGTGGCCGCCGGCCTGAAGCCCTCCTGGGAGGTGCTGGGCAGCCAGGAACCGCTGTACCTGGCCATCGGCATCCTCGGCGCCACGGTGATGCCCCACAACCTCTACCTGCATTCCTCGGTGGTGCAGACCCGGGTCTCCGACGGCTCCGAGCGGGGCCGGCGCACGGCGATCCGTTTCGCCCGCCTGGACACCCTGGCCTCTTTGTCCTTGGCGTTGCTGGTGAACGGCTCGATCATCGTCCTGGCCGCCGCGGCCTTCCACGGCAGCGGCCACCAGGACACCGTGGACATCCAGGACGCCTATCGCCTGCTGGACCCCCTGGTGGGCGGCACCCTGGCCAGCCTGCTGTTCGGCATCGCCCTGCTGGCCTCGGGGCAGAGTTCCACCTTCACCGGGACCATCGCCGGTCAGGTGGTGATGGAGGGTTTCCTGCGGGCGAAGATTCCCTGCTGGCAGCGGCGCCTGATCACCCGTGCGCTGGCCCTGGCGCCGGCCCTGGTGGGCGTGCTCTGGCTGGGCGAGCGGGCCGTGGGCCAGTTGCTGGTGCTCAGCCAGGTGGTGCTCAGCCTGCAACTGCCGTTCGCCCTCTGGCCGCTGATCCGCTTCAGCAGCGACCCTCGCGTGATGGGGCACTTCGCCAATGGCCGCGTGGTGACCGTCCTGGCCTGGGCGCTGTTCGCCCTGATCAGTCTGGCCAACCTTGGCCTGCTGTATTTCTGGATCAGCTGACGGGGCCTCGATGATTGGCCAGAAGGGGGCGGATAGGGCGAAGCGAATGGTTTCGCTATACTTGTCCCCTCGCTGCTGAGGAGGTACTCCACCGATGAACACGCCCAGCCTTGAAGCCAAGAAAGCCTATTGTTCGAAAACGCGCCGCTCCAACTATACGGCCAGCCTTCGTCTGGAAGGTTATGTCGTGACGGCCAGTGACGCGCTTCGGGAGCTGCCTGGCCGTGAAGCCGTCCTCCAGGCTTACCGTAAGCAAGCTTGATGCTGGATAAGTACGGCGTTGGCCAGGACCCGTACTGCTATCCCGGCACGCAGGTATTGCGCAACCGTCTGCAACTGCATGAGGCGCAAATACTAGCCCAGGCCGAACGCGATCTTACCGAGATTGCTGCCAGCCAATTGGATTTCGCGCCCCCGCCCTATGGATTCGACTACCTAAAGCGCCTGCACCATATTCTCTTCCGCGATCTCTACGAATGGGCTGGGCAGATTCGCACCGTCGATATCTCCAAAGGTGGCACCCACTTCTGCACAGTAAATCGCGTCGAGCCAGAGGCCATTAAAATCTTCGAGGCCATGGCGCATGACGCTTGGTTCGAGGGGTACGGGCGCGAGCAGCTGATCGAAGTCGCCGCTCCATGTTACGGCGATCTCAACATGATCCACCCGTTTCGAGAGGGCAATGGCCGTGCTCAGCGAATTCTGTTTGAGCACTTGATCATCAACGTGGGTTTCGAAGTGAACTGGTGGGCGGTGAAAGAGGATGAGTGGATCGCTGCCAACGTTGACGCAGTGATATGCGATTACCGGGCATTGCTTCGAGTCTTCGATCAATGCATCGGCGGTGTCATCGATTCTTGAGGGCAAGACAAAAAAGCCCGGCAGGGCCGGGCTTTTCGTGTCGCGGGTCGTGGCGGTTACTGCACTTCCACCGCCAGGTTCTCAGCGATCTTCTTCTGCCAGATGGCTGGGCCGGTGATGTGCACCGACTCGCCGTTGGTGTCCACGGCGACGGTCACCGGCATGTCCTTCACCTCGAACTCGTAGATGGCTTCCATGCCCAGCTCGGCGAAGGCCAGGGTCTTCGACGCCTTGATGGCCTGGGCCACCAGGTAGGCGGCGCCGCCCACGGCCATCAGGTACACGGCCTTGTTGTCGCGGATCGCCTCGATGGCGAGGGGGCCGCGCTCGGACTTGCCGATCATGCCCAGCAGGCCGGTCTGTTCGAGGATCTGCCGGGTGAACTTGTCCATCCGGGTGGCGGTGGTGGGGCCGGCGGGACCGACCACTTCGTTGCCCACCGGATCGACCGGCCCGACGTAGTAGATGAAGCGGCCCTTGAGGTCCACCGGCAGCGGCTCGCCCTTGTTGAGCATGTCCACCATGCGCTTGTGGGCGGCGTCGCGGCCGGTGAGCATCTTGCCGTTGAGCAGCAGGGTCTCGCCCGGCTTCCAGCTCCGCACTTCTTCCGGGGTGACGGTGTCCAGGTTCACCCGGCGCGCCGAGGGGCCGGCTTCCCAGACGATTTCCGGGTAGGCGTCCAGGGGCGGCGCTTCCAGGGCGGCCGGGCCGGAACCGTCGAGCACGAAATGGGCGTGACGGGTGGCGGCGCAGTTCGGGATCATGCACACCGGCAGCGAGGCGGCGTGGGTCGGGTAATCCATGATCTTCACGTCGAGCACGGTGGTCAGGCCGCCCAGGCCCTGGGCGCCGATGCCCAGTTGGTTGACCTTCTCGAACAGCTCCAGGCGCAGCTCCTCGATGCGATTCCGCGGGCCACGGGCCTTCAGCTCGTGGATGTCGATCGGGTCCATCAGGACTTCCTTGGCCATCACCGCGGCTTTCTCGGCGGTGCCGCCGATGCCGATGCCGAGCATGCCCGGCGGGCACCAGCCGGCGCCCATGGTCGGCACGGTCTTCAGGACCCAGTCGACGATGGAGTCGGACGGGTTGAGCATGGCCATCTTCGACTTGTTCTCGGAACCGCCGCCCTTGGCGGCCACGTCCACTTCCACGGTGTTGCCGGGGACGATGGAATAGTGGATCACCGCCGGGGTGTTGTCCTTGGTGTTCTTACGGGCACCCGCCGGGTCGGCCAGGATCGAGGCGCGCAGGACGTTCTCCGGCAGGTTGTAGGCGCGGCGCACGCCCTCGTTGATCATGTCGTCGAGGCCCATGGTGGCGCCGTCCCAGCGCACGTCCATGCCGACGCGGACGAAGACGGTGACGATACCGGTGTCCTGGCAGATCGGCCGGTGGCCGGTGGCGCACATGCGCGAGTTGATCAGGATCTGCGCCATCGAATCGCGGGCGGCCGGGGATTCCTCCCGCAGGTAGGCCGCGTGCATGGCCTGGATGAAATCCACGGGGTGGTAATAGGAGATGAACTGCAGGGCATCGGCGACGCTCTGGATCAGGTCGTCCTGCTTGATCACGGTCATGGGGCGCTCCTCTTCGAACGGGAACTCTGGGAAACGCCGGACGATCCGGCGCGCGGCGATGGGAAAAGGCGCGGCAGTATAGCGCGCCGCCTCGTCCCCGACACCCGCGAGGGCCGTGCCGGCCGGACGAACAGAACCTAGGCATTTGCCAGGCACCTAGGTAGAGTGGCGGCCAGGTGCCAGTACGGGATGGAGCCCATGAGCCCAGCAAGCCCGAGACGCTCTCCGCAAGCCCTGCAAAAGCTGCTGCTCAAGCGCTTCGCCATGGCATGCGCCACCTATGGGCTGGTGCTGTGCCTGACCTGGGTGGCGGTGCTCTGCGGCCTGTATCGCGCGCCGGTTCGCGTCGCGCTGATCAGCAGCGGGCTCGTGGTCCTCAGTCAGGTGGTGTTCCTCGGTCTGTTCTGCAGCGGGCTCAACCGCCGGTTCCGCGACCCGAGCCTGGCCGAAGGGCAGATGCTGGTGGCCCTGGGCTGGCTGCTCTACCTGCTGGCGCACCTGGACATCGCCCGGGGCACGCTGATGATCTTCTATGCCCTGGTGATGCTGTTCGGGGTGTTCCAGTTGCAACCCCGGGGGTTCGTGCGCTGCGCGATCTTCGCCTTCCTCACCTTCTGCGGCCTCAACCTCTGGGAAGCCCACTGCCTGCGCCTGCCGGAGCCCGGCCTGGCGCTGTTGCAGGTCTGCGTGCTGTTCGTGCTGCTGGTCTGGCTGGGGCTGTTCGCCAAGTACCTGCAGGACATGCGCCAGCGCATGCGCAAGCGGCGCTTCGCCCTCCAGGCCCACCAAGACACCCTGCGCGGCATGATGCGCCAGTTGGAGGACCTGGTGGCCACCGACGAGCTCACCGGGCTGTTCAACCGCCGGCACTTCCTGCGCCTGGCGGGGCTCGCCCAGCAAACCCTGACGCCCGGTCGCCGCCATGGGCTGGCGCTGATCGATCTCGACCATTTCAAGCGGATCAACGATGCCCATGGCCACGCGGTGGGCGACCGCGTGCTGCAGACCTTCGCCTCGGTGGCGCGAGCCTGCCTGCGGGAGGGCGATGTCCTGGCCCGCTATGGCGGCGAGGAATTCGTCCTGCTGCTGCCCGATTGCGAGAGCGACCGGCTGGCCGCCTGCTGCGAGCGCCTGCGGGAAGCCTTTTCCCGGGCCGAGCCGGTGGGGGCGAGGGTGTCCGACCTCAGCCTGTCGGCCGGGATGACCCTGCTGGAGGCCGGCGAGCCGCTGGACGCCGCCCTGCAACGGGCCGACCAGGCCCTGTACCGCGCCAAGCGCGGCGGCCGCAACCGCTGCGACGCCGCCTGGGAATGCTAGGCTGGCGGTTTTCTCGATGAGCCCACCCATGCCTGTGCCCGACGACGACCCGGCCTGGCCGCGCCTCGCCATTGGCGAGCGGCACTGGCGCGTCGCGCCGGGTAGCCCACTGCTCGATGCCTTGAACCAGGCCGGCCTGGCGATTCCCTATAGCTGCCGGGCCGGCGTCTGCCAAGCATGCCGGGTGCGGTGCCTGGAGGGCGAGCCGGAAGACGCCGCGCCCGACGCGCTGGCGCCGGCGCAACGGGCCGCCGGCTGGCGGCTGGCCTGCCAGTGCCGGGTGGTCGGGGACCTGCGCCTGGAGCCGTGCGATCCCCGGCACGACAACCTGGCGGCGACGGTGCAGGCCATCGATTGGCTGACGCCGACGGTAGTGCGGCTGCGCCTGTCGCCCGAGCGGCCGCTGCGCTACGCGGCCGGCCAGCACGTGCTATTGGGGCGCGACGCGGGCTTGGCGCGCCCCTATTCCCTGGCCAGCCTGCCGGGGGAAGACCCTTGGCTGGAGTTTCACCTGGCGTACCGCCGGACAGGCGCCTTCAGCCGCGTGGCATCCGCGCTGCGCCCCGGGGACCGCGTGTGGCTGGGGCCGCCCTTGGGCGGGACGCTGCGCTACGAGGCGGACTGGCAGGAAGAGCCGCTGTGGCTGCTGGCGGCCGGCACGGGCCTGGCGCCCCTGTGGAGCGTGCTGCGGGACGCGTTGCGCCAGGGCCATCGGGGACCGATCCGCCTGGTCCACCTGGCGCGCCCGGGGGCGCATTACCTGGCCGAGTCATTGCGCCGCCTCGCCGGCGTCCATGGGCAGCTGGTGGTGGACCTGGTGGAGCCGGACGGGGAGGTGGCCCTGCTGGACGGGCTGCGCCAGGTCACCCGCCATAGCCGGGTGCTGCTCTGCGGCCCGCCGGCCTTCGTCGAGGCCCTGTCGCGCCGGCTCTACCTGGCCGGCCTGCCCCGCTCCCGCCTGCTGACCGAAGCCTTCCTGCCACGGGTCGACTGAGCCTCGCCCGCGCGGTCAATTTGGCGTCGGCCGAGTCCGGCATTCGGTCTTGCGGGTATGAAAAAGCCGCCCGTGGGCGGCTCTTTCCAGGCGGGTGGCGATCAGACCAGCGCTTCGCCCACGTGCAGCAGTTTCATGCTGTTGGTGCCGCCGATGGTGTGGTAGCTGTCGCCCTTGGTCAGGATCACCCAGTCGCCGGTTTCCACCAGGCCGCGCTTGAGCAGCTCGTTCACCGCCGCCTGGCTGACGCTTTCGCTGCGCGCCTCGGCCGGCTCGAACGGCACGGTGTAGACGCCCCGGAACATCGCCACTCGTGCCTGGGTCTCGCGGCTCGGGCAGAAGGCGTAGATCGGCACCGCGGAGCGGATGCGCGACATGATCAGCGGGGTGAAGCCGCTCTCGGTGAGGGCGATGATGGCCTTGACGCCGGGGAAGTGGTTGGCGGTGAACATCGCCGCCAGGGCAATGCTTTCATCGCAGCGGCTGAAGGTGTGACCCAGGCGGTGGCTGGACTTCTGGCTGGTGGGCTGGCGCTCGGCGCCCAGGCACACCCGCGCCATGGCCTTCACCGCTTCCACCGGGAAGGCGCCGGCGGCGCTTTCGGCGGAAAGCATCACCGCGTCGGTGTAGTCCAGCACGGCGTTGGCCACGTCGGAGACTTCCGCGCGGGTCGGCATCGGGCTGGCGATCATGGATTCCATCATCTGGGTGGCGGTGATCACCACTTTGTTGTAGCGCCGGGCGTGCAGGATGATCTTCTTCTGGATACCCACCAGCTCGGCGTCGCCGATTTCCACGCCGAGGTCGCCTCGGGCCACCATCACCGCGTCGCTGGCGCGGATCAGGCCGTCCAGCGCCTCGTCGTCGGCCACCGCCTCGGCTCGTTCGATCTTCGCCACCAGCCAGGCGGTGCCGCCGGCTTCGTCCCGCAGGCGACGGGCCAGGTCCATGTCGGCCGCGTCCCGGGGGAAGGACACGGCCAGGTAGTCCAGCTCCATCTCGGCGGCCAGCTTGATGTCGGCCTTGTCCTTGGCGGTCAGGGCCGGGGCGGTCAGGCCGCCGCCGCGACGGTTGATGCCCTTGTTGTCCGACAGCGGTCCGCCGATCAGTACCACGCAATGCAATTCGTCGGCGGTGGTGGCCTCCACCCGCATCACCACCCGGCCGTCGTCCAGCAGCAGTTCGTCGCCGACGCCGCAGTCCTTCACCAGGTCCGGGTAGTCGATACCCACCACTTCGCGGGTGCCGGCGTCCCGGGGGTGGGTGACGGAGAAGCGGAAGTGGTCGCCCTCATGCAGTTCGATGCGCTTGTCGATGAACTTGGCGATGCGGATCTTCGGCCCTTGCAGGTCCCCCAACAGCGCCACGTAGCGGTCGTGCTTAGCGGCCAGTTCGCGCACCAGACGCGCCCGCGCCTTGTGTTCCTCGGGTGTGCCGTGGGAGAAGTTCAGGCGGGCGACGTCGATCCCGGCGAGGATCAGTTGCTCCAGAACTTCGGGCGAGTTGCTCGCCGGGCCGAGGGTGGCGACGATTTTGGTGCGGCGGAAGGTCATGGGGAGGGCTCCAGTATCAGGCAGACCCGGAGGCTACTACGGCGCGCCGTTGTAGTCATGGGCCGGCGCCACTACCTGGCCTCTCGGCAGCCGCCCCCGGCCGCGCGGCGGATGGCCCTGCGGTTTTTCCTGGCGCGGACGCTAAACTGGCACCCTTTCCCGGCGCGGAGGACCATCCATGCGCATCCCGAGCATCCTGCTGCTGGCGCTGCTCGCCAGCGGCTGTACCCGCTGGACCCTCGATCATCACCTGAACGCCGCCTACCGCTCCTACAACCGTGGCAATTGCGAGCAGGCCCTGCTGGACCTTTCCCAGGCCGAGCGCCTGAGCCGTTCGCGGCCCGCGGTGCAGCCGGAAATCTCCCTGCTGCGCGGGCAATGCCTGGAGCGCCAGAAGCTCTACCTCGACGCGGCGCGCACCTACGATTTCATCGTCACCCGCTACCCCGCCAGCGAGTATGCTTACCGCGCCAAGGCCCGCCTGGACACCCTCGACCAGTTGGGACACCTGCACGGCTCGGCGCCCGCGATCAGCCACCCGGCGCCCCGTTGAGCCCGCCGGCGGAAGAGTGAAAAGAAGAATGAGCGTGCGTTATCTGGTCTTGTTGTGCATCCTTTGCCTGTCGGCGCCGGCCGGCGCCGAGATTTACCGTTGGACCGACGCCCAGGGCCGCGTGCACTTCGGCGAACAGCCGGCCCCGGGCGCGACCCCGGTGCAGGTGAAGCCCCAGGTGGTGGAGCGCGACGCCGAGACCCGTGCCCGGGAGGAGCGCCTGGAGCGTTTCCGCGACGCCCGGCAGCAGGAAAAGGCCCAGGCCGAGCAGGCCGCCGCGGAACAACGACAGAAACGGGATCAGCTCTGTCGCCAGTTGCGTCAGCAACAGGCGAGCATCGCTAAGGACAGGCAGTACTTCAGCCAGGACGGCAACGGCGAAAGGCGTTACTACAGGAGCGACGAGATCGACGCCGCCCGGCGCGCGCTCGACGCTCGGATCGCCAGCCAGTGCGGCTAGCGGTCAGTCCGAGGCAGTAGTGTGGCCATACTGAATGGCCGTCCATAGCGATCAGCCACCATGTCCACGCAACGTCGTATCGACCGTCACCAATTGCCCTACTACCTCAAGGTCTTCAACCGCGTCACCGACAAGCCCATGGGCTATATCGGCAACCTGTCCCTGGATGGGCTGATGCTGGTCAGCCAGTTACCCATGCTGGTGGGCGGGTGTTTCGATATGCGCCTAAAGATTCCCGGCCAGGATTCCCAGGTGCATCACATCGACCTCTGCGCCACCTGCCAGTGGTGCCAGGAAGACGTCACCCCAGGGCATTACGATTCCGGCTTCGCCCTGCTGGCCTCGCCAGCGGGCTACATCGAAATGATCGAAGCGCTGCGCTACTACTTCAGTTTTCGCGCGCTGGCCGCGTCCGCCTGAGACCCACCATTTTCCCGCGCAGGGATGCGTCGCGCGCCTCGCCCCGAGGCTTGCGCGGTCGTGGCCGGGCGCTCGCGGGAGTAAGGAACGCGGTCGTCGCCCGGGAAGGGCCGACGGCACGTCGGGTCAGAGCACGCCGGCCTTCTTCCAGGCCAGGTAGCGTCCCACCAGTTCGGGGCCGAGCTCGCCGGGGCGCGCATCCAGGACCGGGACGCCATGGGCCGCGAGGCGTTCGTGGAGCCCGGCGCGGGCGTTCAGGTAGTCCACCGTGCCGCAATAGGCGAGGGCCTGCTGGTAGCCGCGCACCGGTTCGTGGCGCAGGTGGTCGAGCACATCTTCCCGCAGACTGGCCACCAACACCCGGTGCTGGCGGGTCAGCCGCTTGATCGAACCGAGCAGTTCCTCGTCGTCTTCGTCCCGCAGGTTGGTCACCAGTACCACCAGGGCGCGCCGCCGTTGGTGGCCGAGCACGCGCTGGATGGCCGCGGCGAAATCCGCCGGGCGGCGGGTGCTTTCCAAGTCATAGACAGTATTCAACAGGACGTTGAGCTGGGCGGTGCCCTTCACCGGGGCCAGGTAGCGGTCGCGCTCGCTGGCGAAGGTGGAGAGGCCCACCGCGTCGCCCTGGCGTAGCGCCACGTAGCTGAGCAACAGGCAGGCGTTGAGGGCGTGATCGAAGTGGGCCAGTTCGCCGTCGTGGCTGCGCATGCGACGGCCGCAGTCCAGCAGGAAGACGATCTGCTGGTTGCGCTCGTCCTGGTATTCCCGGGTGATCGGGGTGCGCTTGCGGGCGGTGGCCTTCCAATCGATCTGCCGCAGGGTGTCGCCGTCGCGGAATTCCCGTAACTGGTGGAATTCCAGGCCGAGGCCGCGACGCGGACGCTGGCGGATGCCGTTCTGGCTCAGCCAGTCGTCCACCGCCATCAGATGACCGCCGTACAGCCGGGCGAAGTCGGGGTAGACCCGGGTCTCCCCGGCAACCTCGGCGAAGCGCCGCCCGCTCCACAGGCCCAGGGGGCTCGGCAGTTCCAGCTCGCAGCGAGGGAAGACGAAGTGGCCCCGGCGCAGCGGGCGCACCCGGTAGCCAAAGACGGTGGTCTCGCCCGGGCGCCACTCGACCCATTGGGGCAGGTTCTCCACCTCCATGTCCGCCGGCACGTGGTCGATCGCTTCGAGTCGCCCGGCGCGGCCCAGGCGGTGATGCAGGGTCAGGCGCACCTCGCTCCAGCGGCCCAGGGGCAGGTGGCCCGGCAACTGCCGCTCCACCCGGGGCGTCGGCAGGCGCCGCAGGGCCCAGGCGTCCGCCAGGGCAAGGGCCGCCAGCGCCAGCAGCGCGCCCCACCAGGCCTGGATGAGGATCGCCGGCACGGCGATGTCCAAGGCTGACAGCGTGCCTGGCGGCAAGGCCAGCGCGGCCAGGATCGCGAGGGCGGCGAGCAAGGCGCGAGACGGTCTCATAGGCGGGGAGCCGGCACCTGATCGATCAGTTGCTGCAGTACTTGGTCCACCGACAGGCCTTCGATGTCCAGCTCCGGCGCCAGCCGCACCCGATGCCGCAGCACCGCCAGGGCACAGCCCTTGATGTCGTCCGGCAGGACGAAGTCGCCGCCCCGCAGCAGGGCGCGGGCGCGCCCGCCGCGCACCAGGGCGATGGAGGCCCGCGGCCCAGCGCCCAGGGCCAGCCCCGGCCAGGCGCGGGTGGCGCGAGCCAGGCGCACGGCGTAGTCGAGGACTTGATCGTCCAGGGGCAGGTCGCTGGCGATGCGCTGCAGGGCAATGACATCCCGCGCTTGCAGCAGGGTGCGCAGCGGGGCTACTTCGAGCATGTCGGCCTTGGCCGAGCGGGTCACCTGGCGCACCAGGGCCAGTTCTTCCTGGGCCTGGGGGTAGTCCATGCGCAGCTTGAGCATGAAGCGGTCCAGCTCGGCTTCGGGCAGGGGATAGGTGCCTTCCTGCTCGATGGGGTTCTGGGTCGCCAGCACCAGGAACGGCTGGGGCACCGCCAGGGCGCGGCCCTCCAGGGTGACCTGGCGCTCCTGCATGGCCTCCAGCAGGGCCGCCTGGGTCTTGGCCGGGGCGCGGTTGATCTCGTCGGCCAGCAACAGGTGGGTGAACACCGGGCCCTTGCGCAGCTTGAACTGCTCGGACTGCTGGTCGTACACGGCATGGCCGGTGATATCGCTGGGCATCAGGTCGGGGGTGAACTGGATGCGCGCGAAGTCGCCGCCGAAGCAGCGCGCCAGGGCGCGGATCAAGAGGGTCTTGCCGAGGCCCGGCACGCCTTCCACCAGCACGTGGCCGCCGGCGATCAGGGCGGTGAGCACGTCGTCGATCACCGTCGCCTGGCCGATCACCGCCTTTTGCAGTTCCTGGCGCAGCGCTTGGGCCAACTGGCTGGCGCGCTGGCGTTGGGCCGCGGCGGAGGCCGGCGCCGCGCCCGGGGCCACGGAGGGGCCCGGCGCGGGCTCCATTGGCGCGGCGGGAGACGGCGCCGGCGGGAGGGCCGCCAGGTCGGGGGAGGCCTCGCGGCTGGGGGTATCGGGCGTCTGTTCGCTCATAGGGCATTCCTGAGGCTTTGCAGGTGGGCGACCTGCCGGGTGAAGTCGGCGGCGGACAGGCGCTGCTTGGGCAACGGCCGCATGGCCTGGCTGATGGTCCGGCTGGGCAGGCGGGTCAGGCGTCCCAGCACCTGCCACTGCTCGGCCACCGGAAGTCGTTCGAAACCGGGATGGCGCCGCCGCGCGCGGCGCTGGATGTCCCGCTGCAAGCCGCCCAGCAGCGCCTGCTGGCCGCTGCGCCGGAGCAGGAAGTCGGCGCTGGCGCGGATATGCTCCTGCAGTTGCCGGCGGGCGAGGGGCGCGGGGGCGACGATCGGCCCCTGGCGGCGGCCGACGCGCCACAGCAGCGCCGCGGCCAGCATGGCCAGGGCGGCCAGGGCCTCGGGGAAGTGACGCAGGAGGAGGCTGAACAGGTCGTCGCGGTCGGTGCGGTAGAGCAGGGTGACCTCGCTGTCCTGGCTCAGATACCAGAGCAGCCAGGCGTTGTCGTATTCGCCGATCCGCTCGTTGTCCCAGATCCACGGGTCGCTCAGCACCGTGATCAACCCCTCGCCGTGGTAGAGCTGCAGCATATGGGTGGCGGCGGCGCTGTTGGCCCAGGCATGGGCGCGGTTCTCGCTGTCGTACAGGTGGTAGTCGGTATCGAAGGAGAAATAGGCCGGTTGCTCCTCGTTCTCCAGGTACAGCTTGGTCAACTGGGGGAAGGGGTCCAGCGCGTGCTCGTCGTCTGAGTTGCCGGTCGCCGGGACGCCGGTCGCCGGGACGCCGGTCGCCGGGGTTCCGGTCACCGGGGAGTCGGCCTTCGAGGCATCGGCCTCGGGGGGGGCGCCCGCGTCGCGCTCCTCCGGATCGGCCGCCTCTTCGTGGGCTGCCTCCTCGTTGGCCGACTCTTCGTCGGTCGCCTCATCGTCGCGGGGTTCCCCGGCGTCATCCTCGTCCAGGTCCTCGCTGAGGTACTGCTGGATACCCAGACGGTCCAGCAGCGGGTCGTCGCTACGGCCGGTTTCTTCGTCGTACAGGCGCTCGGCCACGAACAGCAGGTGGCCGCCCTTGGCCGCCCATTCCAGCAAGCGCTCGGCCTGGGGTGGGGTCATGCGGCTGCGTTCGCCGAGCAGCAGCAGGGTCTGGCCAGGGCCCGGCAGGCGCGCGATGGCGTCGACGTTATCGGCGCGGCGCACGGTCACCCCGCGCTGGGTCAGGAAGCGTTCGGCGGCCAGGTAAGGGTCCGCTACCGCCTCGGGCGCCGGGCCATGGTCGATGGTGGTCGTGTACGGGTGCAACCGGTCCAGCAGGCGCGCGGCCAGCAGCCCGACGACCAGGACCAGCAGCGCGACGCTGGCGAAGACGGGTAGGCGGCGGCTCATGCCTTGCCTCCCCGGTCCGCCAGCTCGCGCCAGCCCGCGCACAGGCCGGCCCAGGCGTCCTCGGGCGGCGCTTGGTGGCCATAGGCGAGGTTCTGCCAGTGATGGGTGAGGGCGATGGCGAAGGCGTCCAGTCCGGCATCGCCCAGGCCACGCTGAAGGGCCAGTACCTCGCCCTCGGTGTGGGATGCTTTCAGGGGAAGCTGGAAGCCGTGCAGCAGGCGGCTGAGGAGGGCCCGGTAGAGCAGGCCCAGGGCAGCCCGGGGTTGCGTCGGCCAGAGCCGCTCGACTTCCGCCGCCACATCTTCCGGCAGGCTTTCCGGCGCCACTTCCAGGCCGAACAGGTGGGCCGGGGGTGGGGCCGCGCGGCGCGGCCATGGTCGTCCCAGGCGCCCGGCGAAAGCGAACCACCAGTCCCGGTAGCGCCACAGCAGCAACGCCAGCAGGCCAAGCAGGGTGGCCCAGAGCAGGACTTTCAAGACCACCGCCAAGCCCTCCAGGTGCTTGCCGAACTGGATCAGCTTGGCCAGGGCGTCGAGGAAGCCGCCCGTGTCGGAGTCCTCCTTGGCTTCGTCCGCTTTTTCGTCCCCCAGACGCCAGCGGGTGACCGTTTCCGAGTTGCGGAACGGGGGCGCGGCGAGGATGCCGCCGATGGCCTGACGGGATGCCTCGCTGGTCAGCGCCTGGTGGGTCAGGCGCTGACGCTCCGGTTGCAGCGCGTCGGCGGGCAGCGGGCAACTGGCGGCCTCGTCGGCCTCGTCGGCCGCCAGGGCCGGCTGGGGCCCCTGGGCCAGCAGCAGGCAGGCGCCGAGCAGCAACGCATAGGCCGCGCCGCCCAGGCGTTGGCGCAGACGACGGAACACCAGCTCGATGTCCCAGGCTTCCAGGTGCGTGCGCCGGTTCAGGTAGAGGGTGAAACCGCAGGCGACGTACACCGGCTCCCAGACGATCAGCAGCAGCGCATAAAGGGCGTTGGACAGGTGTTCCACCCACAGCCAGCGCTGCTCGTCGCTGGCCAGGTCGATGAGCTTCTGCCAGTCCATGTCCACCTTGATCTGCTGCGGCAGCAACAGGAAAAGCAGGGCGGTGAGACCCGTCCAGAGCGCCCACTCCAGGTGAACGCCAACGAGGGTCAGCAGGCTGGCCGCGCGGTTCTCGCTGAAGCCGAGCACGATCAGGCGACGCCTGCGCTCGGCGCCGGCGAGTCCTTCCAGTTGCATCACCGGCAGGTCGAAGCTGCGGGTCAGGCTCAAGCGACGCCAGGTCAGGCTGGCCAGCCATTGCGGCCGGGCCAGGCGCGGCAACGCCCGCAGCGCCTCCTTCAACCGGGGGGTATCACCGAACAGGGCGCGGGACAGGATGTACAGCGGCAGCCGATCGAAGATCGGCTTGAGCAGCCAGAAGCAGAACAGTGCCCAGGCGGGATGGCTCCACAGCAGCAGAGTGAGCAAGGCGAACACCGGCAGGGTCGCCGCCGCCCAACTGGCGGTCAGCAGGCCGGCGTGGCGTCGAGCCAGCAAGACCCCGAGGTCCATGGCTTCCCAGGCATTGCGCGGCCGGATGGCCACGCTAGCGTCAGTCAGGCGCATGGCGAGTCCGCCCCACCCGGAGGAAGTAGACGGCCACCAGCAGCCACAGGCCGGCCCCCACGCCGTATTTGATGCCGGGGCGGGCGAGGGGCATGGAGGACCAATAGGCCTCGACGAAGGCGGCGATCAACAGCATGACGATCACCCCGGCGACCAGCTTGACGCTCTCGGCGGCGGCCCGGCGCAACGCCTCGGTGCGAGGCAGGCGGCCCGGCGCCAGCAGGGCCCCGCCCAGTTGCAGCCCGGCGGCGCCGGCGAAGGTGATGGCGGTCAGCTCGAAGGCGCCATGTCCCACCACGAAGGACCAGAAGGTCTCGGTATAGCCGATTTCGCTCAGGTGACCGGCCACCGCCCCAATGGTGAGGCCGTTGAACAGTAGAAAGAACAGACTGCCGAGACCGAACAACAGGCCGCCCGCGAAGGTTTGGAAGGCGATGCCGATGTTGTTCATGATGTAGTGGCCGAACATCATCCAGTCGTCGCCCGAGCCGCGCTCGTGCAGCGGGCCGATGCGGCGGGCGTCCGGGTCGTACATGGCTTCCATCGACGCGACCTGGGCCGGGTCCATCACGCTGTAGACCAGGTCGGGAAAGGCATACACCAGTCCACCCATCAGCAGCAGGCTGCCGTAGAACAGCAGGCTGGCCAGGGCCACGCTACGCCAGTGGGCGCGCACCAGGCGCGGGAAACCGGCCAGCAGGAACCCCAGCAGGTCGGCGCCCAGGTGGCCGCGATGGCGATAGAACTGCTGGTGCCCGCGCATCGCCAGGCGTTGCAGGCGGTCCACCACGTAGCGGCTGTAGCCCCGGGCTTCGGCCAGGGCCACGTGCTGGCAGATCCGCCGGTAGTCGGCGGCGAAGCGCGCGCTCGCCTGGGCCTCGGCCTTGCCACGCTCCAGGGCGTCGAGCTGCCCGGCGAAAGCGTCCCAGGTCTGTTGGTAGCGGGCTTCGAACTGACGCTGCTTCATACGGGGTCCACCAGACCGCGGGCGATTCCGTGCAGATGGGCTTCCGCTTGGTCCGCCGGCACGCCCAGATGGTCGGCGAGCAGGGCCGCCAGCTCCGCGCGGCGCGCGCCCGACAGGCTGGCCTGGCGCTCGGCGAAGCCGAGGAGGGCGTTCTGTTCCTCCCGGCTCAGCGGGAACGGCGCGCGTCGGGACGGGACCTCCGGCAGGGCCGGGGCGGCGGGCTCCTCGTCGCGATAGACCACCAGGGTGCCGGCGGCCAGGTCGCCCAGGCGCTTGAAGCGCGCGTTGGCCAGGCAACTGAGGATGCCCAGGGTGTAGCCGAACGGCAGCATGTCCACCACGCGCAGCAGGTTGCGCACCAGCGAGGCGGACCAGCCCACCGGCGTACCGTCATCGTGGACCACCCGCAGGCCCATGGCCCGCTTGCCGGGGGATCGGCCTTGGGCGAGGACCTCGAACAGCACCATGTACCACCAGGTTAGGAGGAAGGTGAGGATCAGTCCCAGCCCGAGTCCCAGGCGACCCAGCCCGAGCAGCGCGAAGAACAGCACCAGGGCCAGCCCGCCGCGTATCAGCAAGTCGATGGCGTAGGCAAGGCTGCGTGGCAGCAGCCCCGCTGGACGCAGGACGAGGTCGATCCCCTCCGGCGTTTCCACCGGGTAGCGGGTGTCCAGACGGTCGTCTCGCCCGGCGGGCGCCGGGCGAACGGGGGTGGGAATCGAGGGCATTCGGCGGGTCGCTGGGCGTGAGGCCCGATGCTAGCGAGCACCGGGCGCGGAGGCAACCGGAGCGGCGGGACCTCAGCGAGGCACCGGCAGCACGCCGAAGATGATGCGGTAAAGCACGCCCAGGGTCAGCACGGCGAAGGGGAAGGTCCAGATCAGGCCGATACCGAAGGGGATGGCGCTGAGCATCATGACCACGCTCACCGCCAGGAACAGGCCGAAGACCTTGAACCAATGCTGGGTGATGGCCTTGCGCGAGGCTTCCAGGGCCTGCCAGGGGGACAGGCCGCGCTCCACCACCAGCGGGATCGCCAGCACGTAGCAGAAGGCCAGGTAGATGCCCGGGATCACGAACAGCAGGTAGCCGATGGTGGTCAGCAGGGTCATCAGCAGGGCGGTGACGATCACCGGCACGGTGCGTCCGAAGTGGCTGAACAGTTCGTTGAAGCGAACCGGCTGGCCCGCCGCGCGGCGGATACCCACCATGCTGATGCCGGCCATGAAGGGGTAGGCGATCGCGGTGCTCAGCAGGGTGAAGACCAGGAAGCCGAACAGCAGGGCCAGCAAAGTGAACCCCGAGCCAGCGCCGCCGCCCAGCATGCCGATCCCGAGCACCCCGGCGAAGCCGGCCATGCCCAGCATCGATAACAGGCTCATCAGCGCCCAGAGCGCGACGTACATGACCACCAGGCCGCCGATGATGATGCCCTTGGTGCCGCTGACCAGCCTCCAGGCTTCGCTCATCAACCCGCCGATTTCGAAGTCGTAGCCGCGGCTCAGGGCTTCCTCGATGGACGGCACGGCGGCCTGGGCGGTTTGTTCCTGCAAGGCGCTGCCGGGCGCCGCATAAGGGTTCTGCGCAAGGACATCAGTCATGGTTTTTCTCTTCCGAAGGCTGTAAAAAGCGGCCCACATGCTAGGCATGCGCGGCGGCCACGGCAAGTTGCCACCATCCGCATTGTGCGCGCCTTCAAAGTTTGCCGCGCCGGCCAGCCCGGCCCCAAGGACTACCGCGTGACCTCCACCCTTTTCTGGTACGACTACGAGACCACCGGCATCGACCCGCGCCGCGACCGGCCCCTGCAGGTGGCGGGCATACGCACCGACGAATCCCTCAACCCCATCGGCGAGCCGCTCAATCTGTACTGTCGCCTGTCCGACGACATCCTGCCTCATCCGGCGGCCTGCCTGGTGACCGGTATCCGCCCCGCGACACTGGCGGAAAAAGGGCTGGACGAGGCGCACTTCGTCGCGCGCCTGCACGCCGAACTGGCGCAGCCCGGCACCTGCACCGTCGGCTATAACAGCCTGCGTTTTGACGACGAGGTCACCCGCTACACCCTGTACCGCAACTTCCACGACCCCTACGGGCGGGAATGGCAAGGAGGCAACAGCCGCTGGGACCTGATCGATCTGGTGCGCACCGCCTATGCCCTGCGCCCCGAGAGCCTGAACTGGCCGGAAGAGCAGGGGCGGGTGAGCCTGCGCCTGGACCTGCTCACCCGCGCCAACGGCATCGAGCACACCCATGCCCACGATGCGCTGTCCGATGTGCGTGCCACCATCGCTCTGGCGCGGCTGATTCGCGAGCGGCAGCCTCGTCTCTATGCGCATTTCTTCCGCCTGCGGCATAAACAGCGCGTCCAGGAACACATTCGCTTGCTGCAACCGCTGGTCCACGTGTCAGGGCGTTTCGCGGCGGACCGGCATTTCCTCTCGGTGGCCTTGCCTCTCGCCTGGCACCCGCGCAATCGCAATGCCTTGGTGCTCCTCGACCTGGCCCAACCCACCGAATCGTTCCTGGAGCGAGACGCGGCGACCTTGAAGCGGCTGCTCTATAGCCGTCGCGCCGACTTGGCCGAGGGTGAGCTACCGGTGCCGTTGAAGCTGCTGCACATCAATCGCTGCCCGAGCGTGGCGCCGCTTTCGGTGGTGCGTGAGGAAGATCATCGACGCCTGGGGCTGGACTTGGCGCTCTACCGGGCGCGGGCATCCCAGGTGCGCGAGACGCAGGCCCAGTGGCGGGACAAGCTGGCGCATATTTACGGCGGCGACGAGTTCGCCCTGGTGAACGATCCGGAACAACAACTCTACGAGGGATTCCTGGGGGATCGGGATCGGCGTTTATGCGAGCGGGTGCGCCAGGCCGATCCACTGGAGTTGGCGAGAGAGGCATGGCCATTCGACGATCCGCGCCTGCCCGAACTGCTGTTCCGCTATCGAGCCCGGAACTTCCCTTGGACATTGAACGAGGACGAGCGGGCGCGCTGGCAGACATTCTGCCGGAATCGCTTGAGCGCGGTGGAGTGGGGCGCGCCAAATACACTGGAGGACTTCGATAAGGCACTGGCGGAGCGCCTGGGGGACGCGGATACACGCGACAGGTCGCTATTGATGGAGTGGCAGGCCCATGCCCGGCACATGCGGCAGCGCTATGGGTTATAACCCTGTGAGCCGCCAATAAAAACGCCAGCTTTCGCTGGCGTTTTTATTCGAGGCTTCGCTCAACCCAAGAGGGTGGCCCAGCCTTCAACTTCGTCGCCGCCCCATTTGGCTTTCCACTCTTTCAGTGTCTTGTGGTTGCCGCCCTTGGTTTCGATGACTTCCCCGGTGTGGGGGTTCTTGTACTGCTTGACCTTGCGGGCCCGCTTGCTGGCAGGTGCGGTCTTGACGCTGCGCGGTGCCTTGCCGGGCTTGGATTCGGGATCAAGCAAGGAAACGATGTCGCGAAGGGATTTCTGATACTCGCCCATGAGGCCGCGCAATTTCCCTTCGAACTCTAGTTCTTTTTTCAGTTTTTCGTCTTGGGACAGGGCCTTCAGGCGCTCTTGCAGTTCTTTGATCTGCTCTTCTGTAGTGCGATATTCATTGATCAGCGACATGACGGCTTACCTTGTACATGGGGAGGAACAAATTCATTGGGCAATAATAGTCAGCCCATTTAAACAAGTAAACACGAGGGGAAAATTTTGTTGGAATAATCAACTTGTAAATATTTCGTCAAGCGCCCGCCGCGAGAGTTCAAACCGTATGAATATTCGCCAGGCAATTATCGGGCTTGCCGGGCGCCGAGGCTCGGAGTTACTGAAGTTTTCCCACGCTCTGGCTAGAATGGCCGCTTCGTGAAGTTCTGGAGTTACCCATGCGCACTTTTCGGCTGGTGATCGCCTGTCCCGACCGGGTCGGTATCGTCGCCAAGGTCAGTAACTTTCTGGCCACCTATAACGGCTGGATCACCGAGGCCAGCCATCACTCGGACAATCAGAGCGGCTGGTTCTTCATGCGGCACGAAATCCGCGCGGACTCCCTGCCGTTCGACCTGGACGGGTTTCGCCAGGCATTCGCGCCCATTGCCCGGGAGTTTTCCATGGAGTGGCGGATCACCGACTCCGCCGTGAGGAAGCGCGTGGTGCTGATGGCGAGCCGGGAATCCCATTGCCTGGCTGACCTGCTCCACCGCTGGCAGAGCGACGAGCTGGATTGCGAGATTCCCTGCGTGATCGCCAACCACGACGTGCTGCGCTGCATGGTCGAGTGGCATGGCATTCCCTACCACCACGTCCCGGTCGATCCTCAGGACAAGCAACCGGCCTTCGACGAAGTGTCGCGTCTGGTGGAGGAGCACCGGGCCGATGTCGTGGTGCTGGCCCGTTACATGCAAATCCTGCCCCCCGACCTGTGCCAGCGCTATGCCCACCGGGTCATCAATATCCACCACAGCTTCCTGCCGTCCTTCGTCGGCGCCAAGCCGTACCACCAGGCCTCGTTGCGCGGAGTGAAGCTGATCGGCGCCACCTGCCACTACGTCACGGAGGAGCTGGACGCCGGGCCGATCATCGAGCAGGACGTGGTACGCGTCAGCCACCGCGACAGCGTGGAAGACATGGTGCGCCTGGGCAAGGACGTGGAGAAGATGGCGTTGGCTCGGGGCCTGCGCTATCACTTGGAGGATCGGGTGCTGGTGCACGACAACAAGACCGTGGTCTTCGACTGAGTCGCCCGCGCCCTTCCTCGCGGCTCCGGCGTCCAAGCCGGGGCCGGCTACCCGGCGTCTCGCCAGGAGGCCCGATGAACGACCCCTTCAAGCGTGGCGCGTCCAGCCCGCCCCCGGTCCTGGGAGAAGGCTGCGTGCGGCGTTACGACGTATCGGAGCTGGACGAGAGCTACGGCACCGAGTTCCCCGGGGCCGAGCGTCTCTGGAAGCGCTTGCGGGACGAGCGAGGCGCCGGCGACGGCGACGAGGGCCCCGAGGCCCCGGACACCGCCGGCTGAGTCAGCCTTTGCGCCGCAGCGGCGGCCGTTCGAAATGCACGCCGGCGAGGCCATGGGCGATCAGTGCGCGGATGTTGGCGTGATCGGTCCCATGAGGTTCGCCCTGGACGCTGCGATAGTGCTCGCCGAACGCTAGCAGCGCGTCTTCCAGGCTGAAGTCTTCCAATAGCGCCAAGCCCAGCAGCTTGCACGACCCCTCGTTCTGCCCGGCGGCGTTTTCCACCTCGCCGTTGCGGAAAGCGCTCGGCTGGTACTCGTAGTGCTGGTCGATGAAGGCCAGGGTGTCGGCGAACAGCGGGGCGCCGGTGCGCAGGGAGAGCAGGAAGTCCTCCAAGGCGCGGGCCCGGGCGCCGCCCTGGAAGGCGGCCTTCTGCGCGTCGCTGGCCTCGGTCTGGTAGCGTGCCTTCCAGTCTGCGTAGGGCATGCCGTAGATACGTTCCCGCGCCTCGTCCATCTCCAGGGGCACGCCACGCTCGTCGGCGGCGGCCTTGTACCACTTCGACAGGCAATTGCGGCAGAAGCCGGCCAGGTTCATCAAGTCAATGTTCTGCACGTCGGTGCGCTCGCGCAGGTGTTGCACCAGGCGGCGGAACGCGGCGGCTTCCAGTTCCTGGCGTTGGAGATCGGTCATGGCGGGTTCCTTGATCGGGAGGTCAGCGGTGGCTCGCCAGGGCAATGGACACCGACTCGGCGAAGCGCAGGGCGTGGGGCTTGTCCACTTCCACTTCGGCATAGCGCACGCTGGGGTGTTCCATCACCAGGTCGAGGATTTCCTGGGTCAGCCGCTCCAGCAGCGCGAAGCGGTTCTCCTCCACGTGGTGGATGATCGCCTTGGTGATGGTGCGATAGTTCAGGGCGTGCTCGATGTCGTTGTCGCGCACCGCGTCCTCGGCCGGGTAGAGGATGGTCAGGTTGATCAGCACATCCTGCTTGTTGAGGATTTCCTCCTCCTTGATCCCGATGAAGGTCCGCAGCCGCAGGTCCTTGACGCGAATGCGCGCCATGCCGGGTTCCAGGCGCATCATCGGCTCCGGTTGATCAGTTGCAGGAATTCCTGGCGGGTGGTGCTGGATTCGCGGAAGACCCCGAGCATGACCGAGGTGACCATCTGCGAGTTCTGCTTTTCCACGCCGCGCATCATCATGCACATGTGCTGGGCCTCGATCACCACCGCGACGCCGGCGGCCTGGGTGACCCCGGCGATGGCCTCGGCGATCTGCCGGGTGAGGTTCTCCTGGATTTGCAGGCGGCGGGCGTACATGTCGACGATGCGCGCGACCTTCGACAGGCCCAGCACGCGTCCGGTGGGCATGTAGGCGACGTGAGCCTTGCCGATGAAGGGCAGCAGGTGGTGCTCGCACAAGGAGTACAGCTCCACGTCCTTGACGATCACCATCTCGTCGTTATCGGAGGCGAACAGCGCGCCGTTCACCACCTCCTCCACGCTCTTGCCGTAGCCGTTGCACAGGTACTGCATGGCCTTGGCGGCGCGCTTGGGCGTGTCCAGCAGGCCTTCGCGTTCGGGGTCTTCGCCCAGGCCCAGGAGGATTTCGCGGTAGTGTTCGGACAGCTGTGGGGTCATCGAAAGGTCCTCGCGGCGCTCACTTGAGGTGGCGGCCGCCGTTCACGGAAAGGATAGTGCCGGTGACGTAGGGATTGTCCAGCAGGTAGCGCAGGCTCTGGTAGATCACCGCCGGGCCGGGCTCGAAACCCAGGGCGGATTTGGCCAGGGCCTTCTCGCGGTAGGCGTCGTCGTCGCCTTCGTTGAACAGGATCAGCGCCGGGGCGATGCCGTTGACCTTGATCGCCGGGGCGTAGCGGGCGGCGAAGGATTGGGTCAGGCTCTGCAGGCCGGCCTTGCTGGCGCAGTAGGCGATGTGATCGGCGCTGCCCTTGCGCACCACATCGTCGCCCAGGTGCACGATGTCCGCCGTCGGCGAGCGCCGCAGCAGGTCGGCGCAGCGCAGGTTGATCAGGTAAGGAGCGAGCATATGCACGCCGATCATCCGCTGGAAGTCCTCGGCTTCGTGGCCCTCGCGTTCGGCGCGCCACTCGGAGGCGTTGTGCACGATCGCCCGCAGGCGGTCGGTGTGAGACTTCAGGGTGTCGACGAATGCCTCGATGCCTTGGGGCTCGGACAGGTCGGCGCGCAAGGTCAGAGCGCCGCGCTCGCGTAGGCGGGCGATGGCATCTCGCTCGCGGCGGTAGCTGACGATCAGCTCATGGCCGTCGTCCAGCAAGCGTTCGGCGCAATACAGGCCGATGCGTTGACCGGCGCCGGTGATCAGAATGGGAGCCACGCTCATGGACGTCTCGTCGGAAGCGGAAGGTCGAGCCGGGGGACGGTAGCGCAGCGCCGGCCTTTCTACAACCACGGGAAACGTGCGGATTTGGCGGGCGCGGACGGCGAGACAGCGGCCGCCCGCGATGCGCTGAACCCTCGCCTCAGGACGGCGGCGTCTCGTCCCCAAGGGCCTTGTTGCGCCAACTGTCATGGCCGGGCAGCAGCAGGTTGAGGGCGATGGCGATGATCCCGCAGAGGGAAATGCCCTTGAGGCCGATCTCGCCGTTGCCGATGACGATGCCGCCGATGCCGAACACCAGGGTCACCGAGACGATCACCAGGTTGCGTGCCAGGGAAAGGTCCACTTGGTGACGGATCAGGGTGTTCAGGCCCACCACCGCGATGGAGCCGAACAGCAGGCATAGGATGCCGCCCATGACCGGCACCGGGATGCTTTGCAGGCTGGCGCCGAACTTGCCGATGAACGCCAGGACGAGGGCGAAGACGGCGGCCCAGGTCATGACCTTCGGGTTGAAGTTGCGGGTCAGCATCACAGCCCCGGTGACCTCGGCGTAGGTGGTGTTCGGCGGCCCACCGAACAGGCCGGCGGCGCTGGTCGCCAGGCCATCGCCCAGCAGGGTGCGGTGCAGGCCCGGCTTCTTCAGGTAGTTCTGGCCGGTCACCCCGCCCACGGCGATCACTCCGCCGATGTGCTCGATGGCCGGGGCTAGGGCGACCGGGACCATGAAGAGGATCGCTCCCCAGTGGAACTCCGGGGCGACGAACGCGGGGACCGCCAGCCAGGGCGCGGCGGCGATGGCGTGGGTGTCGACGATGCCGAAGGCGAAGGAGAGGCCGTAGCCCACCGCGACGCCGGCGAGAATCGGCACCAGGCGGAAGATGCCCTTGCCGAACACCGCCACGATCAGCGTGGTGAGCAATGCCGGCATGGAAATGAACATGGCGAGGTCGTAGGGCACCAGTTGGGCGGCGCCATCGCCGGACTTGCCCATGGCCATGTTGGCCGCCACGGGCGACAGGCCGAGGCCGATGGAGATGATCACCGGGGCGATCACCACGGGCGGCAACAGGCGATCGATGAAACCCGTGCCCTTGAGCTTCACCGCCAGGCCCAGGAAGGTGTAGATGAACCCCGCGGCCACCACGCCGCCCAGGGTGGCGGGCAGCCCGAACTCGGCCTTGGCGGCGATGATCGGGGCGATGAAGGCGAAGCTGGAGGCGAGGAACACCGGTACCTGGCGGCCGGTGACCAGTTGGAATAGCAAGGTGCCGAAGCCGGCGGTGAACAGGGCCACGTTGGGGTCCATGCCGGTGATCAACGGCATCAGCACCAGCGCGCCGAAGGCCACGAAAAGCATCTGGGCGCCGGCGATGATCTGGCGCCAGAGCGGGTCGTCGTACTGCTGCATCGAGAGATTCCGTGGTGGGTGGGCCGTGGGGAACCGAGGCCGGCCGGGAGCGGCCGGCGGCGGGTCAGACTTCTTTCTGCTTGGTGCCGAAGATCTTGTCGCCGGCGTCGCCCAGGCCGGGGATGATGTAGCCGTCCTCGTTCAGGCGCTCGTCGATCGAGGCGGTGTAGATCGTCACGTCCGGGTGGGCCTTGCTGACCGCGCGGATGCCCTCGGGGGCCGCCACCAGCACCATGGCGCGGATTTCCCGGCAGCCCGCCTTCTTCAACAGGTCGATGGTGGCGACCATCGAGCCGCCAGTGGCGAGCATGGGGTCGATGATCATCGCCAGGCGCTCGTCGATTTCCGGCACCAGCTTCTCCAGGTAGGTCCGGGCTTCGAGGGTCTCTTCGTTGCGCGCGACGCCCACGGCGCTGACCCGGGCCCCCGGGATGAGGCTGAGCACGCCGTCGAGCATGCCGATGCCGGCGCGCAGGATCGGCACCACGGTGATTTTCTTGCCGGAAATCTTCTCGGCGGTCACCGGGCCGCACCAGCCTTCCAGGGTATAGCTTTCCAGCGGCAGGTCGTTGGTCGCTTCGTAGGTGAGCAAGGCGCCGACTTCCTGGGCCAGTTCGCGGAAATTCTTGGTGCTGATATCGGCGCGGCGCATCAGGCCGAGCTTGTGGCGGATCAGCGGGTGGCGGATCTCACGGACGGGCATGGAGGTTCTCCGGCGGGCTGGCAAAAAAATTGCGTTAGATTAAAGCATTGGCCCCACCCAATGCTGCATCCTCGTCCGACTCTCGACGCTTTATGTCGTTTCCCCATCCAACCAGGTCAAGGTCGAGGGCGACATTCGTCGTTCGACCCTTCCCGGGGGTTGCCCGGTCGGGGGCGGATGAGTACCTTTGCCGGCTTTTCGCTTCGACCACTCCCGGCGATGCCGGGCCCGGTCACGCACTGAGGAATCCAAGATGCCCGCCGATCTCGCGCATATCCGCCAAGTCATGGCGGAAGCCGACTGCCTCTACACCGACGCCCAGGTCGAGGCGGCCATCGCCCAGGTCGCCACGACGATCAACGCCGACCTGGCCGAACGCAACCCCGTGGTTTTCTGCGTGATGAACGGCGGCCTGATCTTCGCCGGCAAGCTCTTGCCGAAGCTGAACTTCCCCCTGGAACTGTCCTACCTGCACGCTACCCGCTACCGCAACGAAACCAGCGGCGGCGAGCTGTTCTGGAAGGCCAAGCCGGAAATTTCCTTCATCGACCGCGACGTGCTGATCATCGACGACATCCTCGACGAAGGGCACACCCTCGGAGCGATCAGCGATTTCTGCCAGCATGCCGGCGCCTCGGCGGTACACATCGCCGTGTTGATCGACAAGGCCCACGACCGCAAGGCGCGCCCGGGGCTGAAGGCCGACTATGTCGGGCTCTCCTGCGTCGACCGTTACATCTTCGGCTACGGCATGGACTACAAAGGCTATTGGCGCAACGCGGCCGGTATCTATGCGGTGAAGGGGCTCTGAGCCGTTTCGGCGGCGCTTGGTAGTCTTTGTCGGCGTCGGGAGGCGCCGCCCGGCTCTCCTCCCACTGCGGTTGTCTCGTGCCGACAGCGCGATGCTCGCGAAGCCCCGTGCTAGAGTGCCGGCCTTGCCCGCCTGGAGTCGATCATGGTCAGCCGCTTCCACATCCTTTGCTGCGTCCTGGCGCTCAGCTCGCCGGTGTTCGCGGCGGACAACGCCGTGTCCCACGCCCAGTTCCTGCCGCCGGACGATGCCGGGCTGCGGCAGGAACGGCCGGAACAGCAGCAGGTCGCGCAGATCACCGAATACGCCATCGTGCTCGGCAACCAGCGCCAGTCCAGCCAGCAACCGATTCCCATCACCACGCCCACCTGGCTGCGGCTCAAGGGCAAGACCCTCGGCAAGCAGCCGTCGCCGCTGCAGGTCGTGATCGCCTTCGACAGCGAGGGCAAGAGTCTCAAGCGGCCAAGCTACGACGAGCAGAGTCGTACCTTGAGCCTGAACTACCCGATGACCCAGTACGCGGCGGTGCTCGACCTGCTGCGCAACGGTCCCGTCTATTGCCAGTTCCTGGTCTATGCCAATGGCCACGTCTGGGCCGACCTGCACAGCGGCGCGGCGCGGGTGCGTTGAGCCGCCGCGCCGGGCATGGGTAAACTGCCCGCCGGTATCCGGCGCTGAGAGATGACGATGCGTAAAGACAAGCAACAGGTGATTGGCGAGGCGATTTCCGACGAGGCGGTCAAGCTGTTCCTGGCGGTGGAGCCGGCGGACGACACCCCGCCCTCGCTGCACAAGCTGATCAAGGCATACCGGGGGCTACGCGCCGACGATTTCGTGCGGTTCCTCGATTTCTTCCGCGAGGCGGGTTTTGACGTGGGGGCCCGGAATGCCCGGGGCGAGGACTTCATCGCCCTGGTTCAAGACCAGCGCCAAGCCGCGCCCTATATCGAAGCGGTGCGCGCCGTCCAAGCTTGAGCCGCGCGGGCATTGAAAAAGCCGCCCGTGGGCGGCTTTTTCATGGGCGGGTTCAAGGGCGCAACGGAACCGCCTGGCTTTCCTGCACCGGATGGGGCGCCAGGAGTTGCAGGGTCTCGTCCGACTTGCGGCTAATCTCGCGGTACAGCGCGGCGTCGGTCTCCAAGGTCTTTTCCCGGGCCGGGAAGATGTCCTGAAGCTTGGTTGCCCACTCGGCTTTGCGCGCCGGGAAGCAGCGCTCGATCAGCTCCAGCATGATCGACACGGTGACCGAGGCGCCAGGCGAGGCGCCCAGCAGGGCGGCGATACTGCCGTCGTGGGCCGCCACCAGCTCCGTACCGAATTGCAGCACACCGCCTTTCTTCGGGTCTTTCTTGATGATCTGCACCCGTTGACCGGCGATTTCCAGGCGCCAGTCCTCGGCCTTCGCCTGCGGGTAGAAGCGCCGCAACGATTCCAGGCGCTGTTCCATGCTTTGCCGCACCTCATTGATCAGGTAGCGGGTCAGGTCCATGTTGTCCCGCGCCACGGCCAGCATCGGCCCGATATTGCCCAGGCGGATCGAGCGCGGCAGGTCCAGCAGCGAGCCCTGTTTGAGGAACTTGGTGGTGAAGCCGGCGTAAGGGCCGAACAGCAGGGACTTCTTGCCATCCACCACGCGGGTGTCCAGGTGCGGCACCGACATCGGCGGCGAGCCTACCGCGGCCTGGCTGTAGACCTTGGCCTCGTGCTGGCGCACCACGTCGGGGTTGTCGCAGCGCAGCCACTGGCCGCTCACCGGGAAGCCGCCGAATCCCTTGCCTTCGGGAATGCCGGACATTTGCAGCAACGGCAGCGCCGCGCCGCCCGCGCCGAGGAAGACGAAGCGGGCATTCACTTGGCGAGTGGCGCCGCTGCGTTCGTCCTTGATGGAAACGCGCCAGCCGTCCCCGTGCCGGGACAGGCCGGTGACCCGCTGGCCATAGCGAACCTGGCTGCCGGGCTGGCTGGAAAGGTGTTTCAGCAATTGGGTGGTCAGCGCCCCGAAGTTGACGTCGGTGCCGCCGGCGACGCGGGTCGCGGCGAGGGCCTCGTCGGCGGCGCGCCCCGCCATCATCAGGGGCATCCACTGCGCCAGGGTGGCCATCTCCTCGGAATATTCCATGTCCGCGAAGGCATGGTGGCGGCTCAGGACGGCGAAGCGTTTCTTCAGGTAGGCGATACCCTTCTCGCCCTGGACGAAACTCAAGTGCGGGACCGGGTTGATGAAAGATTTCGGCGAGCCGAAGGTGCCCTTGGCCACCAGGTAGGACCAGAACTGCTTGGAGACCTCGAACTGGCTATTGATGTGCACGGCTTTCTTGATGTCGATGGAGCCGTCCGCCGCCTGGGGTGTGTAGTTCAGCTCGCACAGGCCCGCGTGGCCCGTTCCGGCATTGTTCCAGGGATTCGAGCTTTCGGTGGCGCCCGCCTCGCGCAGCTCCACCACCTCCATCCGGATCGAGGGGTCGAGCTCCTTGAGCAGGACGCCCAAGGTCGCGCTCATGATGCCGGCGCCTACCAGCAGCATGTCCACCGCTTCGTTATCGTGTTGCGTCATTAACGCTTCTCCAAAAAACAGCATCGCCTAGATTGGATGGCAGGCGGCCCCGAACGTGCTGGCACGTCATCGGTTGGATTGGCGAGAGGAGGGAGGTGTCCCGGGCGCTCGCCGGGGCCGCCGTTCTGGATTCGTCGCATGAAGGCGAACGGTGTTCGCCGGAACGCCTTGCGCGCGGCTCGAAGCGGCTGGGCTTCGTGAGCGGGGCGCGGCGTTCGCCTGCGGTCGGGCCGGAACGGCCGGCCCTCAGGTACAGGTCATGATGTTTCGATGAGGCGCGATAGCGGAGGTGATGTTCGTTGCAGACGCAGAACTGTTCATGTGCTCGCCACACTCTTGTGAAGTTGTGAAACCGTCACTCACGTTCTTTTGGAAACGTGAACCTCGAAAGGCGCGGTTCCAGGCGCGTACCTCAGCCACCGGTGCGGCGAAAACGCTGCACGGAAGCAAAGCGCTAGCGTTACGGGCGGGAAGAGGCGGCTGGCCGGGGACAGCGCGAAGCGGCGGTCCTCCGGGAAACGAGCCTGGGCGCCGATCGTGGCGCCGGCGCCTGTTTCACTCGGGGCCTGCCTTATAGTCGGGCGATTATAGCGGCGAAATCGGAAAAGTGTCCTTTCCCGGTGACTTTCTTGCTCGGCGCGGCGATCAGGCGGGATAAGCCTTCAGGTCGCGGCCGGCGGCGCGCGGGCGGCGATCGAGCCGGGCGCGGGAGGGAAGGGGATGCCCGAGCCAGGAGAGGCGGGTTTCGCTCACCTCGACCCAGCCGTGGGCGGCCGGCGCCTGGCGGGCACGATGGAACGCGCGGCAACGTCCTTCGCCGTCCAGCAGGGCGAAGTCACGCAACGGCGGGCGTGGCAGGAACAGGGCGGCGAGCAGGCTCAACATGGCGATCTCCCGAGGCGGGCTCCCGTTATCCCATGGTTCCGTGACCGCGCGGTGACAGGAACCCCGCCAACGCGCCGGCAGTCTGAGCCTTCACCTGTCGACGGGATGCGGCGCTGGTTATACTGCCGCATTTCGCGTCCCCCCTCATGGAGATATCCAGCATGCTGAAACGTGCGTCGCTCGGTCTTCTGGCAGGCATCGGCCTGGCCCTCGCGGGTTGTGCGCTCAGCCCCCAGCAACTTAGCCCCCAACCCAAGCTCATCGGCCCGCTGACCCCCATCGGTCAAGGGCAGCCGGTCAGCGTTCGCGTGGTGGACGGCCGCCCCTCTCCGGTTCTCGGAACCCGCGGCGGTCTCTATGCCGAGACCAGCAACATCAGTGTCCAGGGGCAGGACCTGCTGCCGAAGCTGCAGGCCGAGACCGAGGCAGCGGTGCGGCTGCTGGGCTTCACCCCCTCTCCCAACGCCTACAACGCGCCCCAATTGACCCTGACCTTGACTGAACTGAAGTACCAGTCGCCCAAGGAGGGCGTCTACGTCACCCAGGCCGATATCAAGGCGGCGTTCCGCGCCGACGTGCAGAACAGCGCGCGGCGCTTCACGGGCCGCTATGCCGCCTCGATGAACCAGCGTTTCGGCTCCGCGCCCAACGAGCAGACCAACACCAAACTGGTCAGCGAAGTGCTCAGCGATGCCCTGACCCGCGTCTTCAAGGACCCGAATATCGGCCAGTTGCTGTCCCAGCAGTGATTCTTCATCCCCCCGGCGTCGGCATCGGCCCGGGGGCTCGCTTCGACTGGCGGCCCGCTGGATAGGCCGCCAGGCGCCCTATCCGAATACGTCGCGCTTGATCGCTCGGCTGCTACCGCGTCGCGCGCCGTTCTGTTTGACGCATCGGATCACCGTCGATGCCCGCGCATTGTCCGCTTGGTTTCTTCTCGCGGGCCGGTTCTTGGGCTTGGCTCATCGGCTGATCGCTACCTGGCAGGAATGTCGTCGTCCCACGCAGGCGCTGTGCTCGCCCAAGCGCCGACTGCCGCCCGGACCGCTCCTCGCCGGGCCAACAGCGCCTTGAACGGTACTCGCTTCCGGGACAAGCCGACGGGCTTCGTCCGACCCCGGGCGAGGCCAGCGAGATCAGAGGGGCAGGCCGGCCTTGACCCGATATTGGTTGCGCACCGGGTTTGCGTACTGCAGCACCAGGTAGGGGCGTTGTTCCGCGGTACAGGCCTCCAGGCGCCTGCGCAGCTCGGCGCGGGCGCGCTCCACCTCAGCCGTGGGGAACAGGGTCTCGGCGGCGGGTACGTCGAGGGCCGGGTCGCGGCCTTCCCACTGGGCGTAGGCCAGGTAGTGGACCGGGAACAGCCGGTAGTTGCCGAGGATGCGCCGGTCCACTTCGCTGGCCAGTTGCTTGGGATCGTCTAGGACATCGCCGATCTCCTCGGCGAAATGGATATGCACGCGCCCCTTGTAGCCCGTGATCCCCAAGGCGATGCTGGCATCGTCCTCGCCCGGCGCCTTGGCGTAGCCACCGGTGCGCGCGCGGATTTCCAGCTCCCGCGCCTTGGCCAGGTCGCAGGGGTCGTACTCGTAGCTGATGGCGACCGGGATCAGCCCCAGTTCGCCGATCACCCGAGAGAACGGCTCATCCTTGCGGCTCATGTGGAACATCTTGAGGATCGCCGAGTCGGTGCGGTCGTCGCCGTCCTTGGCCCGGCCCTCGGCCTGGGCGATCCAGATCGATTCGCCGTCGTGGCGGATCGAATGGTTGATGTAGGCGGAGAGCAACTGGAAGGCCGCGAGCTTCTCCCGCCGGCCGCTCAAGGAGCGGTGCACGATGAAGCTCTTGTTCAACCGCATCAGGTCGCTGACGAAAGGCTTTTGCAGCAGGTTGTCGCCAATGGCGATGCGGGGGGTCGGCAGGCTGGCGTGATACAGCGCGTAGTTCACGAACGCCGGGTCCATCACGATGTCCCGGTGATTGGCCAGGAACAGGTAGGAGCGTCCCCGCTTGAGCCGTTCCAGCCCCGAGTAGCAGATGCCGTCGGTGGCATGCTCGACGGTGCGGTCGACGTAGGGTTCGATCTTTTCCTGCAATTGGGCCACGGTGCGGATGCCGGCGCATACGCGGCGCAGCCGATGGGCTATAAAAGGTTTGAGCAGCCAGCCGAGGGGACCGGCCAGGCGGGGGAAGCGGAAACGGGTCAGGCTGTCGAGAAACGCTTCGTCGGCGCACAGCCGGGAGAGGATTTCGGGGACTTCGGCGTCGGCGTAGGGTCGGATGGCTTCGAATTCGCCCATCTTGTTCTGGTATCCGGTGTAGGCGGCTGAATGACGATGCGGCTTCTCTGCGGAGCCTGGAGTAGACCGGCGATTATACCCGCAAGTCACAGTGGAGGCCCGAATGCTGGAACCCCAGGTGTATAGCTGCCCGTATTGCGGCGAGCCGGTGGAAACCGTTCTCGACCTGTCGGGTGGCGACCAACGCTATGTCGAGGACTGTCAGGTGTGCTGCCGTCCGGTCCTGTTCGACCTGCGCACCGACGGCCAGGCCTGGAGCCTGGACGTGCGCCGGGAGGATGAGTAATGCAGCGCGTCTACGAACCCCGCGACCTGCTGGAAGCCCAGATGCTGTTGGGGATGCTGGCCAGCGAGGGCATCGAGGCGCACCTCACCGGCGGCCACCTGCTCGGCGCGGTGGGCGAATTGCCCCTGGGCGGGCTGCTTGGCCTGCTGGTCCCGGACGCCGAGGCCGGGCGGGCGCGGCAATTGATCCAGGCGTACAATGCCGCGCAGCCGCTGCCGGGCGACGAGCCGGACACCCCGTCCGTGCCCGGCATGCTGCTCTGCTGACCTCCCGACGAGTACTCCGTTTCCCATGAGTGGACGTTTCGCCCTGTTCCGCTGGCCTCCGGCCCTGGCGGCCACCCCGGGTTTCCCCGACGACTTGCCGCCACGCTGGAACCTGGCGCCCGGCGCGCGAGTACTGATGCTGCGCGGAGATGCCCAGACCCTGAGGGCCGACCTGGCGCGCTGGGGGCTGACCCCCGCCTGGCTGACCGACCTGACCCGTACACCCGCCCATGCCCGCGCGGAAACCCTCGCCGAGCAGCCGATGTTCCGCGAGGCGTTCCGGCTGCGCCGCTGCCTGTTGCCGGCCAATGGGTTCTACGAGTGGCGGGGAGTGCGCAAACGACCCTACTGGATGAGTGGCGATGGCGGGCTGTTGCACCTGGCCGCCGTCTGGGAAGCTTACCCGGCGGGGGACCACGACTACCTGAGCGTGGCGATGGTCACCCAGGCCGTGGCCGACATGCGCCGGCCCCTGGTGCTGGACGAAGCCGGGGCGCGGCGCTGGCTGGACCCGGAGGCGCCGTTGGAGTCCCTGCAACCCTTGCTGCGGGGCGCCTCTCCCGTCCTGCGGGAGCGCGCCCTGGCCACCCTGGTGAACGATCCGAGCCTCGAGGGCCCGGCGTGCCTGACCTCGGCCTGATGCTTCCTAGACCTTGAACTGATTGACCAGCCGGCGCTGCTGCTCGGCGAGCCGGGTCAGGTCGCCGCTGGCGGCGCTGGCCTCGTCGGCGCCGCTGGCCACCTCCGCCGCCACCTGGCCGATATTGGTCACGTTGCGGTTGATGTCCTCGGCCACCGCGCTCTGCTCCTCGGCGGCGCTGGCGATCTGAGTGTTCATGTCGTTAATCACCGAAACCGCCTGGGTGATAGCGTCCAGCGCCTCGGCCGCTTCGTTGGCGTGGCGCACGCTGTCGTCGGTCTTCGCCTGGCTCTCTTCCATGACCTTCACCACTTGGTGGGTGCCGCCCTGCAACTGCTGGATCATCGTCTGGATTTCTTCCGTGGCCTGCTGGGTCTTCTGGGCCAGGTTGCGGACTTCGTCGGCGACCACGGCGAAGCCGCGTCCCTGTTCGCCGGCTCGCGCCGCCTCGATGGCCGCGTTGAGGGCCAGCAGGTTGGTCTGCTCGGCGATGCTGCGGATCGCCACGAGGATCGCGTTGATGTTCTCGCTGTCGCGGGCCAGGGTCTGCACCACGCCGACAGCCCGGCCGATCTCGCCGGCCAGGTCGGCGATGGCGCGGGCGGTGCTGTCCACCACCTGGCGGCCTCGGTTCGCGGCGTCATCCGCGTGGCTCGCCGCCTCGGCGGCGCGGCTGGCGTTCTGCGCCACGTCTTGGGCGGTGGCGGTCATCTCATGGATGGCCGTGGCCACTTGGTCGATCTCCGACATCTGCTTCTGGATGCCCTGGTTGGTGCGAATGGCGATGTCGGCGGTGTGCTCGGAGGCGTCGCTGACCTTCTGCACCGAGGCCACCACATCGCCGAACATGGCTTGCAGCTTGGCCAGGAAGGTGTTGAAGCCCGTGGCGATGGCACCGAGTTCGTCGCGCCGGCCGACTTGCAGGCGGCGCGTGAGGTCGCCTTCGCCCTGGGCGATGTCGTCGAGCATCGTCACCATCTGCCGTAGCGGGCGGGCGATGCCGTAGCCGAGCAGCCACACCAGCACCAGGGCCAGGGCAGCGACCACGAGGCCGGTCACGGTCATGCCGAAGATTTCCTCGTCGCGCCGCGCGCTGAAGTCCTGTTGGAGGTTTTCCAGGTCGGCCATGACGGTCTGTATCGGCAGGTCGATGCCCAGAATCCAGCGGGTTTGGGTGTCGCTGATCGTGAAGGGTACCAGCAGCAGGATGCGCCCTCCGGCCTCGTCGACCTGGTAGAGCGGTTGGTCGCCTTGAAGACGCTGGAGCTCCTCGGCCAGCTTGCCGCTCAGCGTTTCCGTCGCCGGCGTGCCCAATTTGCCGGCATCGCTGGTGTAGGCCACCAGGCGCTGGTTGGTGGAGATCAGCATCATGCGGCCGGCGCCGTCATAGAGCTGCTGGTTGGCGGCCACCAGGGACTGCTGGATGAAATCCAGGGACAAGTCGACGCCGGCTACCCCGCGGAAGGCGCCGTTGACCAGGATCGGCACGTTGAAGGACGACAGCAGCACGGTCTTGCCGCCCATCTCGTAGGGCGCGGGATCGACGATACAGGTGCGCTTGGTTTCGCGCGGGCACAGGTAGTACTCGCCTTCGCGCACGCCAGTGGGCAGGCGTTTCTCGCTGAGCATGGTGGCCCCCAGGGGCTCCATGGTCAGCGTGCCGTCGGCGCGGCGGTACCACCAGGGCGCGAAGCGTCCGCTGGCGTCGTAGCCCGGCTGATTGGCATAGAGGTCGTCGTTACGGTCGAAGGCATTGGCTTCCCAACCGATATAGGCGTCGATCACCTTGGGGTTGGCCGCCACCGTGTTGCGCAGCAGCGTGGACAGTTCTTCCCGGCTCAGGCTCAAGGCCGGCGTTCCGTCGGCGTTCGTCTGCCCCATGAGGGCATTGGTCTGGGCCAGGCTGGTGGCCAGCGTGAGGGGGTATTCCAGGCTGCGCTGGATCTGCCCCACCTGTTCGCGCGCCATCGTCATCAGGCGCTCATCGAGCACTTGGCGGAACAGGGTACGGGTGTGGTTCTGGATCGTGTCCTGGGTCCTTGCCCCCGCGAACAGCGCGTATAGCACCAAAGCCACCACAACGGCCAGGACGCAGGCGCTCGCCAGCGCGGCCACTGAAAACTGAATGGATTTGAATTTCATAGAAGCTCCGGGGGTCTCAGTTGCGCTCGTCAGCCTTATCGGCAAACCTTGGGCAAGCGTTAGGCATCGAAGTGGAAACAGTGCGAGCTCCATGCTCCGCGCGCATCGGCGGCCTCGTCTCCGCCGTGCGGCTTGCCTCAAGGAAAGTGGATGACCTTCCTTTATGCAAGCCGAGACCGATTCAACTCGCCCGTCCGGGCTGCTTTCGAGGGCAATCAGTCATGACCCGTACCCGGTACCTTTCGCCCGTCCTGTTCGCGCCTCTGCTACTGGCCGGTTGCCAGGCGGTGAATACCACCAGCGGCGGCGCGGTGGGCGTGGAGCGCAAGCAGTACATGTTCAGCCTGTTGTCCAGCCAGCAGGTGGACGCGATGTATGCCCAGTCCTATGCCCAGACCTTGCAGGAGGCGTCGAGCAAGGGTGTGCTAGAGAAGAGCGGCGCGGACGCCCGGCGTGTCGACGCGGTGGCCCGCCGGCTGATCGCCCAGGCGCCGGTCTTTCGTCCCGATGCGGCGCAATGGGCCTGGGAAACCAACGTGATCGACAGCGAGGAGCTCAATGCCAACTGCGGGCCGGGCGGCAAGATCATCGTCTACAGCGGCTTGATCGAGCAGCTCAAGTTGACCGACGACGAGCTGGCCGCCGTCATGGGCCACGAAATCGCCCACGCCTTGCGCGAGCACGGCCGCGAGGCCATGTCCAAGGCTTATGGCGTGCAAGTGGCGTCCCAGATGGGGGCGGCCCTCGGTGTCAGCGAGGGGAGCCTGCAACTGGCCAACACTGGCGTGGAATACCTGATGACCTTGCCCAACAGCCGCGCCAACGAGAACGAGGCGGACCTCATCGGCTTGGAACTGGCCGCCCGCGCCGGCTACGACCCCAACGCCGCCCTGAGCCTGTGGGACAAGATGAGCAAGGCCAGCGAGGGCGCGCCGCCGGAGTTCATGAGCACCCACCCGTCCTCCGGCTCGCGCATCGCCTCGCTGAAGGCGGCCATTCCCAAGGTCATGCCGCTGTACCAGCAAGCCAAAAAGTGAGCCGGGCGAGGTGGTGTCTCAATGCAGGGCGGCGACCCGCACCCTCACCGGCTGCGGGTCGCTGCCGTCCAGCAGCACGCCGTGGTGCACCGTGTTGATGTAAAGCAGGCGCTCGCCATACTGGATGCGCGCCTGGATCGCATAGCTGTGGCCGGGGTGGATATCGGCCGGGTCGTAGAGCAGATGGAAGCGCCTGGGCACCGGGCCGCGCACCCATTCCTGCTGCCGGGCGAGTTCCCGGGGCGGCTCGTCCGCGCGGGTCAGGTCCAACAGGCGCACGCTGAGCACCGCATCGTCCGGCAGGTCCTCATGGGCATGGTAGAAGACCTCGCCCCGCAGACTGGCCGGTGTCCGGCCGAGGCTGCAGGCGGAGAGCAGCAGGGCCGCTGACAGGTACAGGACGGGTCGAAGCATGGGCGATCTCGTTGACGGCGAACAACGCCCGTCCGACAGCGACCGCCCGGGGAAGTTGCGCAAACGCCCGGCGCGATCCGTCAGGCGGCGCCCGGCGGAAGCGCCTCGGGCGGTTCCCGGGGTTCGTCCGGCTCGCCGGGGCGATCCTGGGTCACCTGACGGATGGACAGGCGGATTTCCGCGGGCAGCACCCGTTTCGCGGCGCCTTCCACCACTTCGCCCAGGAGCGGGTGGTAACTCAGCTTGCCGGCCTCGTCCTGGCGCAGCCCCCGTTGGTCCAGCAAGGTCTGGATGAAGCGGCGGAACAGGCTCTTGTCAAAGAATTCCGGGGCGTTCAGCCCATGCAGAATCGACAGGCGCTGGGCCATCACCGTGCAGAGGTTTTCCAGCTCTTCCGCCGTCAGCCCGTGCTGGCCGACGTTGAGCAGCAGGGCGATGGCCATGTAGAAGCGCTGCAGGGTCTGCACGATGGCCCGGGATAGCAGGGTAAGGAGGACGAACTGCCGCGAGCTGGGCGCTGGCCGCACGTAGACATCCCCTTCGGTCCGCAGTAGCCCTTGTTCCACGAACGCCGCCAGCCACTCGTCCACCACCGCGTCCAGCTCGTCCACGTCCCAACGGATGAACAGCTCCGCCTGCAAGTAGGGGTAGAGGGCCTTGGTGAAGCGCAGGATCTGCTCCCGGCTCATCCGCGAGCTGCTCTGGAAGAAACAGGCCAGCAGCGCCGGCAGGGCGAACACGTGCAGGACGTTGTTGCGGTAGTAGGTCATCAGCACCGCGTTCTGTTCGTCCAGGTAGAGGATGCGGCCCAAGGCGTCGTTCTGTTCCGCCAGCAGGTTCATGCTGCGCACGTATTCGATGAGTGCCTGGCCGTCGCCCTCGGGCAGGGTCGCGTGGGGCGAGTAGGGCACTCGGCGGAACAGTGCCAGGTACAGGTCGAGGATGCGCGCCAGGGCGCGCTCGTCCAGGGCCAGGCGGCTGGTGGAAAGCAGCGCCAGGGCCACCAGGTTGACCGGGTTGATGGCCGCCGCGTCGTTGAGCCGGCGCGCCACCGTGACCGCCAATTGGTTGGTGGTGTCGCTCAGCCAGTCCGGCCGGTAGTCGGGGCCCAGCGCCTGGTCGCGCCAGTCCGGCTGGCGCTGGTCGAGGAATTCCGCCAGCTTGATCGGTTCGCCGAAGTTCACCGAGACCGAGCCGAAGCGTTGCTGGCGAATGGCGTTGAGCACCTTGAACAGGTCGAAGATCGACTCTTTCTTCTTGCTCGCGCCGCGCAGCTCGCCCAGGTAGGTGCGGCCCTCCAGCACCCGTTCGTAGCCGATGTACACCGGGACGAAGACAATGGGCAGGCGGGACGAGCGCAGGAAGCTGCGCAGGGTGATCGCCAGCATGCCGGTCTTCGGGTGCAGCATGCGCCCGGTGCGCGAGCGGCCGCCCTCCACGAAGTACTCCACCGGGAACCCACGGCTGAACAGGGTGTGCAGGTATTCGTTGAACACCGCCGTATAGAGTGGGTTGCCCTTGAAGGTACGGCGCATGAAGAAGGCTCCGCCCCGGCGCAGCAGGCCGCCGATCACCGGCATGTTCAGGTTGATGCCGGCGGCGATGTGGGGCGGCGTCAGGCCGTTGCGGAACAGCAGGTAGGACAGCAGCAGGTAGTCGATGTGGCTGCGGTGGCAGGGCACGTAGATGACTTCGTGGCCTTGGGCGACATCCTGCACGCCCTCGATGTGGTTGATCCGGATGCCCTCGTAGAGCTTGTTCCAGAACCAGCTCAGCACCACTTCCAGGAAGCGGATCGCGGTGTAGGTGTAGTCCGAGGCGATCTCGTTGGCATAGCGCAGCGCCTGGGCCTCGGCCTTGTCCACGGGAACCTTGTCCCGCTCCATTTCCTCGGCGATGGCCTGGCGTACCTGGGGCCCGTGGACCAGCCCCTTCACCAAGTTGCGCCGGTGAGACACGTCCGGGCCGATCACCGCCGTCTTCTGATTGCGGAAGTGCACCCGCAGGATGCGCTGCACCATGCGCAGGGTCCGCTCCGGTCCCTTGCCCTGGTTCACCAGCTCGCGCAGGTGGATCGGCGCGGAGAACTGTACCCGGGTCTTGCGCCCGAGAATCAGGATGGTGACCAGCCGGCGCAGGCGCCCCGTCACCGCCCAGTCGTCGGCGAACAGCAGCTTCCAGGGGCTGGTCTCGCGGTCCGGCGACTGCCCCCAGAACACGCTCACCGGAATGATCTGCGCATCTTCCACCGCCTGCTGCTGGATCGCCCCCAGCACCCGTACCAGGGCCGGCGGGCTGCTGCGCTTGTCCTGGCGGCCGAACCAGTCCGGGTCGGGCGTCAGGTAGAAGAACGCCGCCGGTTCCAAGAGGTCCCCCACCCGCACCGGCAGCACCGGCCGCGGCAGCCCGGCCTTGCGGCACTCCGTGTCCACCACCGCCAGGTCGCTGATCGAGTCCTGTTGCAACGCGTACAGCACCGGCTTGCCGCGATCCAGCTTGAGGGTGAAGGCCGACTGGTTGATGGTTTCCGAGCGTACCCACAGGTACAACAGGCGGCGAAGCGTGCCGAAAACGAGGCGACGGAACGGGGAACGGGTCATACGGCTTCTATCGGTGCGGCGTCGTGCGCGGGGCCGATAGTGTGCCGTATCGGCAGGCGAGCGGCAAAACACCAAGGACCCTTATTCGGTGAGCAAGTGTGCGCCGAGTGCGTTGATCGCGCGCCGATCCGGCGCCGTTCGGGGCGCTGGCGAGGCGTGCTCGGTGCCGCTTGGCTGAGTTGGTAAAAGGACGAGGTGCGCCTGAAATGAATGAAGGCCATTCCCTCATGGCTCGGGCTCGTCGAGCGAAACGGCGGTCGCGAGGCACGCGAAAGCCCGTAGTGACGGTAGCGGTGCAACAACCGGTCGCAGGCCGGGGCAGGCTGGTCTTGACGGTCATCAAGGCGGGCCGTCTGGGCGGCGTGCTGGGATAGGCCGGAATTCTCAACGGAAGGAGCGACACGCATGCGAACCCTCGTACTCTGCGCCGCCGTCGCGGCGCTGGCCGGGCCTGGCGAGGCACTGGCCCAATCGGCCGCCGAAACGCGCGAGCAGGCGAAGGCCCTGTTCCAGCCCATCCCCGCCCACCCCGACAAAATCCGTGGCGAGACGGTGACGCCGGCCAAGGTCGAACTGGGCAAGTGGCTGTTCTTCGACCCCCGGCTTTCCAAGAGCCATGTGATCAGTTGCAACACCTGTCACAGCGTCGGCACCGGCGGCGCCGACAACGTGCCGACCTCCATCGGCCATGGCTGGCAGCGGGGGCCGCGCAATTCGCCGACCGTGCTGAACGCGGTGTTCAACGCCGCCCAGTTCTGGGACGGCCGCGCCGCCGACCTGCGCGAACAGGCCAAGGGCCCGGTACAGGCCAGCGTCGAGATGAACGCCACGCCGCGCCACGTGGAAGAGACCCTGAGCAGCATTCCACAATACGTCGAGGCCTTCGAGCATGCGTTCCCGGGGGAGAAGAATGTCGTCAGTTTCGACAACATGGCGCGCGCCATCGAGGCCTTCGAAGCCACCCTGGTCACGCCCAATTCGCGCTTCGACAAGTTCCTGGCCGGCCAGGATTCCCTGGACGAAGGGGAGCTGCGAGGCCTGAACCTGTTCATGACCAAGGGTTGCGTCGGTTGCCATAACGGCGTCAACGTCGGCGGCCAGGCCTATTTCCCCTTCGGGGTGGTGGCCAAGCCCGGCGCCGAGATCCTGCCCGCCGGCGACAAGGGGCGCTTCGCGGTCACCCAGACCGCCACCGATGAGTACGTGTTCCGCGCCGCGCCGCTGCGCAACGTCGCGCTGACCGCGCCCTATTTCCACAGCGGTCAGGTGTGGGAGCTGGAGCAGGCGGTCGCGATCATGGGCAGCAGCCAGTTGGGGCAGGAACTGAATGGGGAGGAAACCAAGGCCATCACCCGCTTCCTCCGCACCCTGACGGGCGATCAGCCACGGGTCGAGTATCCGGTACTGCCCCCCAGCACGGCGACCACGCCGAAGCCCGAGTACGCATTGCCGGTGATCAAGAAGGAGGAATAGCCACCTTTCGCCCAAGCGAACAGCCCCCGCGCGCGGGGGCTTTTTTTTCGATCGCGGGCCCCTTTCCGGCTCGGGCGACCGTCCAGGCCCCCGTTCCGAAGCGCTGGCGCGGCCAACGGGAACTAATGCGGGCGGTTACGGTCAGGGTTGCGCCGGAAGCCCTCGCGCTTCACGGCTGGCGGCCCGGCCCTCGATGTCAGGCGTCCGGGCGTGTATCGCACGGGTGAAGACATGATCGAACTAGAAAACCTGACCAAGCGCTTCGCGCAGCGCACCGTCGTGGACGACCTGTCGCTCCGCGTCGCCCCAGGCGAAGTCCTGGGTTTCCTCGGCCCCAACGGCGCCGGTAAATCCACCACCATGAAGATGCTCACCGGGTTCCTCGCGCCCACCTCGGGCACGGCCCGCGTGTGGGGCCACGATATCCGCGCCCAGACCCTTCGGGCCCAGCGGGAGATCGGCTACCTGCCGGAAGGCGCGCCATGCTACGGCGACATGACGGTGCGCGCGTTCCTTGAATTCATCGCCGAAATCCGGGGCTTTCGGGGTGCCGGCAAGCGCGGCCGGGTCGACCAGGTGGTGGCCCAGGTGGAGCTGGAGTCGGTGCTCGGCCAGACCATCGACACCCTGTCCAAGGGCTTCAAGCGCCGTGTCGGGTTGGCCCAGGCGATCCTCCACGAGCCTCGCGCGCTGATCCTCGACGAGCCCACCGACGGCCTCGACCCCAACCAGAAGCATCAGGTTCGCCAATTGATCCGGCGCCTGGCCCGCGAGCGGATCGTCATCGTTTCCACCCATATCCTCGAAGAAGTGACGGCGGTCTGCACCCGCGCGGTGGTGATCGCCGGCGGCCGGCTGCTGGCGGACGGCACGCCGTTCGAGTTGGAAAGCCGTTCCCGCTACCACCAGGCGGTGACCCTATTGGGCGAGGGGCTGGACCGCGACGCCCTGGCGGCGCTGCCGGGCGTGGCCGGGGTGGAAGACAACCCGCTGGAGGGCAGCCTCACGGTGCTGGCCGCCCCCGGCGAGGTGATCTTTCCCCAGGTCAACCAGTTGATCCACGCCCGGGGCTGGCGGGTCCGCGAACTGGACGTGGAGCGCGGCCGGCTGGACGAAGTATTCCGCAGCCTGACCCGGGGAGAAGCCGCATGAGCCAGTTACCAGTGGTCTTCAAGCGCGAACTGGCCAGCTACTTCGCCACGCCCCTCGCGTATGTCTTCATCGTGATCTTCCTGGTGCTCGCCGGGGTATTCACTTTTTACCTGGGAGGCTTCTACGAGAGCGGCCAGGCCAGCCTCGCGCCGTTCTTCACCTTCCACCCCTGGCTGTACCTGTTCCTGGTGCCGGCAATCGCCATGCGCCTATGGGCGGAGGAACGCAAGTCCGGCTCCATCGAGCTGCTGATGACCCTGCCGATCACCCGCTTCGAGGCCGTCACCGGCAAGTTCCTGGCGGCCTGGGTATTCGCCGGGCTGGCGCTGCTGTTGACCTTCCCCATGGTGCTGACGGTGAACTACCTGGGTGAGCCGGACAACGGCGCGATCCTCACCGGCTACCTGGGGAGCTGGCTGCTGGCCGGCGCGTACCTGGCCATCGGCGCCTGCATGTCGGCGCTGACCAAGAACCAGGTGATCGCCTTCATCCTGGCGGTGAGCGTGTGCTTCCTGTTCATGGTCAGCGGCTTACCGCTGGTGCTGGATGCCTTCAACGGCTGGGCGCCCCGGGGACTGCTGGACGCGGTGGCCTCCCTGAGCCTGCTGATCCGCTTCGAGGCGATCAGCAAGGGCGTGATCGACCTGCGCGACCTGCTGTATTTCCTCTCGCTGATCGTCGCCTGGCTGGCCGCCACCGCCGTGGTGGTCGATCTGAAGAAAGCCGACTGAGGGCGTGCCGATGAAAAAACTGATGCATTCCGGCGCCGGGCTGCTGCTCATCGCCCTGGCGTTCCTGGCCTTCAACCTGGTGTCCGGCCTGGCCTTCACCGGCGCGCGCCTGGACCTGACCGAGCAGAAGCTCTACACCATCTCCGACGGCACCCGGCGCATCCTCGGGCAGCTCGAGGAGCCCATCGACCTGTATTTCTTCTATTCCGACACCTCGGCCAAGAACCTGGTGGCGCTGCGCAATTACGCGCGGCGGGTGGAAGAACTGCTCAAGGCCTACCAGCGCGAGGCCAACGGCAAGATCCGCCTGCACATCGTCGATCCCGAGCCGTTCTCCGAGGACGAGGACCGCGCCGCCGAACTCGGCCTGCAGGCGGTGCCGCTGCAGCAGGGCGGAGACTCACTGTACTTCGGCCTGGCCGGCACCAATGGGGTGGACGACACCCAGGTCATTCCGTTCTTCCAACCGGACCAGGAGACCTTCCTCGAATACGAGGTCAGCCGCCTGGTGCAGAGCCTGTCCAAGCCGGAGCGGCCAGTGGTCGGCGTGCTTTCCGGACTGCCGCTCAACGGCGGCTTCGACCGGGCCGCCCGGCGCCCCGGCGGCCCTTGGATGGTGATGGAAGAGATACGCCAGTTGTTCCAGATCGAGAGCCTGAGGCCGGACGTGGACCTGATCCCCGAGCGGGTCTCGGTGCTCATGCTGGTCCATCCCAAGGACCTGCCGCGGCAGACCTTGTATGCCATCGACCAGTTCGTCCTGCGCGGCGGCAAGTTGCTGGTCTTCGTCGATCCCCTCAGCGAGGCGGACAACGGCGACGATCCGTCGGGACTGGCCGGGAACGGCCGGGCCTCGGGCCTGGCGCCCTTGTTCGAGGCCTGGGGCCTGCGCCTGCGGCCGGACCAGGTGGTGCTGGACGGCGCCTACGCCCTGTCGGTGAGCGCCGGGCGCGACCAGCGTCCGCTGCGCCATGCCGCCTGGCTGAGCCTGCCGCGACAGGCCATGGACCCGGACGACGTGACCACCGCCAGCCTGGAGAACCTCACCGTCGCCACGGCGGGCATCCTCGAACCGCTGGACGGCGCCAAGACCCGCTTCACGCCGCTGCTGCGCAGCTCCGAGTACGCCATGCTGGTGGACGCCCAGCGCTTTGTCGCCCTGGACGACCCCGAAACGCTGATCCGCGAGTTGCACCCCACCGGCGAGCGCTACGCCATCGCCGCGCGGATCGACGGCCCGGCTCGCAGCGCCTTCCCCGGTGGCATCGAGGGGCACCAGGGTGGGCTCGAATCCGCCGAGGCCATCCACGTGATCGCGGTGGCCGACACCGACCTGCTCAGCGACCGCATGTGGGTGCGCGTGCAGGATTTCTTCGGCCAGAGCGTTCCCCAGCCGTGGGCCGACAACGCCAGTTTCGCGATCAACGCATTGGACAACCTCAGCGGTTCCGACGCGTTGATCAGCGTGCGCTCCCGTGGCCGCTTCAGCCGGCCGTTCCATGTCGTGGACGCCTTGCAGCGCGACGCCGAGGCACGGTTCCGCGAGAAGGAAGAGGTGCTCAAGGCGCGGCTGGCGGAGACCGAGGAGAAGCTCGCCGCCCTGCAGCGGAACCAGGACCCGGCCAAGGCCTTGGAGCCGACCCCGGAACAGCAGGGCGCGCTGCAGCAGTTCCTCCAGGAAAAGGTACGGATTCGCAAGGAGCTGCGGGAGGTGCGCTACCAGCTCGACGCCCGCATCGAGGCCCTCGGGCGCGTGTTGAAGTTCGTCAACATCGGCCTGATGCCGCTGCTGCTCACCGTGGCGGCGCTGCTGGCCTGGGCCTGGCGCCGGCGGCGCCCGGCGGCATCGCGTATTTGAACGGGACGAGGGGCGTCGGCGCCCCTCGGTTCGCAACGCTTTCGAGAGGTTTTCATGGGACGTAAGCAACTGATCCTTCTCGCGCTGCTGGCGGCGGTTCTGGTGGCGCTCTACGCCTGGCTGCAGCGGGACGAGAAACCGGCGCGGGTCGAACGCGACGCGCTACTGCCGGGGTTTGCCGGGCAACTGGCCTCGGTCCAGGCCCTCGAGGTGCGTCGCCCCGGCCAGCCGGCGGTGCGCGTGCAGCGAGGCGACGACGGGGCCTGGCGGGTACCGGCCAAGGCCGATTATCCGGCGCGGGCATCGGCGGTGGTGGAACTGCTGAAGGCCCTGGCCGACGCGCGCAAGGTGGAGGCGAAGACCGCCAACCCCGCCCTGCTCGGGCGCCTCGGCCTGGCCGAGGACGGCGATCCCGCCGGCCAGGCGACCCGCCTGGATATCCAGCGCGCCGGCGCCGGCCCGCTGACCCTGCTGGTGGGCAAGCCGGCCCGGCAGGGCAGGGGACAACTGGTCCGTCTGCCCGGCGAGAGCCAGGCCTGGCTGATCGACCGCGACATCGAGCTGCCGGAAAACGAACTGGGTTGGCTGGACCGGCGGGTGGCGGCGGTGCCGCTCGGCGATATCCAGCGCCTGGACCTGCGCCACGCCGACGGTCAGCGCCTGAGCCTGTCCCGCCAGAGCCGTAAGCAGGCGAACTTCGAGGTGGCGCCCTTGCCGGCCGGCCGGAAACCGGCCGTCGACGGTGTGGCCAACGGCATCCCCGGCGTCTTCAGCGACTTGAGCTTCGCCGACGCGGCGCCTCGCCAGCAGGCCACCTTCGCCCAGCCGCCGGTTCTGACCTTCGACCTGCACACCTTCGACGGGGGGCGGGTCACCGGGAGCCTCTATGCCCAGGGCGAGCAATACTGGCTGGTGCAGGACAGTCGCGCCGGAGTGAGCGACGCGCAATGGCCGGGTCGCCCCGACTGGGCCTATCGGCTGGAGAGCTACGCGTACCAGACCTTGGCGAAGCGGCTCGAGGCACCGTCGGCCAAGCCCTGACGCCCCATGGCGGTGCGCCGTCCGGCGCCCGCCGTGCCCTGAAAGCGAGCGTGCCGCCGCCCCGGCGATCACCCCGCGGGGCCTGGGAAAAAAAGGCTTTTCAGGCCCGGGTTCTCCTTTCATACTCCGGTGGCGGTCGCGTCGAGACGCCATTCGACATTCCGCCCGGCTCACTCCGGCCGGCGTGGAATACAACAAGAAGCGACGTCATCGTCGCGCCGCCGAGGCGCCCGGCTCCCTGACGGGAGGGGCGGTCAAACATCGCGAGTTGGAGAGAGTGGTAATGGCTGATCGTGAAGTCGGAACCGTCAAATGGTTCAATGACGCCAAGGGTTATGGATTCATTCAGCGTGACGGTGGGGCGGATGTATTCGTGCACTACCGCGCGATTCGTGGCGAGGGCCACCGCTCTCTGATCGAAGGGCAGAAGGTGGAGTTCTCGGTCATCCAGGGCCAGAAAGGCCTGCAGGCGGAAGACGTCTCCCGGGTCTGACCCTCTCGGCGGGAGGCCCGTCGACGCGGGCCCCCTGTCCGATTCAACCGGTCCGCCAGACGAACTCGCGTTCCCCTTCGGCATCGACCTTCACCCAGCGGTCCGCCGCCTCGTCCTCCTCGTCTTCGCTCCATCCTCCCGTCGCGCAACGAATCTCCACGCCCAAGGCCGCGAACGCGGCGCGCGCGCAGGCGCGGTCGTCTTCCCAGGGCGTGGCGGCGCTGTCGATGTACAGGCTGTGCCAGGCGCCCACCGCCTTCGGCAACCAGGTCAGGGACAGGTCGTCGGCGCCGCGCCGCGCCGTGGCCTTGTACACCTGGCCCTGACGATGCCAGTCGCCGCACGGCCCGAGCGCGCGCTCCAGCCAGGCGCTCACGTCCGGCAGGTCGGCGTCCTTCAGGTAGATCTCGATATCCGGTTGGCGCATGGGAGTCCTCATGTGGATGGCGGCGCGCGACGGCTTGGTCGCGGCGCGCGGGGCTAGGGCAGGCGCTCGATCCAATCGTAGCGGATGGAGACCGTCACTTCGAAGGGGCGGTCGATCACCGCCGCGCGTCGCTCCGCGCTGGCGCGCCACCCATGAGGCGTCATCGCCAGCAGGTCGGCGCGGCTCTGGGCATCTTCGAGCGGCAAGCGGAATTCCAACTCCTCGCCATGCACCGCGGCCATGCCGTCGGGGATCAGGGCCAGGTGCTTGCGGTCGTCGTAGTCGCGCACTTCATCGTAGAGACGGGCGCGCAGCTCCAGCAGGTGGCGGTGGGTCGGCCCCATGCGCAACAGGCCGCCGCCCGGCGCCAGCAGGCGTCGCGCTTCCTGCCAGTCCAGCGGGCTGAACACGCTGGCCAACAGGTCGCAACTGGCGGCGGCCAGGGGGACCCGCGCCATGCTCGCCACCAGCCAGCGAACGCCCGGTGCTCGCCGGCAGGCGCGTTTCACCGCCTCCCGGGAGATGTCCAGGGCATGGCCCTCGGCGTCTGGCAGGGCCCGGGCCAGGCGCTCGGTGTAATAGCCTTCGCCACAGCCGATATCGAGCCAGCGGGCCGGCCGGCGCTCGGCCGCCAGTGCCGCCAGGCGGGCCGCCAGGGGCGCGTAGTGACCGCCGTCGAGGAAGCGCCGGCGGGCCTCCACCATGGCGGCGTTGTCGCCAGGGTCGCGGCTGTTCTTGTGCTGCACCGGCAGCAGGTTGAGGTAGCCCTGGCGGGCCCGGTCGAAGCGATGGCCAGCGGCGCAGGCGACGCCGGTACCGGCGTCCCGCAGGGGGCTGGAGCAGAGCGGGCAGATCAGCATGGGCCGAGCAACCGCGCCAGGGTCTGATAGTAGATGTCGGTCAGCAGGTCGAGATCGCTGGCCAGCACCCGTTCGTTGACCTGGTGGATGGTAGCGTTCACGGGGCCCAGTTCCACCACCTGGGTGCCCAGGGTGGCGATGAAGCGCCCGTCGGAGGTTCCGCCGCTGGTGGACGGCTGGGTGTCGTAGCCGGTGACGGCGCGGATGCTGGCGGACACCGCGTCCAGCAGCTCCCCCGGCTCGGTGAGGAAGGGTTGCCCCGACAACGTCCACTTCACTTCATAGTCCAGGCCATGGCGGTCGAGGATGGCCGCGACCCGGGCCTGGAGGTCTTCCACCGTGGAGTCGGTGGAAAAGCGGAAGTTGAACAGGGCCTGCAACTCGCCGGGGATCACGTTGCTGGCGCCGGTGCCCGCGTTGAGGTTGGAGATCTGGAAGCTGGTGGGAGGAAAGAAGGCATTGCCGTCGTCCCAGTGCTCGGCGGCCAGTTCGGCCAGGGCCGGCGCCACCAGGTGGATCGGGTTCTTCGCCAGGTGCGGGTAGGCCACATGGCCCTGTACCCCGTGTACCGTGAGCAGCCCGCCCAAGGAACCACGGCGGCCGTTCTTGACGATATCGCCGACCCGCGCGGTGCTCGACGGTTCGCCGACGATGCACCAGTCCAGCCGCTCGCCCCGGGCGCGCAGGCGCTCCACCACCGCCTGGGTGCCGTGCAGCGCCGGGCCTTCCTCGTCGCTGGTGATGAGCCAGGCGATCACCCCGTCATGGTCCGGGTAGTCCCGGACGAAGCGCTCCACCGCCACCAGCATGGCCGCCAGGCTGCCCTTCATGTCCGCCGCGCCGCGACCGCAGAGCATGCCCTGTTCGTCGATGCGCGCCTGGAACGGCGGGCATTGCCAGGCTTGCACCGGGCCGGTGGGGACCACGTCGGTATGGCCGGCGAAACACAGCACCGGGCCTTCGCGGCCATGGGTCGCCCAGAAGTTGTCGACGTCCTCGACGCGCATGCGCTCGACGGCGAAGCCCAAGGCCTCCAGCCGGCCGATCATCAGGTCTTGGCAGCCTTCGTCGTGGGGGGTGACGGAGGGGCGCTCGATCAGTTGGCAGGCCAGCGCCAGGGTTGGCGAGAGGGACGGGGAAACGGCGGACATGACGACGGCTCCAGCGGGCGGCGATCGGGAAGGGGCGCCATTCTAGCAAGGCGCCGGGGCTGCGGCGCCAGCGGACGCGTCCATGAAAAAACGGCGGCCAGGGGCCGCCGTTTTCCGTGTACCGGACCGTCGCCTCAGGCGGTGGCCGGTTCGGCGCTTTCCAGCGGCTTGGAGGAGGACAGCAGCGCCATGATCAGCGCCGCGAGGTAGGGCAGGGACTGCACCAGCAGCATCGCCACCCAGAACTTCACGTCGTTGCTCGGCAGGCCCTGGACGATGGCGATCCCCACCGCCGCGCCCCACAGCAGCAGCATGATGAAGACTTCCTCGCGGGCTTCCGCCAGGGCCACCAGGATGCCGTGGTTGGAGGCCATCTTCGGCGTGCGGAAGAACGGGATGCTCTTGGTGAAGAACCCGTAGAGCACGGCCTTGGCGATGGTATGGGACAGCGCCAGGCCGGCCACCGCCGCGCAGAAGGCGTCCTTGAGGTTGACCCCCACGGCGCGCTGGTAGAGGAACACGATCTTGCCCACCTTGAAGAAGAACAGCGCCAGCGGCGGGATGGCGAAGATCAGCAGCGGCGGGTCAACCCGCTGCGGCACGATGATCATCGCCGCCGACCAGAGCAGGGCGCCCAGGGTGAAGAAGATGTTCATGCCATCGGCGATCCATGGCAGCCAGCCGGCGATGAAGTGGTAGCGTTGGCCCTGGGTGAGCTTCGAGCCCTTGCCCATGAGCAGGCTGCGGGCGTGGCCCTTCATGATCTGGATGGCGCCGTAGGCCCAGCGGAAGCGCTGTTTCTTGAAGTCGATGAAGGTGTCCGGCATCAGCCCCTTGCCGAAGCTGTCGTGGGCATAGGCGGCGGAGTAACCCTTCTCGAACACCCGCAGGCCCAGTTCGGCGTCTTCGCAGATGGTCCAGTCGGCCCACTTCAGCTCGTCCATCACGCTGCGGCGGATCATCGTCATGGTGCCGTGCTGGATGATCGCGTCACGGTCGTTGCGGGTCACCATGCCGATGTGGAAGAAGCCCTTGTATTCCGAATAGCAGAGCTTCTTAAACAGACTTTCCTTGTCGTCGCGGTAGTCCTGGGGCGACTGCACCACGGCGATCCTCGGGTCGGCGAAGTGCGGCACCATGTGTTTGAGCCAGTTGCGGTCGACGCAATAATCGGAGTCGATCACCGCTACCACCTCGGCGTCCGGCGCGGTATGGGGCAGGATGTAGTTGAGCGCGCCGCCCTTGAAGCCATGCAGCGGTGCCACGTGGAAGAAGCGGAAACGCGGGCCGAGCTGTTCGCAGTAGTCGCGCACCGGTTCCCATACCGCCGGGTCCTTGGTGTTGTTGTCGATGATCAGGACTTCGTAGTCCGGGTAATCCAGGTTGGCCAGGGCATCCAGGGTCTGCTTCACCATCTCCGGCGGTTCGTTGTAGCAGGGCACGTGGATCGACACCTTCGGCCGGTAGGTGCTGTCGCCCACCACCGGGCTGAACGGTCGCCGGCGTTTGTGCACCCAGACCACCTCCGCCAGTTCATGGGCCTCGGTGAGCAGCACGATGAACACGCCGAGGGCGCCGATGCCCAGCAGGATGCCCACGGTCAGGCTGAACCAAGTGCTGTACTGCTGGCTGTAGTCGTAGCCGATCCATACCAGCGCCGAGCCGCCGGCGAAGGCGACGAAGGTCAGGAAAGTGCGGCCGCGCTGGCGCAGGGCGCTGCCGTCGATCAGCAGCAGGGTCAGCGCCAGCAGCGCCAGCACCACCGAGGCGATGGCCAGCAGGCGCCATTGCGGGATCGCCACCACCGGGCCGGAGAAGGCGAACTTCGGCTGGCGATCCAGGTTGTAGACGCCCCAGTAGGCGCCCACCGAGCCCTCATCGCCGCTCTTCCACGGCTGGTCGAAGGCCTCGATGACGAAATAGTTGTAGCCCTGGGCGTTGAGCTTGTTGACCAGGGTGCGCAGGTAGATGGCCTGGTCGGCCTGGGAGGCGTCGGCGCCGCCGCGCATGCGGCCGTTGCTCGGCCAGCCCACTTCCGAAAGCAGCAACGGTTTTTTCGGGAACAGTTTCTTCATGTCCCGCGCCCGGTCCAGCACGAACTGGGTGGACTGCTGCATCGGCACGAATTCCCAGTACGGCAACACGTGGGCGGCGATCAGGTCGGCGTGGTCCGCCAGTTCCGGGTATTCCTTCCAGATGTGCCACTGCTCGGACGTGGTCACCGGCACCTTGACCGCGGCGCGTACCCGGTCCATGTAGCCGATCAATTGCTTGGTCGTGACTTCGCGGCGGAACAGCGCCTCGTTGCCCACCGACACCCGCACCACGCTGCGGGAGTTGTTGGCGATCTCGATGGCCTTGGCGATCTCCCGTTCGTTGCGCTCCTCGTCCGGGCTGATCCACACCCCCAGCGTCACCCGCAGGCCGAATTCCTCGGCGATTCGCGGGATGTCCGACAGAGTGCCGTCCACGGAATAGGTGCGGATGCTGTCGGTGTGCTTGCTGAGCAGCTCCAGGTCCTCGCGGATCTGCTGGTCGTCGGGGTAGATGCCGCGTTGCGGGTTCTGGCCCTGGCGGAAGGGGGAGTAGGAAAAGCCGGAAATCTGCTCCGGCCACTCGGGCGCGCTGACCGGACGGTTGTAGAGCGCCCAGAAACCGGTGAACAACGCGGCGACCGCCACGAAGACCACCAGATTGAGTCCTAACTTATGCGTTGGCATAGCTGTAAAGGGTTCCGATGCGTGGAACGGGGAAGACCCGGCAAGGCGCCGGACGGCGCGCATGCTACTCCGAGGGCCTGTGACTGTATAGGCTCCGTGGCCGGAGGCCGGGCCTGGCGAAGCGCCTGCAGGTTTTGTCCCTGTCGCTTCGCAGAAGTTCGTCGGGGACGGGGGTGACCGGGGTGCCGTCTTCCTCAATAATGCGCGCCGGATGATCGGGGGGCAGCGCCTATGACGACGGTGGACGAACAGCGGTTTGGCGGCATCGCCCGGCTTTATGGCCGCGAAGGGCTGGAGCGCCTGGCGGCGGCCCACGTCGCCGTGGTGGGGGTCGGCGGGGTGGGTTCCTGGGCGGCGGAGGCGCTGGCGCGCTCGGGGGTCGGCGAGCTCTCGCTGTTCGACCTGGACGACGTCTGCGTGAGCAACACCAATCGCCAGGCCCATGCCCTGCAAGGCACCGTGGGGCGATCCAAGGTAGAGGTGATGGCCGAGCGTCTGGCCGCGATCAACCCGGCCTGCCGCCTCCATCCGGTGACGGACTTCGTGACCCGCGAGACCCTCGCCGAGCACATCACCGACCAGCTCGACTGCGTGCTGGACTGCATCGACAGCGTCGCCGCCAAGGCGGCGCTGATCGCTTGGTGCAAGCGGCGCAAGATCCAGATCGTCACCACCGGCGGCGCCGGCGGGCAGATCGATCCGACCCAGATCCGCGTCGCCGATCTGAACAAGACCTTCAACGATCCCCTGGCCGCCAAGGTGCGCTCGACCTTGCGCCGCGACCACGGGTTTTCCCGCACGCCGGGCCGCCACTACAGCGTGCCCTGCGTGTTTTCCACCGAGCAGTTGCGCTATCCGAGCCCGGACGGCGGTGTATGCCAGCAGAAACGCTTCGTCGGCGAGGGCGTGCGCCTGGACTGCGCCGGCGGTTTCGGCGCGGTGATGATGGTCACCGCCAGCTTCGGCATGGCCGCCGCCGCCAAGGCGGTGGACAAGCTGGTGGCCGGCGCCCGGCGGCCCGCCGAGCGAGCGCGGGCGGGTACCTGAGCGCGGGCCGCCTCGCCAGGCGAGACGCCTCCTTTATAAAGGGATGTGCGTAGCGAGAGGCGATGCCGCCCCTGCGGGACGACCAAGCCGTGGACCGCCTCAGGTGTCTTGCCGGGGTTTCTTCTTGCGGGGTTTGGAGGGGTTGCGCCGGGGGCCGCCGCGCTCGGCGATGATCCGGTCGGCCTCGGCGGCGCGATCCGCCAGGGGGGCCGGCGCGCCCTCGAGGCCGAGGTGTCGGGCCAGTTTGCCGGCGTCGAAGGGCGCCTTGACCTTCATGTCGTTATCGAAGTAGCAGTACAGATCGCGGTGCTTGCGCGACGGCGGCTTGCGCTCGACGATCAACCGAGCGTCCTCCACCTGGGTGCCCTGGCTCCAGGCCTTCATCCGCCGCGCCCAGTCCTCGAGAGCCTCGTTGGTATACCCGCTGGCATAGAGTTCTTCCTCCCCATGCAGGCGCAGGTAGACGAAATCGCTGGTCACGTCCTCCTTCAGGGGCCACTTGCCGGCGGTGTCGGCGACCACTAGGGCCACGTCGTGGGCCCGCAGCAGGTCGACGAAGGCGCGGTCCTCGAAGCTGTCGTGGCGGACTTCGATGGCATGGCGCAAGGGGCGCGGCTGATCGATGGCCAGGTGCTCGCGCCCTTCCATGCGTGACTCCCGTTGCCGGGCCAGGTTCAGCGCCTGATCCGTGTCGTGGGGCAACAGGCGCAGAAAGGCCTCGATGCGTTCGGGGTCGAAGGAGAGGTTCGGCGGCAATTGCCAGAGCACCGGGCCGAGCTTCTGGTTCAGGCGCAGCACACCCGACGCGAAAAAGTTGGCGAGGGGCTTCTCGACGTCCTTCAGGCGGCGAAGGTGAGTGATGAAACGGGGGGCCTTGACGCTGAAGACGAAGTCCTCGGGCGTGTCCTCGTACCAGCTCGCCCAGCTCTCGGGGCGCTGCAGGGAATAGAAGGAGCCGTTGATCTCGATGCTGCCGACCGCCCGGGAGGCGTAGTTCAACTCATCGGCCTGGCGCAGCTTGTCCGGGTAGAACACCCCTCGCCAGGGTTCGTAACGCCAGCCGGAAATGCCGATGCGGATCTCAGCCATGGTCGCCTCGCGCGCGGGGGTACACAGGGTCCGACTGCGTTGCCGGCGGCCGGTTCCGAGGGGCTCACAGGGAGTGGGAAAGGTCGCGCATCCGGGCCAGGACGGCATTCAGGCCGTTGCCGCGGGACGGGCTGAGCTGGCGCGAGAGGCCAAGCTGCGCGAACCAGTTGGCGAGGTCCAGGGCGGCTCGTTCCGCGTCGGTCAGGCCGTCGACCCGCGCCAGCAGCAGCGCCAGCAATCCCCGCAACAACTTGGCGTCGCTGTCGGCGCGAAAGTGCCAGCGGTCGCCCCGGCGTTCCGCCACCAGCCACACCCGGCTTTCGCAGCCGTGCACCCGGTGGCGCTCGTCCCGTTCGTCGTCGCTCAGCGGTTCCAGCCGGCCGCTCCACTGCATCAGCAGGCGGGCGCGGGCTTCCCAGCCGGGCAGGCTGGCGAAGGCCAGCAGGGCCTCCCGGGCGGCGGCGGGCAGGGTTTCGCTCATCGCAGCAGCTCCAGGGCACGGTCGAGGGCCTGGAAGAAACGCTCCAGGTCGGCGCCGTCGTTATAGGGCGCCAGGGACACGCGAACCGCACCGTCCAGGCCGAGGCGACGATACAGCGGCATGGCGCAGTGGCTGCCGGCGCGCACCGCGACGCCTTGTTCTCCCAGCAGGTGGGCGAGGTCGGCGTGGTGAAAGCCGTCCACGGTGAAGCAGGCGAGGGCGGTCTGGGGCTCCCCGAGCAGGCGCACGCCGTCGCGGGCGGCGAGACCGGCCAGCAGGGTCCCATGGAGGGCCGCCTCGTGATCGGCCAGTGCCAGGGCGTCCAGCCCGTTCAGGTAATCCAGCGCGGCGCCCAGGCCGATGACCGCCGCCACTGGCGGAGTGCCGGCCTCGAAGCCCAGGGGCGCCTCGCGGAACACCGCGTCGTGGTAGTCCGCCTCGCGCACCATTTCGCCGCCGAACTGCCACGGGTCCAGGGCGGCCAGGGCCGCTTCCCGGCCGTAAAGCACGCCGACCCCTTCGGGGCCGAACAGCTTGTGGCTGGAAAAGGCGTAGAAATCGCAGCCCAGCGCCTCCAGGTCATGGCGGCCATGCACCGCGCCTTGGGCGCCGTCCACCACGCTGAGCGCGCCCTGGGCGCGGGCCAGTGCGGCCAGCTCGGCCACCGCTTGCCAGCGCCCGAGCACGTTGGACAACTGGCTGACTGCTACCACCCGGGTGCGGGGGCCGATCGATGCGCGGGCGGCGATCAGGTCGATGTCCCCGGCCGCGTCCAAGGGCAGGATCGTCAGGCGGGCCCCCTGGCGCTTCGCCAACTGCTGCCAAGGCAACAGGTTGGCATGGTGCTCCAGCGCCCCGACGGCGATTTCGTCGCCGGGGCGGACGTGCCGGGCCAGGCCGTAGGCCAGCAGGTTGAAGGCCTCGGTGGCGCCCCGGGTGAAGACGATCCGTGACGGGTCGGCGGCGCCGAAGGCGCGCGCCACCGTTGCCCGAGCCGCCTCGAAGGCGCCGGTGGCGCGTTCGGCGGGCAGGTGTTGGGCGCGGTGGACGTTGGCCGCGCCGTTCCGGTAATAGGCGGACAACGCCTCCAGGACGGCGCGGGGTTTCTGCGCGGTGGCGGCGTTGTCCAGGTAGGTCTGGCCCTGGGTGTCGAGGGCGGCCAGGGCCGGGAAGTCGGTGCGCCAGGGCGAGGTCAGGGGCATGGGTACCTCGGCGTCGCCGGGCGGCGCCCGGCGCGTCTCGTCAGTTATGGGCGTGCAGCGCCTCGTTCAGTTCGATCGCGGTCTTGTTGGTCTTGCACTCCACCGCGCCGCTCTGGGAGTTACGGCGGAACAGCAGGTCCGGCTGGCCGGCCAGGTCGCGGCCCTTGACCACCTTGACCAAGGCGTTCTGTTCGTCGAGCAGGGCGATCTTGGTGCCGGCGGTGACGTACAGCCCGGCCTCGACGATGTTGCGGTCGCCCAGGGGAATGCCGATACCGGCGTTGGCGCCGATCAGGCACCCTTCGCCGACGCTGATGACGATGTTTCCGCCGCCGGACAGGGTGCCCATGGTCGAGCAGCCTCCGCCCAGGTCGGAGCCCTTGCCGACGAACACGCCGGCGGAGACCCGGCCCTCGATCATCCCCGGGCCTTCGGTGCCGGCGTTGAAGTTGACGAAGCCCTCGTGCATCACGGTGGTGCCCTCGCCAATGTAGGCGCCCAGGCGCACCCGCGCAGTATCGGCGATGCGCACGCCCGCCGGCACCACGTAGTCGGTCATCTTGGGGAACTTGTCGACGGAAAACACTTCCAGCCAGTCGCCCCGCAGGCGCGCTTCCAGTTGACGTTCCGCCAGCTCACCCAGATCGATGGCGCCCTGGTTGGTCCAGGCCACGTTGGGCAGCAGGGCGAAGAGACCGGAGAGATTGACGCCGTGGGGTTTCACCAGGCGATGGGACAGCAGGTGCAGCTTGAGGTAGGCCTCGGGGGTCGACGTCGGGGCCGTGTCCTCGGCGAGCAGCACCGCCACCAGCGGCTTGTTGCTTTCCGCCAGACGGGTCAGCAGCGACGCCTGGGCCGGCGCCACATCCCGCAGGGCGCTGGCGAGGCTGGCGGCCTGGGCGGTACTGAACGGCAGGGTGCGATTACCTTCGGCCTCGCCAAAGAACGCCACCACGGCCTCCGTCAGTTCCGTGGAGGGCCGCAGCACGGGCTGCCCATAGAACACTTCGAGCCACTGGCCCTGGCGATTCTGGGTGCCGACGCCGAAGGCCAGGCTGAACAGGGAAGAGGTGGACATGAATAGGCTCCTTTTCGAATAAGGGGCGAGCGGCGAGGTGCTCGCGAGAAGAGGTCAGGCCGGGTGCTCGAGCGCCTCGGCGTAGCGGTCGGGCTTGAAGCCGACCAGGATGCGTTCGCCCTGTTCCAGAACCGGGCGCTTGATCATCGAGGGGTGGGCGAGCATCAGGTCGATGGCCTTGCCCGCGTCGAGGTCGTGCTTTCGCGCGTCGTCCAACTGGCGGAAGGTGGTTCCGGCACGGTTCAACAGCGTTTCCCAACCCAGCGCGTCGCACCAGCGTTGCAGGTGGGCGCGGTCGATGCCGGCGGTTTTGTAGTCGTGGAAGCGATAATCGACGCCATGCTCGTCGAGCCACGTTCGGGCTTTCTTCATGGTGTCGCAGGCCTTGATGCCATAGATAACGTAAGTCATTGATTCTACAGAAGGAAGCGATCTTCCTTCGCTGCTCCCGCATAGTGCCGCGAAACGATTGCAGAATTATGCCACGTCGATCCGCCCCCCGCCCCGCTGTCCGCCGGGGGCGGCCCGGTGCTCGCTCGCGCTTGCACGACCGTTTCCCTGCGGAGAGGCCTGGCTCCGGTCCTCGTGGCCCATGCCTTGCGGAGGTCTCGTCCGTCCAGTGGGCGGATCGCGGGAACTGCCGGAAAAGGGCGCGGCCTGATTCTGAGAGACGAGGAGGAGAACCGCTATGAATGATCTACTGTCGATTGCCGCGATTACCGTGGCGGGTGCGATCGTCCTGCTGGACCTGTGGGCTATCGTGAGTGTGTTCCGCAGCAGCAAGGACGTGAACGTCAAGGCGCTCTGGGCGCTGGCCATCGCGATCCTGCCCGTTGTCGGGCTCGTGGCCTGGGGCATCGCCGGCCCCCGTGGCATGGCCGAGCCGCCGAGCTCGCCCGAGCACAGCAAGGGCTGACCCCACCGGGCGCAGAAGCGCCTGATCTCTTCACGGCGCGGCATTTCCACGGGGATGCCGCGCCGTTTCCTTATCGAGACCGACGATCCGACGAGCCCTCGACCCGCTCGAGTGGCGCTTTGCCGGTAGCGAATGCTTGTGCTGGTTGGATTCCAGTGTCCCGCGTCTGTCCGGAATCGCTGTCGCGATCCGAGGAACGGGCCCATGCCGTGAACGTCGCTGTCCGGGAGCGGCCTCCATAGGGATGTCCTCCTGGCATCGGTCGGGAGGAAAAAGCCGGGCGCCGGTCGACGTTCCGGAGCGATTGGCCGTTAGACTTGTCCATGATCCGGCACGCGCCGCGCGCTCCTCTTCTCGCTTTCGATGGAAGCCATCCATGCAATTGCTTTACACCATCCTGATCATGTTGCTGGTGGTCGGTGGTACCCGTCTCGCCAACCAGTTCGTGCCCGTGCCCTTGCCGCTCATCCAGATCGCCGTGGGCGCGCTGCTGGCGCTGCCGGCGTTTGGCCTGCACGTGCGCCTGGACCCCGAGCTATTTCTGCTGCTGTTCATTCCGCCGCTGCTGTTCGTCGACGGCTGGCGCATGCCCAAGGGGCAGTTCTGGCGCCTGCGGACCCCCATCCTGACCCTGGCGTTCGGCTTGGTCCTGTTCACGGTGCTCGGCGCGGGCGGGTTCATCCACCTGCTCATCCCGAGCATTCCCTTGCCGGTCGCCTTCGCCCTGGCGGCGGTGCTGTCGCCCACCGACGCGGTGGCCGTCTCGGCCATCGCCCAGGGCCGCTTGCCGCGCACGCTGATGCATGTGTTGCAGGGCGAGGCGCTGATGAACGATGCGTCCGGCCTGGTGACGTTCAAGTTCGCCGTGGCGGCGGCGCTGACCGGGGTGTTCTCCCTGGGTGACGCCAGCTTCGACTTCCTGCTGGTGGCGCTCGGCGGGCTTGTCATGGGGGTGGCCCTGAGCGCATTGGTGGGGCGGGTTCGCGCCTGGATGATCGGGCGTGGCTGGGACGACCCCGCCACCCATGTGGTGTTCATGTTGTTGTTGCCCTTCGCGGCCTACGTGGCCGCCGAGCACCTGGGGCTGTCGGGCATCCTGTCGGCCGTGGCGGCGGGCATGATGCAGAGCCGGGTGGACCTGCTGCCACGGCAGACCGCCACGCGCCTGCTCAACCACAGCGTCTGGGCCATGCTCGAATACGCCTTCAACGGCCTGATTTTCCTGCTGCTGGGGTTGCAACTGCCGGATATCGTGCGGGCCGCCGTGATCCTCGACGAGCCGGCCTGGGTAAGCGGGGCGGTGCTTTTCGGCGAGGTGCTGGCGATCTTCCTGGTGCTGATGCTGCTGCGGTTTTTCTGGATGTATGGTTATTGGCGCCTGTCGGCGCGGATACGGGACTGGCGCGGCCGTCCCCGGCGCTTCGCCGGTCAGTCCCACCTGCGCCTGACGGCGGTCCTGACCCTGTCCGGAGTGCGTGGCGCGGTAACCCTCGCCGGCGTGATGTCGCTGCCGTTGCTGGGCGGCGACGGAGGGGCGTTTCCCCAGCGCGACCTGCTGATCTTCATCGCGGCGGGGGTCATCCTGTTATCCCTGCTATTGGCCAGCGTCGGCCTGCCATTGCTGCTGCGCGGCTTGGCGCCGGACGACGAGGAATGGCGCGAGCGCGAGCGGCGGATGATCTGGCGCAAGACCGCCGCCGCGGCGATCCGCGCCCTGGAGACCCAGACCGAGGACCGCTCCGAGGACGCCGAGGCGGCGGCCCTGGGCGCGGAGGTCAAGGCCAACGTCATGGCCGAATACCGCAAGCAACTGGACAACAGCGACGGCGGCGAGTCCCAGGCCCGCTATCGCGCGGCCCACGCCCTGGAGCAGCGGCTGCGCCTGCAGGCGTTGCGGGCCCAGCGCCTGGAGCTGTATCGCCTGCGCCGCGAGCATTTGATCGACGACGACGTGGTGCGCGACATCCTGCGGGAGCTGGACATCAGCGAGGCCATGCAGCAGCGTCCTTGAGGACTGGCGACCTCAGGCGCCGAGGAACCGCCGGATGCGCTCGGCCGCCTCGATGCATTCCTCCGGCGCCGCCACCAGCGCCATGCGCACCCGCCCGGCACCGGGGTTGAGACCGTCCACTTCCCGCGACAGGTAAGAGCCGGGCACCACCGTGACATGCTCGCGGGCGAACAGCTCGCGGGCGAACCGGGTGTCGTCCCCCGGGGTCTTCGCCCACAGGTAGAACCCGCCGTCCGGCCAGTCCACGTCGAGCACGGGCGCCAGCCGTTCGAGCACGGCGGTGAATTTCGCCCGGTACAGGTCGCGGTTGGCGCGGACGTGGATCTCGTCGCTCCAGGCCGCCGCGCTGGCCAGTTGGGTTGGCACCGGCATGGCGCAGCCATGGTAGGTGCGGTAACGCAGGAACGCCTTGAGGATTTCGGCGTCGCCGGCCACGAAGCCGGAGCGCAGACCCGGCAGGTTCGATCGCTTGGACAGGCTGTGGAACACCACGCAACGTCCGAAGTCCTGGCGGCCGAGAGCGGCGCAGGCGCTGAGCAGGCCGGGTGGCGGGGCACCCTCGTCGAAATACAGCTCGCTGTAGCACTCGTCGGCGGCGATCACGAAGTCGTGCTCGTCGGCCAGGGCGATCAGGCGTTCCAGGGTTTCCAGGGGAATCAACGCGCCGGTGGGATTGCCCGGCGAGCAGAGGAACAGCACCTGGCAGCGCCGCCAGATGTCAGCGGGAACCGCCTCGAAATCCGGCACGAAGCCGTTTTCCTCGCGGCACGGCAAGTAGTGGGGCGTCGCTCCGGCCAGCAGCGCCGCGCCTTCGTAGATTTGATAGAACGGGTTCGGGCTCACCACCAGGGCGTCGTCGCGGCGGCTGACCATGGCCTGGGTGAAGGCGAACAGAGCCTCGCGCGTGCCGTTCACTGGCAGCACGTGGCGAGCCGGGTCGAGCCAGCCGCTGGCCACCCCGAAGCGGCCCTCGCACCAGGCGACGATGCTTTCCCGCAGCACCGGCAGGCCCAGGGTGGTGGGGTAGACGGCCAGTTGCTCGAGGTTGTCCGCCAGCACTTGGGCGACGAAGGGCGGCGACGGGTGCTTGGGCTCGCCGATGGACAGCGGGATCGGGTGTTTGTCAGCGGGCGGCCGCGCATCGGCCAGGAGCGCGCGGAGCTTCTCGAAGGGGTAGGGCTGCAACTGGTTGAGGGCGTCGTTCATCTGGTCTCCTGGAACGACGGGCACGCTCGGCATGCCCGGAAGTTAAATGCCGACCCGCGACGGCTCCACCGCCTGGCCATTGGCCGGGGAGAGGTTCTCGATGATGCTGGCCTGCAGCCGGGCGCACAGGTCGGGATCGGAGAGGGGCTGGTTGTTCGCGTCGGTGATGAAGAAAACGTCCTCCACCCGCTCGCCCAGGGTGGCGATCTTGGCGTTCTGCAGCGACAGGTCGAAATCCAGGAAGATGCGTCCGATCCGCGCGAGCAGGCCGGGGCGGTCCGGCGCGATGACTTCGAGCAGGGTCACCGGGCGCTGGGCGTCATTGGAAATGGTCACCTGGGGGGCGAAGGCGAAGTGCTTGAGCTGGCGCGGCACGCGACGCTGGATGATGGTCGGGTAGTCGTCGGGGTTCTTCAGCGCGTCCACCAGGCCCTCGCGGATTTCACGGATGCGCGCCGGGTTGTCGCCGATCCGCCCGCCCTCGGCGTCCAGCACGATGTAGGTATCGAGGGTGAACTGGCTGGTGGAGGTGAGGATGCGGGCGTCGTGGATGTCCAGGTTGAGCTGGTCCATGGCGGCCACGGTCACGGCGAAGAAATCGTGCTGGTCCGGCGCGTAGATGAAGATGTGGGTGGCGCCCTCGAATTCCCGCTGGGCGGTTTCCTTGATCAGCACCAATGGGTCGTTGCCGGCCGGGTGCTGGAGGATCGCCTCGGTGTGCCAGGCCACGTCGCTGGCGGTATGGCGCAGGAAATAGTCGTCCCCCAGTTGCGACCAGAGCTGCTCGGCGTCGTCCTCGTCGATGCCGCTGCGCACCAGGATGTCCAGGGCGGCGTGCTGGGTCTGACGGATCTGCTCCTCGCGGTCCAGGGGATTCTCCAGGCCACGGCGCAGCGCCCGCTTGGTCTCGGTGTAGAGCTGCCGCAGCAGGCTGGCGCGCCAGGAGTTCCAGAGGCTGGGGTTGGTGGCGTTGATGTCCGCCACGGTCAGCACGTAGAGATAGTCCAGGCGCGTCTGGTCTCCCACCAGGCGGGCGAAATCGAAGATTTCCTGGGGGTCGGAAAGGTCCTTGCGCTGGGCAGTGGTGGACATGATCAGGTGGTGGCGCACCAGCCAGACGATCAGTCGCGTGTCCCAGGGCGGCAGGTGGTGGCGGGCGCAGAAGGCTTCGGCGTCCGCCGCGCCCAGCTCCGAGTGGTCGCCGCCACGGCCCTTGCCGATGTCGTGGTAGAGCCCGGCGAGGTAGATCAGCTCCGGCTTGGGCAGGCGATCCATGAGCTTGCTGGCCAGGGGGTATTTCTCCGCCAGCTCGGGCCACTTGAGCTTGCGCAGGTGCTTGATCAGGTTGAGGGTATGGGCGTCCACGGTATAGATGTGGAACAGGTCGTGCTGCATCTGTCCGACGATGTGGCCGAACTCCGGCAGGTAGCGCCCGAGGATGCCGTAGCGGTTCATCCGCCGCAGGTTGCGATGGATGCCCTGGCCGCACTTGAACAATTCGATGAACAGGCTGGTGTTGCGAATATCCTGACGGAACTCGTCGTCGATCAGGTGGCGGCTGTCCCGCAGCAGGCGGATGGTGTCGGCGCGCACGCCACGGATCTCGGGGTGCTGGGCGACCAATACGAAGGTTTCCAGGATGGCGAACGGGGTGCGCTTGAAAACGTTGGGGTGGGTGACCTCCAGGTAGTCGTCGCGCACTTGGAAGCGGCTGTTCAGCGGCTTCGCCGGGCCGGGCTCGCCGTCCCGGAGGATTTCCTCGTCGAAGTTCTGGTTGATCAGCTCGCTCAGCTCGGAGATGCCCATCACCACGCGGTAGTACTTCTGCATGAAGCGCTCGATCGCCAGCTTGGCGTCGCTGTCCTCGTAGCCGAGCAGGGCGGCGATGTGGCTTTGATGGTCGAACAGCAGACGGTCCTCGGCGCGCCCGGCGAGCATGTGCAGGGCATAGCGAACCTTCCAGAGGAATTCCTGGCCCGAGGCCAGCATGCTGAACTCGCTTTCCACCAGGAAGCCGCGCTGGACCAGGGCGTGCAGGTTGAGGGTGCCGAACTGGCGGCGGGCGATCCACAGGATCGTCTGGATGTCCCGCAGTCCGCCGGGGGAGCCCTTCACGTTGGGCTCCAGGTTGTATTCGGTGTCGTTGTACTTGGCGTGGCGCGCCACCTGCTCCTTGCGCTTGGCCAGGAAGAACTCCCGCCCCGGCCACATGTGCTCGCTGCCGGTGACCGCCTGCATGCGCAGGCGCAGGCGCTCGGGGCCGGCGATGGTGCGGCTTTCCATGAGATTGGTGACCACCGTCAGGTCGGCCCGCGCCTCCTCGGCGCATTCCTCCACCGAGCGCACGCTCTGGCCCACTTCCAGGCCGATGTCCCAGAGCAGGGTGAGGAACCCTTCGATGGCTTCGCGGAAGCGCTCGTGGTCCCTGTTTTCGAGAAGGATCAGCAGATCGATGTCGGAATAGGGGTGGAGCTCGCCGCGACCGTAGCCGCCAACCGCCAGCAGGGCGATATCGCCGTCGTCGCCCCAGGCGAAGCGCTGCCAGGCGGCGCGCAGGATCTGGTCGACGAACCAGGCCCGGTCCTCCACCAGCCGGCGGATGTCGCGGCCTTGGGCGAAGCGGCGGTCCAAGACCTCGTGCGCGTGGCGCAGCGTCTTCTTGAAGGCGGCGATGGGGCTGGTGGCGAGCGCCAGCTCGGCCTGGAACTGGCCGTGGTCGAACAATTCCGAATCCATCTGCGGCATGCCGCCGTCCTCGTTCGGCTGGGCCGGGCCCTAGGAGCCCGGCGGGGTGCGCCGCGTCGGCCTCAGGCCGAGGTGCGCGGCAGGGTGTCGTCGCTGCGCAGGGTGAGAATCTCGTAGCCGGTGTCGGTGACCAGCACGGTGTGTTCCCACTGCGCCGAGAGCTTGCGGTCCTTGGTGATGGCGGTCCAGCCGTCGCCCAGCAGGCGGGTTTCCGCACGGCCCTGGTTGATCATCGGCTCGATGGTGAAGATCATGCCGGCGCGCAGCTCCATGCCGGTGCCGGCGCGACCGTAGTGGACCACCTGGGGCTCCTCGTGGAAGATCCGGCCGATGCCGTGGCCGCAATAATCGCGCACCACCGAGAAGCCATTCTTCTCGGCATGCTTCTGGATCACCTCGCCGATGTCCCCCAGGTGAGCGCCGGGTCGCACCACTTCGATGCCTTTGTACATGCACTCCTGGGTGACCCTGGCCAGGCGCTCGGCCCATTCCGGTACCTTGCCCACCATGAACATCTTGCTGGTGTCGCCGTGATAGCCGTCCTTGATCACGGTGACGTCGATGTTCATCACGTCGCCGTCCTTCAGGGGCTTCTCGTTGGGGATGCCGTGGCACACCACGTGGTTGAGGGAGGTGCAGATGGATTTCGGAAAGGGCATGCGGCCCGGGGCGCCGCCATAGTTGAGCGGGGCGGGAATGGCGTGCTGCACGTTGACGATGTAGTCGTGGCAGATGCGGTCGAGCTCCTCGGTGGTGACACCGGGCCTTACATGCTCGCCGATCATTTCGAGCACCTCGGCGGCCAGACGGCCGGCGATGCGCATTTTTTCGATTTCCTCGGGCGTCTTGATGGTGACGGTCATGCGGACTCTCTGGAAAGGCGCGCGCGGCGCAAGGCGGAACGAATGAAGGGGCGATTCTAGCAGAACGCGAGGCATCGCTGCAGGCGCGGGTCCCTAGCCTCGGCGCCGCGACTGTGGTATAAAACGCGCCGCTTTGCGGGCAGACGCCCCGAAGCCTTGACTCCACACACGCATCGACACGGTGTCCTGGGTGCCCCGCGAGGGTTGGATATTGGGATGCGTGGAGGCCTAACCCGCTATTTCGAGGAATAGAAATGACTCAAGTCAACATGCGCGACATGCTGAAGGCCGGTGTGCACTTCGGCCACCAGACCCGCTACTGGAACCCGAAAATGGACAAGTACATTTTCGGCGCGCGCAACAAGATCCACATCATCAACCTGGAAAAGACCCTGCCGATGTTCAACGAGGCCCTGTCCTTCGTTGAGAAACTGGCCGCGGGCAAGAACAAGGTGCTGTTCGTCGGCACCAAGCGTTCCGCTGGCAAGATCGTTCGCGAAGAGGCCGCTCGTTGCGGCTCGCCGTACGTCGATCACCGTTGGCTGGGCGGCATGCTGACCAACTACAAGACCATCCGTGCCTCCATCAAGCGCCTGCGCGAACTGGAAACCCAGTCCCAGGACGGCACCTTCGACAAGCTGACCAAGAAAGAAGCCCTGATGCGCACCCGCGATCTCGAGAAACTCGAGCGTAGCCTGGGCGGCATCAAGGACATGGGCGGCCTGCCGGACGCGCTGTTCGTGATCGACGTCGACCACGAGCGCATCGCCATCACCGAAGCCAACAAGCTGGGCATTCCGGTCATTGGTGTTGTCGATACCAACAGCAGCCCGGAAGGCGTCGATTACATCATCCCGGGTAACGACGACGCCATCCGCGCCGTTCAGCTTTACCTGAGCGCCATGGCCGACGCCGTGCTGCGTGGCCGTCAGAACGCCGCCGGTGGCGCCGACGAGTTCGTCGAGGAAGCAGCCGCTTCCGAGGCCGTCGAAGGCTGAGGCCGGACCGTCAAGCGTTAGCCGGTGCGCAAAAAGGGGGCTAGGCCCCCTTTTTGCCACCTTGGATTCGAAGCGCCCGACATGCCGGGCGGAATGGTTGAACACCTTCAAGAGGATTGCGAAATGGCAGAGATTACTGCGGCCCTGGTCAAAGAACTGCGCGAGCGTACCGGCCAAGGCATGATGGAGTGCAAGAAGGCCCTGGTGGCCGCCGAAGGCGACATCGAAAAGGCCATCGACGACATGCGTGCCTCCGGCGCCATCAAGGCCGCCAAGAAGGCGGGCAACATCGCCGCCGAAGGTTCCATCGCCATCAAGGTGGCCGATGACAACAAGGCCGGCGTCATCATCGAAGTCAACTCCCAGACCGACTTCCTCGCCCTGCAGGACGACTTCAAGGCCTTCGTTTCCGCCAGCCTGAACAAGGCCTTCGAACAGAAACTGACCGAAGCCGCTCCGCTGATCGCCGAGCAGGAATCGGCGCGCGAGGCGCTGGTCGCCAAGTGTGGCGAGAATGTCAATATTCGCCGCCTGGCGCGCGCCGAAGGCGACGTCGTCGGTGCCTACCTGCACGGCCATCGCATCGGCGTGCTGGTCACCCTCAAGGGTGGCAACGTTGAGCTGGCCCGTGACATCGCCATGCACGTGGCGGCCAGCAACCCGCAATTCCTCGACCCGTCCCAGGTATCCGAAGAAGCGGTGGCCAAGGAGAAGGAAATCTTCCTGTCGCTGAACGCGGACAAGATCGCCGGCAAGCCGGAGAACATCGTCGAGAACATGGTCAAGGGCCGTATCTCCAAGTTCCTCGCCGAAGCCAGCCTGGTCGAGCAGCCGTTCGTCAAGGACCCGGATGTCAAGGTCGGTGACCTGGCCAAGAAAGCCAGTGCCGAGATCGTTTCCTTCATCCGCTTCGAAGTGGGCGAGGGCATCGAGAAGGCCGAGGCCGACTTCGCCGCCGAGGTGGCCGCTCAGGTCGCCGCCGCCAAGCAGTAAGCACGAGACAGTCCCGTACTGTCGCCCGCAAGAGGCTGCCCGCTCACGCGCGCGGCCTCTTCGTCAAACTGGGGAGCCGAATCGGGCCGGCTTCCGCGGCGGCCTTCCTGGCGTCGCGCGCCTCGGGCGCCATACGGGAGCCTCGGGCTCCGCTAATTCACGCCGCAGGAGAGACACGCAATGGCTCAGCAGGTGAGTGGTCGCCAACCTCGCTATAAACGCATTCTGCTCAAACTCAGCGGCGAGGCCCTGATGGGGGCCGAAGAGTTCGGTATCGATCCCAAGGTGCTCGACCGCATGGCCCTGGAGATCGGACAACTGGTGGGGATCGGCGTGCAGGTCGGCCTGGTCATCGGTGGCGGTAACCTGTTCCGGGGCGCCGCCCTGAGCGCCGCCGGCATGGATCGTGTCACCGGCGACCACATGGGCATGCTGGCCACCGTGATGAACGCCTTGGCCATGCGCGACGCGCTGGAGCGGTCAAATATCCCGGCGCTGGTGATGTCCGCCATCTCCATGGTCGGCGTGACCGATCATTACGACCGGCGCAAGGCCATGCGCCATCTGGCCGGTGGCGAGGTGGTGATCTTCTCGGCTGGCACTGGCAACCCGTTCTTCACCACCGACTCGGCGGCCTGCCTGCGGGCCATCGAGATCGACGCCGACGTGGTGCTCAAGGCGACCAAGGTCGACGGCGTGTACACCGCCGATCCGTTCAAGGATCCGAACGCGGAAAAATTCGAACGCCTCACCTACGACGAAGTGCTGGATCGCAAGCTGGGCGTGATGGACCTGACCGCCATCTGCCTGTGCCGTGACCAGCAGATGCCGTTGCGGGTCTTCAATATGAACAAACCGGGCGCCCTGCTGAACATTGTGGTCGGCGGCGCGGAAGGAACTCTGATCGAGGAGAACGCACAATGATCAACGAGATCAAGAAAGACGCTCAGGAGCGCATGAAGAAGACCCTGGAATCCCTGGATCATGCCTTCGCCAAGATCCGCACGGGGCGCGCCCACCCGAGCATCCTGGACAGCGTGATGGTGTCCTACTATGGCGCCGACACGCCGTTGCGCCAGGTGGCCAACGTCACTGTCGAGGACTCCCGGACCCTGGCCCTGACCGTGTTCGACAAGAGCATGATCCAGGCGATCGAGAAGGCCATCATGACCTCCGACCTGGGGCTCAACCCGGCCACCGCCGGCACCACCATCCGCGTACCGATGCCGGCGCTGACCGAGGAAACCCGCAAGGGCTTCACCAAGCAGGCCCGCTCGGAGGCCGAGCACGCGCGGGTCGCGGTGCGCAATATCCGTCGCGACGCCCTGGCCCAGCTCAAGGACCTGGTGAAGGAGAAGGCGATCAGCGAAGACGAGGAACGCCGCGCCGCCGATGAAGTCCAGAAGCTCACCGACAAGTTCGTCGCCGAGGTGGACAAGGCCCTGGAGGCGAAGGAAACGGATCTGATGGCCGTCTGACGGTCGGGACGCGCGTCATGGACAAGAGTCAGGGCAAGAGCGCGCCGCCTGCGGTGCCGCGTCATGTGGCGATCATCATGGACGGCAACAACCGGTGGGCGAAGAAGCGCTTGTTGCCGGGTGTCGCCGGGCACAAGGCGGGCGTGGACGCCGTGCGCGCGGTCATCGAAGTCTGCGCCGAGGCGGGGGTCGAGGTCCTGACCCTGTTCGCCTTTTCCAGCGAGAACTGGCAGCGCCCGGCCGACGAGGTCAGCGCGCTGATGGAGCTGTTCCTCTCGGCGTTGCGCCGGGAGGTGCGGCGCCTCAATGACAACGGCATCCGCCTGCGAATCATAGGTGATCGGTCGCGCTTCCATCCGGAACTGCAGGCCGCGATGGGCGATGCGGAGGCGCTGACCGCCGAGCAGACCCGCTTCACGCTGCAGGTGGCCGCCAATTACGGGGGGCAGTGGGATATCACCCAGGCAGCCCGGCAACTTGCCCGCGAAGTCCAGGAGGGCCGGCTGGACCCCGACGATATCGATGCCCAGCGGCTGCAGCGTCGCCTGGTCACCGCCGACGCGCCCTTGCCCGATCTGTGCATCCGCACCGGCGGCGAGCACCGCATCAGCAACTTTCTGCTCTGGCAACTGGCTTATGCCGAGCTCTACTTTTCCGATCTGTACTGGCCCGATTTCAAGCATGACGCCATGCGCAAGGCCTTGACCGATTTCGCTGCTCGCCAGCGGCGCTTCGGCAAGACCAGCGAGCAGATCGAAGCGGAGGCGCGCGCCCAATGCTGAAACAACGGATCATCACCGCCTTGGTCTTGCTGCCCATCGCGCTGGCGGGGTTCTTCTGGCTGCAAGGCGAGGCCTTCGCGCTGTTCATCGGCGCGGTGGTGGTGCTGGGCGGTTGGGAATGGGCACGGCTCGCCGGCGTGCCCGCTCAGGCCGCGCGCATCGCCTACGCCGCCGGGGTAGCACTGGTTCTCGGGGGGGTGCATGCCGTGCCCGTGCTGGCACCCTGGGTCTTGCTGGCAGGCGTGGCCTGGTGGCTGGTGGCGATCGCCCTGGTGCTGGGGTATCCCGCTAGCAGCCGCTACTGGGGCGGCGTGCCCGGCAAGCTGCTGATCGGTCTGGTGATCCTGCTGCCGGCCTGGCAAGGGCTGGTGCTGCTCAAGCAATGGCCCTTGGCCAACGGCCTGATCCTGGCGGTGATGGTTCTGGTCTGGGCCGCCGACATCGGCGCCTATTTCTTCGGCCGCGCCTTCGGCGCACGCAAGCTGGCGCCGGCCGTGAGCCCCGGCAAGAGCTGGGAAGGGCTGCTCGGCGGCCTGCTGGTGAGCCTGTTGCTCACCGCGGCGGTAGGCTTCTACCGAGGCTGGATGCCCGCCGATTTCCTGCTCGGGTTGGCCGGTGCCGCCGGGGTTGTGTTGATTTCGGTGGTGGGCGACCTGACCGAAAGCATGTTCAAGCGGAGCGCGGGCGTGAAGGACAGCAGTAACCTGCTGCCCGGCCACGGCGGTGTGCTGGACCGTATCGATAGCCTGACCGCGGCGGTCCCGGTGTACGCCGCGCTCCTCTGGAGCGCGGGCTGGGGCTCGTTGTGAGCCGACCGCAGCGGATTACCGTGCTGGGCGCCACGGGTTCCATCGGTCTCAGCACGCTGGATGTCATCGCCCGGCATCCCCAGGATTACCAGGCCTTCGCCCTCAGCGGCTTCAGCCGGCTGAGCGAACTCGAAGCCCTCTGCCTGGCCCATCGTCCTCGCTTCGCCGTCGTCCCCGAGCCGCTCCAGGCGCGTCGCTTGCAGGAGCGCCTGCAGGGCGCCGGCCTGGAAACCCGCGTGCTGGCCGGTGAAGCGGGGCTGTGCGAGGTGGCCGCGCATCCCGAGGCCGACGCGGTGATGGCCGCTATCGTCGGCGCCGCCGGCCTGCGGCCGACCCTGGCGGCGGTGGAAGCGGGCAAACGCGTGCTGCTGGCCAATAAGGAAGCGTTGGTCATGTCGGGCGCCCTGTTCATGGAGGCGGTCCGTCGCAGCGGCGCGCTGCTGTTGCCCATCGACAGCGAGCACAATGCGATCTTCCAATGTTTGCCGGGGGACTACGCCCAGGGGCTGCAGCGGGTCGGCGTGCGTCGCATCCTGCTCACCGCTTCCGGGGGGCCCTTCCGCGAGACGCCAGTGGCGAGCCTGGCCGATGTCACGCCCGAGCAGGCCTGCGCCCATCCCAACTGGTCCATGGGGCGCAAGATCTCGGTGGACTCCGCCAGCATGATGAACAAGGGGTTGGAGCTGATCGAAGCCTGCTGGCTGTTCGATGCGCCACCACAACGGGTCGAGGTGGTCATCCACCCGCAGAGCGTGATCCATTCCCTGGTGGACTACGTGGACGGCTCGGTGCTGGCCCAATTGGGCAACCCCGACATGCGCACGCCTATCAGCCATGCCCTGGCGTGGCCTCGGCGCATCGACTCCGGCGTCGCGCCCCTGGACTTGTTTGCGATCGGGCGACTGGACTTCCAGGCCCCCGACGAACAACGTTTCCCCTGCCTGCGCCTGGCGCGCCAGGCGGCCGAGGCAGGCGGTAGCGCGCCGGCATGCCTGAACGCGGCAAACGAGGTGGCTGTGGCCGCGTTCCTCGATCGACGCATTCGTTTCGACGAAATCGCGGGTATGATCGAGCACGTCTTGGCCCGCGAAACCGTGCATCCGGTGAGCGATCTCGATTCGGTGATGGCCGTCGACGAGCGCGCTCGCACCGAGGCGCGGGCCTGGTTGATGCGCCGCGCCCGCTAGGCCGGTCGCCGCTCGGAGGAAAGCGATGAGCATGCTTTATACGATTCTCGGCACCCTGATCGCCCTGGGCGTGCTGGTGACCTTCCATGAATTCGGCCATTTCTGGGTTGCCCGTCGCTGCGGGGTGAAGGTGCTGCGCTTTTCGGTGGGCTTCGGCAGGCCGTTGCTGCGCTGGCGCGACCGCCACGGGACGGAGTTCGCCGTCGCGGCGATTCCCTTGGGCGGCTACGTGAAAATGCTCGACGAGCGCGAGGCGGAGGTTCCCTCCGAACTGCTCGACCAAGCGTTCAACCGCAAGTCCGTGGGGCAGCGCATCGCCATCGTCGCGGCTGGCCCGATCGCCAACTTCCTGCTCGCCATCCTGTTTTTCTGGATCTTGGCGATGCTCGGCAGCCAGCAGGTCCGGCCCGTCATCGGCGAGGTCCAGCCCGGAAGCGTTGCGGCGGAAGCCGGGCTGGCACCGGGGCAGGAAGTGGTGGCGGTGAATGGCGCCCGTACCCGTGGCTGGTCGGCGGTGAACCTGCAACTTGTACGACGCCTGGGCGAAAGCGGTCACCTCGATTTCACCGTGCTCGACAAGGGCTCCAGCGTGGAGGTTACCCACCGCCTGCCGGTACGGGACTGGCTGCGGGGTGAGGAAGAACCCGACCCTATCGACGCCCTCGGCATTCGCCCCTGGCGGCCGAGTATCCCACCGGTATTGGGCGAGGTGGCGCCGGGCGCGCCGGCGGAAAAAGCTGGCCTGCGAGCCGGCGACCGCATCCTCGCGTTGAACGGCGAGCCCGTGGAGGACTGGCAGGCCATGGTGGACTGGCTGCGTGCCCGTCCCGACGCGGCCATCACCCTGACCCTTGACCGAGAGGGGCAGCGTCTCGAGGTGCCGCTCACCCTCAGCGCGCGAGGCGAGGGCAAGGCACGCACCGGCTACCTGGGCGCCGGCCCGCAGGCGGTGGAATGGCCGGACGACATGCTGCGCGAGGTGCGTTTCGGTGCCCTCGACGGCTTCGGCGAGGCACTTTCCCGAACCTGGCAAATGAGTGCCTTGAGCCTGGATTCCCTGAAGAAAATGCTGCTGGGCCAGCTCTCGGTAAAAAACTTGAGCGGGCCGATAACCATTGCTAAAGTGGCGGGCGCTTCGGCCCAGTCGGGCGTGGGGGATTTCCTGAATTTCCTCGCCTACCTGAGCATCAGCCTGGGGGTACTCAATCTTCTGCCGATCCCCGTTCTGGATGGGGGGCATCTGCTGTTCTATCTGGTCGAATGGGCGCGTGGCCGCCCCGTATCGGAGCGAGTGCAGGCCTGGGGTGTGCAAATCGGCATCAGTCTGGTCATCGGGGTCATGCTGCTGGCCCTGGTCAACGACCTGAGCCGCTTATGACGCGACGCCGTATTCCGGGTCCGCCTCGCCGTAGTCGGCGGACTCCTTATCATCCGTTGGAAAAAAGGACCTCATGAAACGCTTGCTGCTACCTGCGGTGCTTGCCGCACTCATGATCTCTGAGGTTCACGCCGACTCCTTCACCATCACCGATATCCGTGTCAACGGCTTGCAGCGTGTTTCGGCGGGCAGCGTATTCGGTGCGCTGCCGCTCAACGTCGGCGAGCAGGCCGACGATCACCGCCTCGTCGAGGCGACCCGCTCGCTGTTCAAGACCGGTTTTTTCCAAGACATTCAACTCGGCCGCGATGGTAACGTACTGGTCATCAACGTGGTCGAGCGCCCGTCCATTTCCAGCATCGAGATCGACGGCAATAAGGCGATTTCCACCGAGGACCTGCTCAAGGGCCTGAACCAGTCCGGCCTCGCCGAAGGCGAGATCTTCCAGCGCGCCACCCTCGAGGGCGTGCGCAACGAGTTGCAACGCCAGTACGTGGCCCAAGGGCGTTACTCCGCCGAGATCGATGCCGAAGTGATTCCCCAGCCGCGCAACCGCGTGGCGCTGAAGATCAAGATCAACGAAGGCACCGTGGCCTCCATCCAGCACATCAACGTGGTGGGCAACACGGTGTTCTCGGACGACGAGCTTTCCCGCCTGTTCGAGCTGAAGACCACCAACTGGCTGTCGTTCTTCAAGAACGACGACAAGTACGCCCGCGAGAAACTGTCCGGTGACCTGGAACGCCTGCGTTCTTATTACCTCGATCGCGGCTACATCAACATGGACATCTCCTCTACCCAGGTGTCCATCACGCCCGACAAGAAGCATGTCTACATCACGGTGAACATCGCCGAGGGCGACAAGTACACCATCCGCGACGTCAAGCTTTCCGGCGACCTGAAAGTGCCGGAAGACGAGGTCAAGGCCCTGCTGCTGGCCAAGCCCGGCCAGGTCTTTTCCCGCAAGGTGATGACCACCACTTCCGAGCTCATTACCCGTCGGTTGGGCAACGAGGGCTACACCTTCGCCAACGTGAACGGTGTGCCGGAGCCCCATGACGACGACAAGACGGTCTCCCTGACTTTCGCCGTCGACCCCGGCAAGCGCGCCTACGTCAACCGCATCAACTTCCGCGGAAACACCAAGACCGAGGACGAGGTGCTGCGTCGCGAGATGCGCCAGATGGAAGGCGGCTGGGCCTCCACCTACCTGATCGACCAGTCCAAGACCCGCCTGGAGCGCCTGGGCTTCTTCAAAGAAGTCAATGTCGAAACTCCGCAGGTGCCGGGCTCCGACGACCAGGTGGACGTCAACTATAGCGTCGAGGAGCAACCCTCCGGTTCCATCACCGCCAGCGTCGGCTTCGCCCAGAGCGCGGGCCTGATCCTGGGCGGCTCGATCAGCCAGAACAACTTCCTCGGTACCGGTAACAAGGTCAGCATCGGCCTCACCCGCAGCGAGTACCAGAGCCGCTACAACTTCAGCTTCGTCGATCCGTACTGGACCGCGGACGGCGTGAGCCTCGGCTACAACGCCTTCTACCGTAAGACCGACTACGACGATCTCGACGTCGATATCTCCAGCTACTCGGTGAACAGTCTGGGGGCGGGGGTTAACGTCGGCTACCCGATCAGCGAGACCTCGCGCCTCACCTTCGGTCTGAGCGCCCAGCAGGACAACATCGATACTGGTCGCTACACGGTGAAGGAGATTTACGACTTCATCGATAACGAAGGCGATACCTACCTGAACTTCAAGGCGTCGGCCGGCTGGTCCGAATCGACCCTGAACAAGGGCGTCATGGCGACACGCGGCCATTCCCAGAGCCTGGTGTTCGAGACCACCATTCCGGGCAGCGACCTGTCGTTCTACAAGTTGGACTATCGCGGCCAGATCTTCGCCCCGCTGAGCCAGAACACCGCGCTGCGCTTCCACACCGAGCTGGGCTACGGTGACAGCTTCGGCTCCACCTCCGAGTTGCCGTTCTACGAGCACTACTATGCCGGTGGCTTCAACTCGGTACGCGGTTTCAAGGAGAGCACCCTCGGCCCGCGCAGCACGCCAAGCAAGGCTTACAGGAATGGCCAGCAACTGCCCTCGGGCCAGTGCGACTCCCGTGGCCGTTGCACCGACCCCGATCAGGACGCGCTGGCCTTCGGCGGTAACGTATTGGTCCAAGGGGGCGTCGAATTGCTGTTCCCGCTGCCGTTCGTCAAGGACCAGCGCCAACTGCGTACCGTGCTGTTCTGGGACGTGGGTAACGTCTTCGATACCAGTTGCCCGTCCGGCTCCAAGGATTGCAGTAGCGTGAACCTAGGCGATATGGCCAGCTCCGTGGGTGTCGGCCTGACCTGGATCACCGCCCTCGGGCCGCTGAGCTTCAGCCTGGGCATGCCGATCCGCAAGCCGGACGACGGCGATACCCAGATCTTCCAGTTCTCCCTGGGCCAGACCTTCTGATCCTCGGACTTGTTGCAGACAACCGCTTGTGTTGCAGGAGTGCCATTGTGCGTAAGTTGACCCAACTCGTTCTGCTCGGCGGCGCCTTGCTGGCGACCCCGGCTTTCGCCGAGATGAAGATCGCCGTGTTGAACTACCAGATGGCGCTCCTGGAGTCGGACGCGGCGAAGAAGTACGCCGTGGACGCGGAGAAAAAGTTCGGCCCGCAGTTGAACAAGCTGAAAACCCTGGAAAGCGATGCCAAGCGTCTCCAGGACCGTATCGTCCAGGGCGGCGACAAGCTGCAGCAGGCCGAGCGTGAGCGTCTCGAGCTAGAATTCAAGCAGAAGGCCCGCGACTTTCAGTTCCAGTCCAAGGAGCTGAACGAAGCCAAGGCCGTATCGGATCGCGACATGCTCAAACAGCTCAAGCCCAAGCTGGACAAGGCCGTCGAGGAAGTGTTGAAGAAAGGCGCCTACGACTTGGTCCTGGAGCGTGGCGCGGTTGTCGATGTCAAGCCGCAATACGACATCACCCGCCAAGTCATCGAGCGCATGAACCAACTTCGCTGAGCATGAACCCTATGGCTTTCACCCTCGGCCAACTGGCCGAGCGCATTGGCGGCGACCTGCGTGGCGATGCCGGAACGCCTATCCACGGGCTCGCCACCCTTCAGGAAGCCGGCCCCGGACAATTGTCCTTCCTGGCCAACCCCCAGTACCGCAAGTACCTGGCGGACACCCGCGCCGCCGCGGTCCTGCTGACCGCGGCCGACGCCGAGGGCCACGATGGCGCGGCGCTGGTGGTGGACAACCCCTACCTGGCCTACGCCGAGCTGTCGCACCTGTTCGACCGCAAGCCCCGGCCGGCGCCCGGCGTGCATCCCAGCGCATTCGTCGCCGATGACGCCTGGGTGGACGCCAGCGCCAGCATCGGTGCCTATGCGATAATCGAATCGGGCGCGCGGATCGAAGCGAACGTCACCATTGGCGCCCACTGCGTGATCGGCGCCCGTAGCCGGATCGGTGAAGGCGGTTGGCTGGCGCCCCGGGTCACGCTCTACCACGACGTGGTCATCGGTCGCCGCGTGGTGATCCAGTCCGGCGCGGTGATCGGGGGCGAAGGCTTCGGTTTCGCCAACGAAAAAGGTGTCTGGCGGAAGATCGCCCAGATCGGCGGGGTGAGCATTGGCGATGACGTCGAGATCGGTGCCAACACCACCATCGACCGCGGTGCCCTGGCGGATACCGTCATCGGCAACGGCGTGAAGCTGGATAACCAGATCATGATCGCCCACAACGTGCAGGTCGGTGACCACACCGCCATGGCGGCCTGCGTGGGCATCTCCGGCAGCGCCAAGATCGGGCGCCACTGCATGCTGGCCGGCGGCGTCGGCCTGGTGGGCCACATTGAACTGTGCGACCACGTCTTCGTTACGGGCATGACCATGGTCACCCGTTCGATCAGCGAGCCGGGCGCCTATTCGTCCGGCACCGCCATGCAACCCGCCGCCGAGTGGAGAAAGAGCGCGGCGCGCATTCGCCAGCTGGATGACATGGCGAAGCGCCTGCAGCAGGTGGAAAAACGCCTGGCCGCCGTGACCTCGGAGGGGGATGCCTCATCTGATGCCTGACTTCCCGTTTGGCCTCGGACTCCACCGAGACGCTTAATCGTTCGCAGCGGGCCTTCCGCTTCGTTCTGACGCGCTGGCCTTCGTGGCCGCGCGTTTCTATTTTTCTATACAGGCTTCCCCGCACATGATGGACATCAACGAGATTCGCGAATACCTGCCGCACCGCTATCCTTTCCTGCTGGTGGATCGGGTGGTCGACCTCGACGTCGAAGGCAAGCGCATTCGGGCCTACAAGAATGTCAGCATCAACGAGCCGTTCTTCAATGGGCATTTCCCGGAGCATCCGATCATGCCGGGCGTGCTGATCATCGAGGCGATGGCCCAGGCGGCGGGTATCCTGGGCTTCAAGATGCTCGATGTGAAGCCGGCGGACGGTACGCTGTACTACTTCGTCGGCTCGGATAAACTGCGCTTCCGCCAACCGGTGCTGCCGGGCGACCAGTTGATCCTGGAAGCCACGTTCGTCAGCGTCAAACGCAGCATCTGGAAGTTCGAATGCCAGGCCAGCGTGGATGGCAAGGAAGTGTGCTCGGCCGAAATCATCTGTGCGGAACGCAAACTATGAGTTTGATCGACCCTCGCGCCATCATCGATCCGTCGGCACGGCTGGCGGATGGCGTTCAGGTCGGTCCCTGGTCGATCATCGGGCCCGAGGTGGAAATCGGCGAAGGCACCGTCATCGGCCCTCATGTCGTCGTAAAGGGTCCGACCCGCATCGGCCGTCATAACCGCATCTTCCAGTTTTCCTCCGTTGGCGAGGACACCCCGGATCTCAAATACAAGGGTGAGCCGACACGCCTGGTGATCGGCGACCACAACGTGATCCGCGAGGGCGTGACCATCCACCGGGGCACCGTTCAGGATCGCGCGGAAACCACCATTGGCGACCACAACCTGTTCATGGCTTATGTGCACATCGGTCACGACAGCGTTATCGCCAACCACTGCATCCTGGTCAACAACACCGCCCTGGCCGGACACGTCCACGTAGACGACTGGGCCATCCTTTCCGGCTTCACCCTGGTGCATCAGTTCTGCCGCATCGGCGCCCACAGCTTCTCCGGCATGGGAACCGCCATCGGCAAGGATGTACCGGCCTACGTCACGGTATTCGGCAACCCGGCCGAGGCTCGCAGCATGAATTTCGAAGGCATGCGCCGTCGCGGTTTTTCCGCCGAGGCCATCCATGCCCTGCGTCGCGCCTACAAGGTGGTCTATCGCCAGGGCCTGATGGTGGAGCAGGCATTGGCCGAACTGGAAGAAGCCGCGCGGCAATTCCCCGAGGTCGCCATCTTTCGCGATTCCATCCAGTCCTCCACGCGCGGTATCACCCGCTAGGCATGGGCAGGGTAGTGCGCATCGCGTTGATCGCCGGCGAGGCCTCGGGAGACCTGCTGGGCGCGGGCCTGATCCGCGCACTCAAGGCCCGCCATCCCGCTATCGTATTCACCGGCGTCGGCGGGCCGCTGATGGAGGCCGAGGGGCTGGTGAGCTACTTCCCCCAGGAGCGCCTGGCGGTGATGGGCCTGGTGGAAGTGCTGGGCCGCCTGCCGGAGCTGCTGTTGCGTCGTCGCGGCCTGCTGCGCCGCCTGAGCGCCGAACGGCCCGACGTGGTCATCGGTATCGACGCGCCGGACTTCAATCTCGGCCTGGAGCTCGGATTGCGCCGGGCGGGGTTGCGAACCGTCCATTACGTCAGCCCCTCGGTGTGGGCTTGGCGACAGAAGCGCGTGCTGAAGATTCGCGAAGCCTGCGACCTGATGCTGGCGCTGTTCCCCTTCGAAGCACGCTTCTACGACGAGCACCAAGTCCCGGTGCGCTTCATCGGCCACCCGCTGGCCGATACCATCCCGCTGGAAAGCGATCGTGCGGGCGCGCGCCTCCGTCTGGGCTTGCCGGTGGATGGCGAAGTCGTGGCGTTGTTGCCCGGCAGCCGGGGCGGTGAAGTGAGCCGCCTGGGTGGGTTGTTCCTGGACGCCGCCGAACGCTTGCTCGCCTCCCGGCCGGGCCTGCGCTTCGTGCTGCCGTGCGCCAGCCCGGCGCGCCGGGCGCAACTCGAGGTGGTGCTGGCCGGTCGTACGCTGCCCCTGACTTTGCTCGACGGTCGTTCCCACGAAGCCCTGGCCGCCTGCGATGCCGTGCTGATCGCCTCCGGCACGGCGACCCTGGAAGCCTTGCTGCACAAGCGGCCGATGGTCGTGGCCTATCGCATGGCGCCCCTGACGTTCCGCCTGCTCAAGCGCTTGGTGAAGAGCCCTTACGTATCGCTGCCCAACCTGTTGGCCGGACGTGCCCTGGTACCGGAACTGATCCAGGAGGCGGCCACGCCCGACGCCCTGGCTCAGACCCTGCTACCCTTGCTCGACGAGCCGGAGCGGCAGACCGAGGCGTTCGATGCCATTCATCGCGCCTTGCGCCGCGATGCCTCCGTCCAGGCGGCGGACGCGGTGCTGAACCTGATCGGAGAACCCTGATGCAGATGGGCCTGGATTTTGCCCTGGTGGAAGAACTCGTGGCCGGGGTCGACGAGGTCGGTCGCGGCCCGCTGTGCGGCCCCGTGGTGACCGCCGCGGTCATCCTCGACCCGGCCCGGCCGATCTGTGGGCTCAACGACTCCAAACTGCTCACCGAGGCGCGCCGCGAGGCGCTGTTCGACGAAATCCGCGAAAAGGCCCTGGCCTGGTGCGTGGGTCGCGCCGAGGTCCACGAGATCGACAGCCTGAACATCCTCCACGCCACCATGCTGGCCATGCAGCGGGCGGTCGAGGGGTTGAGCGTGCTGCCGCGCCTGGCCCTCATCGATGGCAACCGCTGCCCGCGCCTGGCGGTGCCCAGCGCGCCGGTGATCAAGGGCGACAGCCAGGTTCCGGCGATTGCCGCCGCGTCGATCCTCGCCAAGGTCAGCCGCGATCGCGAGATGGGTGTGATGGATGGCCTCTACCCCGATTACGGGATGGCCGCCCACAAGGGCTACTCGACCCCGCAACACTTGGACGCCCTTAAGCGCCTCGGCCCCACCCCCATCCATCGCCACTCCTTCGCTCCGGTGCGGGAAGCGGCTTTGCTGTTTTCATCACGACAGGCGAGCGCGGCGCTTGAAACCCAGAATGGTTTGATCGATCCGGTTATAGCGAGTGCTTAGTGCGGTCAGGGTCAGGCTGCACAGCAGGTACAGTGCGATGAATGACGGAGCGGAAAGTCGCCATCCATAGCCCCAGGGAAAGATAACTACCAAGGGTGCATTGAGCAGGGCGATCCATAACCAGAGGAAAGCCAATTCTGCCCGTGGAAGCATTTTGTTCCGCCAAAGCATGAACGTGCCGACAATGGCGACAAGCCAAGGTAGCAAGACCTTGGGTTTGATATCCAGCTTTTCTCGAATATCGATACCGGCCAGGAACAGGACCTTCTGCTTGGTCCGCTCCAAGAACTCCCCCGGTTCAGCCTTGATGTAATCGATCACCGTAGTAACGATCTCTGGTCGGTCAGGGAAATAACGTGTCGTGAAGTAGGTTGGGCCGTCGTAAACGCTGGGGTGATTTCCGATCCACAGATTGGTCAACCCATTGCTGGGCAGCCAGTGCCACTCGCCTCCTACCAGCCAATTGCGAAGCCCCAGCAGGGAAATGAATACAATAGAAAAGGCGAGCGAGGTGATCGCCTGGGGCCACCGCCGATGCGTGACCAGCATCCATGCCACGGCCAGTGCCAGCAGCGGAATGAAATTGGGGCGCAATAGAATCGCTACGCCCATCGTTGCTCCAATTATCACGGCGATGGGCCAGCGTGGTGTGCGACCGTAATGGATAAGAGCAAAGAGCGCGGCGGCGCTGAAAGCTATGCTCCAGACCGTATCCAGTAGTGGCTCGGATAATTTCATGAGCTGGGCGAATACCACTATCGCGAGTGCGAGAAAGAAAGCGGTACGTCTTCCATACAAACGCTTCGCCCAAGCGCAGGAGCAGACGAGTACCAACGCCATCAAGGCTTGCTGAAAAATACTGGCGTCAGCTGGGCTTTCGCCCGCCAACCAATGCGTGAACGCTAGGAAATAGCGATAGCCGAAGTTCAGGAAAACGAAGGGACTTTCGATCCTGGATAGGAAGTCCCCATTGAGTATTTCGCGGGCGTAAGTTTCATAGACCAAGAAATCGTTGCCGGCCCCCAGGATCTGATAGCCGAATGAATGGGCATCCTTAGCGACGTCCTTCAAGGCTTTTCCGAATATGGCCACGAACATGAGCCAGGCGGCGAGGTGCAGGGGGCGTGGGGCCGATGGCTTAGCCAAGGCCAATAAGGCACCCAGCGAAACCAACCAGGCTCCTAGACCGGCATACATGAAATAGCTTGAGTTGAAATGGGCGCGGACGCCTTGAATTTGGCTATAGGCGCTCGCCGGAACCAGGCTGGTTCCCTCGCCCAGGTTCCAATAGAGACCTAGCGAGGGTGGACTGTCGGCGGTTCTCGCAAAGCGAATCCGGATTGCGTGGGGGCCAGCGGCAATCGTCGTGGAAGTCGCAACCGGCTGGTCATCCAACTCCAGGGTTCCTTGACCCGCCTCGGCCTTCAATTCGAGCGATACGAGGCTTTTGCCCTCGGGTATCCATATATAGCCGTCCCATTCGGCGCTGAAACGGTAGTTATCCGTGTCATTGTTTCCATCAGGGCTCCAAGGGCGTTTACGGGAGTCGTTCGCGAAAAACAGAGGGAAATAGCCGTGGTTGAAGGAATAGCCATGGGAGTCGAAGGCAATTTGTCGATCAACGCGGGTGCAGCCCTCGCAGGAGGCCGCCCAAGAGGGCGCAGCCTCGCCGGCGAATTCGGCATTCTCGAAGTAGCGGGCTCGAAGGCCTTGCTCAGCCTCCTGCATGTGTCCGAGGTAGGCGGGGACAAGCGATATCAAAAAGAGCGTGACAAGCCCACGGCGGGGAGTACTTCTCCACTGAAGTCCATAGCAAAGCAGCCACAGGGTCGCCATGCCGATGATCGACATATAGTCAACGGCGGGTCTTGACGTCACGGCGAGGGTGAAATGGCCAGGTGTGAGCCAATACAGGCTGCCGGCAATGAACGCGCTATGGGCGAAAGGGGCTTTTAACGAAGACATGTGGTGTCCCTGGGCTGATCTCCAGGCGGCGCACTGTAGTGCATCGGTGGAGCCCAGGCCAGCCTCGGCCTACCGGCCAGTCAACGGACCTGTAGCTTTGCAACCCGCGCCGGTACAATCCGGCGTCGTTGTCTTCGCCGCGCAAAAGGTCTCCCATGCCCGCTTCCTTCGTCCACCTTCGCCTGCATACCGAATACTCCCTGGTCGACGGGCTGGTACGGGTCAAGCCCCTGGTGAAGGCGGTGGCTGGGCTAAGGATGCCGGCGGTGGCGGTGACCGACCAGGGCAACATGTGTTCTCTGGTCAAGTTCTACAAGGCCGCCATGGGCGCCGGGGTCAAGCCGATCTGCGGGGCGGATGTGTGGCTGGCGAGCCGTAGCGAGGACGGTCCGCTGACCCGCATGACCTTGTTGGCGATGAACGCCAAGGGCTATCGCAACCTGACCGAGCTGGTGTCCCGTGGCTTCGTCGAGGGCCAGCGCAATGGCGAGGTCATCCTCGAGCGCGACTGGGTGAAAGAAGCCTCCGACGGCCTGATCGCCCTCTCGGGAGCCAAGGAAGGGGAGGTGGGGCACGCCTTGCTGAGCGGCGAGACGGCGCTGGCCGAGGCGCTGCTGACCGAATGGCGCGAGGTCTTTCCCGACCGCTTCTATCTGGAAGTGCAGCGCACCGCCCGGGTCAACGACGAGGAGCACCTGCACGCGGCCGTGGCGCTGGCGAGCCGCCTGGGCGCGCCGCTGGTGGCCACCAACGATGTGCGTTTCCTCAAGCAGGACGATTTCGAGGCCCACGAGACCCGGGTCTGCATCGGCGAGGGACGTACCCTGGACGATCCGCGCCGGCCGCGCAACTACTCGGACCAGCAGTACCTGAAGACCGCCGAGGAAATGTGGGAACTGTTCGGCGACCTGCCCGAGGCGCTGGAAAACACGGTGGAAATCGCCAAGCGCTGCAACATCGAGGTGCAGTTGGGCAAGTACTTCCTGCCGAACTTCCCGATCCCCGCGGGCATGACCATCGACGAGTACCTGCGCAAGGTGTCCTTCGAGGGCCTGGAGGAACGTCTCGCGGTGCTGCTGCCCAAGGACACCCCGGATTACGATGCCAAGCGCCAGGTCTACCTCGACCGGCTGAATTTCGAGCTGGACATCATCATCCAGATGGGCTTCCCCGGTTACTTCCTCATCGTGATGGACTTCATCAAGTGGGCGAAGAACAACGACGTGCCGGTCGGGCCCGGCCGGGGCTCGGGCGCCGGCTCCCTCGTCGCCTATGTCCTGAAGATCACCGATCTCGACCCCCTGGCCTACGACCTGCTGTTCGAGCGCTTCCTCAATCCCGAGCGGATCTCCATGCCCGACTTCGACGTCGACTTCTGCATGGACGGCCGCGACCGGGTGATCGACTACGTGGCCGAGGCCTACGGGCGCAACGCGGTGAGCCAGATCATCACTTTTGGCACCATGGCGGCCAAGGCGGTGGTGCGCGACGTGGCGCGGGTGCAAGGCAAGTCCTACGGCCTCGCCGATCGCCTGTCGAAGATGATCCCGTTCGAAGTGGGCATGACCCTGGAGAAGGCCTACGAGCAGGAAGAGATGCTCCGGGATTTCCTCGCCAGCGACGAGGACGCCCGGGAAATCTGGGACATGGCGCTGAAGCTGGAAGGCATCACCCGGGGCACCGGCAAGCACGCCGGCGGCGTGGTGATCGCGCCGACCAAGCTCACCGACTTTTCGCCCATCGCCTGCGACGAGGAAGGCGGCGGCCTGGTGACCCAGTTCGACAAGGACGACGTGGAGCAGGCTGGCCTGGTGAAGTTCGACTTCCTCGGCCTGCGCACCCTGACCATCATCAAGTGGGCCATGGAGACCATCAACCGGGAACAGGCGAAGAAAGGCCTGGAACCGGTGAACATCGACTTCATCCCCCTCGACGACAAGCCCACCTACGCATTGTTGCAGAAGGCCGAGACCACTGCGGTGTTCCAGTTGGAATCCCGTGGCATGAAGGAGCTGATCAAGAAGCTCAAGCCGGACTGCCTGGAAGACCTCATCGCCCTGGTGGCGCTGTTCCGCCCCGGCCCGCTGCAATCGGGCATGGTGGACGACTTCATCAACCGCAAACACGGCCGCGCCGAGCTGGCCTACCCGCACCCCGACTACCAGTACGAAGGCCTCAAGCCGGTGCTGGCGCCCACCTACGGCATCATTCTCTACCAAGAGCAGGTAATGCAGATCGCCCAGGTGATGGCCGGCTACACCCTGGGGGGCGCGGACATGCTGCGGCGCGCCATGGGCAAGAAGAAGCCCGAGGAGATGGCCAAGCAGCGCGGCGGCTTCATCGAGGGCTGCGCCAACAACGGCATCGACGCCGACCTGGCGGGCAATATCTTCGACCTGGTGGAGAAATTCGCCGGCTACGGCTTCAACAAGTCCCACTCCGCCGCTTACGGCCTGGTCTCCTACCAGACCGCCTGGCTCAAGGCCCACTACCCGGCGCCCTTCATGGCCGCGGTGCTGTCGGCGGACATGCACAACACCGACAAGGTGGTGATCCTCATCGAAGAATGCCGGCACATGAAGCTGCGCATCGATGCCCCGGACGTCAATACTTCGGAATTCAAGTTCACCGTCAACGACGATGGCCGCATCGTCTATGGCCTTGGCGCGATCAAGGGTGTCGGCGAGGGGCCGGTGGAGGCCATCACCGAATGCCGCGCCGAGGGCGGGCCGTTCAAGGACCTGTTCGACTTCTGCGGTCGGGTCGACCTCAAGCGCATCAACAAGCGCACCCTGGAGGCGTTGATCCGCTCCGGCGCGCTGGACCGCCTCGGCCCCTATTACCAAGACGAATTGAAAGCCTACCAGGCCAGCGTCGACCTCAACCGGGCGGTGCTGCTGGCCGCCATGGAAGAGGCCATCGCCGCCGCCGAGCAGACCGCCCGCTGCCATGACAGCGGCCACATGGACCTGTTCGGCGGCCTGTTCGCCGAGCCGGAGGCGGACGTCTACGGCAACCACCGTAAGGTCCGCGAACTGTCCCTCAAGGAACGCCTGAAGGGCGAGAAGGACACCCTCGGCCTGTACCTCACCGGGCACCCCATCGACGAATACGAGGGCGAGGTGCGTCGCTTCGCCCGCCAGCGCATCGTCGAGCTGAAGCCGGCCCGCGACACTCAGACGGTGGCCGGGCTGATCGTCAATTTACGGGTGATGAAGAACAAGAAGGGCGACAAGATGGGCTTCGTCACCCTCGACGACCGTTCCGGCCGCATCGAGGCGTCGCTGTTCGCCGAAGCGTTCAGCGCGGCCCAGGCGCTGTTGCAGACCGATGCCCTGGTGGTCATCGAGGGCGAGGTCAGCCAGGACGACTTTTCCGGCGGCCTGCGCCTGCGCGCCAAGCGCGTCATGAGCCTGGAGGAAGCGCGCACCGGTCTGGCCGACAGCCTGCGCATGAAGCTGGACACCCGGGCCCTGCAGGGCGACCGGCTGCGCTGGCTGGGGGATCTGATCGGCCGGCATCGCGGCGCGTGCCCGATCACCCTGGAGTACCAGGGCCACGATGCCCGCGCCCTGCTGCAGTTCGGCGAGTCCTGGCGGGTGGACCCGGCCGACAGCCTGATCCAGGCGCTGCGTGACCAGTTCGGGCGGGACAACGTCTTCCTCCACTACCGCTGACGCGACAGGCCGGGATTTCCGTTCCGGCCCTCGCCGGTCGCGCGCTCCGACGGGCGCGGCCGGGGCGAACCGCGTCGGCTCGACCCCGGTCGCCCGATCCCGTAAGGTAGGGCGTCGAATGGACCCAGCCGCCTGGCCCCACGCGCACGACGGAAACCTATGAACCCGAATTTCCTCGATTTCGAACAGCCGATCGCCGACCTGCAAGCCAAGATCGAAGAGTTGCGCCTGGTCGGCAACGACAACGCCCTGAACATCAGCGACGAGATCGCCCGTCTGCAGGACAAGAGCAAGTCGCTCACCGAAAGCATCTTCGGCAACCTGACCAGTTGGCAGATCGCCCAGCTTGCCCGCCATCCCAAGCGCCCCTACACCCTCGACTACATCTCTCACCTGTTCACCGAGTTCGACGAACTGCACGGCGACCGGCATTTCTCCGACGACGCCGCCATCGTCGGCGGCGTGGCGCGTCTGGACGGCGAGCCGGTGATGGTCATCGGCCACCAGAAGGGCCGCGAGGTGCGCGAGAAGGTCCGTCGCAACTTCGGCATGCCGCGCCCCGAGGGCTACCGCAAAGCTTGCCGTCTGATGGAAATGGCCGAGCGCTTCAAGCTGCCGATCCTCACCTTCATCGATACGCCCGGCGCCTACCCCGGTATCGACGCCGAAGAGCGCAACCAGAGCGAGGCGATCGCCTGGAACCTGCGGGTGATGGCCCGGCTCAAGACCCCGATCATCGCCACGGTGATCGGCGAGGGAGGCTCCGGTGGCGCGCTGGCCATCGGCGTGTGCGACAGTCTGAACATGCTGCAATATTCCACCTACTCGGTGATTTCCCCGGAAGGTTGTGCGTCGATCCTTTGGAAAACCGCCGAGAAGGCCGCCGACGCGGCCGAGGCCATGGGGATCACCGCCGAGCGCCTCAAGGGCCTGGGCATTGTCGATAACGTGATCGAGGAACCCCTGGGCGGCGCCCATCGCGACCCGGCGGCCATGGCGAAAGCCCTCGGCGAGGCGTTGGTCGATCAGCTCGCCCATCTGCGCGGCCTCGACAAGGACGCGCTCCTGGCGCGCCGCTACGAGCGCCTGATGAGCTACGGCGCCTCCTGATTCTCCTCCGCTCCGGAAGCCGCCGGCGCGGCTTCCGAGCATTCCCATGTCCCGACCTTCTCCCCTCGCGCTTCCCTCGTACCTCGCCGAGCGCCTGGCGCCCTGGCGCGCCGCGCCGCGCTGGCGCGTGGCATTCAGCGGCGGGCTGGACTCCACCGTGTTGTTGCACCTGCTCGCCCACCATCCGCAGCGGAGCGCCTGGCCCCCCTTGAGCGCCCTGCATGTCGAGCATGGCCTGCAAGCGGCGTCGACCGCCTGGCCGGCCCACTGCCAGTCCATCTGCGAAGCGCTCGGCGTGCCGCTGGAGACCGTCGGCGTGCGGGTGGAACCAGGGGCCAGCCTCGAACGCGCGGCACGGGAGGCCCGTTATGGTGCCTTCGCCCAGGTCCTGGCCGACGGCGAACTGCTGCTCACAGCCCATCACCGCGACGATCAGGCGGAAACGCTGCTGTTCCGGCTGTTGCGCGGGGCCGGCGTGCGTGGCTTGGCGGCCATGCCGGACCGGCGCCGTCTCGGCCGCGGCTGGCTGGCCCGTCCGCTGCTGGGCATCGAGCGGGCCGAGCTTGAACGCTATGCCCTCCAGCACGGCCTGCGCTGGGTGGACGATCCGTCCAATGCCGATACCCGCCTGGCGCGCAACTACCTGCGCCATGACGTCCTGCCCTTGCTGCGGGCTCGCTGGCCGCAGGCCGACGCGGCGCTGGCGCGCAGCGCCGCGCACCTGCGCGAAGCGGAGACCCTGCTTGGCGAATTGGCCTCGATCGACCTGGGCAACGCCCGTAGCGCCTCGCGCTGGCCCTGGCTGGCGCTGCCGTCTCTCGCCCTGGAACCACTGGCCCGCCTGTCGCCGGCGCGCCAGCGCAACGCCCTGCGTAATTGGCTGGCGCCCTTCACGGTGTTGCCGGACCAGGATCACTGGGCCGGCTGGGAGGCGTTGCGGGACGCCCGCGAGGCCGCCTCGCCGGTCTGGCGGCTGGCCCGTGGCGAGCTGCACCGGGGCGACGGGCGGCTGTGGTGGTTGTCCGGCGACTGGCTACGTCCGCCGCCGCCCGCGCCTGCCTGGCACCCTGGCCTCGATCGGCTGGCGCTACCGGGAAATGGCGTCTTGGGCTGGGCGGGCGAGGCACCCGTTGGCGACTGGGAGGTGCGTTATCGGCGCGGCGGGGAATGCCTGGCGGTCCCAGGGCGGGGGCGGCGCGATCTCAAACGCTTGCTCAACGAAGCCGGCATCCCCGGGTTCGCGCGCGGCCGATTGCCGCTGCTCTACCGCGATGGCCAGCTATGCGCGGTGGCCAACCTGCCGGGCCTGGACCGTCTCCACGGGCAGGGCGCCGCGCTGCGCTGGACCCCGCCGCCGGGCGATCCGGTTTGAGCTGGGCAGGCATTGCGGGTAGACTACGCTCCCGTCTTACTAGCGCTTCTGTGGGTCTCCTGGACTCCGCAGCGGCGTGCATTGCCGGCGAGGCGACAGCCTCGCCCGTACAGGGCCCAGGCCCGACTCGGCTTCCTGGCGGCGCCAGCCGCCCAAACGCAGACTTCTAGGGTTTTTCATGACGCGCTACATCTTCGTCACGGGCGGTGTTGTTTCTTCATTGGGGAAAGGCATCGCCTCGGCTTCATTGGCGGCCATCCTGGAGGCGCGGGGCCTGAAGGTCACGATGCTCAAGCTGGACCCTTACATCAACGTCGATCCGGGCACCATGAGCCCGTTCCAGCACGGCGAAGTATTCGTCACCCATGACGGCGCCGAGACCGATCTCGACCTGGGCCACTACGAGCGGTTTATCCGCACGACCATGACCCAGAACAACAACTTCACCACCGGCCGCGTCTACGAGGACGTGCTGCGTCGCGAGCGCCGTGGCGACTACCTGGGCGCCACCATCCAGGTGATCCCGCACATCACCGACGAGATCAAGCGGCGCATCATCAAGGGCGCCGGCGACGCCGACGTGGCCATGGTGGAGATCGGCGGCACGGTGGGCGACATCGAGTCGCAACCGTTCCTCGAAGCGATCCGCCAGCTGCGGGTCGAGGTGGGCGCCAAGCGCGCCATGCTCATGCACCTGACCCTGGTGCCTTACATCGCCACCGCCGGCGAGACCAAGACCAAGCCGACCCAACACTCGGTGAAGGAGCTGCGCTCCATCGGCCTGCAGCCCGACGTGCTGATCTGCCGTTCCGACCACGAAATCGACCTGTCCTCGCGGCGCAAGATCGCCCTGTTCACCAACGTCGAGGAGCGGGCGGTGATCGCCCTGGAAGACGTGGATACCATCTACCGCATCCCCTCGGTGCTGCACGCCCAGGGCCTGGACGACTACGTCGTCGAGCGCTTCGGCCTGCAGTGCGGCGGCGCCGACCTGTCGGAATGGGATCGCGTGGTGGACGCCAAGCTGAACCCGGAGAAGGAAGTCACCATCGCCATGGTCGGTAAGTACATGGAGCTGCTGGACGCCTACAAGTCGCTGATCGAAGCCATGAGCCATGCCGGCATCCAGAACCGAACCCGGGTGAACCTGCGCTACATCGATTCGGAAGACATCGAGAACCACGGCACCGGCTTGCTGGAGGACGTGGACGCCATCCTCGTGCCGGGTGGCTTCGGCCTGCGCGGCGTGGAAGGCAAGATTCGCACCGTGCAGTACGCGCGGGAAAACAAGATTCCCTACCTGGGCATCTGCCTGGGCATGCAGGTGGCGGTCATCGAATTCGCTCGCAACGTGATGGGATGGGGCGATGCCAACTCCACCGAGTTCGACAAGACCAGCGGCCATCCCGTGGTCGGTCTGATCGCCGAATGGCAAGACGCGGCCGGCACCACCGAGATTCGCAGCGAAGCCTCCGACCTGGGCGGCACCATGCGCCTGGGGGCCCAGGACTGCCGCCTCGAGGCGGGCTCCCAAGTGCACGCCTGCTACGGCAAGGAGGTGATCGTCGAGCGTCACCGCCACCGCTACGAAGTGAACAACAACCTGCTGCCACAGCTCGTCGGCGCCGGTCTCAAGGTTACCGGGCGCTCCTCTGACGGCGCGTTGGTGGAAGTGGTGGAGAGCCAGGACCATCCATGGTTCGTCGCCTGCCAGTTCCACCCGGAATTCACCTCCACGCCTCGTGACGGCCACCCGCTGTTCAGCGGCTTCGTCAACGCGGCCCTGGCCCAGAAGGCACGCAAGGCATGACCCAGAAAACCGTTCGCGTTGGCGCCCTCGAGATCGCCAACGACAAGCCCTTCGTGCTGTTCGGCGGCATGAACGTCCTCGAATCCCGGGACATGGCCCTGAGGGTCTGCGAGGAGTACGCGCGGGTCACCGAGAAGCTCGGCATTCCTTACGTCTTCAAGGCCAGCTTCGACAAGGCCAATCGCTCGTCCATCACGTCGTTCCGCGGCCCGGGCCTCGACGAGGGCATGAAGATTTTCGAGGAGGTGAAGAAGACCTTCGGCGTGCCGGTGATCACCGACGTTCACGAGCCCTACCAGGCGCAGCCGGTGGCGGATGTCTGCGACATCATCCAATTGCCGGCCTTCCTCTCGCGTCAGACCGACCTGGTGGTGGCCATGGCCAAGACCGGCGCGGTGATCAACATCAAGAAGGCGCAGTTCCTCGCGCCTCAGGAAATGAAACACATCCTGAGGAAGTGCGAGGAGGCTGGTAACGACCGGCTGATCCTCTGCGAGCGCGGCTCCAGCTTCGGCTACAACAACCTGGTGGTGGACATGCTCGGCTTCGGCATCATGAAGCAGCTCGGCTACCCGGTGTTCTTCGATGTCACCCACGCCCTGCAAATGCCGGGCGGGCGCGCGGACTCCGCCGGCGGCCGCCGCGCCCAGGTCACCGACCTGGCCAAGGCCGGCATGAGCCAGGGCTTGGCCGGCCTGTTCCTCGAAGCCCATCCCGATCCGGATCATGCCCGCTGCGACGGCCCCTGCGCGCTGCGCCTGGACAAGCTGGAGCCCTTCCTCGACCAGCTCAAGCGTCTGGACGACCTGGTGAAGAGCTTTCCGCCAATCGAGACTGCCTGAACCGGGTGTTCTCCGGTAGAGTGCCCCACGAACCCGCCCGGCGCCGCCGGGCCGCCGTCGGCGAGGGCCCTGCCGGAACCGCCCGCGCCGTCGGTCTGCAATCGGACCGCAGTGTTTTCGTCAATATCTGGAGTGCTAACAAGAATGGCAAAGATCGTCGACATCAAGGGTCGTGAGGTTCTCGACTCCCGCGGCAACCCCACCGTGGAAGCCGATGTGATCCTGGACAACGGTATCGTCGGCAGCGCCTGCGCGCCGTCCGGCGCTTCCACCGGGTCCCGCGAAGCCCTGGAACTGCGCGACGGCGATAAGAGCCGCTACCTGGGCAAGGGCGTGCTCAAGGCGGTCGCCAACGTCAACGGTCCGATCCGGGACCTGCTGATGGGCAAGGACCCGGCCGACCAGAAGGCCCTCGACCGCGCCATGATCGAAGCCGACGGCACCGAGAACAAATCCAAATTCGGCGCCAATGCCATTCTCGCCGTGTCCCTGGCCGCCGCCAAGGCCGCCGCCCAGGATGCCGATCTGCCGCTCTATGCCCATATCGCCAACCTCAACGGCACCCCCGGCCAGTACTCCATGCCGGTGCCGATGATGAACATCATCAACGGTGGCGAGCACGCCGATAACAATGTCGACATCCAGGAGTTCATGGTCCAGCCGGTGGGCGCCAAGACCTTCGCCGATGCCCTGCGCATGGGCGCGGAGATCTTCCACCATCTCAAGGCCGTGCTGAAGGCGCGCGGGCTGAGCACCGCGGTGGGCGACGAGGGCGGTTTCGCGCCGAACCTCGCCTCCAACGAGGAAGCCCTGGGCGCCATCGCCGAGGCCGTGGAGAAGGCCGGCTACACCCTGGGCGGCGACGTGACCCTGGCCCTGGACTGCGCCTCCAGCGAGTTCTTCGAGAATGGCGAGTACGACTTGGCGGGCGAGGGCAAGCGCTTCGACGCGGCCGGTTTCGCCGACTACCTGGCCGGGTTGACCCAGCGCTACCCGATCATCTCCATCGAGGACGGCATGGACGAGTCCGACTGGGCCGGCTGGAAGGGCCTGACCGACAAGATCGGCGCCAAGGTCCAGCTGGTGGGCGACGACTTGTTCGTGACCAACACCAAGATCCTCAAGGAAGGCATCGAGAAAGGCATCGCCAACTCGATCCTGATCAAGTTCAACCAGATCGGCTCGCTGACCGAGACCCTGGAAGCCATCCAGATGGCCAAGGCCGCCGGCTACACCGCGGTGATCTCCCACCGTTCCGGCGAAACCGAGGACAGCACCATCGCCGACCTGGCCGTGGGAACCGCGGCCGGGCAGATCAAGACCGGCTCGCTGTGCCGGTCCGATCGCGTCTCCAAGTACAACCAATTGCTGCGCATCGAAGAGCAATTGGGCGGAAAAGCCCCGTACCGGGGCCGCGCGGAGTTCCGTGGCTGACGGTCGCATGGTAAAAGAAGGGCGGCGCGAGCCGCCCTTTTTTCATGGGGCGGGTTCCACGTTGGCGCCAGCCTGGCGTTCCGCCCCCGAAACCGGATGTGTCCTCGACCCTTTGCCCATGCTTTCGACCCATGCGTAGCCCTTATTGGTTGTTCGTCGTGCTGATCCTGCTACTGGCGGGGTTGCAGTATCGCCTGTGGGTGGGCGACGGCAGCCTCGCCCAGGTGACCGAGCTCAAGCAGCAGATTTCCGACCAGAAGGGCGAGAACGAGCGACTGCTGGAGCGCAACCGGATTCTCGAGGCCGAGGTGCTCGAATTGAAGAAGGGCACGGAAACCGTCGAGGAACGGGCGCGGCACGAATTGGGCATGGTGAAAGAGGGCGAGACCCTCTACCAATTGGCCGAATGAGCGCCGCGTCCTCTCAGGGACCCGCCTTCTGGGTGGTGATCCCCGCCGCCGGCGTCGGTGCGCGCATGCGCGCCGACCGTCCCAAGCAGTACTTGGAACTGGCCGGGCGCACGCTGCTGGAACATACCCTCGCGTGTTTTCTCGATCACCCCGGCCTGCGGGGCTTGGTGGTCAGCCTGGCCGTCGACGATCCCTACTGGCCCGAGCTGGCCGCCGCCGCCGACCCGCGCCTGTGGCGCGCCGATGGCGGCGCCGAGCGCGCCGATTCGGTGCTGGCCGGGCTGCGCTGCCTGGCATCGCGGGGGGCGCGGGACGGCGACTGGGTGCTGGTTCATGACGCGGCGCGGCCGAACCTCGACCGCGCCGACCTGGATCGCTTGTTGGCCACCTTGGCGGACGACCCGGTGGGTGGCCTGCTGGCCGTTCCCGCCCGGGACACCCTCAAGCGGATCGGCCCGGACGGACGCGTCGGTGAAACCCTCGACCGGTCGCGTATCTGGCAAGCCTTCACGCCGCAGATGTTCCGCCTGGGCCCGCTGGCGCGAGCCATCGAGGCCGCCTTGCAGGCAGGCATCCCGATCACCGACGAGGCATCGGCCATGGAGCGGGCGGGGAGCGCGCCGCGCCTGGTGGAGGGCCGGGCGGACAATCTCAAGATCACCCACCCGGAAGACCTGCTCTGGCTTCGTCGGGCCTGGGCTCGAAAGCAATAGCGGGCGGCGACCCCCGTTACGGGTCGACATGCGACCCTGGGGCCGGCGCCGGCTTCCCGCCCGTCTTTTCCACAGTTCAGACCGCCGGCTCGCCCAGCAGCTCGGGTCGCTCCGCTTTGCGCTCGTCCATCGGCGCTTGCCTTCGTCCGCTTCGCTTTACCGGGAATCGTTTGTCGCCACCAGCCGTGGCGATGCGCCCGTCACGCAGGCCGGACCACTGTTGTCCCGGTTGTCGCTCGCCAAGCCCGGGTCACGAGTCCGCCATCGGTTCGACAAGCGCTCCAGCTTCGCCTGAGCGCGAGGCTGCATGCCTGCCAACGCTTCTCTCTCCAGAAGCTGACCGCCCAACGCGCCTTCACCTCGGGCGACGCTTTCCTCCCGCTTGCAACTCGTATGACTGACGCGCCGGAGCTCGGCTTGGTTTTTTCCGGCTGGGCAGCCGGTAGCAGCTTGTCTGGGCGGAGTGGCATTCGAATCAACGGGCGGCTGAGCCGGGCGGGTTGGCGTTATCGACATGAGGTACCTCCTATGGAGGGGCGATGTGTTTCGGCTCGCCTCCGGGAGAGATAGGCATCGGCCGCGGCTGGCCAGGGGCGCCGCTCGGGCCTCTCGCCTCGGGACGAGCGGCCTCATGAGGCTAGACGGAGGTGCTCCCAAGGGGACGCCACCGCGCGAACTGCCGGTCGGTGGGCAAGCGAACCAAGCCGGCCATCGGCCGAGGGCCGTTCGCCACGTGGCTTTCGAGTGGTGGGTCGGGCGGGGGCGATGAATTACACTCGGGGTTTTCCAACTCACCGGGATGCCTCGCCATGATCAAGTCGCGCGCCGCCGTCGCCTTCGAACCGAACCAACCGCTGCAGATCGTCGAAGTGGACGTGGCCCCGCCGAAGGCGGGCGAAGTGCTGGTGCGCATCGTCGCCAGCGGCGTCTGCCACACCGACGCCTACACCTTGTCGGGCGCCGACTCCGAGGGCGTGTTCCCGGCCATCCTCGGCCATGAGGGCGGCGGCATCGTCGAGGCGGTGGGCGAGGGCGTGACCTCGCTGGCCGTGGGCGATCATGTGATCCCGCTCTATACCGCCGAATGCCGGGAGTGCAAGTTCTGCAAGTCGGGCAAGACCAACCTCTGCCAGAAAGTCCGTGCCACCCAGGGCAAAGGCCTGATGCCCGACGGCACCACGCGCTTCTCCTATCAGGGCCAGCCGATCTATCACTACATGGGCTGCTCCACCTTCTCCGAGTACACCGTGCTGCCGGAAATTTCCCTTGCGAAGATCCCTGAGGATGCCCCGCTGGAAAAGGTCTGCCTGCTGGGCTGCGGCGTGACCACTGGCATCGGCGCGGTGCTCAATACCGCCAAGGTGGAGGAGGGCGCCACGGTGGCGATCTTCGGCCTGGGCGGCATCGGCCTGGCGGCGATCATCGGCGCCCGGATGGCCAAGGCCAGCCGGATCATCGCGGTAGACATCAATCCGGCCAAGTTCGATGTGGCGCGGGAGTTGGGCGCCACCGACTTCGTCAATCCGAAAGACCACGACAAGCCGATCCAGGAGGTGATCGTCGAGATGACCGACGGCGGCGTGGACTACAGCTTCGAGTGCGTCGGCAACGTGCAACTGATGCGCGCCGCCTTGGAGTGCTGCCACAAGGGCTGGGGCGAGTCGACCATCATCGGCGTGGCGCCGGCCGGCGCGGAGATCAGCACCCGGCCGTTCCAACTGGTCACCGGCCGGGTCTGGCGGGGTTCGGCCTTCGGCGGCGTGAAAGGGCGCACCGAACTGCCCAGCTACGTGGAAAAGGCCCAGCAGGGCGAGATTCCGCTGGACACCTTCATCACCCACACCATGGGCCTGGAGCGCATCAACGAGGCGTTCGACCTGATGCACGAAGGCAAGAGCATCCGCACCGTCATCCACTTCTGATGGCGGTGATGAAATAGCACGGTTGTTCATTCGGATCGGTGGAAACCGCGACGCGGTTCCACCCCTGCGCGAGAGCTTTGCCATGACCTTGGAAATCGTTTCCAGCACCAAGAGCTTCGGTGGTTGGCACCGGCGCTATCGCCATCGCGCCCGCACCCTCGGGTGCGACATGGTGTTCGCCGTGTACCTGCCGCCCCAAGCGGAGCAGGGCCAGGCGCTGCCGGTGCTGTACTGGCTGTCGGGCCTGACCTGCACCGACGAGAACTTCATGCAGAAAGCCGGTGCCCAGCGCCTGGCCGCCGAGCTGGGCCTGATCCTCGTCGCCCCGGACACCAGCCCCCGGGGCGACGACGTGCCGGACGACCCCGAGGGCGCCTGGGACTTCGGCCTCGGCGCCGGTTTTTATCTCAATGCCACCCAAGAGCCCTGGGCGCGCCACTACCGCATGTACGACTACGTGGTGGAGGAACTGCCGGCACTGGTCGAGACTCATTTCCCCGCGACCGACCGGCGCGGTGTCGCCGGGCATTCCATGGGCGGCCACGGCGCGCTGGTCTGCGCCCTGAAGAACCCCGGCCGCTACCGCTCGGTCTCGGCCTTCGCGCCCATCGCCAATCCCTTGGACTGCCCCTGGGGCGAGAAGGCTTTTTCCCGTTACCTGGGCGAGGATCGCGCCCGGTGGCGGGAATGGGACGCCTGCGCGCTGATCGCGGAAGCCCGGGAAAGGCTGCCGATCCTGGTGGATCAGGGTGATCGCGACGATTTCCTGGCGACCCAGCTCAAGCCCGGCGCACTGGAAGCCGCGGCCCGGGCGGCCGGCCACCCACTGACCCTGCGCATGCAGCCGGGTTACGACCATAGCTACTCCTTCGTCGCCAGCTTCATCGACGACCATCTGCGGCACCATGCCGAGGCGCTGGCGGGGTAGCGCTGAAAAGGCGCGAGGGGGCGTTCGCTCTGGCTTGGCGTGGGCCCTTGTGCCATCGGGCATCCGGGGCCCGGTTCGCCGGGCGAGGCCAGTAAGAAAGAAGCCGCAATTGGATTTGGAGCAGGCGTCTGGCGCGCCGGAACGTCGCCTTGGCATGCGGAAGGCACCGATGCGCTTGGAGATGCCGCAGACCCGGCGGGAACGAGGGCCCGCCTGCCCTCGACGAGACGCTTTATCCGCAGCGGGGAAGCCTTTCGGTTAGAATCCCGGGCTGTCTTCTCAGGGCGTTCTGACCATGCGTATCGGCCACGGCTACGATGTGCACCGTTTCGGCGAGGGCGATTTCATTACCCTCGGCGGGGTGCGGATTCCCCACAAATACGGGCTGATCGCCCATTCCGATGGCGACGTGCTGCTCCATGCGCTGGCCGACGCCTTGCTCGGGGCCGCCGCCCTGGGCGACATCGGCCGGCATTTTCCCGACACCGACCCCACGTTCAAGGGGGCCGACAGCCGCGCCCTGCTGCGGCATGTCGTGGGCTTGGTCAGTGCGTGTGGGTGGCGGGTCGGCAATGTAGACGCCACTGTCGTCGCTCAGGCGCCGAAGATGGCGCCGCACATCGAGACCATGCGCGGCTTCATCGCCGCCGACCTGGCGGTCGAGCTGGGGCAGGTCAACGTCAAGGCGACCACCACCGAGCGACTGGGCTTCACCGGACGCGAGGAGGGCATCGCCGTGCATGCGGTGGCCCTGCTGCTGCCAGCATGACCGAGTCGGAACTGCTCGGCCCGCGCGCCCATGGCGAGCCCGTGGCCCACGCCGTGCTCAAGGCCAGCGCGGAGGACTTCCAGGTCGACGAGGTGTTGGATATCCCGCTGAGCGGCAGCGGCGAGCACCTCTGGCTGTGGGTCGAGAAGCGCGAACTGAACACCGAGGAGGCGGCCCGCCGCTTGGCCCGGGCCGCCGGGGTGCCGTTGCGTACCGTCAGCTACGCGGGCTTGAAGGACCGCCAGGCCCTCACGCGCCAGTGGTTCAGCTTGCACCTGCCGGGCAAGGCCGACCCCGTCCTGGACGCGGCCGAGGATGATCGCCTGCGTATCCTCGAACGTGTACGTCATGTGCGAAAGCTGCAGCGAGGCGCCCATTCCGCCAACGGTTTCACCTTGCGCCTGACCGGACTGCGGGGCGAGCGCGCGGCCCTGGATGCCCGCCTGCAACGCATCGCCGAGCGTGGCGTGCCCAATTACTTCGGTCTGCAGCGCTTCGGCTTCCAGGGGGGCAATCTCCACGATGCCCGTTCGTACGCCGCGCGCGGCGAGTTGCCGGTCCCGCGCAACCAGCGCTCGCGGTTGCTCTCGACCGCCCGGAGCTACCTGTTCAACCGGTTGCTGGCGGAGCGGGTCGCGGCCGGCAACTGGGATCGGGCCCGGGTGGGAGACCTGCTGGCGTTCACCGATAGCCGCAGCTTCTTCATGGCCGGCGAGGCGGAGTGCGAGGACCCGCGCCTGGCACGCCTCGACCTGCACCCCACCGGCCCCCTCTGGGGGCGCGGCGCTTCGCCGGCGGGCGAAGCCACCCACGGGCTGGAGCAGGCGCTGGCCGAGGCCGAGCCGGCGCTCGCGGGCTGGCTGGCGGACGCCGGCCTGGAGCAGGAACGGCGCATTCTGCGCCTCCCCATCGGCAGGCTGACGTGGCATTATCCCGGGCTCGATATTCTGCAACTGGAATTCGTCCTGCCGGCCGGTTGCTTCGCCACCGCCGTGGTGCGCGAAATCGCGGACCTGCTGCCGGCCGAGTCGATGGATAACCCATGCGTATTCTGATCGCCAACGACGACGGGGTGAACGCGCCCGGCCTCGCCGCGCTTTACGACGCGCTGGCCGAGGACAACGACTGTGTCGTGATCGCTCCCGATCAGGACCGGAGCGGCGCGAGCAGTTCGCTCACCCTCGACCGTCCCCTGTATCCCCACTCCCTGGCCAACGGGTTCATCAGCGTGGACGGCACGCCGACCGACTGCGTGCACCTGGGCATCAACGCCCTGCTCGACCCGGCCCCGGACATGGTGGTATCGGGCATCAACCTGGGCGCCAACCTGGGCGACGACGTGCTGTATTCCGGCACGGTGGCCGCCGCCCTGGAGGGGCGCTTCCTCGGTCGCACGGCCTTCGCCTTCTCCCTGCTCTCGCGGCAGACCGATAACCTCGCCACGGCCGCTTATTTCGCCCGCAAGCTGGTGGCGGCCCACGACCGGCTGGACCTGCCGCCGCGCACGGTGCTCAACGTCAACGTGCCGAATTTGCCATTGGAAAACATTCGGGGCCTCCAGTTGACCCGCCTCGGCCATCGCGCCCGGGCCGCCCAGCCGGCCACCCTGGTGAATCCGCGCGGCAAGCGGGGGTACTGGATTTCCGCCGCAGGCGATGCGGAAGACGCGGGCCCCGGAACCGACTTCCATGCCGTCTTGCAAGGCTATGTGTCGATTACCCCGCTGAAACTGGATCGGACGTACAACGAGGCATTTCCTCGCCTCGATGGCTGGCTGGAGGGCCTGCTTTGATGGCGCGTGAAAAGGAGCTTTTGCTGCGTGGCGGGATCGGCATGACCTCGCAACGGACCCGGGAGCGCCTGATCGAGCGCCTCTACGACGAGGGCTTGTCCAATGCGCGGGTACTGGAAGTGATCCGCCGGACCCCCCGGCATCTCTTCGTTGACGAAGCGCTCGCCCATCGCGCCTATGAAGACACCGCGCTGCCCATCGGCCATAACCAGACCATTTCCCAGCCTTATATCGTCGGGCGCATGACCGAACTGCTGCTGGCGGCCGGCCCGCTGGACAAGGTCATGGAGATCGGCACTGGCTCGGGTTACCAGACCGCCGTCCTGGCCCAGTTGGTCGAGCGTGTCTTTTCCGTCGAGAGAATCCAGGGCCTGCAGGATCGAGCCAAGGAGCGGCTGGCGGAGTTGAAGCTGCGCAATGTGGTCTTCCGCTGGGGGGATGGCTGGGAAGGCTGGCCGGCGCTGGCGCCCTACAACGGCATCATCGTCACCGCCGCCGCCACCCAGGTACCCCAGGCACTGCTGGACCAGTTGGCTCCTGGCGGGCGCCTGGTGATCCCGGTGGGCGAGAGTGACGTCCAGCAATTGATGCTGATCGTGCGGGAGGGCGACGGTTTTTCCCGGCACGTTCTCGATGCGGTCCGTTTCGTGCCGTTGCTCAACGGTCCATTGGCCTGAGTTTTTTGCCGAGGTCGAGGTCTAGATCGCTGGCCTCCACTGGCGAGGCGGCGGTTTTCCGGCAGAATACAGTGCATTCAGTCAACGAAAGGGGAGAGGCGTGAGCCTGACGGCCATTCGGCAGAGTTTTCATATCGGCGCGCCTGGGTTTCCCCTGTTGTTGGCCTTCGTACTCAGTGGCCTGCTCGCCGGCTGCAGCAGCAAGCCACGCGACGGCGTGCAGATCGTCGACCGCAACGGCAATCCCGTGCAGAAGCGCACGCCGATCACCACCGGCCAGCATGTGGTACAGCGGAGCGAGACCCTGTACTCCATCGCGTTTCGCTATGGCTGGGACTGGAAGGAGCTGGCCGCTTTCAATCGCATACCCGCGCCCTACGTCATCCGCCCGGGACAACGGATCCGCTTCGGCAACGGCTCCGCCACGACCGACACCCGCGTCGCGACCGTGCCCGCGTCCACGCCGGCGACGACGTCCTCGAAGGGAGCCTCCAAGTCCTCGTCCACCACCGTCACGGTCACGACCATCCCGGTCACCAAGGACGAGCCGAGCCAGCCCGCTACCCCGAGCACCACTTCGCCGACCCCCGTTCCCGCCAGCCCGGGAGCCCGCTCGGCGAGCGGCTGGGCGTGGCCGGCAAGCGGTCTATTGATCGGTCGTTTCTCCTCAAACGGGAGTTTGAATAAAGGCATTGATATCGCCGGGGAATTAGGACAGCCTGTTTTAGCTGCGTCAGATGGGACGGTGGTGTACGCCGGGAGCGGTTTGCGGGGCTACGGCGAGCTGATCATCATCAAGCACAGCGATACCTACGTTAGCGCCTATGGACACAACCGTAGATTGCTGGTGAAGGAGGGACAGCAGGTCAAGGCCGGGCAGACCATTGCCGAAATGGGATCCACGGGCGCAGACCGGGTGAAACTTCACTTTGAGATTCGCCGCCAGGGTAAGCCTGTAGATCCTTTGCAATATCTGCCGCGACGTTGATCCGCGGCTCAGCCGTCACCCCTACGTGGGAGGACTGGCTCAGGGGAACCAAGGAAAGGCTCCCACCGGGCTTGTTGTCGAACTCAGCACGGGACAATAACAATGGCACTCGACAAAGAAGCGCCGGGGTTTGACGTCGACGATGAAATGCTCCTCATGGAGCCCGATATCGTCATGGACGAGGGATTGAATGAGGAAGTCTTTCCTCCGGCAACCAAATCCAAGGGCGCTAACTCGCTCAAGCAGCACAAGTACATCGACTACACGCGCGCACTCGACGCAACACAGCTTTATCTCAACGAAATCGGTTTTTCCCCCCTCCTGACCCCCGACGAGGAAGTGCACTTCGCACGCCTGGCGCAGAAAGGCGACCCGGCGGGCCGCAAGCGCATGATCGAAAGCAACCTGCGGCTGGTGGTGAAGATCGCTCGGCGCTACGTCAACCGTGGATTATCGTTGCTCGACCTGATCGAGGAAGGCAACCTCGGCCTGATCCGCGCGGTGGAGAAATTCGACCCGGAACGCGGCTTCCGTTTCTCCACCTATGCCACTTGGTGGATTCGCCAGACCATCGAACGGGCCATCATGAATCAGACGCGGACGATCCGTCTGCCGATCCATGTGGTCAAGGAGCTCAATGTCTACCTGCGGGCGGCTCGGGAGCTGACGCAGAAACTCGACCACGAGCCTTCCGCCGAGGAAATCGCCAACCTCTTGGAAAAGCCCGTCGAGGAGGTCAAGCGCATGCTGGGCCTCAACGAGCGGGTTACCTCCGTGGACGTCTCCCTGGGGCCGGACTCCGACAAGACCCTGTTGGATACCTTGACCGACGACAGGCCGACCGACCCTTGCGAGCTTCTTCAGGACGACGACCTCAGCCAGAGCATCGATATATGGCTTTCCGAGCTGACCGATAAGCAGCGCGAAGTGGTGGTACGGCGTTTCGGGCTGCGAGGCCATGAAAGCTGTACGTTGGAAGAGGTGGGCCAGGAAATAGGGCTGACCCGGGAGCGGGTCCGTCAGATTCAAGTAGAGGCGCTCAAGCGCCTGCGCGAGATTCTGGAGAAGAATGGGCTATCCAGTGACGCGCTCTTCCAGTGAGTCCCTATGCTTCCAGAAACCCGGCCTTGGCCGGGTTTCTTTTTGGGCGGCTGAAACCCAAGGCTCACACAATGAGCTCTTCGCCAGGTTTCCGGTCCAATCTGTAAGTCTTCACTTACGCAACCTGTAAGAAATGAGGTCGGGGAGGTCCTGTTCAATGCTCGTAAAACTTAAGTCATCAACTAAGTGATTGTTCTTGAAGGTGTAAAGTTCCATCATGACTGGGAGCGAGACCTTTGGAAGCGGAAGACTGGTCGCTTGTTCGGATTCGCCAGATCATTAATATCGGTCCCGCGTACAGGGAATGACGCAGCCGGAAAGGAATCCGGTCAGGACGTCGCAGGATGCGACTCATCAGGAAGATGAAAGGGAAAACAAGGAGTAGGGACAAAAGAGTGGGCGGGTAACACCGCCCCTTTTTTTTGCCCAAAATAAAGCCCGCGTCAGCGGGCTTTGTACATTCAGCGGGTCGATCAGCGTTCGAGATATTTCAGTTTGTCCTTCACGCCATCCCACTCCTCGGCATCCGGCAGGGCTTCCTTTTTCTCGGTGATGTTGGGCCACACCTCGGCCAGATCGCGGTTGAGCTCGACGAATTCCTGCTGGTTATCCGGCACCTCGTCCTCGGAGAAGATGGCCTGGGCCGGGCACTCCGGTTCGCACAGCGCGCAATCGATGCATTCGTCGGGATGGATGACCAGGAAATTCGGGCCTTCGTAGAAGCAGTCCACCGGGCAGACTTCCACGCAGTCGGTGTATTTGCACTTGATGCAGTTGTCGGTGACGACGAAGGTCATGGTTACTCTCTCTTCAGGCGGCGGCTGGAGGACCGTTTCACGAACGCCTCCGTGCGGAGTCGGGCTGCTTCCGGTGTCGGTCTACGCCAGGCTTACCAGAGCGCGCGCGATTCTAACAGCTCGGATGGGCCCGGCGTTAGATTCGCGCCTTCCATGTATATAACAACTCCAATGCCTTGCGCGGGGTCAATTCATCGGGCTCCAGCTTGGACAATTCGTCGAGAATCGGATGGGGCAAGGCCGCGAACAGGTCAGCCTGCTGCGGGATTGCCGGGTATCCGGGCTCTTGCCGTGGCGGGTCGTGAGGCAGGCTGGTCGTTTCCAGGCGGGCCAGATGTTCCCGGGCCCGCTCGATCACGGGCGTGGGCAACCCGGCCAATTGGGCGACGGCCAGGCCATAGCTCTGGCTCGCCGGCCCTGGCAGCACATGGTGAAGGAAGACGATCCGGTCGTTGTGCTCGGTGGCGTTGAGGTGGACGTTGGCCACCCGCGGCTCGCTTTCCGGTAATACCGTCAGTTCGAAGTAATGGGTGGCGAACAGGGTATAGGCGCGCAGCCGCGCCAGTTGCTCGGCGGCGGCCCAGGCCAGGGACAGTCCGTCGAAAGTGCTGGTGCCGCGGCCCACTTCGTCCATCAGCACGAGACTATGCTCGCTGGCGTTATGGAGGATATTGGCCGTCTCGCTCATTTCCACCATGAAAGTGGAGCGCCCGCCGGCCAGGTCGTCGCTGGAGCCAATGCGGGTGAATATCCGATCCACCAGGGACAGCTCGCAGGCGGCGGCCGGTACGAAGCTGCCGATATGGGCGAGCAGCACGATCAGGGCCGTCTGGCGCATGAAGGTCGATTTACCGCCCATGTTCGGCCCGGTGATGATCAACATCCGCGTATCGTCATTGAGCGTCAGGTCATTGGCGACGAAGGGCGTGTCCAGCACCTGTTCCACCACCGGATGGCGGCCTTGGCGGATGCACAGGCAGGGCTGCTCCACAAAGCGTGGACGGTTGAGGTCAAGGTTCAGAGCGCGTTCCGCCAAATTGCTCAGTACGTCCAGTTCGGCCAGCGCGGCGGCGGTATCTTGGAGGTCGGCCAGATGCTCGATGAGCAGGTCCAGCAAGCCGTCGTACAGCATTTTTTCCCGAGCCAGGGCGCGGCTCTTGGCGGAAAGCGCCTTGTCCTCGAATGCTTTCAGTTCTGGCGTGATGAAGCGCTCGGCTCCCTTCAAGGTCTGGCGACGGATGTAGTCGGCCGGCGCCTGCTCGGCCTGGACCCTCGGCAATTCGATGAAGTAACCATGCACCCGGTTGTAGCCGACCTTCAGGTTCGGCAGACCCGTGCGCGCCTTCTCGCGGGCTTCCAGGTCCATGAGGAACTGGCCGGCGTTCTCGCTGAGCGCCAGTAATTCATCCAGCTCCGGGTCGTAACCCGCCTTCAGCACGCCGCCGTCCCGAATCACGGCCGGCGGATTGTCGATGATCGCGCGGTGCAGCAGGTCGGCCAGGTCGGGGTAGTCGCGGATGCACTGCGCCAGTTGGGCGAGGTGAGGCGCCTCCAGGGGCTTCAGGGTCGCCTGCAGCGATGGAAGCGCCGCCAGGGCATCGCGCAGACGCGCCAAATCCCGGGGACGGGCATTGCGCAGGCCGATGCGCGCCAGGATGCGTTCGAGATCGCCGATTTCCTTCAGTTGAGGTTGCACCGTCTCGAAGCGGTAGCGGTCCAGCAGGCAGGTGATGGCATCCTGGCGACTCTCCAGCACCTTGCGGTCCCGCAGTGGCCGATTCAGCCAGCGCCCCAACAGGCGACTGCCCATGGCGGTCTGGCAACGATCCACCACCGATTGCAAGGTGTTGTCGCGCCCTCCGGCCAGATTGACGTCCAGCTCCAGGTTGCGCCGGCTGGCGCCGTCCAGAATCACCGTGTCGTCGAGCCGCTCATGGCGCAGGCTGCGTAAGTGGGGCAGGGCGGTGCGCTGGGTTTCCTTGGCATAGCCGAGCAGGCAGCCGGCCGCGCCGATGGCCAGGGTCAGGCCGTGGCAGCCGAAGCCCTTGAGGTCCTGGGTCGCGAACTGCTGGCAAAGGCTTTTATGGGCGCTGTCCCGATCGAAATCCCAGATCGGGCGTCGACGGGCGCCGCGCCGCTTCTCGGCTGGCAAGCCCGGAGGCCAGTCGTCCGGAATCAGCAGTTCGGCGGGGTTCAGGCGTTCCAATTCCGCCAGCAGGCTTTCCCAGCCCTTGATTTCCTGAACACTGAAGCGGCCGCTGGTGATATCCAGCACGGCGAGACCGAACAGGCGCTCGTCGCCCACCACCGCCGCCAGCAGGTTATCGCGGCGCTCGTCGAGCAAGGCCTCGTCACTGACGGTACCGGGCGTGATGATACGGACCACCTGGCGTTCCACGGGGCCCTTGCTGGTGGCCGGGTCGCCGATCTGCTCGCAAATCACCACTGACTCGCCCAGCTTCACCAACTTGGCCAGGTAGCCCTCCACCGAGTGGTAGGGAATTCCGCACATGGGAATCGCCTTGCCGGCGGACTGGCCTCTCGCGGTCAGGGTGATATCGAGCAGCTTGGCGGCCTTCCGGGCATCCTCGTAGAAGATTTCGTAGAAGTCGCCCATGCGATAGAACATCAACTGGTCCGGATGCTGATTCTTCAGCTTCCAGTACTGCTGCATCATCGGAGTGTGTTCGGAAAGGCTTTCCATTCAATAACTTAGCGGAGGATATTTATTGGAGAACGGGGAGTGTCTAATACTTTACCCTTTTTTGCCTGGCCTCGCCGGGGCCCAGGGTCACTGCGGGCGACGCGCTTGGGTGGGTTGGAGCCGATGACGGTCGTGAGCCCGCCGCCCGTTCGCATGGGCAGCGGGTAGGACGGTATGGGGCGCCGCTCGCGAGCAAAAAAAAAGCTGCCGGGGGTGCGGCAGCTTAAAGGACTTTCAAGGGAGTACGTCTGGTTGAGGGGGCGGCCGGGCAAAAGTTCGTGACCAGTTGTCGAAATTTTGACCAGTGGCGCTCAGTCCGCCGGGACGATGGAGACCTTGCCGTTTCGTTCGATGATGGCGAACTTGATCTGCTGCAAGGTTTCCAGGCCTTGTTTCTCTCTCGCGATTTCCATGATGTCGTCCAGGCGGAGCCGGCACCGCCGAAGCCTGTCCTCGAGCACCTTTCCGTTTTCGATGAGAATCGTCGGCGACCCATCGATCATCCGAGCAACGCGCGCCGAGCGATCCTTGAGCAGTGAAAGCCCCACGTCGATGGCAATCAGGGTCCCGATCACCAGGACCGCATTGGTGACCGAGAAATCGTCGCCCAGCAGGGCCTGTTGGGTGGCCTCGCCAATGATCATCAGCAGGACCAGATCGAAGGTGGTCAGGTCGGAGAGCGAGCGTCGCCCCGCGACCTTGAACAGGACCAGCATGACCAAATAGATGGCGGCGGCGCGGAAAACGGCGTCCATGGGGAGTCCTAAGGAAAGATGAAAATCCAGAAGGGAACGGTTTCTTCGCCTACCCGCAGGTAGGCGCGTTGCAAGCCAAGGCCATCCACCCCCAGCGTCACGTGAGCCCGGGTATGATCCTGGCCGTCCTTGAACGTCAGCTCCAAGCCGTCTCCCACGGTTCGCATGCTTCGGGGCTGCGGATGGACGCTCTCCAGCGACACCGCATCCAGCAGCGGGCCGCCAAGGGTCGCGACCGTGCCGTTGGACAGGCGCAGGTCGAGTGTCAGGTCGGTATGGGTACCGTTGCGCAGGAAGCGGTCGTACTCCAGGGTGGCGCGGCGATCCTTCAGTTCGATCGTTGCCCAGCTCAACGGACCCTTCGAGAACAGCCCACTCAGCGTCAAGCCCACCAAAAGACACAAGCCGTACCAGCCGATTCGCTCGAAGGCCCACATGCGCCGTTGGAACGGCATGTTCTCGCGAACAGGATAAGTCCGGCTGACATCGTCGTCGTGTTCGTCCATTCGCTCAGATCCGAGGCAGCGGGGCGTGCCTTCGTTGGAGGTGGGGACCAAGAAGCGGGTTCCCTTTGGCGCTTCGCTCGCGAACGCTTCGTTGAGCGTTGGAACATTGCATTCTGCAATCTCACAAAAGTTCCGTTCCTGCAAACTGCATGTCCCTGGCTATACGATGAAACAGCGACCCCCCGGAAACAGGGGCTTTCATGGCGAGCCCTTGGTTGGCATGAAGCCTGCTCTCTCCCTGTCAGATTCGTTCACGACCTTCGGGAGAACCCAATGTCTGTCAATATCCAAGAAATCGAAGCCGCCTTCCCGCATTACACCGTGACTGCCAGCAAACGCCCCGATGGTTCCCAACTCCTGACGCTGATGGGCGAACAGGGCACGATCCAGCGCGTCATCCCATCCCCGCAGTCCGGTCTGCAAATGAAGACCGAGTGGATCATCAGCGCGATTCGCCGCGATCTGCACCAAGAGGCGGGAGAGGTGCCGATGATCGAAGGCTTGCAAAGCCAGGTACGTACCCACCTGCCTACCTATGTTCCAACCAACGCCGGCGCCTATGGCCATCGCCGTATCGACCGCCTGCAGACCCGTTTTCCCTGCATTCACCGCAAGACGGCGGCGAATGCCCTGGGCGCCACGCACTGATCGTCGTCGCCCTGACGAACCTCTTCCTACTCGGCCTTCGGGCCGAGTTTTTTATCCCTCCCTCCAACTCTCCACTCGACTTCTCGATACTCAGCCAGTCAGCCCGCCGAGGGGTCGATACCGCCGCGCTCCGCATTTTTCGTCCCCACGCTCCTGGCGGGGTCGTTTTTCAGAATTCCCCGGATATTTGAAATCGCCAGGCAGACCTGCAGGACGATCAGCGCGTATGCGTCATCGTGCCAGCCCCAGGCGATCCACAAGCCATTGCTGAAGAGAAAGCTCCAGAACCCGATCAGGCGCCGGCGCGGCTTCAGCGAGCCTACCAGCCAGGCGGAAACGATGGTCACCAGCATAGCCGGCCACTGTAGAAGGTCGATGAAATCCATAGTGCTCACGAAAGGCCACGGTCAGGGGTTGGATAAATCATCGCCACGACGGTTCAGCCCGGTTGCGTGAACCCTGGTCGTTCCGGCCGGTTCTACTGTCTAGGGAACGGATGGGAGCGTGGAATGGTTAAAGCACTGGATGAATACAACCGCAAACGGGATTTCTCCGCCACGCCGGAGCCGGACGGGAGTGCCGCGCCTGGCGAGGAGCAGGCGGCTCATGGGTTGCAGTTCTGCATTCAGAAACACGATGCCAGCCACCTGCACTACGATTTTCGCCTCGAACTGCAAGGTACGTTGAAAAGCTGGGCTGTTCCCAAGGGGCCCAGCCTCGACCCTACGCAACGGCGGCTGGCCATCCAGGTCGAGGACCATCCGCTGGACTACGCCGCGTTCGAAGGCCATATCCCGGAGGGTCACTACGGCGCCGGCGATGTCATCGTCTGGGATCGAGGCTTGTGGATTCCCCGAGGCGACCCCGAGCAAGGCTACCGCGAGGGGCACCTCACCTTCCAATTGAAAGGCGAGAAGCTGAACGGCACCTGGAGCCTCGTGCGCACTCGCATGAAAGGACGGCAACCGCAGTGGTTCCTGATCAAGGCTAAGGACGAGCATGCCCAGGGCGAGCCGGGGTACGACATCCTGACCGCCCGTCCGGAGAGCGCCCTCAGCGAGCGGACCCTACCGTCCCCGCTCCCTGTTGCCCAGCCCGCGAAGCGCGGGAAGAAGACAAGCAAGGCGCACACGGCCAACCAGGGGCGTGACGCTCCCGGCGCCTTGCCGGATTTCTTCAAGCCTCAACTGGCCACCTTGGTGGATGATATCCCGGAAGGGGAATGGCGCTACGAGATCAAGTTCGATGGTTACCGCATCCTGGCCCGGGTCGAGGGCCAGGACGTGCGCTTGTATACCCGCAACGGGCACGACTGGACCGCGCGCATGCCTCGTCAGGTCGAAGCGATACGCGCCTTGGGGCTGCGGTCGGCCTGGCTGGACGGCGAGATCGCGGTGAGCGACGAGCAGGGCGCATCCGACTTCCAGGCCTTGCAGAACGCCTTCGAGGAACAGCATGGCGGACGCATCGTCTATTACCTCTTCGATGCGCCCTACCTGGATGGTCAGGACTTGCGCCAAGCGCCGCTGGAGCGGCGTCGAGCGGCCCTGGAGGCCGTATTGGCCAACAACCGAAGCCCGCTGCTGCGTTATTCCCAGCACTTCGACGAATCGCCCGAACGGGTATTGGCGAATGCCTGCCGGATGAATCTGGAAGGGCTGATCGGCAAGCGCGTCGGCAGCCCCTACCGTTCCGAGCGGAACGCGGACTGGGTCAAGCTCAAGTGCAAGCAGCGCCAAGAGTTCGTGATCGTCGGCTTCACGGAGCCCAAGGGGTCACGAAGCGCCTTTGGTGCCCTGCTGTTGGGGCTTCACGACATTGAAACTGGCGAGCTGCGTTTCGCCGGCAAGGTCGGCACCGGATTCAATGCCATTACCCTGAAAACGATCTTGGAAAAGCTGCGCCCGCTGGAGCGTCAAACGCCCGCCATGACCCACGCTCCCCGGGGTTATCGCAGCAGCGGCGTGCATTGGCTGGAGCCGGAACTGCTCTGCGAGGTGGCTTTCGCGGGCATGACCCGTGAAGGCTTGGTGAGACAAGCCGTGTTCCACGGACTGCGCAACGACAAACCGGCCACCGCCATTGTCCAGGAGCGCCCCTCGAAAGCGCCCGCGAACGGGGGGCAGGGTGGGAAATCGTCCAAGTCTGCGACCTCCGTCCCGGAGGAAACCCGCGTGGAGACGGAGGTCTCTCCGACTGGTCGATCCCCACGCAAGGAAAAACGAGTCACAGGAGCCGTGTCGATGTCTTCCCCCTCTTCTTCGGCATCGAAGGCGGCCAGCCAGATCAAGATCACTCACCCCGAACGGGTCATCGATGCTTCGTCGGGGATCACCAAATGGGAAATGGCCGAATATTACGGGCGAATCGCGCCTTGGGCGCTGCCCTGGCTCCGGGATCGGCCGGTCGCCTTGGTTCGGGGGCCAGAGGGAATCGCCGGAGAGCTGTTCTTTCAAAAGCATGCGGCGAAGCTGAGCATTCCTCATATCAGCCAGTTGGCTCAGGCCTACGACCCCGAGCATCCGCCATTGATGGTCATCGAGTCGCCCGAGGCGCTGGTGGGCGCCGCGCAGATGGGCACGCTGGAGCTGCATACCTGGAACGCCACCGTGCCGAAACTGGAAAAGCCCGACCGCTTCGTCCTTGATCTCGACCCAGACCCCGCCCTGCCCTGGAAGGCCATGGTGGAGGCCACACAGCTTACCTTGACCCTATTGGACGAGCTGGGTTTGAAGGCCTTCCTAAAGACCAGTGGCGGCAAGGGCATCCATGTGATCGTGCCGCTGACGAGACGCCTGGGGTGGGAACCGGTCAAGGCGTTCAGCCAGGCGATCGCCCAGCACCTGGCGCGCTTGATGCCCGAACGCTTTTCCGCCACTTCCGGCCCGAAGAATCGCGTGGGCCGCATTTTCATCGATTACCTGCGCAACACCCGGGGAGCCAGTACGGTATCGCCATACTCCGCCCGGGCTCGCGAAGGAATGCCCGTATCGGTGCCGATCTTCCGCGAGGAACTCACGGAAATCAAAAACGCCAGTGCCTGGACCATCCGTACCGTGCTGCAACGCTTGGACGATTTGGGCGACGACGATCCCTGGGCTGAGCTGCCCTCTGTCCGCCAAGGCATCACGGCGGACATGCGCGAGCGCCTGGGCATGAAAAAACGGTGACCCTCGCGCCCCATTCTTCCAACCCCGGAGAGAACGAACATGATGAATCGAGCCATCGCTTTTGCCTTTGCCTTTGCGCTCACGGGCCCTGCCCTGGCCAATGTGACGGCTCCATCCGGAGCTCAGGATTCAGGTACCAATACCGGCAGTGGCAATACCGTCAACGGGGCGGGGACCGGAACCAATCCAGGTTCCGGCGACGAATCCGGTGTCGGGACAGGAGGACCGGGAAGCGGCGGTACGGGCGATGTTCGTCCGGAGCGAGCCACTCCCCGCACGGGAGACACCGATGCCGGGCGCCCGGACCATCCGTCGTCCGGACAACGCCATGAAGCCGCGCCCAAGCCCTAGGATCACAGAACAAGAAGACTGCCCGTCACATAGGACTTTCACGTAGGAAGGGCTGAAGTGATAAAGTCGGCAGTCGAACCAGGGAGGGTGCATGGACTGCCTCGAATACGCACGTAACACCGATGTGCTGAAACGCTCGGCCGCTAGTGATTCGGATCGCAAGGGAGAGCTGCGGAATCGTGAATGAGCCGGAACTCTATGCCGAGCGCTATTCCTCGTCCGAGCGCTTTCGCCTGCTGCTGTTCTATGGCTGCGTATTGGGCGCTCTCTATGTCGGCTTCAACATCTGGGTGCTGCCTTGGCTGCGCTTCTACCTGAATCACGCCGATTGCCTGTCGCCAGGGCATTCCGATGTGGCGGTCTTCTGGGTCGGGTTTTTCGTGGGCGTCCCGATTTTCGGTAGCCTGGTGGTCGCGGTGATGACCGTTCGGCAGGGGCTGGCGGTACTCGCCCAGGGCCGCTACCCGGCGCGGGGCCAGAAGGCGCTGTGGCGCTCGAAGGTGGTTTATGGAAGCGCGGCGTCCATTCGCGGTACGTTGCTGGTGCTGGCGCCTTATTTGTTCTTGTTGATCGTCATCGGCGGGGCGCTTGAGCTTTCCAAGCAATCGGTGGCGCCCCGCACCACCCAAGAGGCTACTTGCCAGCAAAACCTACCCAAGCCGTTGGGTAGTCGCTGACCAGCCGGGTCATTCCGATTACTTATTCAAGGCACGCTCCGCTTCTCGCACCTCGCGCTGCAATTTTTCGGTTTCCGCTTCTTTCTTGCGCAGGGACTCGGGAGTAATGACCTTGTCCACGGATTCGGTGGCGGGGTTGGGGTGAGTGATGTGCTCGGTCACGCTTACTTTGTCGTCCGGTTGAAGGTCGTGGTCGTTCATGAGTCATTCCTTTTCCAGTGACTGTAAGCGATAGAAACTTGGGGCGGTTCCAAAGTTCAGAGGCTACCTTGGGCAATCGTGCCAGGCTACGTTACGGTGCGCGGGCTAGATGACAGGAGACCTTGATGACGACCACCGATGATCGGGCGACCCGCTTCGCCATGCGCCTGGGAGAGACGTTGTACCGCCAGGGCGAGCAGGTCACCACGGCGGAGTCTTGCACCGGTGGGGGAATCGCCGAGGCCATCACACGCGTGGCGGGCAGCTCGGCTTGGTTCGAGGCCGGGTACGTGACGTATTCCAATGCGCAAAAGATCGCGCAACTTCACGTACCCGCCGCGCTCTTTGAAACGGTCGGGGCCGTGAGTCGCGAGGTGGTCGAGGCCATGGTCCGTGGCGCGGCGCGCCATAGCGGGGCGCGCTATGGGGTGGCGGTCAGTGGCATTGCGGGCCCCGGTGGCGGAACGCCGGCGAAACCCGTCGGGACCGTCTGGCTGGCCTGGGCCGATGGCGATCGCGTGTATGCCCGGCTGTGCCGGTTCGATGGGGACCGGCAAGCGGTACGGCTGCGGACGGTCGAGACCGCCTTGGAAGGCCTGATCCGATTGACGGCTGGAGAAAACCCCGGGCAGGGGTAGGCGCGACCAAACTCCTGTGGAATAATACTGTCTACTTATACAGGTATTGATGGCCGCCAGGCCCTTGAACACGAGAGGACTTAAATGGACGACAACAAGAAGCGCGCATTGGCTGCTGCCTTGGGTCAGATCGAACGTCAATTCGGCAAGGGCGCCGTCATGCGCATGGGCGACCATGAGCGGCAGGCGATTCCGGCCATTTCCACCGGTTCCCTGGGGCTGGATATCGCCTTGGGGATCGGCGGCCTGCCGAAGGGTCGTATCGTGGAAATCTATGGGCCCGAGTCCTCGGGCAAGACCACCATGACCCTTTCGGTGATCGCGGAAGCGCAGAAGCAGGGCGCCACTTGCGCCTTCGTCGACGCCGAGCACGCCCTCGATCCCGACTATGCCGCCAAGCTTGGGGTCAACGTCGACGATCTGTTGGTCTCGCAGCCGGACACGGGCGAGCAGGCGTTGGAAATCACCGACATGCTGGTTCGCTCCAACGCGGTCGACGTCATCATCGTCGACTCCGTGGCCGCGCTGGTGCCCAAGGCCGAGATCGAAGGCGAAATGGGCGACATGCACGTTGGCTTGCAGGCACGCCTGATGTCCCAGGCGCTGCGCAAGATCACTGGTAACATCAAGAACGCCAACTGCCTGGTGATCTTCATCAACCAGATCCGGATGAAGATCGGCGTGATGTTCGGCAGCCCGGAGACCACCACTGGCGGTAATGCGCTGAAGTTCTATGCCTCGGTTCGCCTGGACATCCGCCGTACCGGCGCGGTGAAGGAGGGCGAGGAAGTGGTCGGTAGCGAAACCCGAGTAAAAGTGGTGAAGAACAAGGTTTCGCCGCCCTTCCGCCAAGCCGAATTCCAGATTCTGTACGGCAAGGGTATCTACCGGAACGGCGAGATCATTGATCTCGGGGTCCAGCTCGGTCTGCTGGAGAAGTCCGGCGCCTGGTATAGCTACCAGGGCAACAAGATCGGCCAGGGCAAGGCGAATGCCGCCAAGTACCTGGAAGACAACGTCGAAGTCGCCGGTGCGCTGGAAAAAAGCATTCGCGAGAAACTGCTGGGCAATTCCGGCAATTCCGGCAACGCTAAGACAGCGCCAGCAGCGGCCTCGGCGGCTGACGAACCGGCCGACGCCGACTTCTGATCCCCATGGCGGTCGAGCTCGACAATCCGACCGCCGTCCGTCGCGCCGCCATGGACCTGCTCGCTCGCCGTGAGCACGGGCGAGTTGAGTTGACACGCAAGCTACGGCGGCGCGGCGCTCCGGACAGGCTCATCGAAGCCGCACTGGATCGGTTGTCGGAAGAAGGGTTGCTGAGCGAGTCCCGTTATCTGGAGGCTTTCATCGCCAGCCGTGCTCGAAACGGCTATGGGCCGTTACGTATCCGCGAAGAGCTCCACCAGCGCGGCTTGGCCCGAGAGGCGGTAGACCAGGCCCTGCGCACAGCGGATATCGATTGGTTCAATCATCTCCAGGCGCTCTGGCAACGTCGCTTCGCCGGTTGTCTGCCGGAGAATGCCAAGCAGCGGGCGCAACAAGGTCGCTTCTTGGCATACCGAGGATACCCGACGGACCTGATCGGCCGACTCTGGCTCGGGCGAGGCGGAGAGTAGTGTCGTCCACGCCATGGGGCGGTACCCATGGCGATGGCGGCATGTCAGTGGGTCGCCCAGTTTTCCGGCAAGTTGATGAAGTCCAGCAGTTCCCGTAGCCGACCATGGTCCCGGCCGTTGAAGGCGAAAATCAGTCGCGTCAACTCGGCGAACTCTGCTTCTTCTTTATCCGCTTCGTCGTAAGCGCGCTGTGTATAGCCGGTGTTCAGGCACAGATCGCCGTATTGCTCGTCGAGCTGGCGAAGAGCGGCTTCGCTCAAGGGATAGTTCATCCGCACGACGAAGTCGTTCTTCAACCAGCGGCTCGAATGAAAGTTGCGGTAGAACTGGGTGATTTCCTCGGCGGCGGCCTCGGCGCTGTTAACCAGGCGCATCAGCTTCAAGTCGCTGGGGAGGATGTAGCGGTTCTCCTCCAACTGGCGGTGCATGAAGCCCAGCGCGTCCTGCCAGAAGCTTCCATTGGCCTCGTCCAGCAGCACCACCGGCACCAATGGGCTCTTGCCCGTCTGGATCAGGGTCAATACTTCCAGCGCCTCGTCCAAGGTGCCGAAGCCCCCCGGGCATAACACCAGCGCGTCCGCTTCCTTCACGAAGAAGAGCTTACGCACGAAGAAAAAGTGGAAGGACAGCAGGTTGTCGGTGCCTTCCACCGTGGCGTTGGCGTGCTGTTCGAAGGGCAGCGTGATGTTCAGCCCGAGGCTGTTATCCAGGCCCGCGCCTTCGTGGGCCGCCGCCATAATGCCGCCGCCAGCGCCCGTGATGACCATCAGGTCGCGCTTGGCCAGTTCATGGCCCAACTGCCGGGCGAGGGCGTAGATGGGATGTTCCACCGGGGTCCGCGCGGAGCCGAAGACGGTCACCTTGCGACGGCGCTTGAATTTTTCCAGGGCGCTGAAGGCGTGTTCCATTTCCTTCAGGGTCTGCAACATGATCTTGGCGTCCCAGCGGTTACGGTCGGCCTGGGCCATGCGCACGACGGTCACCAGCATGTCGCGGTAGAGCGGGCTGTTGAGGCTGTCATGGGGGACGATCAGTTTGAGCAGTTCATCCACTTTCTGAGCGAGATCGATGCCGCTGCTCTTGAAGTGCCTTTCCAGATAGTCGTCTGGCTGATAGGGCATGGTGTTCTCCTTTCTCGGACCACGCGTTGAGCGTACCCGATAGCTATGACAGGGACACAAGTCGTAGCCAGTATTCGTTGTTCGCCATGAGTCGGCGTGATCAGGCAGTGGCGCGGCGCGCCTCACTTCAAACCGCAGTCGGCCTTGGTGAAGCGTTCGGTGGTGACAGGGCGGTTGGTCTTGTATTCAGTGAATTCGTAGCGAAGGGTGGCGCCGCGGGCGAGCAGTTGGCGATAACCGTTGTTGCGGCAGACGCTGGCCGTCAATTGGCTGCGTACCATGTCCGGATTGCCGCGCATCTGCATCGCATGTTCCTGGCGGACGCTCAAATGGTCGATCAACTCTACCCCGGACACGGTGTAGCCCTGATCGAGAATGTCTTCGTTGATCGCCCGTGGCGTGCCAACGCTGCTTTCCTTGGCGACTTTCTCCAGCATCTGGGTCAGTTCGAAGTCCTTGAGCGAAGCGGCTTGCAAGCCGAAGGGCAGGGCGCAGCAGACGAACAGGGCGGTGAGACGTGACATGAAGTTCTCCAACGGACTAAGCCGCTTTGACAAAAGGATGACGGTCGCGGTTCGCGTCATGGGGTGGGCACATTCTCGCCGAAACCCGTGAGGCTCGTCGCCTGTGACGGCGAGGCCGTCCTCGGGGCTCTGGTAAACTGGCCTCCTTCTTCTTCGACGGACTGCCCGCGTGTCTGATTTCACGGCCCGCCCGCCAACCCCCTTTCTGCATGACTATTCCATAAGGCGCTCGACATGATCCATGCCGTGGCTCGCCTGCGAGCCGCGCGGCTGGCCCGCGCCACCCGTCCCTTCGTTGCCCGAGGCTCGCGGGCCCCGCGTTGCCCACGCTGCCGCCTGCAGCCCGGCTATTGTCTGTGCGAGTGGATTCCCCGAGTGCCGACGACCGCCGGCGTTTGTCTGCTGATGTACGATGCCGAGCCGATGAAACCGACCAATACCGGCTGGCTGATCGCCGATGTGGTGGAGGCTACCGAGGCTTTCGGCTGGGCACGCACCGAAGTCGACCCGGGCTTGCTGACCTTGCTCGCTGATCCTCAGTGGCAGCCTTACCTGGTCTTTCCGGGCGAGTACGTCACCCCCGGGCGCGTGGTGGACCACCTGCTGCCCGCCTCGGACAAGCGCCCGCTGTTCGTCCTGCTGGATGCCACTTGGAGCGAGGCGCGCAAGATGTTTCGCAAGAGCCCGTACCTGGATCCGTTTCCCGTGCTCAGCCTGTTGCCGGAGCAGATATCCCGCTACCGGCTGCGTCGCTCGAAGCGCGACGATCACTTGTGCACGGCCGAGGTGGCCGCACTGTGCCTGGAGCTGGCCGGCGACGCGCGGGCCTCGGCGGCCCTGGGCCATCATTTGGATGTCTTTACCGAGCGCTACTTGGGCGCCAAGCATGCCCTGCCGCTGGACGAGAACAGCCCGGCCCATCGGTCGATCCGCGCGTTTCTCTGAGTGTTCGAGAAAGCGGGCGTAACCCCCCCGGTGACTCACCTTCGCCGAACTCAACGGCGCTGAGAGTAGGCGATGAGGGCGTGCGCTGAGCAGCGAAGCTGCCTGACCGTGCTGGGGTTCACGCTCCCCTTGTCAAATTCAAGGGCGCTTCCGCTTCTTGCCGCTCACGCCAAGGAAGCATGTTGCTTTGGCCATAACTGGGCGATCAGCATGCCGCCGAACATCAGGGCACAGCCCAGGTAGCCACGGGCATGGAGCGACTCTCCGAGCATCACCGCGCCGGCGATGGCGGCGAATACCGCTTCAAGGGACAGGATGATGGCGGCGTGGGACGCGATGGCGTGCTTCTGGGCGACCACTTGTAGGGTGAAACCGATCGCAACCCCGAACACACCGCCGTAAAGGATCGCGGGGGCCGCCGCGATGATCGCGTCGCCTTGGAGCGGTTCGAGGCACAGTGCCAGGGCCAGACTGATGACGGCGCAGGTGGCGAACTGCAGCAGGGCCAGCCGCAAGGGATCATGGCGGCTGGCATAAAAACTCACCAGTAGCACATGCACGCCCCAGACACACGCTCCCGCCAGTTGCAGCCAGTCGCCGGAGGCTACCTGGAACTGGTCGCCCACGCTGAGCAGGAACATCCCGATCACCGCGAGCATGGCGCCAAGCCAGGTGCCGGTGCCCGCGCGGTGGCCGATCAGCAGCCCGAGCAGCGGCACGACGATCACATAAAGCCCGGTGATGAAACCGGAATTGGTGACGCTGGTGAAAAGCAGGCCCACCTGTTGCAGGTTGATGCCCAAGGCCAGCGCGAACCCCATCGATACACCGCCGATCAACATACCCCGGTGCATCGGCGCCGTCGGTCCACTCGACGGGCGTCGCCAGATGAAGGGCAGGAGCAGCAGCGTCGCCAGACCGAAACGCAGGCCGGTATAAAGGAAGGGGCCGATGGCGTCCATTCCCAGGCGTTGGGCGACGAAGGCCGAGCCCCAGATCGCGGCGGTGATCAGCATCAGCAGGTCGGCGCGCAGGGCCTGGGTTCGCATGGGCGTTCTCCTCGGGCAAAAGCCTGGACTTTGCCGCAAAGCGGTGCCCTTGACCACCCTGGTTTGGCTCGGCATGCTGGGCCCCGCCAAGGCCCCAAGAAGAACAAGGATATGCTCATGGCCGCCTATGAAGTGCTCATCGCTGACGATCATCCGTTATTCCGCAGTGCGTTGAAGCAGGCGTTGTGCCTCGGCCTCGGCCCGGAGGCGCGCCTTGTCGAGGCCGCCAGCATCGCCGAGCTGCAAGCCCATCTGGAGGAGAATGCGTCCTGGGACCTCGTCCTGCTCGACCTGAACATGCCCGGGGCCTATGGGTTTTCCGGGCTGGTGCTGTTGCGCGGGCAGTACCCCACCATTCCGGTGGTGATGGTTTCGGCCCAGGAAGACGCGGCGGTGGTCGCTCGCGCCCGGGAGTTCGGCGCCAGCGGCTTCATTCCGAAATCCAGTTCCCTGGAAGTGATCCAGGCGGCGGTTCGCGCCGTGCTCGACGGCGATGCCTGGTGGCCGCCCCAGGTCTTGGGCGAGGCGGTGGTGTCCGCCGAGGCCAAGGCCGCCAGCGCCGGTCTGGCGAGCCTCACCCCGCAACAGTTCCGGGTGCTGACGATGGTCTGCGAGGGGTTGCTGAACAAGCAGATCGCCTACGAATTGAGCGTTTCCGAGGCCACCGTGAAGGCCCACGTGACGGCCATCTTCCGCAAGCTGGGGGTGCGGACGCGAACCCAGGCGGCGCTGATGTTGCAGCAAATGGAATCGATTCCCGCCAGCACGGCCTGATTTCACTTTTTCTTGATGGGCGGCCGGATAGGCTGGGCGCTCCTGTTCGGTAATGGCTTGATCATGTCGCCTTATAAAGGTCATTCCGGTTTCAAACGTATCCTCAACGCCACGGGGTATTCCCTGGATGGGTTGAGCGCCGCCTACCGGGGCGAGGCCGCCTTCCGCCAACTAGTGTGGCTGGCGGTGGTGCTGATTCCCTTGTCATTCTGCTTCGAGGTGTCCCGGGTCGAGCGCGCCCTGATGATCGCCGCGTGCCTGTTGGCGCTGATCGTCGAGCTGTTCAACTCGGCGATCGAGGCGGTGGTGGACCGCATTTCCCTGGAGCGCCACCCCCTGTCCAAGGACGCGAAGGACATGGGCAGCGCCGCGCAGTTCGTGGCGCTGCTGCTGATCGCGACGGTCTGGGGGCTCGTTCTCCTAGGGTAAGCCGGCGGCTCAGGGAATGCGTGGCAGGACGATCTGGTCGCTGCGGCCGATCCCTTCGGTCAGTGTTCGGCACGCCTCCAGGAATTCGCGCATCGCCGCGGTCTGGTATTTCTGCCGATGCCAGATGAAGTGAAACTGCCGGCGCAAGTCCAGGTCCGGGGTTTCCACGGGCACCAGGCTGCCGCGCCTGAATGCGTCGCGCAGCGCCAGGCGCGAGATGCAACTGATGCCCAGCCCCGACTCCACGGCGCGCTTGATCGCCTCGGTGTGTTCCAGCTCCAGTCGCACATTCAGGGCGAGGGGGGAGCGCCCCATGGCCCGGTCGAAGGTCCGCCGCGTGCCGGAGCCGGGCTCCCGCAGGATCCAGGCTTCGCCGATCAGCTCCTCCAGGCTGGCCTGGCCTCGTAGGGCAAGGGGATGGCCAGGGGCGCAAAAGACCACCAGCTCGTCCTCCACCCAGCGCTGCACCTCGATGTCCGGGTGCTGGCAGTCGCCTTCGATCAGACCCAGATCAATGTCGTAATGGGCGACTTGCTGGACAATGCTCTCGGTGTTCTGCACATGCAGGCTGACCTTGCATTCGGGGTGGCGCTGCATGAAGGCACCGATCAGCAGCGTCGCCAGGTAGTTGCCTATGGTCAGGGTCGCGCCCACCGCCAAGGCGCCGAAGCCGCTCTTACCGCTGAGCAGGTCCTCGATCTCCCGGGCCTGGTCCAGGAGCGCCATGGCCTGGGGCAAGAGCTGGCGACCCAAGGCATTCAGACTCAGGCGCTTGCCGGCCCGATCGAACAACCGGCAGCCGGTCTGGCGCTCCAGCTCCGTCAGCGAAGTGCTGGCCGCCGATTGCGACAGCGCCAGGGACCCGGCGGCGCGGGAAACGCTCTCCTGCTGGGCCACCGCGACGAAGACCTGAAGCTGGCGAAGGGTGAAGCGCATATCGATATAACCTATTACCTATATCTTGATAATCCACTTAACAGATATTTTCATCGCCACTAGAATGCCGCGCAATTCTGCCTGGCATACGGTCTTTCAGGAGTACCCGCAACATGAGCAAACTGGCGACCGAGCGCGTCCTCAGCGTTCACCACTGGAACGACACCCTGTTCAGCTTCAGGGTCACCCGGGACCCGGGGCTCCGTTTCGAGAACGGCCAGTTCGTCATGATCGGTCTGGAAGTGGAGGGCCGCCCGCTGCTGCGTGCCTACTCCATCGCCAGCCCCAACTACGAAGAGCACCTGGAGTTCTTCAGCATCAAGGTGCCCGATGGTCCGCTGACCTCGCGCCTGCAACACCTCAAGGTCGGCGACGAGTTGATCGTCAGCCGCAAGCCCACCGGTACCCTGATCCTTGGTGACCTGCTGCCTGGCAAGCACCTGTACCTGCTCAGCACCGGCACCGGCCTGGCCCCCTTCATGAGCGTGATTCAGGACCCGGAGACCTATGAACGCTTCGAGAAGGTCATCCTGGTGCATGGCGTGCGCTACGTGAACGAAGTGGCTTATCGGCAGTTCATCACCGAGGAGTTGCCGAACAACGAATTCTTTGGCGACGCGGTGAAGGAAAAGCTGATCTATTACCCCACCGTCACCCGCGAGCCGTTCGAAAACCAAGGCCGACTGACCGACTTGATGCGCAGCGGTAAGCTGTTCAGCGACATCGGCCTGCCGCCGATCAACCCCCAAGACGACCGCGCCATGATCTGCGGCAGCCCGAGCATGCTGGACGAGACCAGCTCGGTGCTCGACAGCTTCGGCCTGAAAATTTCCCCACGCATGGGCGACCCGGGCGATTACCTGATCGAGCGCGCCTTCGTCGAAAAGTGACGACGGCTGCTGCCGCAAGCCCGCTTCGGCGGGCTTTTTCGTTTCGGGCGGGGAAGCCGCTCAGGCGCGCGCAACATCCAGCACCCGGATGCGGTCGGGCGCGGGGTAGTGCCAATGCACGTCCACGTCCCACAGGCGGGTTCCGTAGCGTCGTTCGGGCGCCGGTGTCTGGTAGGCCGGTCGCGGGTCTTGGGCCAGGCATTGCTCGATGAGCGCCGTCAGCGGCTCGTCGAGGCGGGCGCCATGCTCGTCCGCCAGGCGCCGCGCTCCGTCCGCCCATTCCACCGGCAGCGTGGGCGGAGCGTCGGCGGCGATGGCGTTGGCGGCTGTCTCGATCCGGTCGGCGTAGGGCACGTAAGGCTTGATGTCCAGGACCGGGGTGCCATCCAGCAGATCGAGGCCCGACAGCCACAGCCGACCCGGCTCGACGCGCTCCAGGCGCACCACCGATTGGCCGATGCCGTTCGGGCGATGGGTCGAGCGGGTGGCGAATACCCCCAGGGTGCGATTGCCGCCCAGCCGGGGCGGACGCACCTTCAGCCGTGGCGTCTCCTCCAAGGCCTGGTGGAAGAGGAACAGCAGCCACACGTGGCTGACCTGCTCCAGGCCTTCCACCGCATCCGCCCGGTCGAAAGGCGGCAGTAGTTCCAGCACGCCCCGTGCCGCGGGGGCCAGATGGGGCTGGCGAGGAATGGCGAATTTCTCCTTGAAACAGGAGCGGACGAAACCGACGGGGCTGATCGAGTGCATCATGGCGGGCACGCTGGGAACGCGGGTCGCCATGGTACCCGATCGGCCACGGGTGAAGCCCGTGGCGCGGCGGTTACGTCGGGCGCCCTGGCGAACGAGACGCCGCTCGGCCGGGTTGATCGTCTCGGGGAGGCTTTCGCGTTAGACTTGCCGACTTTTCCGACCCGGATGTGTCCATGGCGCTGCAAGCCACACCCTATAAAGTCGAACTGAACCTCACCGACCTGGATCGCGGCGTCTACGAGACCCTGCGCTTCACCGTGGCCCGGCATCCCTCGGAGACCGAGCAGCGGCTGGTGGTGCGGTTGCTGGCCTACGTGCTCTGGTACCAGGAGCACCTGGCTTTCGGGCGCGGCCTGTCCGATGTCGACGAGCCGGCCCTGTGGGAAAAGAGCCTGGACGGGCGGGTCCTCCACTGGATCGAGGTCGGGCTGCCGGATGCCGAACGCATGACGTGGTGCTCGCGCCGCGCCGAGCGGGTCAGCGTGGTCGCCTATGGCAACCTCCGGGTCTGGAGCGGCAAGGAACTCGACGGGGTGAGGACCCTGAAGAACCTGAGCGTCGCCGCGCTTTCCTCCGAGTCCCTCGCGGTCCTGGCGGAGCAGTTGCCGCGTAGCATCGGGTGGAGCGTGATGATCAGCGAAGGCACGCTCTTCGTCACCGACGAACGCGGCCAGCATGAAATCCCCGTGGAGTGGCTGCTCGGCGAACGCTGAGTCACCCTCCCGATAGCGAGCGAACCGATGCGCATCGAAAGCCGTCCGCTGCCCGAGGCCTTGCCCGATCTGGGCGATCTGCCGCCAGTACTGACCCGCCTCTACGCCGCCCGTGGCGTGCGCTCGGCCGAGGAGCTGGACAAGGGTCTGGCGCGGCTGATCCCGTATGGGCGGATGAAGGGCATCAAGGCGGCGGTGGCGCTGCTGGTCTCGGCCCTGGAGCGCCGTGAGCGCATCCTCGTCGTGGGCGACTTCGATGCCGACGGCGCCACCGCCAGCAGCGTCGCGGTGCTCGGGTTGCGCCAGCTCGGGGCCGCCTCGGTGGACTATCTGGTGCCCAACCGCTTCGAGTACGGCTACGGCCTGACGCCGGAGATCGTCGCCGTGGCCTTGCAGCGGCGGCCTGATCTGCTGATCACCGTGGACAATGGCATCTCCAGCCTCGACGGCGTGGCGGCGGCGAAGGCGGCGGGGCTGCGGGTACTGGTCACCGACCACCACCTGCCCGGCGCCGCGTTGCCGGAGGCCGACGCCATCGTCAATCCCAACCAGCACGGCTGCGCCTTCCCGAGCAAGGCCATGGCCGGGGTCGGGGTGATCTTCTATGTCTTGCTGGCCCTGCGCGCGCGCTTGCGGGAAACCGGCTGGTTCGCGCGCACCGGCACGGCGGAACCCAACCTCGCCGATCTGCTGGACCTGGTCGCCCTTGGCAGCGTCGCCGACGTGGTGCCCCTGGACGCCAACAACCGCATCCTCGTTCACCAGGGGCTGGCCCGCATCCGCGCGGGTCGTGCCCGTCCGGGCCTGCGCGCGCTTCTGGAGGTGGCGGGGCGGGACCCACGGCGTATCACGTCCACCGACCTTGGCTTCATCCTCGGGCCGCGGCTCAACGCGGCCGGCCGCCTGGACGATATGTCCCTGGGAATCGAGTGCCTGCTGTGCGAGGACGAGGCCACGGCGCGGGACATGGCGGTACAACTGGATCAGTTGAACCAGGACCGCAAGGTCATCGAGCAGGGCATGCAGCGCGAGGCCCTGGCGCAACTCAAGGACCTGCCGGTCGATCGCTTGCCGTTCGGGCTCTGCCTGTTCGAGCCGGACTGGCACCAAGGTGTGATTGGCATCCTCGCCTCCCGGTTGAAGGATCGCTACCACCGGCCCACCATCGCTTTCGCCGAGGCGGACGAGAGGACGCTCAAGGGCTCGGCGCGCTCCGTGCCGGGGTTCCATATCCGCGACGCCCTGGACGCCGTGGCGGCCCGCCACCCTGGCCTGATCAGCAAGTTCGGTGGCCACGCCATGGCCGCCGGCCTGACCCTGGCGAAGGAGCATTTCGGCGCCTTCGCCGCTGCCTTCGACGCCGAGGTCCGGCGCCACCTGATGGACGAGGACCTGAATGGTCGGGTGCTGACCGATGGCCCGCTGGGAGTGGAGGAATTCCACCTGGAGCTGGCCCGCTCGCTGCGTCACGCGGGGCCATGGGGACAGCACTTCCCCGAGCCCCTGTTCCACGGCCGGTTCCAACTGGTCCAGCAGCGGCTAGTGGGAGAGCGGCACCTGAAACTGGTGGTCAAGAGCGAGTGCGGCCGCCTGACCCTGGACGGCATCGCCTTCAACGTCGACCGCGAGCTATGGCCCGACCCGACGGTGCGCTGGGCGGAAATGGCCTATCGTCTGGATGTCAACGAATACCGGGGGCAGGAAAGCGTGCAACTGATGGTGACCCACCTGTTGCCTCGCTGACGTGTACCGAAGTCGTTCCAAGAACCGTTCGTTGGCCGGCGATTCCGCCGCCGCCAAGCCTTGGCCGAGGCGATAAGCCAGGTGCCTACCCCCGCCACCCCTAACTTTCGATTGGTTCTGTTTCGCGGATGTGTCCAGCGCCCTTCTGGGGCTTTGCGTGTCGAAAACGGCATGTCTATACATTGCTCTCCATGAGGCCAGGGCCACGCAAGGTCGCGATGCCCGGGCTAAGGAATTCCGTCACACCCAAAAGGCGGCGGAAAGGGAAGCCGAAGATATCCTCCGGCTCCAACAATCAGGAGAAGCATGTCGATGAAGAGGAATTTCGCAGCAAAGGCTTTGGTTCTGGCCTCCTTCACCCTTCCGGCGGTGTCCTTCGCCGCCGACCTGGTCGATGTCTCCCAGCTCCAGAGCAAGCGCAGCAGCGTAGCCGGCGCGTCCGATCTGCGCGCCGAGCTCGGGGCCGGCGAATCCGATCTGAAAGTCCTGCGCACGGGCGCGGTGGGAAACAAGGTCGTTACCCGTTATCAGCAGTTCTACAACGGCGTGCCCGTCTGGGGCGAAGCCATCACCGAAGTCAGCGCGGGCGGCAACGCCAAGTCGTTCGCCGAGCCGGCGCGCCGTGGCCGCTATGTCGCTAACATCGGCGCCGATCTGGTCGCCGGTACCCGTGCCACCCTGAGCAAGGAACAGGTGTTGAGCCAGGCCAAAAGCCTGAAAGCCCAGGGCCGCGTCACCCTGAACGACAAAGCCGAACTGTTCGTCCGCCTGAACAGCCAGAACGTCGCGCAACTGGCCTATGTCGTCTCCTATTTCATTCCGGGCGAAGAGCCGAGCCGCCCGTTCTTCATCATCGACGCCAACAACGGCACGGTCCTCCAGCAATGGGAAGGCCTCAACCACGCCGAAGCCAGCGGCCCGGGCGGCAACCAGAAGACCGGTCGCTATGTGTACGGCACCGACTACGGCCCCCTGATCGTCACCAATGACTGCCAGATGAACAGTGGCGATGTGATCACCGTCAACCTGAACGGCAGCGAGAACACCTCCAACAACACACCGTTCAAGTTCGCCTGCCCGTACAACGACTACAAGCAGACCAATGGCGCCTACTCGCCGCTCAACGACGCCCACTATTTCGGCAATGTCGTCTTCAACATGTACAAGGGCTGGTTCAACGGGCTGCGTCCGATCAACCAGAAACTGTACATGCACGTTCATTACGGTCGGAACTACGAGAATGCCTTCTGGGACGGCAGCTCGATGAACTTCGGCGATGGCGGCTCTCGCTTCTATCCCCTGGTGGCCCTGGACGTGACCGCCCACGAAATCAGCCATGGCTTCACCGAGCAGAATTCCGGCCTGGTCTACAGCGGCCAGTCGGGCGGCATGAACGAAGCCTTCTCCGACATGGCTGGCGAGGCCGCCGAGTACTACATGCGCAACGGTCGCAACGACTGGCTGGTGGGCTCGGATATCTTCAAGGGCAGCGGCGCGTTGCGCTACATGGACTCCCCGTCCCGTGACGGACGCTCCATCGAGCACGCCTCGAAGTACCGCAGTGGCCTGGATGTGCACCTGTCCAGCGGCGTGTACAACAAGGCCTTCTACCTGCTGGCCCGCAAGACCGGCTGGAATACCCGCAAGGCCTTCGAAGTGTTCCTGGACGCCAACCGCTACTACTGGACTCAGAACTCTTCCTTCAACCAAGGGGCATGTGGGGTGATCGAGTCCGCGAGTAACCGCAACTACAGCTCGGCCGATGTGGTCAGCGCCTTCCAACAGGTCGGCGTTACTTGCCCAAGTTCGGCGCTGTAAAAAACGCCGCTACGACGAGTGGGCCCGGGAGGGCCCGCTTTTCATTGGGCGTCGAACACGGGATCGGTTGGCGTCCCCGCGTCCGGATCGCCATGCCGGCGAGCGAGGTGGGTGCTGTCGAGGAGTGCGAAGGATGGAGAGTGGACCCGCTTGGCGGGTGCGGTGCCGGCTTATAGGGAGGCGTCGCAGGGGGGCGTAAGGGCGGCGACCATCGCGCGATGAGCAGGGGCGAAGCGGGGGCCGCCACGGGGCGCTAGCCTGGGCATGTGTCGCCGGGCCGGTTCGTCCGTGGCCGAGGGAGACCGCGGCATGCCGTCCGGGCGGGCTGCTAGGCACATTCGACTCGGGTATACTCGCAGGCTTTTCGAAGTTTAGCCTGGGAGCGCCTCCACCATGGAAATCAACCCGATCCTCAATGCCCTCAAGGATCTTTCCGAACGCACCCAGACCATTCGGGGGTATCTTTGACTACGATCAGAAGCATGACCGCCTGATCGAAGTCGAGCGCGAGCTCGAAGACCCCAACGTCTGGAACAAGCCCGAATACGCCCAGAACCTCGGCCGTGAGCGCGCCCAATTAGCGCAGGTGGTCGGCACCCTGGACGAACTCACCAGCGGGCTGGCCGACTCCCGCGAGTTGCTGGAAATGGCCGCCGAGGAGAACGACGAGAACGCGGTGAACGATGTCGCCGCGGAAGTCGAGCGCCTGAAGGGCATCCTCGAGAAACTGGAATTCCGCCGCATGTTCCGTGGCGAAATGGACCCGAACAACTGCTATTTGGACATCCAGGCCGGCTCCGGCGGCACCGAGGCCCAGGACTGGGGCAACATGCTGCTGCGCATGTACCTGCGCTGGGCCGACAAGCACGGCTTCGACGCCACCATCATGGAGCTGTCCGAAGGCGAGGTCGCCGGCATCAAGGGCGCCACCGTGCATATCAAGGGCGAATACGCTTTCGGTTGGCTGCGCACCGAGATCGGCGTGCACCGCCTGGTGCGCAAGAGCCCATTCGATTCCGGCAACCGTCGCCATACCTCGTTCACCGCGGTGTTCGTCTCCCCGGAAATCGACGACAACATCGAGATCGAGATCAACCCGGCCGACTTGCGTATCGACACCTATCGCTCCTCCGGCGCCGGCGGACAGCACGTGAACACCACCGACTCGGCGGTGCGGATCACCCACATTCCCACCAACACCGTGGTGAGCTGCCAGAACGAGCGCTCCCAGCACGCCAACAAGGACACCGCCATGAAAATGCTGCGGGCCAAGTTGTACGAGCAGGAAATGCAGAAGCGCAACGCCGCTTCCCAGGCCTTGGAGGACAGCAAGTCCGACATCGGCTGGGGCCACCAGATTCGTTCCTACGTACTGGACCAGTCCCGGATCAAGGACCTGCGCACCGGCGTCGAGCGAAGCGACTGTGACAAGGTCCTCGACGGCGACCTGGACGAATACCTCGAAGCCAGCCTGAAACAGGGGCTATAGCCCCTTCGCCGCCCGCGCCCTCGCGGGCGGCGGCCCCTATCGCTGAACCTCCGGTGCCTCTCCATGCACCTCTGACGGAAACCCACGACCATGAGCGAACAACCGCTGAACCCGCACGCCCAGCATGAGGAAGAGAACAAGCTGATCGCCCAGCGCAAGGAGAAGCTGGCGGGGCTGCGCAAGACCCAGTCGACCGTGTTCCCCAACGACTTCCGCCGCGACAGCCAGTGCGGCGACCTGCAGAAGCGCTGCGAGGGCAAGAGCAAGGAAGAGCTGGAAGCGGCGGGCCTCGAGGTCAAGGTGGCGGGGCGCCTGATGCTCAACCGGGGCGCGTTCATGGTGATCCAGGATATGACCGGGCGCATCCAGCTCTACGTGGACCGCAAGGGGCTGCCGGCCGAGACCCTCGAGGCGATCAAGCACTGGGACCTGGGCGACATCATCGCCGCCGAGGGCACCCTGGCCCGTTCCGGCAAGGGCGATCTGTACGTGCACATGAAGCATGTACGCCTGCTCACCAAGTCGCTGCGGCCGTTGCCGGACAAGTTCCACGGCCTTACCGATACCGAGCAGCGCTACCGCCAGCGCTACGTCGACCTGATCGTCAACGAGGAAGTGCGCCATACCTTCCGGGTGCGCTCCCAGGTGATCGCCCATATCCGTCGCTTCCTCGCCGAGCGGGACTTCCTCGAAGTGGAAACGCCGATGCTGCAGACCATTCCGGGCGGCGCGGCGGCGAAGCCGTTCGAGACCCACCATAACGCCCTGGACATGCCGATGTTCCTGCGCATCGCCCCGGAGCTCTACCTCAAGCGTCTGGTGGTGGGGGGCTTCGAGAAAGTCTTCGAGATCAACCGCAACTTCCGTAACGAAGGCGTTTCGACTCGGCACAACCCCGAGTTCACCATGCTGGAGTTCTACCAGGCCTACGCCGACTACGAAGACAACATGGACCTGACCGAGGAACTGTTCCGGGAGCTGGCCATGGCGGTGCTGGGTACCACCGATGTGCCTTACCAAGGCAAGGTATTCCACTTCGGCCAGCCGTTCGCCCGGTTGTCGGTCTTCGATTCGATTCTCCAGTACAACCCGGAGATTGCCGCCGAGGACCTGCGCGACCTAGACAAGGCCCGTGCCCTCGCCAAGAAGGCCGGGGCCGACGTGAAGGGGTTCGAGGGCTTGGGCAAACTGCAGACCATGATCTTCGAGGAGCTGGTCGAGTATAAGCTGGAGCAGCCCACCTTCATTACCCGCTACCCCTTCGAGGTATCGCCTCTGGCCCGCCGCAGCGACGACGACCCGAGCGTCACCGACCGCTTCGAGCTGTTCATCGGCGGCCGCGAGATCGCCAACGCCTATTCCGAGCTGAACGACGCCGAGGATCAGGCCGAGCGTTTCCACGCCCAGGTCCGCGACAAGGACGCCGGCGACGACGAGGCCATGCACTTCGACGCCGACTTCGTCGCGGCGCTGGAATACGGCATGCCGCCCACCGCCGGCGAAGGCATCGGCATCGACCGCCTGGTGATGCTGCTGACCGACTCGCCGTCGATCCGCGACGTCATCCTGTTCCCGCACATGCGCCCGCTGTAACGCCCCTCCGCGTCACGAAGAACCGCCCTCGAGGCGGTTCTTTCGTTTCGGCGAACCCGGCCCCGCGCATTGGCGATGCGTGAAGGGCACTCATTCGGCTCGCATCGGTCTGACCGTTCGTCCCCTTCGGGGTTAAAGCAGCGATAATGGCGTTTTGGCGGAACCCGCCAGTCGGAGCCGGAGCGGCGAGATGTCATGCATCGCTTTTCACACCGACTTCGGGCGCTGGTTCCCTATCGCGGCATCCTCCCGGCCGGAGCGGGTGCGTCGTTTCCAGGAGTACGTGTCTTGACCGAGAAGTCCTATCACGAAAGCGCGGCGCGAGTCGCCAGCGCGGTCGCCGAGAGTGTGAAGTATCAGGGCCGTAAAGCCAGCCGTCAGGGCAGCGAGCAACGCCGGCAGGCGATCCTCGACGCCGCCATGCGCATCATCGTGCGCGACGGCGTGCGGGCCGTGCGGCACCGGGCGGTGGCCGCCGAGGCCGGCGTGCCGTTGTCGGCCACCACCTACTATTTCAAGGACATCGACGATCTCATCACCGATACCTTCGCTCAGTTCGTCGAGCGCAGCGCGGAAATGCTCGGTGCGTTCTGGGAGCGTATGGAGGACGATCTGCGGGGGCTCGCCACGGCGGCGGCCAGCGACCGACCTTCGCGCCGGCGGCAGACCGAGCGGATGGTGGAAATGGCCATCGGGTACGTGCAGGGGCAATTGACCGAGAACCGGGAAATGCTCCTGGCGGAGCAGGCGTTCCGCCAGGAAGCATTGCTCAATCCAGCGCTGCGCGAGCTGGCCGAGGCCCATCGGCGTATCCTCTTCGAGGGCGTCGATCAGTTCTTCCGCATCCTCGGCTCCGCCGAGCCGGCCCAGGATGCCCGGATATTGACCGCCCTGATGCTGGGCGTGGAATATCAGGCCTTGCTCGATGGCGCGGACAACCTGGACATCGAGGGCATACGGGCGGTCTTCAGGCGCTACCTTTATATGGTGATGGGGGTGTAGGCGATCCGCCGACCCACCCATGGTCCGTCGCTCACGTCCGCTCCCGAGGTACCGATGACCCTGACCACCGCCAGCCGCCCTTACCACCAGATCATTCGCGATCTGTCCGACCGGATCGTGCAGGCGCAGACGCCGATCCGCGTGCTGGATGCGGTGAAGTGGGACGACGGGGTGCGCAGCGCATTCCTCGAGGCGGGCGGCCGGCGCCTGCCGGCCGTGGACCGCGCCTACTACGAGGCCCGCCCCCTGGCGTTCGACGCCAACGCCAAGAAGCTGGAATTCCAGAACATCGAGCGGGACATCACCCGCCAACTGGGGCAGTTCAACCCGGTCGGCGGCATCATGCGGCGTATGTGCAAGGAATACCGCATGGTCATCCGCATGCTCGAGGCGCGCGGTACGGCGGATTTCGGCCTCATCTCCCAGGAGCTTTACGGCGCCGCTTCCGATGCTTTCCATGCCGGCGACCCGACTCTGGCCGACCTAGGGTTGATGCTGTCCGACTACCTGAACAACATCGACTTCCGCGGCGATCTCAAGGACGAGCCCAAGACGCTCACCGCCAGCGATGCCGTCGCCTTGTTGCGCGAGCGCCTGGGCCCGGTGTTCGGCGAAGGGGAGGGGGCGATCCGGGTCTTCGAGTCCGACGGAATCGTCGCCGACGCGGCGGCCGGCGCCGACTATATCAAGGTGCGCGCCGACGCCCTGTTCAACGAGCGGGACGTGCGCGCCCTGGAAGTCCATGAGGGGCTGGTGCATGTCGGCACCACCCTGAACGGGCTGAACCAGCCGATCTGCACCTTCCTGTCCAAGGGCCCGCCATCGTCCACGGTGACCCAGGAGGGGCTGGCCATCCTCATGGAAGTGATCGCCTTCGCCTCGTACCCGACGCGCCTGCGCAAGCTCACCAATCGCACTCGGGCCATCCACATGGCGGAGGAGGGGGCCGATTTCCTCGAGGTGCATCGGTTCTTCCTCGACCAGGGCTATACCCTGGAAGAAGCCTACGGCAACGCCAGCCGAGTCTTCCGGGGCGCCTCGCCGGATGGCCTGCCCTTCACCAAGGACCTGTCCTACCTGAAGGGCTTCATCATGATCTACAACTACATCCAACTCGCCGTGCGCAAGGGCAAGCTGGAACAAATCCCGCTGTTGTTTTGCGGCAAGACCACCCTGGAAGACATGCGCACCTTGCGTCAGTTGGTGGACGAAGGACTGGTGGCGCCGCCGAAATACCTGCCACCCCAGTTCCGCGACCTGAACGCGCTGTCCGCCTGGATGTGCTTCTCCAACTTCCTCAACCACCTGAGCCTGGACCGGATCGAGGCGGACTACGCCAATATCCTCTGAGCCCTTCGTCCGCGAGATACTCATGCCCGTGCGCCTTCGTTGCCTTTTCAGCCGCCTTCCGTCTTTTCGTTCCCTGGCGCGGCGGCGCGTGGCGGGGTGCGCCGCGCTGGTGCTGGCCTCGGTGCTGCAGGGGTGCAGCGGATTATTGTTCTATCCCCAACCGGGTCTGCCTTTCACGCCTCAGCGAGCCGGATTGATGTACCGCGACGTCTACCTGACCGCCGCCGACGGCACCCGCCTGCATGGGTGGTGGCTGCCGGCCAAGGCCGGCGTCGCGGTGAAGGGAACGGTGCTGCACCTGCATGGCAACGGGGGCAATTTGGCCAGCCACCTGGGGGGGAGCTACTGGTTGCCGGAGGCCGGCTACCAGGTGCTGATGCTGGACTATCGCGGCTATGGCTTGTCCGAGGGGTCGCCCTCGCTGCCCGCCATTTACCAGGACATCGACGCCGCCTTCGAGTGGTTGCGGCGCTCTCCGGACACCCAGGGGAAACCCTTGGTGCTGCTGGGGCAGAGCATCGGCGGCGCGCTCGCGGTGCATTATTTGGCGGAGCACCCGGCGCACCGTCGAGCGCTGCGCGCGCTGGTGCTGGACGGCGTGCCCGCCAGCTACCGCGAGGTGGCGCGGCATGCCCTGGCCGGTGGCTGGCTGACTTGGCCCCTGCAGGTGCCATTGTCCTGGCTGGTGCCGGACGGCGAGCGGGCCCTGGACGCCATGCCACGCTTGGTGGGGTTGCCGATCCTGATCTACCACAGCCTCGACGATGACATCGTGCCCCTTTCCAATGGCGTGCGCTTGTATCAAGCTGCGCCGCCGCCCCGGGTGTTCCAGCCGACCCGGGGCGGTCACGTGCAGACTTTCGCCGACCCCGTCTGGCGCGAAGTGATGCTGCGTTACCTCGACGACCCGCGCGGGTTCGTCGGTCTGCGCCGGCTGGCCGAAGTCCCGAATCCCGAGAGTCCCCAATGAGCGAACGCAACCCACTTCCGCTGATCGTCACCGGTATCTGCAGCATTGTCGGCACCGTGCTGGTGCTCTGGTATTACGGCTATCTGCACTTCGCCAAGGAAGAGGACGCCTTGCTGCTGGCCGAGTTCACCATGCTCAAGTCGATCCCCGGGGAAGACACCAAGCTTTCCCTGCAACCGGCCAACCAGGCGGCGCAATGCATCGATGGCGTCCTGGTGCTGTTCGACACCACCCAGAAAGGCCTGTCCGGTGTGCTGGTGGACGATCACAAGCGCGCGGTCCGCTGCCTCGGCCAGGAAACCCCGCAGGTCGAGCAGTGATGAAGCTGGAACTCCACCAGGGCGACATCACCCGCCTGGAGGTGGAGGCCATCGTCAATGCGGCCAACGAATCGTTGTTGGGCGGCGGTGGCGTGGACGGCGCGATCCATCGAGCGGCCGGTCCGGAATTGCTGACGTATTGTCGCGACCTCGGCGGGTGCCCGACCGGCGAGGCCAGGCTCACGCCGGGCTTCCGCCTGCCGGCCCGATACATCATCCACACGGTCGGCCCGGTCTGGCGCGGCGGCCGGCAGGGGGAGCCGACGCTGCTGGCCTCCTGTTATCAGCGCAGCCTGGCCCTGGCGGAGGCCCACGGCCTGTCCAGCATCGCCTTCCCCGCGATCAGTTGCGGCATCTATGGCTATCCGCTGGAGGCAGCGGCGGCGGTCGCCATCGATGTGCTGCGAGCGCCTCGCCCCGAAGGCAGCTCCTTGCGGCGCGCGGTGCTGGTGGCGTTTTCTCAGGACATGGCGGACCTCTATCGCCGACTGCTGCGGGACCGTTGAGCGCCCATGAAAAAGCCCCGCCAGGGCGGGGCTTTTTCATGCCTGCGGTTTCTTACTGGAGGACGCGCGGACCACGGGGAGCTACCGGCTCCGGACCGTTGGATACGGTCACTTCCACGCGGCGGTTGAGCGCGCGGTTGCTGGCGGTGCTGTTATCCGCCACCGGGTAGTCCTTGCCGAAACCTTGGGTGGTGATGCGTTGCGGCGATACGCCCATGGAGACCAGTGCGCGACGTACCGAGTCGGCCCGGGCCTGGGACAGGCGCAGGTTGTGCTCGACGGTGCCGGTGTTGTCGGTGAAGCCTTCCACCACCACCATCCGCTCGGGATGCTGGTTGAGGAAGGTGGCCAGTTGCTGGATGTTGGCCAAGCCGCTGCGCTTGAGCTCGGCGCGATCCACTTCGAACAGCATGTCGCCCAGCGTGATCATCGAGCCACGGTCGGTCTGTTGCGGCTTGAGGTTCTGCAGCTCGTTCTTGAGGATGTTCATTTGCTGGGTGCGCGCGTCCAACTGCGCTTGGGTGCGCTGGGCGGCGGCGTTGCGCAGGTCGCCTTCGGCGGTGCGCAGGCGGATGGTCTGCTGGGCAACCTGAATGCGCTGGTTGGTCAGGTAGGCCAACTGGTCGACGTGAGAGGCGTCCTGCTTGTCGCGGTAAGCCTGCTCGGCGCGGTTCAGCATGTCGCCGGCTTCCTTGGTTTCCAGCGCGGCGAGGCTGTTGGCCTGCGGTTGGCTCTGCAGAGTGGAGTAATTGCTGCGGGCCTGTTCCAGATTCGGGTTCGGCTTGTTGGCGCAGGCCACCAGGGCCAGGCTCAGGGCGGACAGTACGGGAATGGCGATGAACTTATGCATGACGAATCGTCCTTTTTCGGAAATATCGTGGAATTCGGGCGGGATCACTGGTTATTGATGATGATCGGGGCCCGGCTGCCTTCCTCACGCAGTTGCTGCACGCCTTGCTGGGCATCCTGTACGGCTTTCTCGGCCTTGACGGCCTGCGCCTTACGCTCCGCGACCCGCGCATCCCACTCGGCCTGCTCGGCCAGGCGGCGCGCTTCGTCGTAGTGCTTGTCGTGCATCTGCATCTCGGCCTGATTCAGCTTGTCTTGGGCGCTCTTCATTTCCACCGGGGCGTACTCGGTGGCCCCGGCACTGACGGCGCTCTTCACCACGGTATTGGTGACGGCGAACTGCTCGGTGGGCGGGTTGCCGGCGCAACCGGCCAGGGCCAGCGCACTGCCCATGGCCAAAGCGGTGAGTTTGAAACCACGCAGCGAGGTGGACTGGGCGAAAGTCTTCATGTGTATCAGCTCCATGTGGATTTTCCTGAAACGGCCCGACCGTACAGGTCCGGTCGGCGAACCTTGTCGCTCATTGGCTTCTATTGGCGGCTTTTAGCCGTCGTTCGGCTCGAAACGCTGGAGTTTCGGTGCCGTGCCTGGTTAAAGCGTGTGACCGGTCGTCGGCTGCAACGTTCAAAGTTTTCCCGCCGCTTCGGCATGGCCCTCGAATGGGCCACGGAAGAGGCCTGCCGAGCCGCGCCGCGAACGATGTAACTTCATGACCTCGACACACTCTGAACAGAGCGAGCCGCAAGGAGGAACCGCCATGAGGGAAATCGACGCACGCCTGCGCGAAGACGTACACCTGCTGGGCGAACTGCTCGGCGAAACCATCCGCTTGCATCATGGAGACGCCTTCCTCGATAAAATCGAGCGCATCCGCAAGGCCGCCAAGGCCGCCCGCCAGGGCTCGGAGACGGGCCGCCTGGACTTGGCCGAAAGCCTTGACGGGTTGAGCGAGGAAGAACTGCTGCCGGTCACCCGCGCGTTCAACCAGTTTCTCAACCTGGCCAATATCGCCGAGCAGTACCACCACATTCGGCGGCGGCGCCCCGATGAAGCGGAGCCCTTCGAAAGCCGGGTGCTGGGGGAACTGCTAGGTCGACTGCGGAACGAGGGCCACGACCCCGCCGCGCTGGCCGGGCAGTTCGCCACACTCGACGTGGAACTGGTCCTGACCGCCCACCCCACCGAAGTGACGCGGCGCACCCTGATCCAGAAATACGATGCCATCGCCGAGGAATTGAGCCGGCTCGACCATCGCGACCTCACCGAGGCCGAGCGCGCCCAGGGGCGTCGACGCCTGCAACGGCTGATCGCCGAGGCCTGGCACACGGAGGAGATCCGCCATCGCCGGCCCACCGCCGTCGACGAGGCCAAGTGGGGGTTCGCGGTGATCGAGCATTCCCTCTGGGAAGCCCTGCCCAATGTGTTGCGGCGCGCCGACGACGCGCTGTTCGAGGCGACCGGTCAGCGCCTGCCGCCCGATGCCGCGCCCCTGCGCATCGCGTCTTGGATGGGCGGCGACCGGGATGGCAACCCCAATGTCACCGCCGCCGCCAGCCGCGAGGTGCTGTTGCTGGCGCGCTGGATGGCGGCCGACCTGTTCCTGCGGGACGTCGACCGCCTCGCCGCCGACCTGTCCATGCATGAGGCCAGCGACGAGTTGCGGGTGCGGGTCGGCGTGCATCCGGAGCCCTATCGCGGCGCGCTCAAGCAATTGCGGGATCGGCTTCGGGCCACCCGGGCCTGGGCCGAGTCGGCCCTGCGCGAGCCGGTGGCGCCAGGCCCCGACGTGCTGGTGGACAATCGCGACCTGGTGGAGCCGCTGGAAAGTTGTTATCGCTCCCTGCACGCCTGCGGCATGGGCGTGGTGGCGGACGGCGCGCTGCTCGATTGCCTGCGTCGGGCCACTACCTTCGGCCTGTTCCTGGTACGGCTGGACATCCGTCAAGAGGCGAGCCGCCATGCCGCGGCGCTGAGCGACATCACCGAATACCTGGGGCTCGGCCGCTACGCCGACTGGTCCGAGGCGGAGCGTGTGCGCTTCCTGTCGAGCGAACTGGACAACCGTCGGCCGCTGCTGCCGCCGGACTACCCGGCTTCTCCCGATACCGCCGAAGTGCTCGCCACCTGCCGGGTGATCGCCGAGGCGCCGGCGGCCTCCCTGGGCTCCTATGTCATCTCCATGGCGGCGGCGCCTTCCGATGTGCTGGCGGTGCAACTGCTATTGAAGGAAGCCGGCCTGCGCCGGCCGATGCGCGTGGTGCCGCTGTTCGAGACGCTGGCCGACCTGGACAACGCTGGCCCGGTGATCGACGGCCTGTTGGCGTTGCCCGGCTACCGGGCGCGCCTCTACGGCCCCCAGGAAGTGATGATCGGCTACTCCGATTCGGCCAAGGACGCGGGCACCACGGCGGCGGCCTGGGCGCAATACCGGGCCCAGGAAAACCTGGTGGACATTTGTCGGCGCCACGGCGTCGAGCTGCTGCTGTTCCATGGCCGAGGGGGCACCGTGGGACGCGGAGGCGGCCCGGCCCACGCGGCCATACTGTCCCAGCCGCCAGGCTCGGTGAACGGGCGCTTCCGTACCACCGAGCAGGGGGAGATGATCCGCTTCAAGTTCGGCTTGCCGGCTATCGCCGAGCAGAACCTGTCCCTCTACCTGGCCGCCGTGCTGGAGGCGACCCTGCTGCCACCGCCGGTGCCCGAGCCGGCCTGGCGCGAAGAGATGGACCGGTTGGCGGCGGACGGCCTCGCCGGCTATCGGGAGATCGTCCGCGAACACCCGCGCTTCGTCGCCTATTTCCGCCAGGCCACTCCCGAGCAGGAGTTGGGACGGCTGCCCCTGGGCAGTCGCCCGGCCAAGCGCCGCGCCGGCGGCGTGGAAAGCCTGCGGGCGATCCCGTGGATCTTCGCCTGGACCCAGACCCGCCTCATGCTGCCCGCCTGGTTGGGCTGGGAACGGGCGCTGCAACGGGCCGGCGAGCGCGGCGAAGCCTCGCTGCTACAGGACATGCGGGCCCACTGGCCGTTCTTCCGGACCCGTATCGACATGCTGGAAATGGTCTTGGCCAAGGCGGAGGAGGGGATCGCCGAACTGTACGACGAGCGTCTGGTGGAAGCCGAACTGCGACCGCTGGGGGCGCAGTTGCGCGGCCTATTGTCGCAGGTGTGCGCCGATGTGCGCGCGCTGACCGGGCAGTCGGAGCTGCTCGGCCACAGTCCGGAGACCCGTGAGTCGATCGAGGTCCGCAACATCTACCTGGACCCGCTCCACCTGCTGCAAATGGAGCTCCTGGCTCGTTCCAGGCGTGCTGGCGAGGTCGCCGAAAGCCCTCTGGAACAGGCGCTTCTGGTCAGCGTCGCGGGCATCGCCGCGGGTTTGCGCAATACCGGTTGACAAGCCGCGCACCCCCCCTTTGGCCGTCTTGTGCGGGGTGGGTGCGCTGTGTATCTTGGTCAGCCTTTTGGCCGTTCGACGACGCCAACGACGCACTACTGAGATTGGCCCCACGAGGCGAATCCGACGTTTCCACCCATTTGAGGAGCAACATCGATGCGCGTGATTCTGCTGGGGGCGCCCGGCGCCGGCAAAGGCACTCAGGCCCGCTTCATCACCGAGAAATTCTCGATCCCGCAAATCTCCACCGGGGACATGCTCCGCGCGGCGATCAAGGCCGGCTCCCCCCTCGGCCTGAAGGTCAAGGACGTGATGGACAGCGGTGGCCTGGTCTCCGACGACATCATCATCGGCCTGATCCAGGAGCGCATCGTCGAGCCGGATTGCGCCAACGGGTTCCTCTTCGATGGCTTCCCGCGCACCATCCCCCAGGCCGAGGCGCTGCAGCAGGCCGGCGTCGTTCTCGACCACGTGGTGGAAATCGATGTCGACGACGAGGATATCGTCTCGCGCATCGCCGGTCGTCGCGTCCACGCGGCCTCGGGCCGGGTCTACCATACCGTCTACAACCCGCCCAAGGTGGAAGGGATGGACGACGTCACCGGCGAGCCGCTGGTGCAGCGCGAGGACGACCAGGAAGACACCATCCGCCGCCGCCTGGCCGTGTACCACTCCCAGACCAAGCCGCTGGTGGACTTCTATCAGCGCCTCGCCGCCGAGCAGGGTTCGCCCAAGTACACCCGCGTGGAAGGCGTCGGCACGGTGGAAGAGATCACCGCCAAGGTCCTAGCCGCGCTCGACTGACTCATCGCGACATCCCGCCCGGCTCCTTCTCGGCCGGGCGGGCGCCCCTCGCGTTCCCTTTCCGCCTTCGGGCGACCTGCTACAATCGCCGGCTTTCTTCCCGCCGGAATTCGTCATGACCACCCTGCTGGCCCTGGACACCGCCACCGAAGCCTGTTCGGTCGCCCTCTTGCATGGCGACCGGGTGCTGAGTCGCTACGAGGTGATACCGCGCATGCACGCCCAGCGCCTGCTGCCCCTGGTGCGCTCGGTGCTGGACGAGGCCGGATTGGCACTGACCCGCCTCGACGGCCTGGCGTTCGGCCGAGGCCCCGGCGCCTTCACCGGGGTGCGCATCGCGGTGGGGGTGGTGCAAGGCCTGGCGTTCGCCCTGGAGCGACCGGTGTTACCGATTTCCAACCTGGCCGGCCTGGCCCAGCGCGCCTGGCGCGAGCGGGGTGCCCGGCAGGTGGCGGCGGCCATCGATGCGCGCATGGACGAGGTCTACTGGGGTTGTTTCCGACTGGACGGCGAGGAAATGCGTCCGGTGATCCCCGAGGCGGTGCTGGCCCCGGAACAGGCCGTCCTACCCGGCGACGGCGAGTGGTTCGGCGCGGGGACCGGCTGGGGCACGTTCGCCGAGCGCCTGCCGGCGGTCGCCCAGGCCCAGGGCGATGCGTTGCCCCATGCCGAGGACATCCTGACCCTGGCCCGTTTCGCCTGGGCGCGCGGTGAGGCCGTGGCCGCCGAAGAGGCCCAGCCGGTGTACCTGCGGGACAATGTCGCCACCCCGAAGAAAACCCCGTGACGCCTTTGGTCAGCCCGCCCCGCGCGGGCGCCGCCGCCCGATTGCCAAGCGCCCGGGGCCTCGCTAAATTTGCTCCATTCATGCCGAGCTTCTGATCATGCGCATCGACGGCTACGCTTCCTCTTCCTACCCGCTCGACCGTGGCTCCCGTCCGGGAACCGCGGTCACGCCCTATCGCGAGGTTCAGCGCGAGGAAGAAGCACGCCGCGAGCAACCGGCCACGCCGTCCACCTCTCAGGGCTTGGAAAGCACGCCGCAACTGCGCCGGGTCCAGGCCGGCAACCCCAGTAGCGACAGCCTGCCGGTGCGCGTCCAGGACTATCTGGGCGCTTCCTCCAATGCCCGCACCCTCAGCAGCCGCGCCACCCTGGCGCTGGCCAGCTACGATTCCACCGCGCGCCTGCTCGACGACGTCGACAGCCAGGAAGTGCTGGGTCTCGACCTCTACGCTTGATGCTGCCGTACCACCTGGGATGTCCGTCGTGGAACGAGCCCGCCTGGCGTGGCAGTTTCTATCCCGAGCACCTGAGCGCTTCGGAAACCCTCGCCCATTACGTCCGGGTGTTCAACGCGGTGGAGGGCAATACCACGTTCTATGCGCGGCCCTCGCCCGAGGTGGTGCGGCGCTGGGCCGAGATCATGCCGGCCGGCTTCCGGTTCTGCGCCAAGCTGCCTCGGGACATCAGTCATGATGGCGACCTGCGCGAGCATTTCGGTGAGACCCGGGCCTTTCTCGACCTGCTCGCGCCCTTGGGCGAGCGGGTCGCTCCCCTCTGGCTGCAACTGCCGGCCAGCTTCGGCCCGCCGCGCCTGGCGGAGCTGGCCGCCTGGCTGGAGGCTTTCGAGCATCGGCGCCTCGCGGTGGAGGTCCGTCATGCCGCCTTCTTCGCCAAGGGCGACGAGGAGCGGATGCTGAACCGCCTGCTGCGGGACCGGGGCGTCGAACGTATTTGCCTGGATTCCCGCGCCCTGTTCGCCTGCGCCGACGATACCCCGGCGGTTCGCCACGCCCAATCGCGCAAGCCGCGCCTGCCCATACGGCCGGCGGCGTTCAGCGACAGTCCCCAGGTACGCTTCATCGGCGGGCCGAGCCTGGAGGCGAACGCTATCTACCTCGCCGACTGGCTGGACAAGGTGGCGGCGTGGATCGAGCAGGGCCTCGCGCCCTTCGTCTTCCTGCACACCCCCGACAACCACTTGGCCGCCGCCCAGGCCAAAGCCTTCCATGCCGCCTTGGGCGAGCGGCTGCCGGGCCTGCCGCCCCTGCCCGAGCCGCACGAGCCGGCCATGGAGCAGCTCGGCCTGCTCTAGTGCGTGCCGCTGGCCCCCGGCCCGGCCGTTGCGCTACCGTGCCGCGAAACCTGGCCCCGGAGACACGAGATGCGGACTCAAGACGAACGTGGCGCGGCGTTTCGCGACCTGCACCGGCGCGACGGGCTGCTGGTGCTGCCCAACCCCTGGGATGCCGGTTCGGCGAAAATGCTCGCGGCGCTGGGCTTCGAGGCGCTGGCCACCACCAGCGCCGGGCTGGCCTTCGCCTTGGGCCGGCGCGATGCAGAGGGTGCGCTGAGCCGGGACGAGACCCTGGCCAATGCCCGGGCCATCGTCGAGGCGACTTCTTTGCCGGTGGCCGCCGACCTGGAGAACGGTTACGGCGACGATCCCGAGGCGTGCGCCGAAACCTTGCGGCAGGCGGCCGCCGCCGGCCTGGTGGGGGGCTCCATCGAGGACGCCAGCGGGCGCGCGGACGCGCCCATCTATTCGTTCGACTTAGCGGTGGAGCGCATCCGCGCCTCGGTGGCGGCGGTCCGCGCGCTGCCATTTCCTTTCACCCTGGCGGCGCGCGCGGAAAACCACCTGCATGGCCGGGCCGACCTGGCGGATACCCTCCGCCGCCTGGAAGCCTACGCCGAGGCCGGCGCGGACGTGCTCTATGCCCCTGGGCTGACCCGCCGGGAAGAGATCGAGGCGGTGGTGCGGGCCGTGGCGCCGAAACCGGTGAATGTGCTGGTGGGTTCGCCGGCCCTGGGCCTGAGCCTGGAGGAGTTGGCGGCGATCGGCGTGAAGCGGGTGAGCGTCGGGTCGAACCTGGCGCGGATGGCCTATGGTGCCTTCTTCGAGGCCGCCCGGGCCCTGCGCGGCGGTGAGCTCGGCGGCTTGTCGGGGGCCATGCCCTTCGACCGCATCAACGACCTGTTCCGCCGCCCATGAAGCTGCGCTATGCCCTGCCCCTGGGGGTGCTCGCGGGGGCGCTGGGCCTGGCGCTGGCGCTGCCCGGCTGGCGTGTCCCGGATCGTTGGAACCCCTGGGCGCCCTTGGATATCCGCGAGTCGCCCAACTGGTTGACCGGCTACAAGCTGTGGCGCCTGCGGGACGACCGCGAGTTGTGCGACCAGGTCCTGCGTACCTCGCCGTTGCGCTACCGGCCCATGGCCGACGCCACCCCCGCCGAGGATTGCCCGGTGCGCAACGGCGTGCGGGTGATGGCCTCCGACGTGGCCTTCAGCAGCAGCTTCCTCGCCACTTGCCCACTGGCCGCCGCCTATGCGCTGTTCGAGGTCCATGACCTGCAACCCGCGGCCCGGGCGGTGTTCGGCCAGCCGGTGGCTCGGGTCGAGCACTTGGGCAGCTTCGCCTGCCGCAACATCGCCAACAGCCGCTGGCGCAGCCAGCACGCCTCGGCCAACGCCCTGGATATCGCCGCGTTCCGCCTGCGGGACGGCCGCCGTATCAGCGTGGCCCGGGACTGGCGCGGAACCGGCGACGAGGCACGCTTCCTGCGGGCGGTCCACCGGGCCGCCTGCGAACGTTTCAACCTCACCCTCGGCCCGGACTACAACGCCGCGCACCGGGATCACTTCCACGTCGACATGGGCCTGTTGCGCCTGTGTCGCTGACCCGTCTCTGGCAAAATGTCGCCCACCTTCCCGTGAGCTTCCACGATGCACGATCCCGCTGCCCCACGTATCCGCGCCGAGTCCCTCGACCCGTCCCTTGATCCGGCCCTGCGAGCCTGGGCCGCGCGCCTCGGCCTGCCGCTGGAGGGCGAGGCGGCGTTCGCCCTGCAACTGGGAGCGGACGGTTTGCAGCTCGTCGAGCTGGGCGACGGCGCGCCGGGGCCGGTACGGGTGGATTTCGTCGCCGGCGCCAGCGCGCACCGCCGGCTCTATGGCGGCGGCAGCGGGCAGATGATCGCCAAGGCGGTAGGGGTGCAGCCGGGCATTCGCCCACGGGTGCTGGATGCCACCGCCGGGCTGGGCAAGGACGCGTTCGTGCTGGCATCCCTGGGCTGCGAAGTGACCCTGGTGGAGCGTCAGCCGTTGATCGCCGCGCTGCTGGAGGACGGCCTGCTGCGGGCCGCCCGGGACGCCGACGTGGCGCCGATCGTCGACCGCATGGCCCTGCGCGGCGGTGACGCCGTGGCGCTGATGGCCGCCTGGGACGAGCCGGCGCCCCAGGTGATTCACTTGGATCCGATGTTCCCCCATCGCGACAAGAGCGCCCTGGTGAAAAAGGAGATGCGCCTGTTCCGGCCCCTGGTGGGGGACGATCCCGACGCGCCGGCCCTGCTGGCCGCCGCGCTGGCCCTGGCCAGTCACCGGGTGGTAGTCAAGCGCCCGCGCAAGGCGCCCTGTATCGAGGGGCCGAAACCGAGTCATGTCCTGGAAGGCAAGTCGAGCCGCTACGACATCTACCCCAAGAAGGCCCTGGACAAGCCCTGACGGCTCAGGGGCGGTAGGCGCGCACGAAGAGCCCGACCACGTCGTCCACGTGGGCGTCGGCCTCCGCGGGGTCCAGCGGCTCGTTGCACCCCAGCAACAGGCGGAAGTTGTGCTTGCCCTTGAGCATGAAGAGGAAGTGCTCGGCGGCCCGGGCGGGCTGTTCGATGCGCAGCAGGCCGGCGCGATCCATGGCGTGCAGCAGGCGCGCCAACTCGTCGATCACCCGCTGGGGCCCGGCCTCCAGGAACAGCCGGGCGAGCGTCGAGCCCTGGCTGGCGGTGGCCATCATCAGGCGATGCAGTTGCAGCGACTCGGCGTCGTTGATCAGGAAGAGGAAGCGCTGGCCGATGTTGCGCAGCACACCTTCCACCGGCGCGTGCGGAGGCAGCTCGAAGAGCAGGTCGGGCAACTGGCTTTCGCACTTGGCCTTCACCGCGGCGGAAAACAGGGTCTCCTTGTCGGTGAAATGGCTGTACACGGTCAGCTTGGATACGCCGGCGAGGGCGGCGATGGCGTCCATGCTGCTGCCTTCGTAGCCGTTGCGCAGGAACAATTCCTTGGCCGCTTCGAGGATGGCCTGGCGCTTGAGCAGGTCCTTGGGACGCCCCGGGCCGTTGGCGCGGGTTTTCTTCGTGTCGGGCATCGAGGTAATACTGGACTGGCCAGTTTTCTATTCTTAATATCGCGGCCAGTATAAAGACTCCCACCGCACCTCGCGAAAGGTCATTCATCATGATCCGGTATTTCCCGCGTATCGTTCTGCCCCTCGCCGTGTCCTTGCTGCTCGCCGCGTGCAGCGAACCCGAAGCCGTTAACCAAGCCCCTCGTCCCGTGCTGGTGGTGCGCCCGCAGCCCGCCGTCGAAGGTGTGGAAAGCTACCCGGGCGAGGTACGCGCGCGCTTCGAACCGGAACTGGCGTTCCGCATCGGCGGCAAGGTGGCCCGGCGGCTGGTGGACGTGGGAGACCGGGTGAAGAAAGACCAGCCACTGGCTACCCTCGACCCCCTGGACGTTGGCCTGCAATTGGAGGCGAGCCGCGCCCAACTGGCGGCGGCGGAGGCCAACCTGCGCTTGGCTCGCACCGAGCGCGAGCGCTACCGCAAGCTGTTGGACCGGCAGATGATCAGCCATTCCCAGTACGACACCGTGGACAATCAATACCTGGCGAGCGAGGCGCGCCTGAACCAGTTGCGCGCCGAATACAGCGTGGCCGGCAACCAGGCGGGCTATGCGGTGCTGCGGTCGCCCCAGGAGGGGGTGATCGCCAGCCGCTCGCTAGAGGCGGGGCAGGTGGTCAGCGCCGGGCAACCGGTATTCACCCTGGCGGTGGACGGTGAGCGGGATGTGTCGATCGCCATCCCCGAGCATGCCGTCGGCCGCTTCCGGGTCGGCCAGGCGGTGAGCGTGGAGCTCTGGTCCCGTCCCGGCCAGCGTTTTCCCGCCCGCCTGCGCGAGCTGGCGCCGAGCGCCGATCCGCGTTCCCGGACGTTCGCCGCGCGAGTGGCGTTCAGCGAGAAGGGCATCGAGCCGGGCCAGAGCGCCCGGGTATTCCTCCAGCCCGCGGGCGAGGCGCTGCTATCGGTGCCGCTGTCCGCCCTGGGGGGCGAGAAGGGCGAACCGTTCGTCTGGGTGGTGACGCCCGACGCCACGCTCCGCCGCGCTCCGGTGCGCATCGGTCCCTACGGCGAGGAGCGGGTCCCGGTGCTCGATGGCTTGAAGGCGGACGACTGGGTCGTCGCGGCCGGCGTGCAGGTGCTGCGGGACGCGCAGCCGGTGCGGCCGGTGGACCGGGACAACCGGGCCGTTCGACTGGCGGCGAAGGAGTAGGGCAATGGGCTTCAACCTGTCGGAATGGGCGCTGAAGAACCGCCAGATCGTGCTCTACCTGATGCTGCTGATGGCCATCGTCGGCGCGCTCGCCTACTCCCGCCTGGGGCAGAGCGAGGACCCGCCGTTCACCTTCAAGGCCATGGTGGTTCGTACCCTCTGGCCCGGCGCCACCGCCGAGGAAGTGGCGCGCCAGGTCACCGAGCGCATCGAGAAGAAGCTGATGGAGACCGGCGACTACGAGCGCATCGTGTCGTTCTCGCGCCCCGGCGAATCCCAGGTGACCTTCATCGCCCGCGACGCGATGCGCTCCGCCGAGATTCCCGACCTCTGGTACCAGGTCCGCAAGAAGGTCGCGGACATCCGCTACACGCTGCCCTCGTCCATCCAGGGGCCGTTCTTCAACGATGAGTTCGGAACCACCTTCGGCAATATCTACGCCTTGACGGGGGCGGGCTTCGATTACGCGGTGCTCAAGGACTACGCGGACCGCTTGCAACTGCACCTGCAGCGAGTCCCGGACGTGGGCAAGGTGGAATTGCTCGGGTTGCAGGACGAGAAGATCTGGATCGAGCTTTCCAACGTCAAGGCGGCCACCCTGGGCGTGCCCCTGGCCGCCGTGCAGGAAGCCCTGGAGGCCCAGAACGCGGTATCCGCGGCGGGCTTCTTCGAGACGGCCAGCGACCGGGTGCAATTGCGGGTGACCGGGCGCTTCGATTCGGTGGAGGACATTCGCGCGTTTCCCATCCGGGTCGGCGACCGCACCTTCCGCCTGGGCGACGTAGCCACCGTGCACCGGGGCTTCAACGACCCGCCGGCGCCGCGCATGCGCTTCATGGGAGAGGACGCCCTGGGGCTGGCCGTGTCGATGAAGGAGGGCGGCGACATCCTGGCCCTGGGCAAGGCCCTGGAACGGGAGTTCACCCGCTTGCAGGAGACCCTGCCGGCGGGCATGCAACTGCGCAAGGTTTCCGACCAGCCGGCGGCGGTGAAGACCGGCGTGGGCGAGTTCATCCGAGTGCTCACCGAGGCCCTGGTGATCGTGCTGCTGGTGAGCTTCTTCTCCCTCGGCCTGCGCACCGGCTTGGTGGTGGCGCTATCGATCCCGCTGGTACTGGCCATGACCTTCGCGGCGATGGCCTATTTCGGCATCGGCCTGCACAAGATCTCCCTGGGCGCCCTGGTGCTGGCGCTGGGGCTGCTGGTGGACGACGCGATCATCGCGGTGGAGATGATGGCGATCAAGATGGAGCAGGGCTTAAGCCGGCTGAAGGCCGCCAGCCATGCCTGGCGCAGCACGGCCTTCCCGATGCTCACCGGCACCCTGATCACGGCGGCGGGCTTCCTGCCCATCGCCACCGCGCAGTCCAGCACCGGCGAATACACCCGGTCGATCTTCCAAGTGGTCACCATCGCGCTGCTGGTGTCGTGGATCGCCGCGGTGGTGTTCGTGCCGTTCCTCGGTGACCGCCTGCTGCCCGACCTCGCCGCGCGCCATCGCCGCCTCCACGGTGAAGACGCCCACGATCCCTACGCCACCCGCTTCTACCAGCGGGTCCGCCGGGGCGTCGGCTGGTGTGTGGCCCATCGCAAGACGGTGATCGGCCTCACCCTCGGCCTGTTCATCGGCTCGATCCTGCTGTTTCGCTTCGTGCCCCAGCAGTTCTTCCCGGCTTCCAGCCGGCTGGAGCTGATGGTGGACCTCAAGCTGGAGGAGGGTGCCTCGCTGCGCGCCACCGAGGAGCAGGTCAGCCGCCTGGAGGCACTGCTCAAGGACCACCCCGGCATCGACAACTACACGGCCTACATCGGCACCGGCTCGCCGCGCTTCTACCTGCCCCTGGACCAGCAGTTGCCCGCGGCCAGCTTTGCCCAGTTCGTCGTGCTGACCAAGAGCGTCGAGGAGCGGGAGGGGGTGCGGCGCTGGTTGATCGACACCCTCGACGAGCGCTTCGCCGGGTTGCGCACCCGGGTCTCGCGCCTGGAGAACGGGCCGCCGGTGGGCTACCCGTTGCAGTTCCGGGTGAGCGGCGAACACATCGACGAGGTCCGTGCACTGGCTCGGCGGGTCGCCGCCAAGGTCAGCGAGAACCCCCATGTGGCCAACGTCCACCTGGATTGGGAAGAGCCGAGCAAGGTGGTCCGCTTGAACGTGGACCAGGACCGCGCCCGAGCCTTGGGCATCACCACCGCCGACCTGTCGCGCTTCCTCCAGGGATCGCTCTCCGGCGCCAGCGTCAACCAGTACCGGGAAGACAACGAACTGATCGAAATCCTGCTGCGGGGCGCGTCCCATGAGCGCCAGGCTCTGGCCGAGCTGCCCAGCCTCGCCATGCCGACAGCCAACGGCAGTAGCGTCGCGCTGTCCCAGGTCGCCACCCTGGAGTACGGCTTCGAGGAAGGCGTGATCTGGCACCGCAACCGCCTGCCCACCGTCACCGTGCGCGCTGATATCTACGGCACCGCGCAACCGGCCACCCTGGTGGGCCAGATCGAGCCGACCCTGGCGTCGATCCGCGCGGAACTCCCCAGCGGCTATCTCTTGGAGACCGGAGGCACCGTGGAGGATTCGGCCCGTGGGCAGCGTTCGGTGAACGCGGGCATGCCGCTGTTCCTGGTGGTGGTGGTGAGCCTGCTGATGGTGCAGTTGCGGAGCTTTTCCCGGACCGCCCTGGTGTTCCTCACCGCGCCGCTCGGGCTGATCGGCGTGACCCTGTTCCTGCTGGTGTTCCGCCAGCCGTTCGGGTTCGTCGCCATGCTCGGCACTATCGCCCTGGCGGGGATGATCATGCGCAACTCGGTGATTCTGGTGGACCAGATCGAGCAGGACATCGCCGCCGGGCTTGACCCCTGGAACGCGATAATCGAGGCCACGGTGCGGCGCTTCCGCCCCATCGTGCTGACCGCCCTGGCGGCGGTGCTGGCGATGATCCCGCTGTCCCGCAGCGTCTTCTTCGGGCCGATGGCGGTGGCGATCATGGGCGGGCTGATCGTCGCCACGGCGCTGACCCTGCTGTTCCTGCCGGCACTGTACGCCGCCTGGTTCCGGGTTCGCCCCGTCCGCGACTAGCCGGGGGAGACGGCGCGGCTCAGGCCGCGTCGTCGCCCAGTTCGCTCAAGGCGTCCGGCTGGTTCTTGAAGGCCCGAGCGAAGGTATCGCGGTTCTTCGCCATGAAGATGCCCAGTTCCTCGACCTGCTGATCGCTGAGGGAAGGCACGGCCCGGTGCAACACCGAGGCCAGGGTTTCCGCCAGTTCCAGCATCTTGTCGTAGCGATCGGCTTCCGCCTTATCCATGAACAAGCGCTCCGGGTCGCGGCTGCTGCGGTACACCACTTCTACGGCCATTCATCACCTCATCCTTTGCTGTAGCGTGAACTGTATGGATGAACAGTATGCCCGTCGGGCCCGTGACTGCCAAGGCGAACCGACGCATGGCCGGTGGGCTCACCGGGAGGCGTCCGGAAGGGGGCCGGGCGCGATCGGGGCTGGCCGCGCCAGCGAAGCACAGGCCAGACCCGCGAAACGCTCATTGTCATGCGAGCGGCTTACGCTACTGCGGAGAGGCGTACCGACCGAGTGGATCGGCGGCTCAGGACTCGCACTTGAGCCGACTGCCCATGAGCGCGAAGGACGCATGGCTGTGGGGTTCCGCTTAGGCGCGAGACCTCGTAAGCCACTCGGCCACGCGGCGCGGAGCGGTTCAAGGCGGGATGCCGGGCGGAGCTGCGACGAGGAAAGCAGCCGGCGTCTCGCTTTTTCGGCAGGGCGAAGGCTTCGGGGAAAGGCGCCGCACACCAGGAGCGTGCAGGACTTCCGCGAGCGCGAGGCGTGTCCATTCCACGGTAACGCCTTGGGCGACGCGCTGGCCCGGCTCCTGCATCATCCGAACGACCTGTCGTTGGCCGTAGTGAGGAGTGGCAATGAAGATCGACTGGGCGGAAGCCCTGCGGGAACGGGTCCATGGGCTCGCGGAGTCCTTGGGCAACTTGCTGGTGGAGACGTTTCACTACTTGGCGCTGTTCGCCATTGGCGGGATCACCGCCTGGGCGGCGGTGCTGGCGTTCCTTGGCATGGTGGAGACGGGACACATCAGCGTGGACGATATCCTGCTGCTGTTCATCTACCTCGAGCTGGGCGCCATGGTGGGCATCTACTTCAAGACCAACCACATGCCGGTTCGCTTCCTGATCTATGTGGCGATCACCGCGCTGACCCGGCTGCTGATCTCGGACGTGTCCCACCACAACCGGCCGGACGCCAGCGTGCTGTACGTGTCGGGGGCGATCCTGCTGCTGGCCCTGGCGGTGCTGGTGGTGCGCTACGCCTCGGCGCGCTTTCCGGCCGCCCCTGGCGAGTCGCGCAAGGCGGCCGATCCGGCGCGGGACGGCTGAGATGCGGCCTCGCCGTCAGACACCGACGGCGAGGCCGACGCCACGTCCGCTCACGCGGCCGGGTTGGCGCACCACGCGGGGGGCGAGGTGGCCGCCGTGGCTGATCGCCAGGGTCGGTTGCCGGGTGAGGTGGCCATCGCTGTGGGCGATAGAATCGCGCACGCTGTCGATGACCCGTTGAAGGCGGCGCGGGTCGTTGCGTTGCGCCGCGCTGATCAGGCGGCGGGCCACCATGCCCTGGTCGTCGGCCAGGGTCATCATGATGTCGCCGTCCATGCTTTCCAGGCTGAAATTGACGCGGTAGCGCGCCTGGAAGGCCTCGGTAAGCACTTGGAATGGGTTGTACATCGCCTGCATCCTGCAAAAACATGTTTTGGATGGACCGGCCCGGGCCGGTCGAGTTCGTGCCGCTTGTCCAGGGAGCGAGCGGCGAAACGTCGCATGTCGTCGGCACTCCGGCCAGCGAATACGTCGACAGTATCGAATGCCTTCATTGCAGCTTCGAGTCAAGCGCCGATCATCTCGCGCGCCGGCGGACGACTGGCGGTTCTTCTCTGCGAATGAGAACATGTCGCGTCCGCGAGTCCCTCCCACCGAGGCTGGCGGGTATCATCACGTTCGCCACGGAATACGCTATGAGTCCGAAAGCCTCCGCCGCCTGGGGCACCGCTTCGCGCGTGTCCGCCGCCCTTTTCGGCGGCTATGGGCTGGTCTACGCCAGCACCGCCTTCCTCTCGGTTTTCCTGCCCCTGGCCCGCCCCGACCGGGTCGCGGTGGCCACCTTGCTGTGCTTCGCGCTGTATGCGGCCGTGGCGATCTTCGTCTTCGCCGCCCGCAGTGTGGCGCGCGTCTGGCTCGTGCTGCTGGGCGCGAGCGTGTTACTGGGGCTGGCGACCTGGCTGGCTGGCGACTATGCGGTGCGGCCATGAACCTGCGCCGCTCCATGGCCGGCCTGCACACCTGGGGCGGGTTGCTGCCGTCCTGGCTGCTGTTCGTGATCTTCTTCGCCGGCAGCCTAGCCTGCTTCGATAAGGAGCTGGAACGCTGGATGCGCCCGGACCTGCCGGTTGGCTCCGAGGTCTCGACACCCTCGTCCGTGAGCCTCGACCGGGTCCGCGACTGGCTGTTGGCCAAGGAGCCCGAGGCGCATGCGCTGTACATCCATGCGCCCAGCCCGCGGGAGCCGTTCTGGTGGGCCGGCTACGTGCCCGCCGACGAAGGCGCGTTCCGCAGCTTCGCCCTCGATCCGGTGAGCGGCGAGCCCTTGCGGGAAACCGTTGGCGGCGCGTTCTTCTTCAACCTGCATTACGACCTGAACGCCGGGACGCCGGGCCTGTACGTGGTGGCGGTGGCGGCGATGTTCATGCTGGTGGCGCTGGTCAGCGGCATCATCATCCACCGGCGCCTCTTCAAGGATTTCTTCACCCTGCGGCCCGGTGCCAACGGCCAGCGAGCCTGGCTCGACGCCCATAATCTGTTCGGCGTGGCGGGGCTGCCGTTCCACTTGATGATCGCCTACACCGGCCTGGCGATCTTCGTCTCGCTGTACATGCCGGCGGGCATCCAGACGGCCTACCGGGGCGATGCCATGGCGTTCTATGGCGAGGCCATGAGCCTGTTCCATCGCGAGGAGACCCATCGCCCGGCGCCGCCGCCGGCGTCCCTCGACGCGCTGCTGGCGGACGCCCGGAAGCGCTGGGGTGGGGCACGGCCCGGCTGGATCAGCGTCGAGCACCCGGCCGACGAGGCGGCGGTGGTGGAGTTCCGCCGCGAAGGCCGCACGCGCATTTCCGATTACCAATGGACCTTGGCCTACGACGCCGCCAGCGGGGAGCTGCTCCACGAGCAAGCGCCCTACGGGGGCGGCTACTACGCCTACACCTGGCTGACCGGCCTGCACATGGCCCAGTTCGGCGGCCACCTGGTGCGTGTCTGCTACCTGCTGCTGGGGCTGGTCGGCTGCGCCATGCTGGTGGGCGGCCTGCGGGTCTGGGTGAGCAAGCGCGAGGCGCGCGGCGGTCGCGGCCTGGCGCTGGTGCGAGCGCTGAACGGCGCGGTGCTCGGCGGCCTGCCCCTGGCGACCCTGGCGCTGTTCTACGGCAATCGTCTGCTGCCGGCGCACTTGGAGCACCGCGCCGCAGCCGAGACCTGGGTGTTCTTCGGCGCCTGGGCGGGGGTGTCGGCCTGGGCGGCGTGGCACCGCCACAGCCCCCGGCTCGGCCGACGGATGCTGGCACTGGGCGCGGTGCTGTCCCTGGGGCTACCGGTGCTGAACCTCGTGCTGGCGCCATCCACCGGCCTGCTGAGCAGTGTGCCCCGAGGCGACTGGGCGCTGGTGGCCATCGACCTGACCTTGCTGGCGGTCGGCGTGGTCTGCGGCCTGCTGGCCCGGCGGCGCCCAGCCGTCGCGCCGGCGCCGCGCCGCGCGCGGCGGACCCCCATGGCGGAGGGCGCCTGATGCTGTCGGCCTTCGCGTTCGCCTACCTCGCCGTGTTCGCCCTGTGCCTGGCGATGAACCGTCACCACAAGGCGTTGTTTGGCGACGAGCCGAACCCGCTGCGCCGCCGCGCGTTGCGGGTCGCGGCGCTGCCACTGATGGCCGTGGCCCTGGCCCTGTGCGTCCGCGAGGCGGGTGCCGAATTGGGTACGCTGTTCTGGCTCGCCCTGTCGATGCTCGCCGTGCTGGCCCTGGCCCTCACCCTTGCCTGGCGCCAGCGCTGGGCCATGCCGCTGGCCTTGCTGCTCATGGCCGGGAGCATGCTGACCCGGGCATTCTGAGCGCCGCGCCGACGACGCCTTCCCCGGGCCTCGCGACAGGGCACCCCAATGGGGCCCGGACGGAGCCGCGTGCCCGCAAGCGGGGCATCCGCCGCGCCGGGCGCGTCGTCGAAAAACCCACCGTCCGCCCGGGCAGGCCGACCTGGCCTGCCCCTTGCTGGTTTCTCCGCGACAAGGAACCGCAGGGCATCGCCATGGACGACCCTCTCCAATACCTTCGCGATTCGTTCAAGGACGAATGGCGCACCCGCTTCAGCGCCGAACGGCCCGACGGCGGCCTCGTCCTGACCCTGTACGACGAGCGCGGCGCCGTGGTCCGCCGCGCCCTGACCGGCCGGCAGCTCGGTGACGAGCGTGAGTTGCGGCGGCTGGTGCGGAGCATCCGCTTCGGCCTGGCCATCGACCGGGGGCAGGGGCTGGCCTGCCTGATCGAGCTTGCCCGGCCCGCCGCCAACGAGCCGCTATCCGGGGCTTGAAGCCTTCAGTCCGGCCAGCGCCAGGGCGGGCCGTCCAAGGAGCCGAGGTCCGGCGTCACGGTTTCGCCCAGGGTCTTCTCCAGGCGCAGGGTGTTGCAATCGGGATGCTCTTGCAGCGCCGCCACCAGGCGGTTGGCGTGGGACACCACCCAGACCTGGGTACGCGCCGAGGCGGCGACGATCAGTCGCCCCAGGGCCGGCAGCAGGTCGGGATGCAGGCTGGTTTCCGGCTCGTTCAGCACCATCAGGGTGGGCGGGCGCGGCGTGAGCAGGGCCGCCACCAGCAGCAGGTAGCGCAAGGTGCCGTCCGACAGTTCGGCGGCCCGCAACGGGCGCAGCAGGCCATGCTGGTGCAGTTCGACCACGAAGCGCCCCCCGGGCTGGTGGTCGATGTGCAGGCGCGCGCCGGGGAAGGCGTCGCCCACCGCCGCGTCCAGCGCGGCGCCGTCGCCGATCTCGCGAATGGTCTGCAACGCGGCGGCCAGGTCGCGGCCGTCGTGGTGCAGCACCGGCGTGCGGGTGCCCAGTTGCGGCTGGCGCGCCGGGGCTTCGGGGTCGGTGCGGAAGTGGTCGTAGAAGCGCCAGCCGCGCAAGCGCTCGCGCAACGCGAAGACCTCCGGGCAACCCGGGTCGTTGCCCACTTGGTCGAACAGGCTGTCGAAGGTCGGCAGGTGCTGCGCCTGCACCCGCCAATCGCGGCCGTCGCGCAAGCGCACCACGGGGCCGTCGCGTTCCACCAGCAGCGAGGCCGGCCGGCACAGCGGGCCGGCCCAGATGGCTTCGTGCTTGATCTGCGGGTCGAGGGCGAAGGCGGAACGGGAGGGTTCCGGCAGGCCGAGGGCGATGGCGTAGCCGAAATCCTCGCTGGCGAAGCCCAGGCGCAAGCGCAAGGTTTCCCGGCGCGGGCCGCCCTGGATCGCCGTCTCGCCGTTGCGCATCCGCCGCGAGACTTGTTCCGGCCCGGCCCAGAAGGTCGACTCCAGCCCGCCTTCCCGGGCCAGGGCGTTGACCACGCCGCCCTGAGCGGTTTCCGCCAGCAGGCGCAGGGCGCGGTAGAGGTTGGACTTGCCGCTGCCGTTGGGCCCGGTGATGACGTTGAGGGGGTGCAACGGCAGGACCAGGCGATTGATCGAGCGGTAGTTACCGATGGCGAGGGTCGTCAACATGGAAACGGGTACTCCTGGGGCGACGGCATTGCCGGGCCGTGCGGCCGGGCTCGCCTAGGCGCGGGGAAACAGGCGTGGCGACAGGCAGGCATAGGCCAGCGAGGGGTAGCAGAGGTAGTGCAGGAGGAACAGCAGGGTGCCCATGGGCCCCGGCGCCTCTTGCAGGCGCATCAACCCCAGCAGCGCCAAGTACAGCACTCCCAGCGCCGCGCCGTAGAGCAGGACGATCCGCCAGCGTTCGCCGGGACGGGGCGGGCGCCGCTCGCGCAGGCGGAACCAGAAGGCCAGGCCGGCCGCCACGAGGGTGGCGATGAAGAGCGTGGCGAGCACTCCGCCGACCCGCACGAAGGCGCGTAGCAGCAGGTTCGCCAGGACCGCCGCGACCACCGCGGCGAGGGCGTAGCGGGCGAGGGCGGGAGCGGTATCGGTGGTCATCGGCGTTTCCTCATGCGCGGGTGCGACGGCCTGGCGTCGCCGGCCGGATCAGTCCGAGAAGCGCGCCCGCAGGCGCTCGGCGCGATAGGTCAGGCTGGCGGCCCGGTAGCCGGGGCGCAGCGGTGGTAGCGGCAGGCAGTCTTCCCAGGTGGCGCCGGGCGGCAGCGCGTTGGGCCCGAGGTAGCGGGGCGCGTCGTAGGGGGTCTCGGCGAGGTCGAGGTCGTCGCCGGGCCGGTAGGCGGCCACCCGCCAGTCCAGGGCCAGCAGCGGTTCGTCGCTGCCATTGCGTACCCCCATGAGCAGCGGCCGGTCGGCGGGGCAGCGGGGCGGCGGGACGACCGTCAGGCGGATCTCCAGGCGCGCCAGGCGTCCGGCTTCCTGGTGATCCTCCCACAGCACCCAGGCGGCCACCAGGGCGATGCCGAGGACGGCGGCCAGTGAAATCGGCAGGGCCTTGGCCGGGTAGCGCAGCAGCAGGATCAGCCAGGCGATGGCGAGCAGCGTGCCGATCAGCATGGGCGGCTCGGAGAACGGGACGGCATGGCGGCGGCCTCGTGGCGACGGGGCGTCCATCCTAGGCAATGCCGAGAGGCGCGTCGAGCCGAGCCACGGCCGGGCCCCGCTGAACGGGAGGGGGAGACGCCCCGCGACCGTCGCTGGTACGACGGCCGCGATGCCTCGATGGGGGGAGAGGCGGGCGCGGGGGCGCTCGCCGCGCGGCATCGCGGACGGCGATGCCAGGGCGGCGGAGCGATCAGCGCGAAGCGGCGGGCGTCGGCACTCGGGTCGGCTCGGGAGTGCCGCTGCGACCATAGACGTCTTCCAGGCGCTCGATGTCGTCCTCGCCCAGGTAGCTGCCGGACTGCACCTCGATGATTTCCAGCGGGATCTTGCCCGGGTTGGAGAGGCGGTGCACCGAGGTCATCGGGATGTAGGTCGACTGGTTCTCGGTCAGCAGGAAGGTGCGGTCGTCGCAGGTGACCTGGGCGGTGCCGGAGACCACGATCCAGTGCTCGGCGCGGTGGTGGTGCATCTGCAGGGACAATTGCGCGCCCGGCTTGACGGTGATGTGCTTGACCTGGAAACGCCCGCCCATGTCCACCGAGTCGTAGGAGCCCCACGGGCGATACACGGCGCAGTGGTTCTGGGTTTCCGGGCGGCCCTGTTCGTCCAGCGCGCTGACCATCTTCTTGACGTCCTGGGCGCGGTCGCGGTGGGTCACCATCATCGCGTCCTTGGTCTCCACCACGACGATGTCGTCCAGGCCGATCACCGAAACCAGCTTGCCGTTGCCGTGGACCAGGCAGTTGCGGCTGTCGTGGAGCATCACGTCGCCCTTGACCACGTTGCCGTCGTCGTCCTTGTCATGCACTTCCCAGATCGAGGACCAACTGCCCACGTCGTTCCAGCCGGCGCTCAGCGGCACCACGCAGGCCCGCCGGGTCTTTTCCATCACCGCGTAGTCGATGGAGTTGTCCGGGCAGCAGGCGAAGGTGGGTGGGTCGATGCAGATCTGGTTGCCGGTGTGACTGCTGCGCTCCAGGGCCAGCAGGCAATTGTCGTAGATGTCGGTGTCGTGGCGCTTGAGCTCCTCCAGGTAACGGCTGGCGCGGAACAGGAACATGCCGCTGTTCCAGTAGTAATTGCCCGAGGCGACGTATTCGGCGGCGCGCTCGGCGTCCGGTTTCTCCACGAAACGCTCGACCCGGCTGACCCCTTCGGGCAGGGTCTCGTTGCCTTCGCGATGGACGCAGATGTAGCCGTAGCCGGTCTCCGGCTTGCGCGCCGGCACCCCGAACAGCACCAGTTCGCCCCGTTCGGCGGCCTGGGTGCCCAGGAGCAGCGCCTGGTGGAACGCCTGCTGGTCGTCCAGCACGTGGTCGGCCGGCAGCACCAGCATCAGTTCGTCGCGGCCCTCGGCCATCAGTTGCATGGCGGCGATGGCCACCGCCGGGGCGGTGTTGCGACCGAAGGGCTCGAGGAAAAGCATCTGCGCCTTCAGGTCCAACTGTTCCAGCTGTTCCTGGACGATGAAGCGGTGTTCCTGGTTGGCCACCAGCATGGCGGCTTGCAAGCCTTCGATGTTCAGCCGTTGCAGGGTCTGCTGGAACAGGGTGTGCTCGCCGGTCAAGGCGAGGAACTGCTTGGGAAACTGTTTGCGCGAAAGGGGCCAGAGGCGCGAACCACTACCGCCGGAAAGGATCACTGGAATCATGCTGCATTCTCCCTGAATGGGGCCGCGCGACGCGCGGCGCTGTGCACGGGTGCCCGGCCCCGTGGCCGGGCGCGTTCGCGTATCAGCCCTCGGCGGCCGGGCGTTTCACCCAGACCGGGGAAAGTTTGCCGCCGCTGCCGGTGACGTACAGGCAGACCACTTCGCCGCGTTGCAGGGTGACTGGCTTGAGGTCGCTGACCTTGCGGTCGCCCTCGTACAGCGCCAGGCCGACCTTCACCGGGTTGATTTCCCGTTCGCCACGGGCCTGGGGCGCGACGCCGTCGACCACGGCGGTCTTGCCGTCGGCGGTCTTCAGGCTCAGCTTGCTGTCGGTGAGGTTCTGCACCCGCACCAGGGCCTTCTGCTTGTTCTTGTACGGCGGGTCCTCCACCAGGCGCGGGGCGGCGCCCGGCTGGTCCACCAGGGTGTAGTACTGGTCGGCGTCGAGCTTCACCGGCAGGGTCTGGCTGCCGACCTTGGCGCTGTAGCTGCCGGCCGGGAGGAACTTGAAGTCGCTGGAGCCCAGGGGCGCCACGTCGTTCAGCGCGGTGTTGCCGACGTTGACGCTCAGTTCGCTGTTGCCGGCGTTGTAGGCGCGGATGAACGCCGAGCCCTTCGGCGCGGTGGGGCCGTAGAGGCCGCCTTCGCCGGCCTGGGCATTGAAGGCCATCAGACCGATCAGCAGGGCGCTGGCCGGGGCGAGCAGTCGCTGGGCGAGGGGGCGGGTCTTCATTGTCATGTATGCATCTCCAGAGTGTGGCGTGAGTCGTTCAGGCATCACCGGGTGGGCGTGCCAGCCTTGCCGGTCGTATTGCTGACCAGGCGTTCGTTGCCGGCGCCGGCTTTCAGCGCGGCGATCCAGGCGGGGTCGAACCCGCTCAGGTCGTAGGCCATGGGCAGGTAGCGCTCGGGGAATTCCCAGATCACCACCTGCGGCGGGTTGCTCTTGATCTCGTCGCTCTGCAGGTACTTGAGCATCGGCAGGATCGGCCCGTGGCCGTCCTCGGCGTGGTTGCTCAGGTCGCGTTGCAGGGACTGGCGCAGGGCGCCGGCGAAGTTCCACTTGGCGTTGGCGCTGTAGCTGGTGCCCACCAGCGCCACCGGGATGTCGGCCTCGGCGAACAGCGCGTCGCCGTCCTCGGCGCCTTCGTCGGCCGCCCGGGTCTCGCGCTGCTGCAACTGGTCCTGGGCGGGCATCAGCGTGTCGAATAGCGGGTCCAGGGGCAGGAAGGTGGTCAGGTCGCCCTTGTGGGGCTGCATGGCCACCGGCTCGGTGACGAAGCGCTGCGGGCTGCCGCGCAGGGCCATCGATTGCTGCACGCTCTCGCCGATCTGGCGGGCGACCACCTCGGCGCCCATGGGCGTCCAGTGGGTGTCGGTGCGCAGGAATACCTCGCCCTGGCGCTTGGCTTCTTCCAGCGGACCGAGCAGGTCGGGGGCGAGGATGCCGGCGCCGCGCACGGTGCCGCGGAATTGCTGATACAGGGTGCGGTACTGCTCGCTGGGGCGGTTGTCGCCGGTGTACTCGGGGTACAGCCGGGTCTTGGCCGGAATGATCGCCATCACCAGTCGGATGTCGCGCTTGGCCAGTTCGTCCCGCACGCCCTGGATCAGCGCCAGGTTGTCGCGCTGGTGCTCGGCGCCACCGGCCACCGGCTTGAACTCCTCGTCGGAGTACAGCCAGCCCTGCTCGCCGATCAGCACGCCGGGGCGGCCCTCGCCGAACAGGGTGTAGTCCACCGCCGCCCAGACGTTGGTACCGAAGCGCTTGATCGGGAATTCCGCGTCGTAGTGTTTTTCCAGGGCCTGGGCGAGCTTGCCGTCGAGCACCGAGGTGCCCTCGGCCGGCGAGAAGCCGAGAAAGCTCTTCAGCGACCACAGGCTCAGGGCCAGCAGCAGGACCGCGAAGGCCAGGACGTAGATCAGGTGCTGGGTTCTGCTCATGATCGACACCTCAGAACTGGAAGTAGAGGAAGGGCGAGAAGCTCTGCGCCGACAGCTTCAACACCGAGGCGGCGAACAGCACGAGCAGGGCGGCGCGGGTCGCCAGCATCGGTAACTGGGAAATCCACGCCTGCTGGTAGGCCAAGGCGCCGCTGGGGGCGTAGGCGATGGCCGCCGGGTCGGCGTCGGTTTCCCGAGGCGTGCGCGGCTGGGCGCTGGCCGGGCCGTTGGCCTCCACCTCGGTGGCGCGGGCCTTGGGCGCGCCGGTGAGCGGGCGGGAATAGAACTGCAGCACGCCGCAGACCGCCATCACGGCATAGGCCAGGGCCAGGGTGGCCACTTGCAGGCTGGTGAGCTGGGCGCTGTTGAGCTCCGACAGGCGCCAGTCGCCGAAGCTGAACATGGCGGCATACATGCGCAGGGCCACGTGGACGTTCTCGGCGCGGAAGATCACCCAACCCACCACCACCAGCAGGAAGGTGAAGGCCCAGCGCCAGGGGCGCAGGCGCTTGGGCGCGGCGTCCACACCCAGGGCGCGTTCGATGGCCAGCCAGGCGCCGTGCCAGGCGCCCCAGATGATGAAGGTGAAGTTGGCGCCGTGCCACAGCCCGCCCAGCAGCATGGTGAGGAACAGGTTGCGGTAGGTCTGGAAGGTGGTGCCGCGGTTGCCGCCCAGGCTGATGTACAGGTAGTCCCGCAGCCAGGTGGACAGGCTGATGTGCCAGCGCCGCCAGAACTCGGTGATGGACTGGCTGATGTAGGGCTGGTTGAAGTTCTCCATGAAGCGGAAGCCCATCATCAGGCCGAGGCCGATGGCCATGTCGCTGTAGCCGGAGAAATCGAAGTAGAGCTGCGCGGTGTAGGCCAGGGCGCCGAGCCAGGCGTCGCCGGTGGTGGGGTCGGACAGGGCGAAGCAGTGGTCGGCGATGGGCGCGATGCTGTCGGCGATGAACACCTTCTTGATGAACCCTTGCATGAAGCGGGTGCAGCCCTCGGAGAACTTCTCCAGGGTGTGGGTCCGGTGGTTGAACTGGTCCACCAGGTCGCGAAAGCGCAGCACCGGGCCGGCGATGAGGTGGGGGAAGATCGCCACGAAGGCGGCGAAGTCGATCAGGTTGCGGGTGGCCGGAGTGTCCCCGCGGTACACGTCGATGATGTAGCTGATGGACTCGAAGATGTAGAAGGAGATACCGATCGGCAACAGGATGTGGGTGATGACGAAGGGCTCGACGCCGAAGTGGCCGACCAGCACGTTGAAGCTGTCCACGCCGAAGTTGGCGTACTTGAAGTAGCCCAGCACGCAGAGATCGACCGCGACCCCGGCGATCAGCCAGCGTTGGCCGGTCTTGCTGCGCACGCCGGCGGCGCCGATGCGCAGACCGATCCAGTAGTTGTACAGGGTGACCGCGGCGAACAGGCCGAGGAAGTCCACCCGCCACCAGGCATAGAACACGTAGCTGGCGACGAGCAGCAGCAGGTTGCGGTAGCGGGTTCCGCTCAAGTAGTACAAGCCGAGAAAGATCGGCAGGAACAGGAACAGGAACACGTTGGATGAGAAGACCATCCGCGTTTCTCCATTAAACGCCAAGTTATCGGGCCTTCAGGCCCGCCCGTTTTTCTCCCCGGGTAACGCAAGAGTCTCTATCCCGCCGCGTCTGCGCGCGGTCGGGCATGCCGCCCCGTCCGGGGCGGCCGGATCAGCCGCCCTTCTTCGCCTCCCGGGCCTCGAATACCTGGGTCACCGCGCCGCCCAGGCGGAACGAGTTGAAGGGCTCCATGGCCTGCTTGCGCTCGCGAAAGTCCTCATTGCAGGCATATAGGGTGCAGTAGGGCTCCAGCCAGGCGTATTTGCTCTTGATCTTCAGGTCGCCCATGTCCTGGTCCTCGCCGGCCTTCTTGTCGAAGTCGTCCTGGTCCTCGACGCCCTCGATCACCCGCTCGGCGAGGCGCCGCAGGGCCTCGCGGTTCTCTCCGCGCAGGTCGACGCCGTTGGCCTGGGCGAAGGCGGCGATCATCACCAGGGGCGGCAGCGCGTAGTTGTGGTAGGCGAGGGCGCGCTGGCGGCGCTTGAGTTCGTTGGGCAGGTAGCCGTCGGCGTCCACCTGGGCGGCGGCGGTGCGGAACTGCTGCACCGACCAGTCGAACAGGTCGCGCCGGTCCAGCGCCACCGCCGTGGCCATCACCGACCAGGCGGCCCAGTAGCTGTGGTTGTTGATTTTCTTCAGGGGCAGGTCGCCCCAGTCCTGCACCACCTGGTCGGCGAGCTTGGCGAACCAACCCTCGACGAGCTTGGCCTGCTCCTCGCGGGCGGCCAGGGGCCGGGACTCGGAATACTTCAGGCGCAGGTAGGAGGAGGCGAGGGTGCCCAGGGCCCATTTGCGCATGGACATGCCGGTGTGGTTGAAGTTGGTGCTCAGCAGTGCCCCGGCCTGGGCCCACTCGCCCATCCAGTTCAGCGCGCAGTCCAGTTGCTGCTCGTCGCCGTCGCGCATGTACTGGGTGACCATCGTGCTGACACCCCGCTCCAGCCGGGTGATGTCCTGGGTCTCGTCGCGGAACGCCTTTTCCGCCTTCGGGTTGAGGGTCGCCCGCGCCTTGTCGGACCCCTCGTACTTGCTGCGGAACTCCAGCGTGCCGGTGTAGGGCTTGGGCGCGGTCGGGCACGCCTGGGTGGCCGACTTGGTTTCGTCGGCCAGGCTGGCCTTGCGCGCCTGGACCTCGACCTTGTGGTAATAGCCGCTGGGGGGCACCAGCCCGGCCGAGGCCGCGTTGGCCCAGACCAGGGTGCCGAACAGACAGGGAAGCAGCAGTTGCTTGGCGTTGCGCATGGGATTACCTCACTCGGCCTGGGCGGTCAGCGGATGGCCGGCGGCGTGGGGGCGTTTGCAGAGCGTGGCCTGGACGCTGAGGTTGGCGGGGGCGTCTTCCGGCCCCTCGATTTCCACGGCGAGCAGATTCAGGTCGACCCAGTCGGGGTCGTTGCGCAGCTCGAAGACGTAGCGGCCGCCGGTGTCGACCCGGTCGCTCTGTTCGAGCTTGAAGTTCTCGCGGCGGCCGTTGAGGTACCAGATGGTGGCCTTGGCTTCGTGTACGGTGGGATCGCTGAAGGTCAGGTCGACCTGATAGTCGCCACCGCGCAGGTCCATCGGGCTCTGGCCCTTGCCGTTGACCAGCACCTCGGTCGGCCCGCCCTTGCGCAGCTTCGCCTTGTTCTTCAGGGTCGCCTCGCGGCCGACGCAGCCGTTATCCACCAGGGGCACGGCCTGGCGGTAGAAACTCTTTTGCGCCATGTCGTAGTGGGTGGCGAATTCCCAGATGAGGATCTTCGGCGGGTGCTCGTGGAATTCCTTGCTGCTCATGTATTGCAGGATGGCGCTGTCGAAGCCGCCGCCGCTGACCGCCATGTTCAGCACTTGGGCACCGGTGTGCTGTTCCAGGAAACCGCCGAAGTTGTAGGCCGGGCCGCTGTTACTGGTGCCCACCAGAGTGATCTGCGGGTCGGAATCGTCACCGAACAGGCTGTCGCCGCTGGCCTCGCCCACCGGCTCGGTCTCGTAGCGGTCCACGTACTGGATCGGGTAGCTGGTGCCGCACAGTTGCGCGGCGGTCTTGTGCAGGGTGCCGGCCTTGGGTAGCAGGCCGGTGCGCTTGCTGGCGAATTCCTTCTTCGGGATGTCGTCGAAGCCGGGCACTTGCTTGAGGGTCTCGGCCACCAGCTTGGCGGTGCGGTCGGCACCCATCGGAGTCCAGTGGTGGTCGGCCTGGAAGTAGTAGTCGGTGTCGACGTTCTTCTCGTCGAACAGCGGCGACAGGTCGGTGACCCAGATGCCGGTCTTGCGAAAATCTTCCACGGTCTTCAGGTAGTTCTTGCGCGCCAGCTCGTAGTCGAACTTCCGCTTCTCTTCGGGGGGGAGCTTCTCTCGGTTCACCAGGCCGCGGGTCGGCTGGTAGACCACCATCAGCTCGACGCCCTTGCGCTTGAGGGCGTCGCGCAGGCGCTTGAACTCGCTGTAGCCGTAGGGGCTGGTGCCAAAGTCGGTGCGTAGGTCGTAGCGGGTCCGGAACAGCCAGTCGCCCTGGGCCTGCACCAGGCTGGCGAAGAAGCTCAGGTACTTGGTGTTGTAGACGTTCGGGTCCTGGGCGGTGGCGCACAGTGGCCCGGTGCGTTGCACCTGGTAGACCGGCTCGGCGCGCACGTCGCCGCTGGCCGCCAGCAGGCCGGCGCCGAGGGTCGCGCCCAGGGCGGCGCCGGATACCGAAGCGACGAGGCGCTTGAGGAAAAATGCGTGCATAGGTAGTCCTGCTCCTCAGTCCTGCATTTCGACCTGGCTGTCCACGGGATCGATGAGCACCGCCTGCTTGCGGCGCACCATCATGTCGAGGATCTGTTCCTGGTTGTCCCCGAGTATCCCGGCGAAGCTGATGCCGGAGCTCTTGGTCGGCGCCAGCATTTCCACCCGGTACAGTTCCACGCTGAGCGGCGAGTCGATGGCCAGCGGCGCGGAGCCGTTGGCGGCGAGCTTGCCGCCGACCACGATCATCGAGACCTCGGTATCGAAGGGGTCGAGGCGGATATCCCGGTCGGTGTCGGACAGGTCCTTGATGTGGCCGTAGATGCCCGTGAGTTGGTTGGCCGCGGCGACGTTCTCGTACAGGCGGATGTTCACGCTGTTGCGGACACGGATGCCGTGGCGGGTGTTGTTGAAGATCTGGTTGCCCCACAACAGGTTGTTGGGGCTCTCGTAGAGGGTGATGCCGTCGGCGTGGTTGCGGTACACCTCGTTGTAGGCCACCAGGTTGTTGGTGCTGTTACGGTCGATGACGATGCCGGACAGCTTGTTGTCGTAGGCGCGGTTGTTGATGATCCAACTGTCGTTCACCTCGCGGGAGATGATGATCCCGTGCTTCTTCTGGGTGCCATAGACGGTGTTGTCGGCGATCACCAGCCGGCGCGAGCGGTCGTGGGGGTCGATGCCGTAGACGACGTTGTCCCGGTAGGTGTTGCCCTTGATCACCACGTCGGAGGCTTCGTAGCAATAGAAGCCGTACCACATGTCGACGTATTCCGAGTCGAGCAGCCAGCCGGTGGGCGCCGGGCGCTTGAGACGCTCGTGCATGCCCGGGGTGTACTGGGTGACGCTGACGCCGTAGGACTTGCTGTTGCTGTAGCCGAGGCTGGCGACCACGCTGCCGACGATGTAGAGCTGGCTGCCGCCCCAGGACACCAGGAACGGCCGGAACTCGTCGGGCCGGCGGAATTTCGCCGGGGCGTTGGCCGCTTCGCGCCAGCCGGTCAGCTTGGTATCCACCAGGAACAGCAGGCCGTCGTTCACCAGGAACGCGCCGCGCTCCTGGGACAGGCGGAACTCCTTGACTTGCTTGTCCACCACCAGGGTCGCGCCCTGGGCCACCACCACCGGCAGGCGGGCGATGAATACCCCGGGCTCGCTCTCGGCGAACTGCTCCTTGGGCAGGTGGCGGGCGAGGTCCGCCAGGCTCACCCGGCCGCCTTCGATGAAGATCGCCTGGGGCATGCCGCGCTGGCGGGTCACCCACTCGCGCAGGCGCTCATCGCCGCCGATGAAGTCCTTCAGGGCGTCCTGCTGAAGCATGCGCCGCACCACGATGCGGCCAGGACCCTGGTGCCGGGGAATCTTCGCCAGGGCGGCCGCGCGGGTGTAGCCGCTCAGGTCGGGCAGGGCCGGCGGCGACATTTCCAGCTCGTCGATGGGAGCGCTGGTCACCGTGTAGTTCTTCGCCGGCTTGAGTTCCTTGACCACGTCGTCCGCCTGGCTCTGGGGCGCCAGGTTCAGGGCGCCGAGCAGCAGGCCGCCATACAGCAGGCCATTACCGATGCGAGGTTTCATCGCGGTTCCTCCCTTGAGCGACGGACGCATCAGAAGCGCCAGATGAGATCGACGAAGGCGCGGTGCATCAGCGAGTCCGTCCCGTGGCCATAGGCGTCGCCGGGCTTGAACACGCCGCCGCGAAAGCGCACCAGGGCCGAGCGATCGTCGAGACGCTCGCTCATGGAGGCCGGCAGCAGGCCCTGCTTGAAGTACTTGGTCACCACCAGGTCGACTTCCTGGCCGAGGTCCTTCTCGCCGTCCTGCAACGGCGCGGAGATGCCGCTGGCACCCACGTCCTGGTCGTCGTGGAGGCGCCAGAAACGGTGGTAGACCAGGCTCGCGTCGTAGTCCTCGCGCAGTTTCCAGGAGCCGAAGGCGGTGGCCACCTGGACGTTGCTCAGCTCGCCGCGGAACGCCTCGCCGAAGCGGTGTAGGCGCGACTCCACGCCGGTGAAGCTGGAGCGGTTGCTTTCCAGGCCGGTCTGCACGAACTGCTTGGACTTGTCTTCGTCGCCACCACCGCTGCCCCGGGCATAGGCGCCGCCGACCTTCCATTGATCGTCGATGTTCCAGCGCAGGCCGAGGTCCATCGCCCAGGCGTCGACATCGCCGTCCCGGCGTCCGGTGGCCACGCGGCGGTCGTCGACCACGCCCTGGCTGATGGCGTCGGTCTGTCCGGTCAGCCAGGTAAGCTGCGCCCAGTAGTTCAGCGGCTGGCGCGCGCGCGGGTTGAAGAAGTCGCCGTCGGCCTCCAGGCCGAGCCAGGTGAGGTCGCCGGTGTAGGTCTTGCTCAACTCGTCGACCCGTTCGCCGACCCGTGGCAGGCTGCCGCCGTCGTGGCTGTGGTGGACTTTCATGCCGACCCAGTGGCCTGGCGCCCATTGGGTGGAGAGCCCGCCGAACAGGTGCTGGCGGTCCTTGTCGCGGGGGGACAGGTCGTCCAGGTCGGTGCGGTACTCGCTGAAGCGCTCGGCGGCGCCCAGGTTCGCCCGTAGCAGGGTGGTGTCGAAGGTCCAGTGCAGCGCCTCGATGTTGGTGTCCCACCAAGTGCCTTCCTGGCTGCGCAGGCGCTGGCGGCCGAAGCGCAGGTGCTCGCCGGGGTAGGGGGTGAGCCCGGCATAGTCGATCCAGAATTCCCGCAGGGCGAGGTAGTTCTTCTCCGGCTCGCGGCTGTCGCCGCGCTGGGTGTCGCCGTCCGCGTCGCTGGAGTCCAGGGGGTCGGTCTCGACGATGTCGGTGGCGGCCACCGCCTGGCCCATGGCGAAGGCGCTCCACTGGCCGCGCTGGCCGAAGACCCAGGGCCGCAGGTCAAGGCCGAAGCCGTTGACGTCGCCACCGGCGCGGGTGCCCAGGTCGCGGTCGTCCTCGGACTGCCCGGTGAGCTTGATGTCCAGGCCGAAGTTCTTCTCGGGCGTGTCCGCCGCCTGCAGCGGGGCGCTCGCCAGCAGAGAAATGCCGAGGCCCAGGCCGGTACCAATCCAACGTTTCAGAGTCATCGTGTTTCCTACTGGGTCTGCATGGCTTGCAGCGCGGACGAGGTCTGCCAGGCGCTGCCGCGCAGTTGCCGTTCTTCGCGCAGCAGGGTTTCGGCCCGGGTTCTATCCGCGGGCGGTAGCTGTTGCTCGACCTGTTGCGCCAGTTCGATGGCTTGCGGGGTGTTCTTCGGCAGCGCCAACTGACTGAAGACATAGGCGTTGACCGGGTTGGGCACGAAGCCCTTGCCCTGGGAGAACATCTGCGCCAGGGCGAAATCGGCGTTGACCATGCCGGCGCGGGCGGCGGACAACAGGTGGTCCAGGGCCTTCTGGGGGTCGATGTCACCCAGGTAGCCTCGCATGTAGATCAGCCCGAGGAAGTAGTGGGCGCTGACCTCGCTGGGTGCCGCCGCCTGCAGGTGCTCGATGGCCTTGCGCGGGTCCTGGGGCACCAGCTTGCCTTCGTAATAGAGCTTACCCAGCAGCAGGTCGGCGCGGGGCTGGGCGGCGGCGCGGCCGTGCTCCAGGTACTCCATCATCTTGTCGGTGTCGCCCAGGGCCGGGTACTCGTAGAGCAGCCGCGCCAGGCTGACCCAGGCTGCCGGATAGGTCGGGGCGATTTCTTCGAGGAGCTTCTGCGCGGTGTTCTCGTCCGGCTTGCCGGTCTCGGCATCGGCCAGCACCATCGCCACCGCGTCGACCCGTTGGGCCGACACGGCACCGCCGCGATAGCCAGCCATCATGCGCTCCAGCAGGGCGTCGCGCTTTTCCACCGCCCCGGGGTCGTCGGCCTTGGCGCGTTTCTGGTAGACGGTGGCCAGCTCGACGTAGCAGACGTCGGCCTGGGCCAGGGCCTTCTCGCAGATGCGTTCGATCTCGTCCAGGTGCTGGTCGTAGATGCCCTGGGTCCGGTAGTACAGCACCTGGGCCAGGTCGGCCTGGGCGTAGCCGGCGGCGCGCCACGCGGAGATGCGCGCCTGCACGTCGAGGCCGGGGAAGTCCTGCGGGTATTGCATGTAGAGCATCACCAGGGCCATCAGGCTGTTCTGCTCGCCCTCGGCGAAGGAGGCTTCCAGCAATTGACCCGCCTCGCGGCGCTCGGCGGCGCTGGCATCCGGCTTGGCCGCCAGCAATCGGCCCAGACGCGCCTTGGCCCGGGGAGACTCGTCCAGGGCCTGGCGATAGGTACGTTCGGCCTCGCGCACTTGCTCGGGGTCGCCGCTGGCCACTTGCAGGTCCGCCAGGCCGACCTGGGCATTCACGTAGCCCAGCTCGGCGAGTTGGCGGTAGTTGCGCTCGGCGGTGGCGGTGTCGCCGCGCTTGAGCGCCTCGTTGGCCAGGCGCTGGTCAGGCAGGCCGCTGCAGCCGGCCAGGGCGATGGCCACGGCGAGCGGCAGCAGCGAGCGGGGGCGGATATCGGTCACCAGGCTGTCTCCTCAGCGAGCCGCGGCCAGCGCCTTGTCAACCATCCCGCCCAAGGATGGGCCGTGGTCGATGCGCACTTCCACCGGCTGGCCGGACAGGCCGCTGTCGAGGGCGGTTTCCGGCTGGATCACCACGCGGATGTCCGAGGACAAGCCACCGTTCTGCAGGCTGGTGCTGGCGATCTTGCCGTAGCGCGGCTCTTCCTCGCCGGCCAGTTGGAAACTGACGCGAGTCCCGGGCGTGGCCTGGGCGAAGTCGCTGTAGGGGAAGCGCGCCTCGACGGTGGCCTGGACGCCTTGGGGCACCAGGTCGAAGATCGCCGCGCCCTTGCTGGCGAACTGGCCGTCGGCGACCAGTTGCTGGGAGACCCGGCAAGTACAGGGGCTGGTGAGGGTTCCTTTCATCTGCCGGCCGAAGAGCTGCTCGACGTTTTCCGGGTCGAGCTGTTCCTCGGTCAGATGGCCTTTGAGCATTTCCAGCATCGAGGCCGAGAAGGAGGCGATGGGCGCGCCTTTCTCGACGATGCCGCCCACCTGCACCAGGCTCTGCACCGTGCCCTCGCGGGGCATGGTGACCTGCATGCCGGGCACGGCGACCTGGGCCGACTCGGCGTGGGTGACGAAATACAGGCCGTAGACCGAGCGGAGGATGTAGGCGAACGCCGCCACGCCCACCAGGAAGATCCCCAGGCTGAAGCCCACCGCGCGGAACCGGGCGAAGCCGTCCATGCCGCTGCCGCCGGCCTGTTTGCGCGGCTTGGTGAAGTTTTCCCGTTGCAGGGTGTTGAGCAGGTCACCGACGCTGACCATCTCGCCGCTCAGGTGGGCGCTGATCAGGTAGCGCAGCGTGGCGATCTCCCGGGGCCGCAGGTTATGGAACTGGCACCCGGCGCGGCCATTGGCGGTGTCCACGGCGCGGACCTGGAATTCCACGTCCACGCCCAGCTCCATGCCGTCCAGCAGGAATTGCAGGCGACCTTGGTGGAAGTCGCCGACCCGCGATTCGAGCTTGTCCAGGTCGAAGCTGAACCCCCCGGCGGACAGGTCGCGGATCGAGCGTTCCACCGGCTCGCGGTTGGGCCCGGGGAAGATCACCTTGGCCGGAATGCGCACCCGGGCATGCTGGCGCTGGGCTTCGGCTTCGTGCACCACGTTGACGTTGACGGCTGTGTTCATGGTTCGGAGATTCCTGTTCGAGTGGGGCTCACACCAGCGCCAGCAGCGCGGCGATGAAGACGCTGGATGCGGAAAAGGTCATGGCACGGGAAGACCAGGTGTTGAAGCGTTGGGCGAAGCTGGCCAGACCCCGATCGAGCTTGGTGTTCTGGCGGGTCCAGGACTGCTGGTCGAGGCGGAAGAAGACGTAGATCTTCACCAGCGCGCCGACGATCTGGTTGTAATAGAGGATCAGCGGGTAGGCCGGGCCGATGCGGTGGCCCGACAGGCTCAGCAACAGGGTCAGGATGAGCCGGGTGATGCCGATCCACAGCAGGTACATCAGCAGGAAGCCGATGCTGTACTTGATGCTGGCGATGACCCCCACGGCCAGGCCGAGCAGGCAGGTCCACATCGATACGCGCTGGTCGAACAGCACCAGGGAGGTGAACCAGCCCATGCGCCTGGGCCCCAGGCGCAAGGCGCGGGAGTTCTGCCGCAGGTTGTTGCCGTACCAGCGGAACATCAGCTTGCGGCTGGCCTTGAGGAAGCTCTTCTCCGGCGGGTGCTCCACGGTGTTGATCGCCGCGTCGGGCACGTAGAAGGTGTCGTAGCCCAGGCGCATCAGGCTGTACCAACTGGACTTGTCGTCGCCGGTGAGAAACTGGAAGCGGCCCAGGCGCCAGTGTTCGAGGAAGTCGCTTTCGACGTCGGTGATGAATTCGGGGTCGGTGACCACCGAGGCGCGGAACACCGACATGCGCCCGGTCATGGTCAGCACGCGCTTGGACAGGGCCATGGAGCACATGTTGATGTGGCGTTGGGCGAAGCGCAGCTTGTGCCATTCGCTCATGACGTAGCTGCCGCGCACTTCGCAGAACTCGTTGGTGGTGAGCCCGCCGACGTTGGGGAAGAGCTTGAACCAAGGCACGGTCTTCCTCACCACGCCCTCGGCGAGCACGGTGTCGCCGTCGATCACCGCCACCACGGCGTCGGGATTGGGCAGTTGCCGGGAGATGGCGCGGAAACCGTAGGCCAGGCCGTCGCGCTTGCCGGTGCCGGGAATGCGCACGAAGTCCAGCTTGACCCGTTCCGGCGGGTTCAGCTTCGCCCATTGGTTCTTGATCAGCAGTTCGTCGGACAGCTCGACGATGGAGCAGACCACGGTGGTCGGGTAGCCGCAGGCGATGGCTTCTTGGATCACCGAGCGATACACCATCGAGGTGGTCAGGGCGTCGATGCGGAAGCTGGTCACCAGCAGAAACACCTGGGACGGGTCCGCCGCCGCGCCCATGCGACGCAGCTTGCGCCGGTAGTAGGGGTAGACCCCGTAGAGGAACAGCATCCCCCGCAGGTAGTGCATGGCCCCCATGGAATAGCGCCAGATGCCGACGATGCCGATCAGGAAGATGAAATCTTTCGATTCGGGGTCGAAGATCGTCCGCGGCAGCGCGAGCGCCAGCAGCATCAGCAAGATGAGGTAGAACAGCCAACCTGCGGCCTCGTTGAGGCCGGACTTCAGCGTGTGCATATCCGTATCCGTCGTTTTCGACGGCCCCGGCGCGCGGGCGTCGGGGCCGGCTCGGCCAAAGGCAGGCGCGGGCGTTACCAGCAGATGCCTTCGGCGCCCTGGAAGGAGGCGCGGGGCATGAAGCCGACCAGGTCGACGATCTGCTTGCCGTCGGGCGCGCCCTGGGCCAGCGCGGCGAACTGCTCGTCGCTGTTGCCAAGAACGATGATGTCGGCGTCGTCGACGACCTTGCTCAGGTCGCTGTTGAGCAAGGAGGAAACGTGGGGAATCTTCGACTCGATGTAGTCCTTGTTGGCGCCGTGGACCCGGGCGTACTCCACGTTGCGGTCGTAGATGCTCAGGTCGAAGCCCTTGCCGATGAGCATTTCGGCCAGTTCCACCAGGGGGCTTTCGCGCAGGTCGTCGGTACCGGCCTTGAAGCTAAGGCCGAGCAAGGCGACCTTGCGCTTCTCGTGGCTGGAGATGATGTCGAAGGCTTTCTGCACCTGGGCGGAGTTGCTGCGCATCAGCGAGCCCAGCAACGGCGATTCCACGTCCAGTTGGCCGGCGCGGTAGGTGAGCGCGCGCACGTCCTTGGGCAGGCAGGAGCCGCCGAAGGCGAAGCCGGGGCGCATGTAGTACTTGGAGAGGTTGAGCTTGTGGTCCTGGCAGATCACATCCATCACTTCGCGGCCGTCGACGCCCACGGCCTTGGCGATGTTGCCGATCTCGTTGGCGAAGGTCACCTTGGTGGCATGCCAGACGTTGCAGGTGTACTTGATCATCTCCGCCACCTCGATCGGCTTGCGGATGATCGGCGCGTCGAGCTCGCTGTAGATCGCCGCCAGTACGTCGCCCGCCGCCTTGTCCGACTCGCCGATCACGGTCATCGGCGGGTAGTCGTAGTCGTTGATCGCGGTGCTTTCGCGGAGGAACTCGGGGTTCACCGCCACGCCGAAGTCGGCGCCGGCGCGCTTGCCGGAGCAATCCTCCAGAATCGGGATCACCACGTTCTTCGCGGTGCCCGGCAGGACGGTGCTGCGCACCACCACGGTGTGGCGCTCGGGCTTGTCGCGCAGGGCGAAGCCGATTTCCCGGGAGACCGACTCGATGTAGCCCAGGTCGAGGTCGCCATTCTTCTTGCTGGGCGTGCCAACGCAGATGAACGACACGTCGGTATCGCGAACGGCGTCGGCCACGTCGGTGGTTCCACGCAGGCGGCCCGTGCGGAGCCCTTGTTGCAGGAGTTCTTCCAGACCGGGCTCGACGATGGGTGATTTACCCTGGTTGATCAGGTCGATCTTGTTCGCGGAAATATCCACGCCCACTACGTCGTGGCCGCGCGCCGACAGGCAGCCGGCACATACGGCGCCAACATAGCCCAGACCAAAGATGCTAATACGCATCGCAATTCACCTCTTCCGTTGGTACTTGATTTTAAGTGGTACTTAGCGACCACATCCGTTCAGCCCGGCTAACTTCTTAGTTGATAAGAAAGTTGGCAGGCACAGGCATGAGGATAATTAGGCACCTAACTTAATGGTGCCCGACGGGCTTATTGAAGCGCGCCCTGGGTCAATGAGTGATTCGGGCGCATGGGCGCTCGCTCATTTTTCTGGATCGAAAGGTCAAGTTCCTATTCTCCTGATTTGCAATGGCTTTCCTTAGCTAGGCAAGAATCTTGGCACTGTCTCGAAGTTATAGCGAAGTTAGATGTCACCTATATGCAAGCGCGAAGAAGTATTGTTCCGGGCTGTAGGAGTCTCCTGAAAAACGTTAGTTCAAACCGTTCGTCCTGTTTTTGATTCACCGCACAAATTTGAATGTTGAGTGGGATGGTCGCGCATTGATATCACGCTCTATTTAAAGAAAGATCTCTTGAAGCGTCATGATATGGTTTTGCTAGTAATGGCGTTATAACAGTCTTGTTGTAGGACAATGCGGGAAGTTATTACGCCTTCTTAGTTAACGAAGGCGTAATACATTAAGCAGTGGAGGGAGGCGTCAGAGCGGATGGTCGCGTAGGAAAACCAGCCTATCGGGGGAGGAGGACTCGGCGGCGTAGCGATAGCCATCCAAGTCGAAGCGCTTCAGGCCGTCCAGGTCGACGATGCGCTCGCGTATCACGTGGCGGGCCATTAGGCCGCGGGCTTTCTTGGCGTAGAAGCTGATGATCTTGTATTGGCCGTTCTTCAGGTCACGGAACTCGGTATCGATCACCCTGGCGGCCAGGGCCTGGCGGCGGATCGCACCGAAGTATTCGTTGGAGGCGAGGTTGAGCAGTATGTCGTCGCCCTGGGCGCGGACAGCGTCGCCGATCCAGTGGGTGATACGCTCGTCCCAGAAGGCGTAGAGGTCCTTGCCGTGGGCGTTCTCCAACCGAGTGCCCATTTCCAGCCGGTAGGGCTGCATCAGGTCCAGGGGGCGCAGAACGCCGTACAGTCCGGAGAGAATGCGCAGGTGGCGCTGGGCGAACGCCAAGTCGTCCTCGTCGAAGTCCTCGGCCCGCATGCCGGTATACACGTCGCCCTTGAAGGCCAGCAGCGCCTGCTTGGCGTTGTCCGGGGTGAAGTCCTTCGTCCAGCCACCATAGCGGGCGGCATTGAGGCCGGCCAGCTTGTCGGACAGGTGCATCAGCTCGCCCAGTTGCGCCGGGGTCATGGCCCGTAGTCGCTCGACCAATTCGGCGGCATCGTCCAAGTGTTCCGGCAGGGTGTGGCGGTCGGTGGTGGGCGGGGTGTCGTAGTCGAGGGTCTTGGCGGGGGAAATCACCATCAGCATCGCGGGGTCTCCGGCAAAGGGTGCCGCGATTGTAGGCGTTCGAGAGGTGCGTCGCAGAAAAATGCCGGGCGCTTGGGGGCGGGCGAAGGTCGTTGCGCGTGGAGTAATGCACGTCATTAGCTCGCGGGCTTCGGCTCACGCGTCGCGTTCCTTGTGCCGAATTACGCGTGGTCACGCGTTTCGCCGGCCCGTGCCGTCATGCCCGCTTCGGCGGAAGCCAGGCGTGGATACCGATCTGGGCGCGGACGATACCGGCAGTCACGAGTCCTGGGCTGGCGGGTTCGGTGATCCGCCAGACCTTGAGGAAGACCGGCCTGGCGCTCTTTCGGCCCCCATGGCCTTCTGCACGCGGAGCGGGCCGTTCCTTGCCGCCCGGGGTGTTCGAGTGTCGCTATGGAGCATCGAATCCCAGGACTGAGTCGTGGCATGGACGCGGAGTCCGCGGCGCAACGGATACGGAAAGTCGGTGCTGTGTGGCGAAAGGGCATCGTGCTGTTCCACGACATCCATCCCCAAGGCCGCGAAGGCCGTGCCGGTGCTGCTGGAGGCGAACCGGAGCAATGGCGTGAGCGGGCTGGACGGCCACGGTGAGCGCGGGGCGAACAGGTGGGGTACGACTCCTAACCCTAGCCGCCGCTCGCGCGGGGGCCAAGGTGTTTCGTCGTTCGGATGAAAAAAGTACCAAGGAGACGAAAAGTACTTTTTTCCGTCATCTTTTTTACGGTATTACCGAGCGAGACCGCTGAAACCTGCCGACAGGAAGCGGCCCCGCGCCGCTTCCGCGCCGTCCGGTTCGAGCGCCGGCATCGAGGCGCCTCTGGCGCCCGTGCCGTCTCGTGGCCCGCTGGGTATCCGCCTCCCATCGGGAACATCGCGTGGCGGAGCGCCGTCCGGCATTCCGTCGCCAGGCTCCTATAAGAAGGTGACTTCGTATGGATGAACAAGGACGCGCCAGATCCACCCAGCTCACGCTGTATGTGCTCGACACCAATGTCCTGATCCACGATCCCAATGCCTTGCTGAATTTCCAGGAGCACCACGTCGCCATCCCGATGACCGTGCTGGAAGAGCTCGACACCCTCAAGTCCGCCAAGCACAGCGTCGCCGCCGAATGCCGCCAGGCGATCCGGCTGATCGATCAGGTCCTGGGCGAGGCCGAGCCGGAGGACGTCGAGCAAGGCGTACCGATCCAGCGCGGCAAGAATGGGCCCTGCGGCCGCCTGTCGATCCTCATGAGCAAGCGCGCCGAGCCCATCACCTGGCTGCCCGAGCATCTCAACGACAACCGCATCATCAACCAGTTGGTCGAGCTGCGCAGCCGCTTCCCCGGCGAGCGGGTGGTGCTGGTGACCAAGGACATCAACATGCGCCTGAAGGCGCGCGCCTGCGGCATCGCCGCGGAGGACTATCACACCGACCAGCTGGTGGACGACGTAAGCCTGTTGCCCCGGGGCTACCATGCCTTGAACGGGTCGTTCTGGGACCGGGTCAGCAAGGTGGAGACCCGCCAGGACCTGGGTCGTACCTGGCACCGGGTGCAACTCACCGACAACCTGCCGGCCCTTCACCTCAATGAGTTCATCATCGACGACCAGGGCTTCGTCGGCTGGGTCAAGGGCATTCGCGACAGCGAACTGCTGATCCTCGACCTGCATCAGGAGCCGTTGCTGCATCAGGAAGCCTGGGGGCTGCGGCCCCGGGATATACACCAGGCGCTGGCCCTGTTCGCGCTGCTCGACCCCGATATTCACTTGGTCAACCTCACCGGCGCGGCGGGTTCGGGCAAGACCATCCTGGCCCTGGCCGCGGCCATCGAGCAGACCATGGTCAGCAAACGCTACCGACGCATCATCGCCACCCGCAGCGTGCAAGGGCTGGACCAGGACATCGGCTTCCTGCCGGGCACCGAGGCGGAGAAGATGGAGCCCTGGCTGGGCGCCATCACCGACAACCTCGAAGCGCTGCACATGGACGACGAGAACACCCACGGCAGCGTGGACTACATCCTGCAAAAGGTGCCCCTACAGTTCAAATCCCTGAACTACATCCGGGGGCGCAGCTTCCAGCAGAGCCTGATCATCATCGACGAATGCCAGAACCTCACCCCGCACCAGATGAAGACCATCATCACCCGGGCCGGCAGCGGATCGAAGGTAATCTGCCTGGGCAACCTGGCGCAGATCGACACACCCTACCTGTCGGCGCCCAGTTCCGGGCTGACCTACCTGACCGAGCGCTTCAAGGATTTCCCCCACGGGGTACACGTGACCTTGCAGGGCGTGCCGCGCTCGATCCTGGCGGAGTACGCCGAGGCGCATATGTAGCCGGGCGAGGCGCCGACTTCGGGCGACGCTTCCGGTCTCCTCGCCACCGGTTGGTTTCCGTCCCCGCCAGACGTGCACCGGCCGGCCGGGCGAAGGCGCTGGCGTGGGCCTCCGCTCGACCGGTCACGGCTGGGCGCCCGCCGATGGCGCTGTATACAATCGCCGGGCGGCTTTTGACCGCTCGGAGGACTTCTGTGCTGACCCATCTCGATTCCCAAGGCCGTGCCAACATGGTCGATGTCACCGACAAGGCGGCCACGTCCCGCGAGGCGGCGGCGGAGGCGCGGGTCCGCATGCGCCCCGAGACCCTGCGGCTGATCCTGCAGGGCGGCCATCCCAAGGGCGATGTATTCGCCGTGGCGCGCATCGCCGGTATCCAGGCGGCGAAGAGAACCCATGAACTGATCCCCCTGTGCCACCCCCTGCTGCTCACCGGCATTCGCGTGGACTTGGAGGCGGAAGGCGAGGCGGCGGTACGCATCGTCGCCCGTTGCAAGCTGGCGGGGCAGACCGGCGTGGAAATGGAGGCGCTCACCGCCGCCAGCGTGGCCGCGCTGACGCTGTACGACATGTGTAAGGCAGTGGATCGGGGCATGGTGATCGAAGGCGTGCGGGTGTTGGAGAAACGCGGCGGCAAGCGTGGCGACTACCGCGCGGGGGAGGAAAGCGCATGATCCGGGTGCAGTATTTCGCCCGTTACCGAGAGACCTTCGGGCTGGAGGGGGAGGGATTGGCCTGGGATCCCGCCTGGACATGCCTCGACGACGTGCGCCGCCACCTGCTGGCGCGCGGCGGCGTCTGGCAAACCCTCGCCGAACCCTCGCTGATGTGCGCGCGCAACCAAGCGCTTTGCCGACTCGACGAGCCTCTGGCGGAGGGCGACGAGATCGCCTTCTTTCCCACCGTGACCGGAGGCTGATATGGCCGTGCGCATCCAGTCCGCCGCGTTCGATCCGGGCCACGAGTTGAATGCCTTGCACGTTGCCCAGGCTGGTGTAGGGGCGGTGGTCGGCTTCGTGGGCTATGTGCGGGATTTCAATGAAGGCCTGGAGGTGTCCGGGCTGTTCCTCGAACACTATCCGGGGATGACCGAAAAAGCCCTGGCCGCCATTGTCGAGGAGGCGGAACGGCGTTGGCCGCTGCTACGGGTCGAGGTGCTGCATCGGATCGGCGCCCTGCAACCAGCGGAACCGATCGTCTTCGTCGGCACGGCCAGCGCCCATCGTCAGGCTGCATTCGAGGCCTGCGCGTTCATCATGGATCAGTTGAAGACCCGGGCGCCCTTCTGGAAGAAGGAAACCACCGTCGAGGGTGAGCGTTGGCTGGAGGGCCGTCCTGGCGATTGGGAGGCCGCCCGGCGCTGGACGTCTCGTTGAGCGGGCGCGGATAGAGGCGGCGGGAAGCGAGCCTGCCCTCATCGGCGAGGCACCTAAGAGGATGCGGCTTGGCAGCCGTTCAGGTCCCCTTGATGTCCGGGTAGACGAAAAACAGCGCCCATTAAAAAACCCGCACTAGGCGGGTTCTTTAATCGATTCGCTCTGAACGAGCGTTTCGTAAGGTGGTTGCGGGAGCCGGATTTGAACCGACGACCTTCGGGTTATGAGCCCGACGAGCTACCAGACTGCTCCATCCCGCGTCTGTGGGTCGGCATTCTAGCGAAAAAGCCTGATGAGTCAAGGCTTTCTTTCAAAAAGGTTTAATCGGACGGTCAGGTTGCAGGCCCCCGAAGCACCTCAATGGCGATTGCTCGGATCATCCACCACCACATTGAAGCGCTCATCCTTGGCACCCGCGCCGATGAGGGCGTGGGCGTCCTGCTCGTTGATATGGATGCGCCTGCCCTGGACATTCACCACCGACATGCGGGTGTCGGGGTCGGTGGAAACAACCAGGGAGGAAATCGTACTGGCGTAGCGCCCGTCTTCGAGAACGAACGTGCAGCCATCATTGGGTGCGTCGAGATGCAAGTCCATGGGACCTCCGCTTCATACGCCCGAGGAAAAGCCAGGGCTTCGTTACGTCAGAAGCCAGGCTCGGTAGTGGAGTTCCGTCGGGTCGTGGAGGACGGTCTTAGCGCTTGAGCATGCCGCGCAGCTTGCCGGCCAGGGTGTCCAGGTTGAACGGCTTGAAGATGATCTCGGTGCCGTTGCCGAACTGGCGGTTGACGATGTCCCCGTCATGGGCGTGGCCGGTAATGAAAAGAACCGGCAGGTCCTGGCGAAGCTGGCGCGCGGTTTCGGCGAGTACCATGCCGTTCATGCCGCGCATGCCGATGTCGGTGATCATCAAATGGATGGGGTCGTCGCTTTCCAATACTTGCAGGGCCTGGAAGGCATCGGGGCTCTCGATGATCCGGTACCCCAGCTCCCCCAGCATTTCCACCACCAACATGCGGATCGTGTCGTCGTCCTCGACCACCAGGAGGGTTCGCTCCGAAGGCTCGGCGGGAAGGGCGATATCGTGGCGGATGGCATCAGTGTTCAAGCATGTAACCCCTGGCTGAGCGGCTGCGTATACCACCGGCGCCGAATGGCTTGGCGGGCTGATAGCTGGGATCAGCTGCCAATCCGGCCGACTCGGGCACGGGAAAACCCCTACCGGCCCGGTGGATCCTGTAGGACAGAACCTAGGAGCCCGGGCGGCGCTTTTAGTTTCCTGTAAAGACGAGCGGCGCGAGGGCACCGCGGGGGCTCGCTAAAACACCGGGTCGTTGGTCGGCGGCTCGGTGATCTTGCTCAGGGTGGGCTGGTAGTCGTCATCGATGTCCGGGGCTTGGCTCATCTTCAGGATGACTTTACGCAGCTCGACCGCGTCGTTGAGCTTCACCTGAGGCACCAGAAAACGCATCGTGCGACCTTTCTTGTACAGCACCATTTCCACCATGGTGCCGCCGGTGGGCTCGATACGCACATGGATATGCTCCGCCAATGACAGCCCGTGAGTCACGAAGCGAAAGGCGGAGAGGCGCTGGTCATGTGGGTTTGAGACGTTCATGCCTGTTTTGACAGAAGGACGCGGACCAGTTTCATGAGGGGCCATGCCGCTTGTCGGAGCGTGAATGTGCGTTGGACGAACGGAACGGCTCCCTGGCGCCAGCCGAGCGGCTTGCAAGTCCATGAGAGGCGGGGGCCACGAAACCCGGATGGCGGGCGTAGCCGCCGCCGGCCCTGCGAAGGCTTCGTCGCGACGTGGGCGTCATGGGATCGTCCGATCCCACTCATACCTTTCCTCGCCGGAGCCGCCACGGGGACCGGCTCCCCCGAGCGCCGGCTTTCACCGTGACAACACCTGAAGCGTGCACTTCTCTCCCTCCGACATTGATCCAAGTCTGTGAGCCGGGTGGCGCGATACGTATGATGCGCCAGCACTATGCCTCTACTTGGACGGACCCCATGCGTAAGCTCACCCTCATCCTGATGATTTCCCTGAGCGTCACCGGTTGCGCTGTCAGGAAAGACTTCTATGCCTCCGGTGGTAGCCGGTCGGATGGTTCCATCGATATGGCCTACAACTTCCGACAATTCGAGCAGCCCGTGGTGAACTACGACCAGGCCAAGAATATCGCTCGCGACAAATGCAAGGTGTGGGGCTACCAAGACGCGGAAATGTTCGGCGGTGCCACCCAGAACTGCCAGCAGTTCAATGGCTATGGAAACTGCGTGGCCGGCCAGATGGTGGTGAAGTACCAATGCATCGGCAACCTCGATGCTCCTGGCGTCCATGCGCCGGCTCCCCAGGGCATGCTGACGCCGGAACAGTACAAGGCGGCGCGGGTGAAGGCCTTGATGGACAAGAACCTGCCCTACGAGGACTACCAGCGCCAATACAACGCCATCATGGCGCAGTAGGCCCCGGCCTCGGCGATCCGCTCGCGTCGCGGTAGCGGGCGGCAGCGGCTATGATGACCGCTCGCCGCTCCGGCCCGGTCATGGCGCACCGGGCCGCCGGCCCTCGCGCGGGTTGTCATGGTTCAACGAAAGATCATCCATATCGACTGCGACTGTTTCTACGCCGCCATCGAAATGCGCGACGACCCGCGGCTGGCGAATCGGCCCCTGGCCGTGGGCGGTGCCGCGGAGCGGCGCGGAGTGATCGCCACCTGTAATTACGAAGCGCGCGCCTATGGGGTGCGCTCGGCGATGTCGTCGCGCCATGCGCTCAAGCTGTGTCCCGATCTGTTGATCGTGCGACCGAGGATGGAGGCGTACCGCGCGGTGTCGCGGGAGGTCCAGGCGATCTTCCGCGACTACACCGAGCTGATCGAGCCGCTGTCCCTCGACGAGGCGTTCCTCGAGGTGACCGCCACGCCTCACTTCTCCGGCAGCGCCACGCGCATCGCTCAGGACATCCGCAAGCGGGTCTGGGAGACCCTGCGCATCACCGTGTCGGCGGGTGTTGCGCCGAACAAATTCCTGGCGAAGATCGCCAGCGACTGGCGCAAGCCCAACGGTCTGTTCGTGATCCGCCCGGAGGACGTGGACGCGTTCGTCGCGGCGTTGCCGGTGAACAAGCTGCATGGGGTCGGCAAGGTCACCGCCGACCGGCTGGCGCGGCACGGTATCCGCACCTGCGCGGACCTGCGCGAATGGGACAAGCGGGCGCTGCTGCGGGAATTCGGCGGTTTCGGCGAGCGGCTGTGGAACCTCGCCCGGGGCATCGACGAGCGGCCGGTGGAAGTGGACAGTCGCCGTCAATCGGTGAGCGTGGAAAACACCTTCGAGCAGGACCTGCCCGATCTGCCGGCCTGCGTGGCGCAGCTCCCCGAGCTGTTCGAGGCGCTGAACCGACGGCGCGCGCGCCTGGACGACAGCTATCGACCGGACAAGCCCTTCGTCAAGGTGAAATTCCACGACTTCACCCAGACCACCCTGGAGCAGGCGGGCGCCGGCTTCGACCTGGACAGCTACCGGCTGTTACTGAGCGCCGCGTTCGCCCGGGGCAACAAGCCGGTGCGCCTGCTCGGCATCGGCGTGCGACTGATCGACCTGCGCGGGCGCCACCAGCAACTGGAGCTGTTCGACTGATCAGCCGCGCTCGGGGTCGAGCCGCATCGGCTTGCCCTGGGCCGGCCACAGGCGCAATTGATCGAGGGGCGAGACATCCCAGCGCTCCACCCGGCCGAGGGCGTCGAGGAAGCGTTGCTCCTGTTCCATCACGGCCGGCGAGCAAAGCTTGCGCGTGCTGCCGATTTCGCTGAAGCGCAGGTGCTCGCCGTCCAGGCGATAGGGCGCGAACCAGTGATTGCAGCCGGCGGTGCCATAGGCGCGGCCATCCTCGCCGAGGGTGAGGGTCAAGTGGCTTCGCGCCAGCAGCAGCCGCTCGTCGATCCACTGCACTTGGTAGACGACTTCCCGTTCGAGGCCGCTCGGCGATTCGCTGGCGCAGCCGGCGAGCAGGACGACCAGCGGGGCGCCCAGTAGGGCGAGAAACGGCAGGCGGCTCATGGTGCCACCTCCTGGCAGGCGGGGCAGAAATGACCGTTGCCCTTCGACGCCCAGCCCACCTCTCGCAGCCGGGCCTCGGCGGCGGGGCGCCGGGCCGGCTCGCCGAGGCTGGCATCGACAGCGAACTCCAGGTCCAAGGGTTTCCCGCAGCCGTCGCAACGCACTTCCCAGCGGTGGATCGCCAGTTCGCGAAAGACCGGCCCGCTGGCCACCGCCAGCCATTGGCCGGGCGGGTTGATCAGGTGGCGGACCTTTTCCACCGACAGGCGCATGTACAGGTCGCGGCTGCCCTTGAGGGTAACCAGCAGCGCATCGCCGGCCTGTATCGAGCCGCCACTGCCGGTGACCTGATAGCGGCCCGGCGCGAGGGCGCGGCATTCGTTGAGGGTGTGGGAGGGGTTGAGCAGGGTGTAGCGGAAATCGTGTTCGACCATGACGCTTCCTGAGCGCCGGCGGACCGGCGGTGGACCGCGACGGGCGCGGTGTCTTCGGCGAAGGGCGAGCGAGCGCCCGACATCCGGGGTGAAGGGCGGGCAGCCGCCCGCGGGTCGTCAGTGTACGGGGCGCGGCCGCGCCTGCCGAGGCCGGATCGCGCGTCCGGTCCGAAAACCGGGCGCGTCCGGTGGGCGGGCTAGGCTTCGACCCGATTGCGCACCTCGCCCGTCCCCCAGGCCGCGACGTTATTCAAGGTGGTGGCGGCGATGGCCTCTAGCGCTTCGCGGGTGAGAAACGCCTGGTGGGCGGTGACGATCACATTGGGGAAGGTCAGCAGGCGGGCCAGCACATCGTCTTGCAACGGCAGGTCGGAGCGGTCTTCGAAGAACAGCCGGGCTTCCTCCTCGTAGACGTCCAGGCCGAGGTAGCCGAGGCGGCCGGTCTTCAGCGCCTCGATCAGCGACGGAGTATCCACCAGCGCGCCGCGGCTGGTGTTGATGAGCATCGCGCCTTGCTTCATGCGGCCCAGGCTTTCCCGGTCGATCAGGTGCCGGGTGTCCGGCAGCAACGGGCAGTGCAGGCTGACAATGTCGGATTCGGCGAACAGGGTGGCCTGATCGACGTAGCGCGTGCCCAGTGTCTCGAGCTCGGGGTTCGGCTGTGGATCGTGGGCCAGGATACGGCAGCCGAAGCCATTCATGATCCGCGCGAAGACCGTGCCGATCTGCCCGGTGCCCACCACCCCGACGGTCTTTCCGCGCAGGTCGAAGCCGATCAGCCCATGCAGGCTGAAATCGCCGTCGCGGGTGCGGTTGTAGGCCCGGTACAGCCGCCGCGACAGCGCCAGGATCAGGCCGACCGCGTGTTCCGCCACCGCGTAGGGGGAATAGGCGGGCACCCGCACCACGTCCAGGCCGAGGCGGGCGGCGGCGACCAGGTCGACATGGTTGTAGCCCGCCGAGCGCAGGGCGATCAGACGCGTGCCACCCGCCGCGAGGCGCTCCAGCACGGGCGCGGCGAGGTCGTCGTTGATGAAGGCGCAGACCACGTCGCTGCCCTCGGCGAGAGCGACGGTGTCCACGTCCAGCCGGGTATTCTGAAAGACCAGTTCGAAGCCATGGTCGGCGTTGGCGCCGAGGAAGCTCTCCTGGTCGTAGCGTTGACTGCTGAACAGCGTGATGCGCATGGCGCGGTCCTCCTTTATCGCGTCGGAATCGTCAGCCTAGCCGCGAAGGCCATGTTCGCGCCGGCCGTCAGTCAGGCCATGGGCGTCGGCGCGTGCTCGGCCAGGCGCGCGATGGCCGCGTCGAGTTCGTCCAGGGCTTGGCTCGCGGCCGGGTCGTCTTGCTTGAGCAGGGTTTCGCTGCGCTGGCAGGCGGCGCGCAGTTGCGGCACGCCACAGTAGCGGGTAGCGCCATGCAGCCGGTGTACCCGCTCGATCAGCGCCACGCGGTCGTTTTCTTCCCGGGCCTGGCGAATCGCCTCGCGATCCGCGTCCAGGGAGGCCAGCAGCATGTTCAGCATGTCCGCCGCCAAGTCCGGCTTGCCGGCGGCCAGGCGTAAACCTTCCTCGGGGTCCAAGACGCTCGGTTCGGGCTCGGGCGTGGCCTCGGGGGCAGGCTCCTGGCTCTGTTGCGGCAGGGCCAGGCCGGTCCACTTGAGCACGACCTGGGCGAGCTGGCGTTCATTGATCGGCTTGGTCAGGTAGTCGTCCATGCCGCTCTGCAGCAGGGCGCGTTTTTCGTTGGCCAGGGCGTGGGCGGTGAGGGCGACGATGGGTACCGGGGGCTTCTCCTGTTCCTCTTCCCACTGACGGATCGCCTCGGTGGCCTGGCGCCCGTCCATGCCGGGCATCTGCACGTCCATCAGCACCAGGTCGAAATGCTCGTCCCGCACCGCGTCCAGCGCCTCCTGGCCGCCGCCCACGGAACGGACCTGCGCGCCCATGTCATCGAGCAGCGTTCGCACCAGCAGCAGGTTGGCCGGGTTGTCGTCCACGCAGAGCAGCCTTGGTACCCGGCCACGGAGCGGCGTCGGAGTCGGCTCCGACCGGGACGGGCGTGGGCTGATCAGGTCGGCCAGGGCCCGTTGCAGCTTCCGCGTGCAGGCCGGTTTGGACAGAAGCTGGCTGTGGCCGTCCGGCAGCACCGCATGGAATGCTCCCTGTTCGGTGGTGGGGCAGAGCACCAGGCACTTGCAGCCGAGTCGGTCGAGCTCCCATACGCGCGCGCCGAGGCTGTCCGGCGGCTGATCCTGGGCGGTGACGCCGAGCACCGCCAGGTCGATCCGCCGCTGGTCGTGGCGCGCCTGGGCCACGGTTTCGAGTAGGTCTTCCAGGCTCGCCACCGGCAACACGTCCAGGCCACAGTCTTCCAGTTGATGCTGCAAAGCTTGGCGCGCCAATTCGTGCTTCTCCAGCAAAGCGACGCGACGACCCGCCAGAGGTGTCTTCGGCAAGTCGTCGGCATCGTCCCGGGCCCGTGGCAGGGTAACGCTGATCCAGAATTCCGAACCCTCGCCCGGGGTGCTGGCGACGCCGATCTCGCCACCCATCTGCTCGATCAGGCGCTTGGAGATGACCAGCCCCAGGCCGGTACCGCCGGCTTGCCGCGATAACGAGTTGTCCGCCTGGCTGAACGCCTGGAACAGTGCCCGCAGGTCTTCGTCGCTCAGGCCGATGCCGCTGTCCTGCACGCTGATGCGCAGGGCCGCGCGGCCGTCGAGGCTCTCGTCTTCCAGCATCGCGCGTACCGCGATGGTGCCTTCACGGGTGAACTTGATGGCGTTGCTCACCAGGTTGGTCAGCACCTGGCGCAGGCGCAACGGGTCGCCCACCAGTTGCAGCGGCGTGTCGCGGTAGATCAGACAGAGCAGTTCGAGCTGCTTGTCGTGGGCCGCGGGGGCGAGGATGGTCAGGGTTTCCTGGATCAGGTCGCGCAGGTTGAAGGGGACGCTCTCCAAGACCAGCTTGCCGGCCTCGATCTTCGAGAAGTCGAGGATTTCGTTGATGATCCCCAGCAGGCTGTCGGCGGATTTGCCGATGGTGGACAGGTAGTCCTGCTGGCGCGGGGTCAGCTCGCTCTTCATCAGCAGGTTGGTGAAGCCGAGGATGCCGCTGAGCGGCGTGCGGATCTCGTGGCTCATGTTGGCGAGGAATTCCGATTTCACCCGGCTGGCTTCCAGCGCCTCCTTGCGCGCCAGGTCCAGCTCGATGTTCTGGATCTCGATGGTCTCCAGGTTCTGCCGCACGTCCTCGGTGGCCTGGTCGATATTGTGCTGGAGTTCTTCCTGGGCGGTCTGCAGCGCCTCGGCCATGCGGTTGATACCGCTGGCCACCTCGTCCAGTTCATGGCTGCCCAGGGCGGGCAGCCGGGTTTCCAGGCGGCCCTCCTTCAGTTGCGCGACGCCCAGCTTGATCTGCCACAGCGGCTCGTTGATGGAACGGGCCATGCGCACCGCCAGCAGCGCCGTCACCGCCAGCCCGGTGGCGATCAGCAGCAGGCTGGCGAACAGGCTGCGGTAGCCCCGTAGCAGGGTGCCTTGATGGGACAATTCCAGCTCGACCCAGCCCAGCAGATGGTCGGCGTCGGAATCGTCGTCCACCGACAGCGAACGGTGGCGACCGAATACCGGCAGCAGGAAGCGCGTGGCGTCGGCGCTGCTGTTCAGCGCGACGTGGTTGCCGTCGCCGCTGGGCGTCTGGTTGAGCATGCTCGGGCCGGCGTGGGTCAGGCGGCGTCGTTCGGCGTCGAGGAAGCTCACGGCGCGCACGTCCGGCTGGTCCAGGGCGCGGGTGGCGATCCGTTCCAGCAACACGCCGTCCTGGCTGGCCAGTGCCGGGGCGGCCAGGGGCGCCAACTGTTCGGCCATCATTTCGCCGCGCTGCAACAGTTGCGCCTGCATGTCGCTCAGTTGCATCCAGGTGAAATAGCCGCCCAGCACCAGCGCCAGCAGCGTGGTGGGCAGCAGGGTGAGAAGCAGTACACGGCCCTTGATGCCGAGATCCTGAAACACGGGCGCCTCTCCTTAGCTTGAATCCGGGGGAGTGTAGCGATTCGCCGCGAGCGAGTCGCCGGTCGCGAGTCGGATCGGCGGCGAAACGCTTGTCTTCGGGCCAGGGGCTGCCCGCGCGTGACGCTTATTTCCTAATGAAATAAGCAGACAACCCTATGCGATATGGCCTGGGCGGGTTTGCCGGTATCATATGCCCCCTTTTCCCGTCGCCGGATCGTGAATGCCATGACCCCGCAGTACCCGACCATCGCCGACTGCATCGGCAATACGCCGCTGGTGCGTTTGCAACGCCTGCCCGGAGTCACCACCAACACGCTGTTGGTGAAGCTGGAGGGGAATAACCCGGCCGGCTCGGTGAAGGACCGCCCGGCGCTGTCGATGATCGGCCGCGCCGAAGCGCGCGGGGCGATCCAGCCCGGCGACACGTTGATCGAGGCGACGTCCGGCAACACCGGGATCGCCCTGGCCATGGCGGCGGCGATCAAGGGCTACCGGATGGTGCTGATCATGCCGGACAACATGAGCGCCGAGCGCAAGGCGGCGATGACCGCCTACGGCGCCGAGCTGATCCTGGTGAGCCGGGACGAAGGCATGGAAGGTGCCCGCGACCTGGCGTTGTCCATGCAGGCCGCCGGCCAGGGCAAGGTGCTCGACCAGTTCGCCAACGGCGACAATCCCGAGGCCCACTATCAGGGCACTGGCCCCGAGCTCTGGCGCCAGACCGGCGGCGGCATTACCCACTTCATCAGCTCCATGGGGACCACCGGCACCATCATGGGGGTGTCCCGTTACCTCAAGGAGCAGAACCCGGCGATCCAGATCGTCGGTCTGCAACCGCAAGAGGGGGCGGCGATTCCCGGCATCCGGCGCTGGCCCGAGGCTTACCTGCCCCGCATCTATCAGGCGGAGCGGGTCGACCGGGTGGTCGACATGGCCCAGCGGGAGGCCGAGGACACCATGCGCCGGCTGGCCCGGGAGGAGGGCATCTTTTGCGGCGTATCCTCCGGTGGGGCGGTGGCGGCGATGCTGCGGTTGTCCCGGGAAGTGGAGAACGCCGTCATGGTGGCGATCGTCTGCGACCGTGGCGACCGCTACCTGTCCACCGGTCTCTACGATCAGCCGAAGGCTTGAATGTGGGCGTCCGTTGACGCCCATCGACCGCTCCCGTCGCGGGAGCCGCTTCACACGAGTTCGCATCGATGGCCAAACGTAACGCCGGGTTGCGCTTCCAGCCCAGTGGCGGCGCCCGCTCCTCCGCGGTTCCCGTGGGCAAGAAGCAGGTGCTGTCGATCGAGCGCCTGGCCTCCGATGGTCGCGGCATCGCCCATGAAGACGGGCGTACCTGGTTCGTCGCCGGCGCGCTGCCGGGCGAGCGGGTCGAGGCCCGGGTGCTGGGCGCCCGCGCCCAGGTGGTCGAAGCGCGCCTGGAGCGCCTGCTGGAGGCCCGCGAGCCCCGACGCCCCGAGCCTTGCCGGCACGCCCGGGTCTGCGGGGGGTGCACACTCCAGCACATGCCCCATGCCGAACAACTGGCGCTGAAACAACGCAGCCTGGCCGAACACCTGTCCCGGGTTGCCCGCCTTCAGCCCGAGCACTGGGCGCCGCCCTTGAGCGGCCCCGAGTTCGGTTATCGCCGCCGCGCCCGGATAGCGGTGCGCTGGGATGCCAAGGCCGCCCGCCTGGAGGTGGGGTTCCGGGCCGCCGCCAGCCAGGCCATCGTCGCGGTCGAAGAGTGCCCGGTGCTGGTACGTCCCTTGCAAAACCTCATCGAAGCGTTACCGGCGATGCTGCGCGGGCTGGACAAGCCCCAGGCGCTGGGTCACGTCGAATTGTTCGAGGGCGATGCCCGTGCCTTGCTGCTGCGGCATACCGCGCCGTTGGGCGAGGCCGACCTGGCCCGGGTGCGCGCCTTCTGCGACGAGCACGCCACGCAATTGTGGCTGCACGGGGCGGGGGAGCCCGCTCCCGACCGGCCCGGTACCCGCCTGGGGTTCGCCGTGGAGGACCTGGCGTTGCAATATCGGCCGGGGGATTTCGTCCAGGTGAATGCCGGGGTAAACCTGGCCATGGTCCGGCAGGCGCTAGACTGGTTGGCGGTGACCCCCTCGGAGCGGGTGCTGGACCTGTACTGCGGCCTGGGCAATTTCGCCCTGCCGCTGGCGCGCCGGGCTCGCGAAGTGGTGGCGGTGGAAGGGGTGAAAACGATGGTGGCGCGGGCCCGTGGGAACGCCCTGGAAAACGGCCTGGATAATGTGCGCGTCCACCAGGCCGACCTGTCGAAGGCGCTTGCGGAAATGCCCTGGGCCGCCGGTGGCTTCGACGCGGTGCTGCTCGATCCGCCCCGGGATGGCGCGTTCGAGGCGGCGCGGGGGATGGAGCGGCTGGGCGCGGGGCGGGTGCTGTACGTATCCTGCAACCCGGCGACCCTGGCCCGGGACGCGGCGGAACTGGCGCAGCAAGGCTATGTCCTGACGCGCGCGGGCATACTCGACATGTTCCCGCAGACCGCCCATGTGGAAGCCATGGCCTTGTTCGTACGCCGGTCGGGCTGACCGACCGGTGGGCGACACACTCGGTGTCGCAAGGGTGCGAAGGAATCGCGCCCTCTGATGTCAACCCGACCGGCCCGGAGAAGGCTGGCGTACAGCCGACATGTCTGGCGCATGTCGTAGGGAAAGGTGTTCAGATGGTACAGGTGAGAGCGAATCAGCCGATCAATCACGACGGCAGCATCAACCTCGACGCGTGGCTCGACCACGTCTGCGGCCTCGATCCGGTCCTCGATCGGGCGGCGCTCAGGGAGGCGTGCGAGTTCGCCCGGGAAGCCGAGCAGCCGGAGAACCCAGCGCAACACGCCTGGGTCGAGGGTGGCAGCAGTTTCCACACCGGGCTCGAGATCGCCGAGATCCTCGCCGACCTCAAGCTCGACCAGGATTCCCTGGTGGCCGCGGTGGTCTATCGCGGCGTGCGCGAGGGCAAGATCCCCCTGGCCACGGTGCAGCAACGCTTCGGGTCGGTGGTGGCCAAGCTGGTGGAGGGCGTGTTGCGCATGGCCGCCATCAGCGCCAGTCTCAGCCCGCGCCAATCCCTCGTGCTGGGTACCCAGGTGCAGGTGGAAAACCTGCGCAAGATGCTGGTCGCCATGGTGGACGATGTGCGGGTGGCGCTGATCAAGCTGGCCGAGCGCACCTGTGCGATCCGCGCGGTGAAGAACGCCGACGACGAAAAACGCCACCGGGTCGCCCGGGAAGTCTTCGATATCTACGCGCCCCTGGCCCACCGGCTGGGCATCGGTCACATCAAGTGGGAGCTGGAGGACCTTTCCTTCCGCTACCTGGAGCCCGACCAGTACAAGCAGATCGCCAAGCTGCTGCACGAGCGCCGGCTGGATCGCGAGCAGTACATCGCCACGGTGATGCAGCAGTTGCGCGACGAACTGACCGCCACCGGCATCAAGGCCGACATCAGCGGCCGCGCCAAGCACATCTATTCCATCTGGCGGAAGATGCAGCGCAAGGGCCTGGAGTTCAGCCAGATCTATGACGTGCGCGCCGTGCGGGTGCTGGTCCCCGAGGTGCGCGACTGCTACACCGCCCTGGGCATCGTGCACACCCTGTGGCGGCACATCCCCAAGGAGTTCGACGACTACATCGCCAACCCCAAGGAGAACGGCTACCGCTCCTTGCACACCGCGGTGATCGGCCCCGACGGCAAGGTGCTGGAAGTGCAGATCCGCACCTATGCCATGCACGAGGAGGCCGAGCTGGGGGTCTGCGCCCACTGGCGTTACAAGGGCACCGACGTCAAGGCCAGCTCCAATCACTACGAGGAAAAGATTTCCTGGCTGCGCCAGGTCCTCGAATGGCACGAGGAACTGGGCGACATCGGCGGGCTGGCGGATCAGTTGCGCGTCGATATCGAGCCCGACCGGGTCTATGTCTTCACCCCCGATGGCCATGCCATCGACCTGCCCAAGGGGGCCACGCCCCTGGACTTCGCCTACCGCGTGCACACCGAGATCGGCCACAACTGCCGTGGCGCCAAGATCAACGGGCGCATCGTGCCGCTCAACTACAGCCTGCAAACCGGCGAGCAGGTGGAGATCATCACCGGCAAGCACGGCGCGCCGAGCCGTGACTGGCTCAACCCCAACCTCGGCTACATCACCACCTCCCGCGCCCGGGCGAAGATCGTCCACTGGTTCAAGCTGCAGGCCCGGGACCAGAACGTCGCCGCCGGCAAGGCCATGCTGGAGCGGGAACTGTCGCGCCTGGCCCTGCCGCCGGTGGACTTCGAGAAGGTGGCGGAGAAGGCCAACTACAAGACCGCCGAGGACATGTTCGCCGCCCTCGGCGCCGGCGACCTGCGCCTGGCCCATGTGGTGGGCCACGCCCAGTCCCTGGTCGAGCCGGAGCGGGGCAATGCGCAGCTCGAACTGATCCCGCGCAAGCCGAGCAAGGTCGGCCATGGCAAGCGTGGCGACATCCAGATCCAGGGCGTCGGCAACCTGCTGACCCAGATGGCCGGCTGTTGCCAGCCGCTGCCGGGCGACCCCATCGTCGGCTACATCACCCAGGGCCGGGGAGTGAGCATCCATCGCCAGGACTGCGCCTCGGTGCTGCAACTGGAAGCCCGCGAGCCGGAACGGATCATCCAGGTGAACTGGGGGCCGGTGCCGGTCCAGACCTACCCGGTGGACATCGTCATCCGCGCCTTCGACCGGTCGGGCCTGCTGCGGGACGTTTCCCAGGTGCTGCTCAACGACCGCATCAACGTCCTAGCGGTGAACACCCGCTCGAACAAGGACGACAACACCGCCTCGATGCTGCTGACCATCGAGATTCCCGGCCTGGACGCCCTCGGTCGCCTGCTGGCGCGCATCGCCCAGTTGCCCAACGTCATCGAAGCGCGGCGCAACCGCTCCGCCTGACGGCCACGTTGCCGGGCACCCGTGCCCGGCGCCTTTCCTCGCACGGGACTTCGCCATGTACCGACTCGACGACCTCCTGCACCTGATGGCGCGCCTGCGCGACCCCCGGCACGGTTGCCCTTGGGACCTCAAGCAGGACTACGCCAGCATCGTCCCCCATACCCTCGAAGAAGCCTACGAGGTGGCCGATGCCATCGAGCGCGGCGACTTCGATCACCTGCCCGGCGAGCTGGGCGACCTGTTGTTCCAGGTCGTCTACTACAGCCAGTTGGCGAAGGAAGAGGGTCGCTTCGAATTCGCCACGGTGGTGGACGCCATCACCCGCAAGCTGATTCGCCGCCATCCCCACGTATTCCCCGACGGTGATCTGTACGGCGCGCCGGACGCCCCGCGGCTCGACGAGGCGGCGATCAAGCAGCGTTGGGAAGCATTGAAGGCCGAGGAGCGGGCGGAGAAAGCAGCGGCGCCGGAGCAACTGTCGCTGCTGGACGACGTGCCCAGCACGCTACCCGCCCTGAGCCGCGCGGCGAAATTGCAGAAGCGGGCCGCCCAGGCCGGTTTCGACTGGCCGGATGCGCTACCGGTGGTGGATGTGGTGCGTGGCGAGCTGGAAGAAGTGCTTGAAGCGATGAGTCGCCAGCATGCGGCGGATATCGCCGACGAGGTGGGCGACCTGTTGTTCGCCATGGTCAACCTGGCGCGCCATCTCAAAGTGGAGCCCGAGGCGGCGCTACGGGCCGCCAGCCGCAAGTTCGAGCGGCGCTTCCGCTTCATCGAGGACAGCCTGCGCCGCGAGGGGCGAGCCGTGGAAGGCTGTGGCCTGGACGAGCTGGAAGCCCTGTGGGTCGAGGCGAAGCGCCAGGAGCGCGCCGCCCCGGCCTGCTGAACTCAGCGAACGATCCACCAGCCGAGCAGGGTCAACAGGCCGATGGCCAGGAGTGGCTTGAGGATCTTGTAGGCCCGGGGCGAGCGGCGCTTGAGGCGCTTCACCTGGCCGCCGATGGCGTTGCCGACGCGCTTGAAGCCGCCGTAGGCCCGGTTGATGCCGCCGACCCGCTCGCCCTCGACGTTCTGCGGCGCGGTGGCCCGGCCGAGCACCCCGCTGATCCAACGGTTGAAGGTACGCATTGGCTCCGGTAGCGGGCGCTCCACGTCGCAGAACAGGATCACCCGGGTCACGTCGGTCTCGTTCTTCACCCAATGCACATAGGTTTCGTCGAACATCACGTCCTCGCCGTCGCGCCAGGCATAAGGCTGGCCGTCCACGTAGATGCGGCAGGCGTCGGAGTTCGGGGTGGACAGCCCCAGGTGATAGCGCAGGGAGCCGGCGAAAGGGTCGCGGTGGGGGTTCAGGTGGCCGGGGCCGGGCAGCAGGGTGAACATCGCGCCCTTCACGCAGGGAATCTGCTCCAGCAGTGCCACGGTCTTCGGGCACAGGCGCTGGGCCGACGGCAGGGCGCCGTCGTACCAGGTGAGGTAGAAGCGCTTCCACCCCTTCTTGAAGAACGAGCCGAAACCGGCTTCGTTGTCGTGCAGCGCCGCGCGGATGTAGCCCTCGTCGAACAACTGCATGGCTTCCTCGCGGATGACCTGCCAGTTGTCCCGCAGCAGGTCCAGCTCCGGGAAGTCGCGACGCTCCAGGTACGGCCGGGAGGGCGTGGCGGAGAACAGGTACATCAGCGAGTTGTAGGGGGCGAACAGCGCCGAGTAGTTGACCAACTGGCGCAGGAAGGGCAGGCGGGCGCGCCCGCGCAGGTGCACGAACAGTACGCTGGCGAGGAACAACCCGACGAGGGAAAGCTTGGCGGCGAGTGAAGCGGTCATGGGCCTACCGGGGCGTCACGAGGAAAGGGCGAAGTTTCGCCGCCACGCGCCGGGATGTCCACCGGGTCTTGCGCAATGGCGGTACAAGCCGGAGGATGGACGCCCTTGCGAACCCGCTTCGGCGAACCCTTCCCCCTGCATGTCGGATGATTCGTTAACGATGAGCATGTCATTGCGCGACCAGTTGCTGAAAGCCGGCCTGGTCAACGAAAAGCAGGCCAAGCAGGCCACCAAGCAGAAACAGAAACAGCAACGCCTGGAGCACAAGAACCAGGTGGAAAAGGACGACTCCCAGCGCCAGGCGGCGTTGCAGGCCCGGGCGGAAAAGGCGGCCCGGGATCAGGAGCTGAACCGCCAGCAGCAGGAAAAGGCCGAGCAGAAGGCGCGGATCGCCCAGGTCAAGCAACTGATCGAGAGCAGCCGGCTGCCGAAGCTGACCACCGAGGATTACTACAACTTCGTCGACGAGAAGAAGGTCAAGCGACTCTCGGTGAACGCCCTGATGCGGGACAAGCTGAGCCGGGGCTCCCTGGCCATCGTGCGCCATGGCGGCGCGTACGAGGTCATCCCCCGGGACGCGGCGCTGAAGATCCAGGAGCGCGACCCGCGCCGAGTGGTCCTGCTGAATACCCCCACCGACGAGCCGGACGCGGACGACCCGTATGCCGCCTACAAGGTGCCGGACGACCTGATGTGGTAGGCACCCGCCGGGCGCTTGAGTGTCGGGCGCGCCGTGAGCGGCCGGGCACTTAACGAGGGACCATGAAAAAAGCCGGGCGACGGGCCCGGCTTTTTCGTTCTGATGCCGTGGTCAGGACGCGTTGCCCGTGACCTTGCGGCCTCCGACCGTGCCTTCCTTGAGCATGATCTGGTATTCCTTGCCGTCCTTCTCCACCTGATGCAGGCGCACCAGCAGGTAGTCCCAGTCCTTGGCGAACCACAGCACGGTCTTGCGCGAGCTCTGGGTCGGGTCGCGGACCCGCTCGACCTTGATCGCGTCCACCGAGCCCGCCTGGGTATCGACCCGCTCCTCGCCGAGAACGCGGAAGTCGTAGGTCTCGACGTCCTCGCCGTCGATCACCTGGTAGCTCATGCTTTTCTTGCCGGCGGCCACATCGTGCTGCAGGGCCATCTGGTAGGTGGATTTGTCCAGCAGCCCACGGTTGAGCAGTTGCCGGACCGGCTCGCCCCGATCGTTGCCGATCACCTGTTTCTGGCTCCAATCGAAGTCCAGCTCCACTTGCTTGCCCTTGCCCAGGCCATTGCGGTTGAGGCGATAGCTCTGGGGCAGGAAGGCGTCCTTGTCCATTCGGAAGGTGCTCACTTCGCTGAGGCTGGCCACCAGCATGGAGGCCTCGAAGTCCAACTGCCAGCGCCCGTCGTCGAGCTTCTTCAAGGTGCGGCCGGCGGTGCCGCTGAACGGCACCTGCTTCCAGTCCGCGGTGTAGCTGGCGGTGAAGGGTTTCGGTTCGGCCGACTCCGCCGCGGCCAGGGGCAGCGTGACGAGGGCGAACAGCAAAAGCAGGGCACGACGCATTGGCGAGTCTCCTAATGACGAATCGTCCGGCCGCTGGCCGGCAGTGGTTCGCCGTCCAGTTCGGCGCCGGCGGCGCCGAGGCGCAGGCGGCCCTCGGCGAACCAGCGCACAGCCAGTGGGTAGATGAGGTGTTCCTGCACGTGAACGCGTTGGGCGAGGCTTTCCGGGGTGTCGTCCGGCCGGACCGGAATCACCGCCTGTACGACCAAAGGCCCCCCATCGAGTTCCTCGGTGACGAAATGCACGCTACAGCCGTGCTCGGTCTCGCCCGCCTCCAAGACGCGCTGGTGGGTGTGCAGGCCCTTGTGCTTGGGCAGCAGCGACGGGTGGATGTTCAGCAGGCGGCCTTCGAAGTGGCGCACGAAGTCGGTGGTGAGGATGCGCATGAAGCCGGCCAGCACCACCAGGTCGGCTCCGCGCGCGTCGATGGCCTCGATCAGCGCCGCGTCGAACGCCTCGCGGCCGTCGAAGGTCTTGTGGTCGAGCACCACGGTCTCGATGCCGGCTTGCTCGGCGCGGCGCAGCCCGTAGGCGTCGGCGCGATTGGAGATCACCGCCGCGAGGCGGGCGGGGATGTCGCCGGCGCCGACGCGGTCGATCAATGCCTGCAGGTTGCTGCCGCCACCGGAGATCAGCACCACCACATTGCAGGGTGTCGTCATCAGTGGCCTTTCAGGTTGTTCAGCACCACGCGCGGCGCGTTTTCCGCGGCTTCGCCGATGCGGCCGATCACCCAGGGTTGCTCGCCCGCCTCGCGCAGCGCCTGCAGCGCCGCCTCGACGTCCTGTTGGGCGACGCAGACGACCATGCCGACGCCGCAGTTGAGTACCCGGTGCATTTCCGTCTCGTCGACGTTGCCCTGGCGCTGAAGCCAGTCGAACACCGCCGGACGCTGCCAACTGGCGACGTCGATCAGCGCCTGGGCGCCCTGGGGCAGCACGCGGGGGATGTTCTCCAGCAGGCCGCCGCCGGTGATGTGGGCCATGGCCTTGACCGCGCCGGTCCGCTCGATCAGTTGCAGCAACGGCTTGACGTAGATGCGGGTCGGCGCCATCAGCAGGTCGGCCAGCGGGCGGCCGTCGAGGGCGACGCTGGCGATATCGGTGCCGGCCACTTCGATGATCTTGCGGATCAGGGAATAACCGTTGGAGTGGGGGCCGGAGGAGGGCAGGGCGATCAGGGCGTCGCCAGCGACCACCTTCGAGCCGTCGATGATCTCGGCCTTTTCCACCACGCCGACGCAGAAGCCGGCCAGGTCATAGTCCTCGCCTTCGTACATGCCGGGCATCTCGGCGGTCTCGCCGCCCACCAGGGCGCAGCCGGCCTGTTCGCATCCGGCGCCGATGCCGGTCACCACGCGGGCGGCGACGTCGACGTTGAGCTTGCCCGTGGCGTAGTAGTCGAGGAAGAACAGGGGCTCGGCGCCGCAGACCACCAGGTCGTTCACGCACATGGCCACCAGGTCGATGCCGATGTCATCGTGCTTACCCAGGTCCATGGCCAGGCGCAGCTTGGTGCCGACGCCATCGGTGCCGGAGACCAGCACCGGCTGCCGGTAGCCGGCGGGAATCTCGCACAGGGCGCCGAACCCGCCCAGGCCACCCATCACCTCGGGACGCGCGGTGCGCTTGGCCACGCCTTTGATGCGTTCGACCAGCGCTTCTCCAGCGTCGATGTCGACACCGGCGTCCTTGTAGCTGAGGGAGGGTTGCTTGCTCATGATCCAGGCCCTTGAAGGAAAGTCGGGTCGGCGGCGCGTATCCGCCGGTCTGCGAAGGCCGCGGATTTTATCAGGCTTGCTGAAGAGCGGCCATCGCGGCGGCCCGCGCGGCAGGACGGCGAGAGGCTCGGTTGCCGCCCGCCGGGCGGCTGTTTAAGGTAGGGTTCCTTTTTTCGCTCGAGCTGCGAGAGTCCCATGCGCGCCATCGCCCGCCTGCTTGTCCTGAGTCTGTCGCTGTCCAGCCTGTCGGCCGTCGCCGAGAACGTCACCACCCTGTACCAGGTCCGCGAGCCGGTCGCCAGCCAGCAGCCCGAGGCCCGCGACCAGGGGTTGGCTCGGGCCCTCGACACGCTGCTGGTGCGCCTGACCGGGGATCGCAAGGCGGTGGAGAACCCGGCCTTGGCCGGCGTGCGCAAGGACCCGCAACAAGTGATCGGCCAGTACGCCTATGACGGCGATGCGCTGGTAGTGGAATTCGACCCGGTCAGCACGGACCGCAGCCTGCGCCAGGCGGGGTTGCCGGTGTGGGGCGCCAATCGCCCGAGCCTGCTGGTCTGGTGGCTCAACGAATCCGCCGACGGCGCCAGCCTGGTGGGGGACGGTCAGGAGGCCGCGCGCCTGCTGCGCGGCGCCGGCGAGTACCGGGGCCTGCCGCTGCGCCTGCCGTTGGCGGACCTCGGCGAGCAACTGGTGGCCACCCCCGAGGCGCTGGAAGCGGCCAGGCCCGATGCGCTGCGCCCGGTGTCCGAGCGCTACGGCGCCGATGCCCTGCTGGCGGTTCACGCCCGCGAGGCGAACGGCGCCTGGCAGGGCCAGTGGCGGCTGTGGCTGGGCGAGACCGCCGAAGAGGGCCGCGCCGAGGGTGCCACCCCGGCGGCGCTGGCCGACGCGGTGATGCTGGCGGTGGCCGAGCGGCTGGCGCCGCGCTTCGTCGCTCTGCCGGGCACCGGCAGCGAACTCACCGTGGAGATCCAGGGCGTCGACCTCAGTCGCTACGCCGACCTGGAGCGCCTGCTGGAGCCCCTGGGTGGACGCCTGCTGGGCGTGGAGGGCGACCGTCTGCGCTACCGGGTTACCGCCACCGTGGAGCAATTGCGGGCGCAACTGGCATTGGCCCACTTGCAGCCAGTCGCCGACGCGCCGCCCGCCGCGCCCGTCGAGGGCCAGCCGGCGCCCGCCCCGGCACCGAATGACGGCGTGCTGCGCTTCCGCTGAAGCCCGCGCGCCGTCCCCCGTTTTCCTTTCGAGAGACGTCCATGCCCGAATCCCGTCGCTGGTTGTGGCTGGCCGGCCTGCTGTTCGCCGGCTGGCTGATCTACCTGATTTCGCCGATCCTCACGCCGTTCCTGGTGGCCATGCTGCTGGCTTATCTCGGCGATCCGCTGGTGGATCGCCTGGAGCGCGCCGGTCTGTCCCGCACATGGGGCGTGGTGGTGGTGTTCACGCTGTTCACCGCGCTCTGGCTGGTGCTGCTGGTGGTGCTGGTGCCGATGCTCGGCAAGCAACTGGTGAAGCTCTACCAGACGTTGCCGCAGATGCTCGACTGGTTGCAGCACGTGGCGCTGCCCTGGGTCCAGGCCCGCTTCGGCCTGGCCGAGGGCTTCTGGCGCTTCGACCGGCTCAAGACAGCGTTGTCCTCCCACCTGGACCAGACCACCGATATCGTCGGCGTGGTGCTCAGCCAAGCCACCGCCTCGGGGCTGGCGCTGCTGGCCTGGCTGGGCAACCTGTTGCTGATCCCGGTGGTGTGCTTCTACCTGTTGCGGGACTGGGACCTGATGATGGCGAAGCTGCGTGGGTTGCTGCCGCGCGGCCACGAAGGACAGGTGGTACGCCTGGCCGGGGAGTGCCATGAAGTGCTCGGCGCGTTCATCCGTGGGCAGTTGCTGGTGATGCTGGCCCTGGGAGCGATCTATGCGGTGGGCCTGATGATCGTCGGCCTCGACCTGGGCTTGCTGATCGGCGTACTGGCGGGCCTGGCGAGCATCGTGCCCTATATGGGCTTCGTGGTCGGCTTCGGCTCGGCCGTCGTCGCCACCCTGTTCCAGCACGGGGGCTTCGAGCTGTACCCGATGCTCGGCGTGGTGGCGGTATTCGGCATCGGCCAGGCCTTGGAAGGCATGCTGCTCACCCCGTTACTGGTGGGCGACCGCATCGGCCTGCACCCGGTGGCGGTGATCTTCGCCGTGCTCGCCGGCGGGCAACTGTTCGGCTTCACCGGGGTGCTGCTGGCGCTGCCGGTGGCCGCGGTGATCATGGTGCTGCTGCGCCACGTCCATGCGCTGTACAAGCGTTCGGACACCTATGTGGCGGGCGCCATGGTCGAGGTGGAACTCATCGACCCAGCGCCCGGCGATCCGGTGCCCGGCAATCCGGTGGCCGGCAATCCGGTGCCCGACGACCCGATACGCTAAAGGCGCCGTCTCACGACGCGGCGTTCCACCAGGCGAGGCTGGTATCCAGCATGCGCCAGGAGAACGCCCATTCGTTGTCGTACCAGGCCATGACCTTGACCATCCGGCCGCTGACCTTGGTGTGGTTGGCGTCGAAGATCGACGAGCGGGGATCGTGGTTGAAATCATGGGAGACCAGCGGGGCGTCGTTGTAGCCGAAGGTGGCGGAGCCCTCGGTCGCCGCCTTGAACAGCCGGTTCACTTCCTCGGCGCTGGTCTCGCGTCGTACCAGCACCGTCAGGTCCACCAGGGACACGTTGATCAGCGGCACCCGCACCGCCAGGCCGGTCAGCTTGCCCGCCAGTTCCGGCAGCACCAGCCCCACGGCTTCCGCCGCGCCGGTCTTGGTGGGAATCATCGACTGGGTCGCGGACCGGGCGCGGTAGATGTCCTTGTGGTAGACATCCGACAGGTTCTGGTCATTGGTATAGGCGTGGATGGTGGTCATCAGCCCGCTTTCGATCCCCAGTTCCCGCTCCAGCACCTGGACGACCGGGGCCAGGCAATTGGTGGTGCAGGACGCGTTGGAGACGACTTGGTGGGATTGGCGGAGCACGCCTTCGTTGACCCCATACACCACCGTGGCATCGGCGCCCTTGCCGGGCGCGGAGATCAGCACTTTCTTCGCGCCCGCTTGAAGGTGGGCGGCGGCCTTGTCGCGCTGGGTGAAGCGCCCGGTGCATTCCAGCACGATATCCACGTCTAGACTTTTCCAAGGCAGTTGCGTCGGATCCTGCACCGCGCTGACGGCGATGCGCGTGTCGTCGACCCACAAGGCTTCCTCGTCATGACGAACGTCGGCGGGAAAAATCCCGTGGACGCTGTCGTACTTGAGTAGGTGGGCATTGATTCGCGCATCGCCCAGGTCATTGATGGCGACGATGTCCAGCTTGTCGCGCTGGGGGTGTTCGTGCAGGGCACGCAAGACGTTACGACCGACCCGGCCGAAGCCGTTGATGGCGAGACGAATGGCCATGGAGAGGTTCCTTTGTTAGTTACAAATAACTATTCAAAGTAAGCATGGGCCAGTATGGCGGTTCTTGCCTCAATTTTTGGTTAGGAAAACTACATTCACCGATCCGCGAGAATAGCCATGAATCCACGAGTCCTCGAAGTCACCCGCCGCATCCAGCAACGCAGCGAGCCGACTCGCCAGCGCTACCTGGAGATGGTGCGCGCCGCCGCCCGCCAGGGGCCTCACCGGGGCACCTTGCCCTGCGGCAATTTCGCCCATGGCGTGGCGGGCTGCGGCGAAACCGATAAGCAGATCCTGCGCATGATGAACCGGGCGAACCTGGGCATCGTCTCGGCCTACAACGACATGCTGTCGGCCCATAAGACGTACGAACACTTCCCCGAGCTGATTCGGGAGGCCGCCCACGAGATGGGCTGTACCGCTCAGGTCGCCGGCGGCGTGCCGGCCATGTGCGACGGTGTGACCCAGGGCGAACCGGGCATGGAATTGTCCCTGGCGAGCCGCGACGTCATCGCCATGAGCACGGCGATCGCCCTGTCCCACAATATGTTCGACGCGGCGCTGTGCCTGGGCATCTGCGACAAGATCGTGCCGGGCCTGCTGATCGGCGCGCTGCGTTTCGGCCACCTGCCGGTGGTGTTCGTCCCCGGCGGGCCGATGCCCACCGGGCTGCCGAACAAGGAAAAGGCGGCGGTGCGCCAACGCTACGCCGAGGGCAAGGCCAGCCGCGAGGAGTTGCTGGAATCGGAGATGCGCTCCTACCACAGCCCTGGCACCTGCACCTTCTACGGCACGGCCAATACCAACCAGATGCTGATGGAGGTGATGGGCCTGCATCTGCCGGGCTCCTCCTTCGTCAACCCGGGCACCCCGCTACGGGACGAGCTGACCCGCGAGGCGGTTCGCCAGGCCTGCCGGCTCACCGCCGAGAACGGCCAGTACCGGCCCCTGGCGGAAATCGTCGACGAGCGCTGCCTGGTCAATGCCGTGGTCATGTTGCTGGCCTCCGGCGGCTCCACCAACCATACCCTGCACTGGGTGGCGGTGGCCCAGGCCGCGGGCATTCGACTGACATGGCAGGACATGGCCGACCTTTCCCCCGTGGTGCCGACCCTGGCGCGCATCTATCCGAACGGCCAGGCCGACATCAACCAATTCCAGGCAGCCGGCGGCACCGCCTACCTGATCCGCCAGTTGCTCGAGGGCGGCCTGCTTCACGAGGACGTGAATACCCTGCTGGGGCCGGGCCTGGGCCGCTACACCCAGGAACCCTATTTGCAAGAGGGCCGGCTGACCTGGCGGGACGGCCCCGGCGAGAGCCTCGACGACGGCATCCTGCGCCCCTTGGCGCGGCCTTTCTCCCCCGAGGGCGGGCTGCGGATGATGCAGGGCAATCTGGGGCTTGGGGTGATGAAGGTGTCGGCGGTGGCGCCGGAGCATCAAGTGGTGGAAGCGCCGGCGCGGGTCTTCCACGACCAGGGTGAGTTGGCGGCGGCGTTCAAGGCCGGCGAGTTGGAGCGGGATTTCGTCGCCGTGGTGCGCTTCCAGGGGCCGGCGGCCAACGGTATGCCCGAGTTGCACAAGCTGACGCCCTTCCTCGGCGTGTTGCAGGACCGGGGCTTCAAGGTGGCGCTGGTCACCGACGGGCGCATGTCCGGCGCTTCCGGCAAGGTGCCCTCGGCCATCCACCTCAGCCCCGAGGCGTTGAAGGGCGGGCCGCTGGCCCGGGTTCGCGACGGCGACCTGATCCGCGTCGATGGCGAGGCCGGCGAGCTGCGGGTGCTGGTGGACGCCGCCGAGTGGGAGGCGCGCGCGCCCGTGCCGCCGCCGGCCGAACTCAGCGTCGGCTTCGGCCGCGAGCTCTTCGCCTTCATGCGCGACGCCATGAGCGGCGCGGAAGAAGGCGCCTGCAGCTTCAGCGCGGCGCTTAATGCGTTGAATTGACGAAACGTTCCGGGAACGTGGCCGCGACCCGTTCCGGGGCAGGGGGGCGAACATGGATCATGGAACCGCGCCGGGCCCGGTGACGCTGGTGGGCGATATCGGCGGCACCAACGCTCGTTTCGCCCTGTGGCGCGACGAGCGCCTGGAAAGCGTGAAAGTGCTGGCCTGCTCCGACTTCGCCCGGCCGGAACTGGCCGTGCGCGAATACCTGCAACGGACCGGGGTGCCGCTGTCGGCGGTGGAGGCGGTGTGCCTCGCCTGTGCCGGCCCGGTGGGCGCCGGCGATTTCTACTTCACCAACAACCACTGGACGATCAACCGGGCGGCGTTCCGCGCCGAGCTGGGGTTGCGCCACCTGCTGCTGGTCAACGATTTCTCCACCATGGCCTGGGCCGCCTCCCGGCTCGGGCCGGAATACCTGGCGCCGGTCCGTCCGGGCGTCGCCCTGGCGGATCGGGTCCGCCTGGTCATCGGACCGGGCACCGGCCTGGGGGTGGGCGCCCTGCTGCCGGTGGGAGACGGACGCTGGGAGGTACTGCCGTGCGAAGGCGGTCATGTCGACCTGCCCGTGACCTCGGAGCGGGATTTCCAGGTGTGGCAGCGGCTGCGGGAGCGCCATGGCCACGTATCCGCCGAGCGGGTGCTGTGCGGCAACGGGTTGCAGGCGCTCTACGAATTGAGTTGCGCGCTGGATGGCGTGGCGCCTCGCGCGCGCAACGCGGCGGAGGTCGGTGCCCTCGCCCTGGCGGGCGATGCCCAGGCCGACGCGGCGCTGGAGCATTTTTTCCTCTGGCTGGCGCGGGTGGCGGGCAACGCCGTGCTGACCCTGGGCGCGCTGGGCGGGGTGTATGTCACGGGTGGCATCGTGCCGCGTTTCCTCGACCGGTTTCGCCGCAGCGGTTTCGCCGAGGCCTTCGCCGCCCGGGGCAAGACCAGTGGCCCTTATCTGGCGACGGTGCCGGTATGGGTGGTGACCGCCGAGTATCCCGGGTTGTTCGGCGCCGGGGTCGCTCTGCAACAGGCCCTCGCGCGGCGCGCCTGAGCGGGGCGGTCCCGGTGGTCGGGCGTGGGCCTTTCGGGGACAATCCCCCTTTCGTCGGTGCGTGCCGCACCCAGCCGACCAGCAGGCTTCCATGATCGATCATCCACCCCGGGCCCGCCGACGCGCGGGCCTCGCTCCCGCCAGCGTGCACGACCACCCGTTGCAGCGCTTTTTCCATGGCATGGGCGGCAAGCGTCCCTTCGACTGGGTGCGTTTCCAGCGCCGCGACCTGCTGCTGATCGACCATCCCCTGTGCCAGGCGGTATTCAGCCGCCATGGGGCGCAGTTGCTGCATTTCCAGCCCCAGGGCGAGCGCCCGTTGCTCTGGTGCGCCACCCAGTGGCCCAGCGCGGACCCCCTGCGGGGCGGCGTGGTGGTGTGCTGGCCGTGGTTCGACAACCATCCCGTCGACGGCCGGGCGCCCCGGCACGGCTGGGCGCGCCGCCTGGAATGGCGTTTGGCGGACGCCCACGCCGACGACTTCAAGGTGTCCCTGAGCTGGCGACTGGACTTGGAGGATTGGCACCTGCGCCTCGATGCGCGCCTCGGGCGGGACGTGGAACTGGAACTATGCAGCTATCACGAAGAGGATGGCGACTGCCTGTTCAGTTGCGCGTTACAGCCTTACTGGCGGGTCGGAGCCCTGAGCCGCTCGGCGTTGCAAGCGGTCGATCTGGCGGATGGGCATCCCCTGGCGAGCCCATGGCGGCCCGGCGGCGCCACCAAGCAGGTGATCCACCAGCCCGGCGGGTTGGTGCTGGACGACAGTGGCTGGCAACGACGCCTGCGCATCGACCGGACCCAGAACGCCAGTAGCCTGGTCTGGCACCCCGGTAGCCGCGCCCTCGACCAGCTCGAACCCGGCGATGCCGAACGCTTCCTGTGCGTGGGCGCCGCTGCCTATCGGCCAGGCGGATTGTGCGTGGCGCCGGGGGAGCGGGTTCGCCTGAGCCTACGGGCGACGCTGCTCTGAAAGGGCAGGGGGCCACCGGCGCGGGCGGCGCTGGGCGTTCCTCGTTCTGCGCCGGCGCGCCGTGCCGCTGGCGCCCGTGACCCGCGCCTCCAAGCAAGGCGAGCCGGCCGAGGTCCGTCCCGGCGGACGATCATGGGCGGGGTCCTTGGCGGCCTTGTGCTCGGCCGTCATCCGTTGCAGACGCGCCGGGGTCCGTTGCGGCGGGTCGTTCATCGGCTGCTCGGCGGGGGACGACGCGCCCCGGTGAACAAGCGCGGCGGCGGGCTATCCTAACGACATGGCCCGGGCGGGACCCCCTCGTCGCGGCCCTCCGGCGGTACTGGCGTTTCATGAGATGACCGATGAAAGCCATGCCCATGACCCTCTTCCATCGCGGGTAACGACATGCCGAATCTGCCTATAGCGCCTTGTGTCCTCGTTCTCTTCGGCGCCTCCGGGGACCTCGCGTTGCGCAAGCTCTTCCCCGCGTTGTACCGCCTCGAACAGGCCCGTCTGCTGCACGCGGAAACCCGTATCCTCGCCCTGGCGCGGGCGGAAGGCCTCGAAGCCGAGGGCCATGCCGCGCTGATCCAGACCCGCTTGCGCGAACAACTGGCCCCGGAGGAGTGGAACGCCGACGCGTGGGAGCGCTTCCATGGCCGACTGGCCTTCCTCGACTTCGACTTCGCCCAGGCGGACGGCTATCGCACCCTGGCCGAGTGGGCCGCCGGCGACCTGCCGCTGGTGGCCTATTTCGCCACCCCGGCCTCGGTGTACGGCGCCATTTGCCAGCATCTGGTGGACGCCGGCCTGGGCGAGCGCACCCGGGTGGTGCTCGAGAAGCCCATCGGCCACGACCTGGAGTCGTCGCGGGTGATCAACGACGCGGTGGCCTGCCGTTTCCCGGAGAACCGCATCTACCGGATCGACCACTACCTGGGCAAGGAAACGGTGCAGAACCTCATCGCCCTGCGTTTCGCCAACAGCCTGTTCGAGACCCAGTGGAACCAGAACCACATCAGCCATGTGGAAATCACCGTGGCGGAAAAGGTCGGGATCGAGGGGCGCTGGGGCTACTTCGACCAGGCCGGGCAGTTGCGCGACATGGTGCAGAACCACCTGCTGCAACTGCTCTGCCTGATCGCCATGGACCCGCCCAGCGATTTGGTGGCCGACAGCATCCGCGACGAGAAGGTGAAAGTGCTCAAGGCTCTCGAACCGATCCCCTCGGGGCAGATCGAGACGCGGGTGGTGCGGGGGCAGTACAGCGCCGGCTTCAGCGACGGCAAGGCGGTGCCGGGTTACCTGGAGGAGCCCAACGCCAATCGCGGGAGCCGCACCGAGACCTTCGTCGCGCTGCGGGTGGACATCCGCAACTGGCGCTGGGCCGGCGTGCCGTTCTACCTGCGGACCGGCAAGCGCATGCCGCAGAAACTGTCGCAGATCGTCATTCATTTCAAGGAACCGCCCCATTACATCTTTTCCCCGGAACAGCGGCCCCTGCTGAGCAACCGGTTGATCATCCGCCTGCAGCCGGACGAGGGCATCACCCTGCATGTGATGACCAAGGACCAGGGTTTGGGCAAGGGCATGCGGTTGCGCACCGTGCCGTTGCTGCTGAACTTCTCCGAAACCTTCCACACCGAGCGCGTGCCGGATGCCTACGAGCGGCTGTTACTGGAGGTGATGCAGGGCAACCAAAACCTCTTCGTGCGCCGCGACGAGGTGGAACATGCCTGGACTTGGTGCGATCAATTGAGCGAGGGCTGGGAATTGCTGGGCGAGCCGCCACGGCCCTACGCGGCCGGTAGTTGGGGGCCGGGGGCCGCCGTGGCCTTGATCGCCCGGGATGGGAGGAATTGGTATGGCGACCTCTGAATCGAACCTGCCCGCCGGCGTCGAGTGGCGGGAGAACCCGGCACCGGCGGCCCAGGCGCTGGCCCTGGCCGAGGCGGTCGCGAGCGACCTGCGGGACGCCCTGGCGCGTCAGGAGACGGCGTTCCTGCTGGTATCCGGCGGACGCAGCCCGGTGGCGTTCTTCGACGCGTTGGCCGCGCGCTCCCTGGAGTGGTCGAGGGTGCGGGTCGGTCTGGTGGACGAGCGCTGGGTGCCGGAAACCCATGAGGACAGCAATGCCGGGCTGGTGCGCCGCCACCTGCTGCGAGGGGAGGCGTCCCGCGCCACCTTCCACGGCCTTTATCGCCCGGCTGACAGCCTGGAAGCGGCCGCGCAACGCGCCGATGCCGATGCCGCCGGCTGGCCCGTGGCGGATGTAGTTGTGCTGGGCATGGGAACCGACGGCCATACCGCGTCGCTGTTTCCCGGCGCGCCGGGCCTGGAGGCGGCCTTGGACGACGAGGGGCCGCGCCGCTGCGTCTCGATGTGGTCCCCCCAGGCGCCCCACGCCCGGCTGAGCCTGACCCGCGCCTTCCTGGGGCGCGCGGCGCGGTCGTACCTGGCCCTGGAGGGTCAAGCCAAGCGCGAGGTCCTCGCCGCCGCGCTGGCCGGGGGCGACCCGTTGCGCTGGCCGATTCTGGCGTTCCTGCGATCGCCGCTCACCATCCACTGGTGCCCAACGGCACGGGAGGGCACGCCATCATGAATCCCGAACAGACCATCGCCCGGCTCGACGCCCTTGGCGCGCGGGCGCGCATCCTGCCGGTGATCACCATTCCACGGGAGGACGACATCCTTCCCCTGGCCGATGCCTTGGCCGCGGGGGGACTGGGGACGCTGGAGATCACCCTGCGCGGCCCCCACGGGCTGGCGGCGATCCGCCTGCTCCGTCAGCGGCGGCCGGACCTGTGCGTGGGCGTCGGCACGGTGCTGGACCCGCAAACCTGGGCGCGGGCGGTGGACGCCGGCGCCCAGTTCGTGGTGACGCCGGGCTGTACCGAGGAGTTACTGCGGCTTGGGTTGGAAAGCGCGGTGCCGCTGCTGCCGGGCGTGGCCAATGCGTCCGACATCATGCGCGCCTATCGCTTCGGCTATCGGCGCTTCAAGCTGTTCCCCGCCAGCGTCTGCGGGGGACCCGAGGCGCTCAAGGCCTTCGCCGGCCCGTTCGCCGAGGCGCGCTTCTGCCCCACCGGGGGTGTCGGGCCGGGCAACCTCGCCGAGTACGCCGGCCTGGGCAACGTGATGTGCGTCGGCGGAAGCTGGATGCTGCCGGCCGATGCCCTGGCCAGCGGCGACTGGGAACGGGTCCGGCGCTTGAGCGAGGAGGCGTTGCGCCTGCTGGACACCGCGCGCGGGTGAGCGGCGCGGTGTCCCGCGTAATCGGCGTGGGCCGATCGTGTCCTCGGCCCGATGGCGGCGCGGCCCGAGCCGATGGAGCTGGCCAACGTGGCGCGGCCAGCGTGGCTAAGTCCGACCTACGTGGCCCGACCTACGCGGCCCATCCTGACCCGGCGAGCCCGAGTGCCTTTCTAGGAACACGCCCCGAGCATTGTTCGGCGCGCCAGCCGGTCCAGCCGACGAGGCGTGGCCCAGCACGGCATGGCCGGCGGCCGTCGAGAGGCGTCGGTCGCCACGCGAGGCCCGTCAGCCCGCCTGCGCCGTGGCGGGTCATCGTCAGGCCAGCAACGCCACCGTCTTCACGTGTGCCCACAGGGCCTGGCCGGGATGCAGCCCGAGGTGGTCCCGGGAATAGCGGGTGATCCGGGCCAGGAGCGGCGTGCCGGCGGCGTCCAGCCGTACCAGCACGTGGTCGGGATGATCGGCGGGTGCTTCGTCCACTACCCGCGCCGGCAGGCTGTTGAGGATGCTGCTGCTCCCGGGCGGCGCCAGGCTCAGGCTCACGTCCCGGGCTTGTATCCGGCAGCGCAGCGACCGGCCCGGCGCCAGCGCGCCGTGAGTGACCCGCAGGTACAGGGCGCCGGGCAACTCCAGCCTGAGCAGGCCGTAGCGGTCGTCGTGAGGTCCGGCGCGGCCCTCGACGACCACGCTGGCATCCGCCTCGCGGGCCAGCGGCAGGTCCAGACGCGACAGGGTCTCGCCCAAGGGACCGCTGGCGAGGACCCGCCCGGCTTCCAGCACCACTAGGTGGTCGGCCAGCCGCGCGACCTCGTCCGGGGCATGGCTGACATAGAGCACCGGGATATCCAGCTCGGCGTGAAGGCGTTCCAGGTATGGCAGGATGTCCCCCTTGCGACGCGGGTCCAGGGCCGCCAGGGGTTCATCCATCAGCAGCAGGCGGGGCGCGGCGAGCAGCGCGCGGGCGATGGCGACGCGCTGTCGCTCGCCGCCCGAAAGGCGTGCCGGACGTCGGCCCAGCAGGTCGCCCAGGCCGAGCAGCTCCACCGCCTCCGTCAGCGCCACCGCGCGCTGGCGGGTCGGCACCCGGCTGAAGCCGTAGAGCAGGTTGCCGCGCACGTCGAGATGATCGAACAGGCGCGCATCCTGGAATACGTAGCCCAGGGAGCGGCGATGGGTGGGAAGCAGCAGGCCCCGGGCGTCGTCCTGCCACGTGTCCTCGCCGATCCGCAGGAAACCCCGGCAACCGCGTTCCAGGCCGGCGATGCAGCGCAGCACGGTGGTCTTGCCCGAGCCGGAAGTCCCGAACAGGGCGGTCACCCCGCGCCCCGGCAGGCGCAGGTCGGCTTCCAGCGAGAAGCCCGGGTAGGCGACCCGCAGGCGGGCCTCGAGCGTGGCCTCCATGTCAGCTCCAGCGTGGCCGCTGGCGCCGGCCGGCGTACAGCGTCAACAGAATGAGGAAAGAGAACCCCAGCATGCCGCCGGCGAGCCAGTGGGCCTGGGCGTATTCCATGGCTTCGACATGATCGAAGATCTGCACCGAGACCACCCGGGTCTCGCCGGGGATATTGCCGCCGATCATCAGCACCACGCCGAATTCGCCCACGGTGTGAGCGAAGCCGAGGATGGCAGCGGTGACGATACCCGGGCGAGCCAGGGGCAGCGCCACGCTGAAGAAGCGGTCCCAGGCGCTGGCGCGCAGGGTTGCGGCGGCCTCCAGGGGACCTTCGCCGATGGACTCGAAGGCGTTCTGCAACGGCTGTACCACGAACGGCAGGGAATAGAGGAGCGAACCCGCCACCAGACCGGCGAAGGTGAAGGGCAGGGTGCCCAGCCCGAGGGCCTGGGTCAGGCGGCCGATGGCGCCGTGGGGGCCCATGCTCACCAGCAGGTAGAAACCGATCACCGTGGGCGGCAGCACCAGGGGCAGGGCCACCAGCGCGCCGACCACGCCCTTGAGCCGCGAGCGGGTGCGGGCCAGCCACCAGGCCAGGGGCAGGCCCAGCAGGAGCAGTAGCACGGTGGTGACGGCGGCCAGTTCCAGGGTCAGGCGAATGGCCGCCAGGTCGGCGGCGGTGAAGGGCATGGCGAGACCGCTTAACGGGTGTAGCCGAAGCGGGCGACCAACGCGGCCGTCCGGTCGCTTCGCAGGTAGTCCATCAGGGCCCGGGCGGCCTGGCTGTCCTGGCCCTTGCGTAGCAGCAGCGCGTCCTGGCGGATCGGCTCGTACAGGTCGGCCGGGACGATCCAGGCGGAGCCGCCGGTGATCGCGCCATCCTTGTAGATCTGCGACAGGGCGACGAAGCCCAGATCGGCGTTGCCGGTGGCGACGAACTGGTAGGCCTGGGTGATGCTCTGGCCTTCCACCCGCCGGTCGGCGAGGGCCTGGGTCAGGCCCAGCCTGTCGAGCACCTGGGTCGCGGCCAGCCCATAGGGCGCGGTCTTCGGGTTGGCCAAAGCGAGATGGCGAAACGTGCCGTCCTTGAGCACCGCGCCCTTGTCGTCGACGTAGCCGGGCTTCGCCGACCATAGCGCGAGGGTGCCGATGGCGTAGGTGAAACGGGACCCCGCCACGGCTTCGCCGTCGGCTTCCAGCTTGGCGGGAGTGGTGTCGTCGGCGGAGAGAAACACCTCGAACGGCGCGCCATTGCGGATCTGCGCGTAGAACTGCCCGGTGGCCCCGTAGGCGGCAACCACCGTGTGGCCGGTGGCCTTCCGGAAGTCCTCGGCGAGGGCTTCCATGGGGGCGGTGAAGTTGGCGGCGACGGCGACGCGGACTTCGTCCGCCGGGGCCAGGCGGGGCAGGACGAAGGCGAGCAGCAGCAGGGAGAACGGGGCACGACGCATGGTACGGCTCCTGGGTGGGGCGAGGGAAAGGGCGCCAGGGCGACGTGCAGGCGCCCATGGAACACGACCGAGCCCCGGCGCCGCAGGCGGCGGAGCGGCATCCGGCACGGTTAACCGAGGCCAGCCGCAAGCCCTTGATTTTCCTGCAATACCATGCCGTTTTACGGACCCGTCGCGGGAGTATAGACTTGACCCCTCCCATTTTGTCGAGCCGGCTCGCGCCGCCCCTCCGCATGACACCGATCCAGCTTCCCCTCGGGGTGCGTCTGCGTGACGATGCCACCTTCGCCAATTACTACCCCGGCGCCAATGCCGCGGCTCTCGGCTACGTCGAGCGGCTGTGTGGAGAGGACGCCGGCTGGACGGAAAGCCTGATCTACCTCTGGGGCGCCGAGGGCGTCGGCCGCAGCCACCTGCTGCAAGCCGCCTGCCTGCGCTTCGAGCAACGCGGCGAGCCCGCGGTCTACCTGCCGCTGCACGAAGTGGCGTCGCACGGCCCGGACCTGCTGGACAACCTGGAGCAATGCGAGCTGGTCTGCCTCGACGACCTGGACGCGGTGGCCGGCCATCCCGACTGGGAAGAGGCGTTGTTCCACCTGTTCAACCGCCTGCGCGACGCCGGTCGGCGCCTGCTCCTGGCGGCCGCCCGGGCGCCCCGCGAACTGGGCATCGCCCTCCCGGACCTGCAATCGCGGCTGACCCTGGCCCTGGTGTTCCAACTCCAGGCGCTGTCCGACGAGGACAAGCTGAGGGCATTGCAATTACGGGCGTCCCGGCGCGGCCTGCACCTCACCGACGAGGTCGGGCGCTTCATCCTCACCCGGGGCGCCCGCAGCATGAGCGCGTTGTTCGAGCTGCTGGAGCGCCTGGATCAGGCGTCGTTGCAGGCGCAGCGGCGGCTGACCATTCCCTTCCTCAAGGAAACCCTCGGCTGGTAGCCAGGGGCGCCGGGCGGCGCCCCCGCGGGTTCATGCCTCCCCGGCGCGCTTGCGTTCGTACTGGAAGCGCCAGCGGGTGTAGAGCAGGGCGCCGCAGAACAGCGCCACGCTGAGGGACAGCTCCAGCCAGCCGAACGTCCGGCGCGCCGGATCGAAGGCCGCCAGCACGCCCTGGATGAAATACAGGTTGATCAGGAAGCAGGCCCAGGCGTAGGTCCTGACATGGGACAGCAGCAGGCCGGGCGCCACCAGCAGCAGCGGCAGCAACTGGACCGCCAGCACCACCCCGGTGCGCGCGCCGTGCAGGTCGGCATAGAACAGGTTCCAGCCCAGCAACAGCGCCGCCAGGCCGAAGAAGGCGATCAGCACCAGCGCGCGACTCAGGCGAAGGCGCGGTTGCAGCCATTCCAGGCTCGGCAGCGGCTTGTGTTTTTTCCTAGCCATGCAGGGGCTCCTCCAGCCGACGGGCGATACGCGCCAGGCGCAGGCCCAAGGCGCGGCACAGGGCGATTTCGTGGCTGTCCAGGGCACGCTTGCCATCGGCCCCGGCATGATGGCTGGCCCCATAAGGGGTGCCGCCGCCCTGGGTCTCCAGCAGGGACGATTCGCTGTAGGGCAGCCCGGTGACCAGCATGCCGTGGTGCAGCAACGGCAGCAGCATGGACAGCAGGGTGGTTTCCTGGCCGCCGTGCAGGCTGGAGGTGGAGGTGAAGACGCTGGCGGGCTTGCCCACCAGTTCGCCGGTCAGCCAGAGGTTGAGGGTGCCGTCGAGGAAGTATTTCAGCGGCGCCGCCATGTTGCCGAAACGGGTCGGGCTGCCGAGGGCCAGGCCGGCGCATCCCTTGAGATCGTCGAGACTGGCATAGAGCGCGCCCTCGGCGGGGATCGCGGGGGCCACGGCTTCGCATTCGCTGGACACCGGCGGCACCGTGCGCAGGCGCGCTTCCAGGCCGCCCTGTTCGACGCCTCGGGCGATGTGCCGGGCCATTTCGGCGGTGGCACCGTGGCGGCTGTAGTACAGGACGAGGATGTAGCCCGCGCTCACGGCAGGATCTCCAGCAGTTTTTCCGGAGGACGACCGACGACCGCCCGTTCGCCGACCACCAGGAGCGGCCGCTCGATCAGGCGCGGATGGGCCACCATCGCGGCGATCAGGTCATCCTCGCCCAGGGCGGGATCGGCGAGGCCGAGGGCCTGGTACTCGTCCTCGCCGGTGCGCAGCAACTGGCGGGCGGGGATGCCCAGCTTGGCCAGCAGGTCCTTCAGGGTGGTGGCGTCCGGCGGCGTTTCCAGGTAGCGAACCACCTGGGGCGCCTGGCCTCGGGCCTCGAGCAGCGCGAGCGCCGCGCGGGATTTCGAGCAGCGGGGGTTGTGATAGAGAATCGGCGTCATGTCGGGGTCGCAACGGCGGATGGGGGGCGGCTATTCTAACCGCGTCCGAGCGCTCGCCGGACATCTCGGCGCCCGATGCGCCGCGTATCCGCCTCCAAGGGGCCCGGCATGTCGCAACGCTTGCAAGATATCGTGGAATTCTGGCGCTTCCTGGTGCACCGCTTCCTGGAGGATCGCGGCGCCCAGAGCGCCGCCGCGCTGACCTACACCACGCTGTTCGCCGTGGTGCCGACCATGACCCTGACCTTCGCCATGCTCTCGGCCATCCCGGCCTTCCAGGGGGTGGGCCTGGACATCCAGCACTTCATCTTCCGCAACTTCGTGCCCTCCAGCGGCGAGACGGTGCAGGAATACCTGTCGGCCTTCGTCGTCCAGGCGCGCCAATTGACCTGGGCCGGCGTGATCCTGCTGGCCGCCACCGCGTTCATGATGCTGGTGACCATCGAGAAGGCTTTCAACACCATCTGGCGGGTGCGCCAGGTGCGCCGTGGCGTGTCTAGTTTTCTCCTCTATTGGGCGATCCTCAGCCTGGGCCCGCTGTTGCTGGGCGCCGGTTTCGTCGCGAGCACCTACATCACCTCGTTGTCCCTGCTGTCCGGGCCTCATGCGCTGCTGGGGGCGCAGACACTGCTTGGTTACATGCCATTGCTGACCAGCGTGTCGGCCTTCACCCTGATCTACGCCTCGGTGCCCAATGCCCGGGTGCCGTTCAAGCATGCCCTGGCGGGAGGGCTGTTCACCGCCGTGCTGTTCGAGGCGGCCAAGGCCTCCTTCCACCTGTATGTCAGCCTGTTCCCGGGCTATCAGTTGATCTACGGCGCGTTCGCCACCGTGCCCCTGTTCCTGCTGTGGATCTACCTGTCTTGGCTGATCGTGCTGTTCGGCGCGGAACTGGTGTGCAACCTGGGCACATCGCCCCACTGGCGCCGTCAGGCCTTGCCTCGGCTGGTAGTGGCGCTGGGCATCCTGCGGGTCTTCCATGCCCGCCAGCAGAAAGGCTTGAGCGTGCGCCACCGGGATGTGCGGCGTGCCGGCTGGCTGTTGCCGGAGGATGAATGGCGGGAGGTGCTGGACTTTCTGGAGGCGCAGCGACTGGTCTGCCGCACCGGCGGCGATAGCTGGGTGCTGTGTCGCGATCTCAATCATTACGGTTTGCACCAATTGCTATGCCACAGCCCCTGGCCGCTGCCCCGGGCACAGCACCTGCCGGCATCGCTGCAAGGGCTGAACGAGGGCTGGTACCCGGCCCTGCGCGAGGGATTGGAGCGCTTACAGGCGGAGCAGGCCCGCCTGTTGGATGGCAGCCTGGCGAGTTGGCTGAACCGGGAGTGAGTGACGAAAAAGGTCAGTTTGCGGCGTGGCGCCGCCGTGGGTTCCTCCAGGCTCACGGCGAACCGGGCCGGAAACCCTGGCACACTTCTGGCAAACCCCGAACAGCTTGCTGTCACACTGCTATCAGTAGCGTCTGGCTGGGGATACGAACCATGAGCACCATCAAGAAAGTCATTCACCTGCACGAGCGCGATCCGCGCGAGGCCCTCGAACGCCTGAACCGGATCACCGGACTCGAATTCGCCTATTGGCCGGAATCCCTGGTGCCGGTACCCGCCGAGGATGACACCGAAGGGCTTGATCGCCTGGCCGATACCGGGACCGAGCCGACGGGAAAACGCTGACGGTCTCGCTGAATGAAAAAGCCCGCGCGATGCGGGCTTTTTCGTGGGGCGTCAGGCCTGGGCGTGGCGACTGTCGCCGCCGGGCTGCTCCACGGGCTGCATGAACAGCTCCTCGACGATCAGGCTGTGTATCTCTACGGCACTTTTCAGTCGCACCTGAACGTCCTCCAGCTTCAGCCGCACCGGCAGGCGGGCGACGCCGGAGAGCAAGATCTTGCCATGGGCGTTGAGCCGGCCATGATCCACCTGGACTTCGCGACGCCGGTCGCCCTCGCGGTAGTTGATGACCAGCGACACCGGGAGATCGGCGAGCCCGGGTACTTGCAGCCAGGCGGCCACGTTGAAGTCAGCCACCCGCCCATCCCGGGGCGTCATGATCGGCCGGGCCGCGTCGACGATACGCGCGGGTACCGGTCCGACCAGCTTGTCGTATGCAGTAGCCATGCAGGTTCCAATGAAGGTGAGAAGACGAGGCGAGGATTATAAACAGACCGCCCCCGACGAACTGTGTCTTCTGGCCGACCGGATGTGATCCGGCTCGCAAAAGCCGGGTTCAGGCCAGCCGGAGCGGGTAGCGAACCACTTGGAGCGTTTCCAGGTTGGCCGCCGGCAGGGGCAGGTTCGCCTGGCTGCTCACGCTGGCCAATTGCAACCAGAGCGTCTCGCCCTCGGCGAATTGGCCTGCGAGCAGCCACAGGCCGTGGTGCCAGCCGACGCCGGGCGCCGGGGTGCTTTGCAGCACGGCCGGATGAGGGTGGGCGCCAGGGACGCGGCGGACCCAGACCGGTCGGGGCAACCCTTTGAGGTAGCGCAGCCCGAGGTGCAGGCCCTGGCCGTTGACGTGTCGCCAGCGCACCAGCGCCAGGGTCGGCGCGCCGCTGCCCGACGCTAGAAGGACTAATTGGCCCACGGGGGCCGAGTCGCCCTCGGTCGCGGCGCAGAGCAGGCGTGCCCCGCCGGAACTGGTGTCGAGCAGGCGCGCCGCGCGCGCCGCGTCCGCATCGCCGAGCAGGTGCGCCTGGATGGTAACCAACCCCGCGACCCATGAGCACTCCACTCCGTGTTCCGTTCGCGGATGGCGTCGCCGTGGGGGCCCGGACCAGTGAGGGCGTGCCCGCTCCAGCAAGGCCCGCTCCTCCTGGCTCTGGAGCGGCGCCGGCTCGTCCAGGGCCACTAGCAAGGCGCCGGGCTCGAACTGGAACAGGCCTGGCCGCGGCATGCCCCCCGCCGGCGTCGAGACCCGCGCGGGACGGCTCTGGCCCAGGTCGATCACCCACGCGCCGTCAGCGTCGTCCTCCTCTTCCCAAGGTTGCAGACGCGCCAGGTGGGCCAGCGGCGCCAGCGCGCCGAACAGGCGCGGAGCCTCGCATTCGGTCAGGTGAAAAGGGCTGCTCAGGGCGAACAGCAGGATCTGCTGGTACACACCGCGCACGCTGTCCGCCGGGGTCGGGACGAAGGCCGCCGCGATCGGCTCGTCGAGGCAGTCCTGGCGTTCGGCCAGGGCATACAACTGGTGGGCGTCCCGCCACAGGGTGGGCGGCGGCTCCTGATAGCACTGGTAATGGCGCAGCAACGCCTGCACGACGAACTGCTCGGCGAGGTACAGGCACCAGACCAGGTGCGGCCGCGTGGCGTGCCGGCTGTCCATGATCTGCAGTAGCAGGCGTTTGAAGCCGCGGGCGAGCTCCTCGCAGACCTGCAGGAGCGCCACGGGGCGCGCGCCGCCACTGGGCTGGTCTTGGCTGTAGTGGCGGAATTCCTCGCTGAGGCTTTGCAGCGCGCGCTGCCTTTCGAGTAAGGTCTGCTCGCTGCGATTGAGCCGGCGCAGCAGGTTCAGCACGCGCTGCAGCGCGACCTCCCAGGGCAAGCGGCGGGCGTCGGCGAGCGTCTCGGCGAGCCGAAGCAGGACCGTCGGGTCCTCCGCTTGGAGTTCGGGTACGTCCAGGACGAGGGGCTCCGGCATCACGACCACTTCGCGCATACGAGGAACGAGGGCATGGCGATCCGGCTCCAGTCGGTCTTGGCGGCTTTCATCATGGGGGCGGGGCTGCTCGTGGGCGGCTGCGCGGACGACGCGGGCGTCGACCAGCATGGGCGAAAGGTACCGGCTGAGCGGCTTGAAGGCCAGTGGCTGGTGATCAATTACTGGGCGGGCTGGTGCGGCCCCTGCCGCAGCGAAATCCCTCAACTCAATGCCTTCGCCGAGAGCCAGGCGGGCCAGGGCGTGGAAGTCTTCGGCGTGAACTACGACCATCTCCAGGGCCCGCAACTGGCGGCGGCCGCCGAGCAACTGGGTATCCGTTTCACCGTGCTCGCCCAAGATCCGGCCGCGCGCTTCGACTTGCCCCGCAGCGAGATGCTGCCGGTGACCTATGTGATCGATGCCCAAGGGCGGTTGCGGGAGCGGCTGTTGGGCGAACAGACCGCCGCCGGCTTGGCCGCCGCGCTGGCGGCGTTGCGGCAGGAACAAGGATGATGGCGCGGATCGCCCTTCATGGCTTCGTCGACGGGAAGGTACAGGGAGTGGGTTTCCGGCAGGGGACTTGGCGCGAGGCCGGACGCCTGGGGCTGGCCGGCTGGGTTCGCAACCGGGACGACGGCCGGGTGGAGACCTGGATCGAAGGCGAGGGCGCCGCCGTGGATCGCCTGGTCGATTGGCTGGCCGACGGTCCGCCCGGGGCGGCGGTGACCGAAGTCCGGCTGGAACCTTGCCCGCCCGAGGGGCTACGGGCATTCGTCATCCGCCGCTGAGCGCGGCGGACACTTCAATCGCGACCGGGGTCGGCGGCCAGGCGGCCGGCCTCCTTGCGCAGGGCATGGAGGAATTGCTGCTGCAATTCCGGGTCGTTGCGGGTCAGCTCGATCAAGCTCTGTTCCAGCTCGCTGGCCTCTTCTTCCAGGCCGAGTTCGGACAGGCGCTTGACCCGATGCACCCATTGCGAGACGTCGTCTCCTTCCAGGTCGTCGAAGATCAACCCATGGGCTTCGGTCAGCTTGCCGCGCAGCGTGGGGCTGACGGCCAGCGAGGCCTCGGCGCGGGTTTCGTCCTGAGGGTCCTCGACGCTCAGCGCCAGGGTGCGTAATCGGCTCACGTCCTGTTCGGCGAAGGGGCCGTCGAGCAGGTTCAGGCTCAGGACGCCCTGGCGATCCGTGAGTAATTCATAGGCTTGGTTTCCCGCCTTGACCGTCACCGGACGCTCCGCCCACGGCAGGCTGGAGTATTCCATGCGCTTGTCGAGCTGCTTTTCTTGCAGGTCCGCCAGGTTTTGCTGGGAGCGCCCGTTCGACTCGACGTTCATGAAGGGGTTGAGCCCGGCGAAGCCGTAGTTGATCCAGCCCTTGGTGACGCTGTCCGGCAGGCTGCCGAGCAGCACCACGTTGAGCGCGTTGGCCCCCACTCCCGCGACCACCGCCACCGCGCCAAGGGGAATCTCATACAGTTCCCGCCAGGGCTGGTAGGGGGTGTAGCGGTCATAGCGGCGAGTGACCTCGAAGTCGGTGACTTCGAAGGTTTTCTGCTCGTTGATCCGCACCCGCCGTTGCGGCAGTTCGAGGACCCGCGGTTCGCCCACCTCGATTTGCAGGCTGTGGCCGAGCAGCTTGCGTTCGGTGCGCTCTTCGTGCTCGCTGCGCTGCGGCAAGTGGTTGGCGCAGCCGCAGAGCGCGGCGGCACCCAAGGCCGCCCCGACGAGGCGGAGGAAGCTTCGCGTGAACATGTCGGTCGGCTCAACGCCCCCTGCGTGCGGCGAGGAAGGCCAGGATATCGGCCATCGGCACGGACTGGGGCTCGGCGTCGCGGCGGTGCTTGTATTCCAGTTGACCCTCGGCCAGGCCGCGATCGCTGACCACGATGCGGTGCGGAATGCCGATCAGTTCCATGTCGGCGAACTTGATCCCCGGGCTGGTCTTCTTGTCGCGATCGTCCAGCAGTACGTCGTAGCCCGCGCCGGTCAGCTCGGCATACAACGCATCGGTGGCCTCGCGCACCGCGTCGGTCTCGTAGCGCAGCGGCACCAGGGCGACTTGGAAGGGCGCCAGGGCTTCCGGCCAAATGATGCCGCGCTCGTCGTGGTTCTGCTCGATGGCGGCCGCCACCACGCGGGACACGCCAATGCCGTAGCAGCCCATGGTCAGGGTCACCGGCTTGCCCTGCTCGCCGAGGACGCTGAGGTTCATCGCCTCGCTGTACTTGGTGCCGAGCTGGAAGATATGCCCGACTTCGATACCGCGGCGGATCAGCAGGGTGCCCTTGCCGTCAGGGCTGGGGTCGCCGGCGACCACGTTGCGCAGGTCGGCGGTTTCGGGCAGCGGCAGGTCGCGTTCCCAGTTCACGCCGAGGTAGTGCTTGTCGTCGATATTGGCGCCGACGGCGAAATCGCTCATGAAGGCCACCGAGCGGTCGATCACGCAGGGCAGGGGCATGTTCAGCGGGCCCAGGGAGCCGGCGCCGGCACCGATGGCCTGGCGCAGTTCGGCCTCGCTGGCGAATACCAGCGGGCTGGCGACCTGGGGCAGGTTGCCGGCCTTGATCTCGTTCAACTCGTGGTCGCCGCGCACCACCAGAGCGACCAGTTGGCCCGCTTCGCTGCCATGCACCACCAGGGTCTTCACGGTTTTCTCGATGGGCACGCCGAACTTCTCCACCAGGTCGGCGATGGTCTTGGTGTCGGGCGTGTCCACCAGGCGCAGTGCCTCGGTGGGGGCGGCGCGCTGGGTTTCCCGGGGAATGGCCTCGGCCTTCTCGATGTTGGCCGCGTAGTCGGAGGCGTCGCTGAATACGATGTCGTCCTCGCCGGACTGGGCGAGCACGTGGAATTCATGGGAGCCGTTGCCGCCGATGGAGCCGTTGTCCGCCTGCACCGGACGGAAGTCCAGGCCGAGCCGGCTGAAGATCCGGCTATAGGCGCCGTACATGTCGTCGTAGGTCTTCTGCAGCGATTCCTGGCTCAGGTGGAAGGAGTAGGCGTCCTTCATGATGAACTCGCGGCCACGCATCAGGCCGAAGCGCGGGCGGATCTCGTCGCGGAACTTGGTTTGAATCTGGTACAGGTTGAGCGGCAGTTGCTTGTAGCTGTTCAGCTCGTTGCGTGCCAGATCGGTGATCACTTCCTCGTGGGTCGGGCCGACGCAGAACTCGCGGTCATGGCGATCCTTCAGACGCAGCAGCTCGGGCCCATACTGCACCCAGCGACCCGACTCCTGCCACAGCTCGGCGGGCTGGATGGCCGGCATCAGTACTTCGAGGGCGCCGACGGCGTTCATTTCCTCGCGGACGATCGCTTCTACCTTGCGCAGCGAGCGCAGCCCCAGCGGCAGCCACGTGTAGAGTCCCGAGGCGAGCTTGCGGATCATCCCGGCGCGCAGCAGCAATTGATGGCTGATGACCACGGCATCGGAGGGCGTTTCTTTGAGGGTGGAAAGCAGATACTGGCTGGTGCGCATTGGGAGCCCGTCAATGTCGGTTGCGAGGAAACGTGGCTGGGCATTGTACGGCGGCCATCCAGTCGCGTACAGAATCGGTGGCGCGCGGCGGTCGGCGCTGGCGAGGCGTCGGTAGGCGGGTGCCGGTGCCGGTGCCGGTGCCATCGGCTTCGAACAGATGCCGACGGCGTGCAGCGGGGCGGTGGGCGCCGATGCAGTCTCCGTAATGAAAAAGCCCGGCACAGGCCGGGCTTCTTGGGGTTCCCGCGTACTGGAGTTACAGGATTTCCAGCGGGTACTCGACGATCACGCGCAGGTCGTTCACGTCGCCGGTGTAGGCGCTGTCGGCACGGTAGATCGAGTTGCGCACGCGGAAGGACAGGTCTTTGGCCGGACCGTCCTGCAGGACGTACTTGGCTTCGATGTTCAGCTCGTGTTCCTTGGCGTTGTCGGTTGTCGCGGTGCTGATGTTGTCACCCCGCACGTAGCGGGTCATGAAGCTTAGCCCCGGAATGCCGTAGGAGGCCATGTTGATGTCGTAGCGGGCCTGCCAGGAACGCTCGTCCTTGCCGTTGAAGTCGGAGTACTGCACGGAGTTGGCCACGAAGACGGTACCGCCGCCGTCGATGCCGTACAGGTAACCGGTGTCGCCGGTGGAACGCTGGTGGGCGATGGTGAACTTGTGGGCGCCGACGCTATAAGCGGCCGCCAGGCTCCAGAAGCGGTTGTCGAGTTCGCCGCCGAGCTTCTTGCCGTCGTCGTCGCTGTTATAGAAGTTGAAGTCGAAGTTCAGCGCTTGCTTGTCGGAGAGCGGCTGGTTGTAGTTCAGGTTGACGTATTGCTTCTTCCAGTAGTCTTCGACATCGGATGCATGGACGGCGGCGCTGACGTTCTCGTTGAACGCATAGGTGGCGCCGACGATATTGGCGGACTTCATGCGGAAGTCGTCGTGGGCGGTCTGAATCTGGCTGCTCATGCCACTGAAGTGACCGGCGATGAGCTCGAGGCCTTCGATCTCGTTGCTGGTGATCAGGGTGCCGGTGGCGACTTCGGGCAGGATGCGGCTGTCATCGGTGGCGAAGACCGGAGAGGCAACGAACTGGTTACCGTATTTCAGCACGGTATTGGAGAAGCGGAGCTTGACCGCGCCGCCCAGTTCGGTCTGGGTGTCCTGGGCCGAGCCGTCGCTGTCCTGGGCGAACAGGCCGTTGCCGAAGCGGCCTTTGCCGCTGTCCAGCTTGACACTGGTCAGGCTGTGGGCGTCCACGCCGAAACCGACGGTGCCTTGGGTGAAACCGGACTCGAACAGGGCGCGGATGCCCAGGCCGGTTTCTTCGCGATAACCGTTGGTCTTGCCGGTAACCGCATTGGTATTGGTACCACCATTGCGGAAGTCACGGTTCATATAAAGGATGCGGTTCAGAACGGTGAAGCTGCTGTCTTCGACGAAGCCTTTGGAATCGGCTTGGCTGGCAGCGACAGCCATTTGCGAGGTACCCGCCGCTACAGCGAGGGCAATAGTGCTCCACTTCATGACTTGCATGGTGATTGCTCCTTAGGGTTTGAAGATTCGTGCCGCCTTTATTGAAAGTGTGACGGCTCTTCTTTTTGTCGGCGCTAACTTATAGCACGCAGACTAAGTAGGCGATAGATGAAACCTATTCCATACGAATTCTTCACAGAGGTGTCGCGGCGGGGACACATGTCGCATATTCGAAGGTCGCTTGCATCCCTTCAATAAACGGTTCCAGGCTGGCGGCGCGCCTCCCATCGGCCCGGATGCGCTCGAGCAGTAGCGCTGTCGAAGCGCAACTCCAGTCTTGGGAGGGTGTCGCGGACTTGCTTTAGCAACAACCGTGCACAAACGGGGCGGGAGCAGGTTTGAAGTACCGTCGGCTCCGCTTTGCCTTTGGCAAAAGCGGGGTTTCGGTGGCGCGCCGAGGCGTGGGCAAGGCGGGTGCCTGTTACCGTGTGGTCATGCCCTGGCCCGGCTGGGCTGAATGTGTAACCGACATCGTGCCCTCGGTAACACCTATGAACCAAAAAAGTGCATGACGCGAGCGCCGCGCCGCCTGCTGCGTTGGTGGATCGCGGAGCGCGGAGTATTCTGCCGCCTTGTTTGTCGCCTGGGCAGCAGCCCGGCTGGTTCAGTGTCGTTGGAGACGCACTATGTTCACTCTTGATCCGCGCTTGGAACGCGACACGTGTCCCCTTGGGGAGCTTCCTCTGTCGCGCCTGTTAGTAATGAACGATGTCCATTACCCCTGGCTCATCCTGGTGCCGAGGCGGGCGGAGGTCAGCGAGGTGTTCGATCTCTCAGCCGAGGATCAGCGGCAACTGTGGGAAGAAACCGTCCATGTGGCGGAAACCCTGAAAGCCGTATGCGGGGCGACCAAGATGAATGTCGCGAGCCTGGGCAATATCGTCGGCCAGTTGCATATGCATGTCGTCGCGCGCCATCCGGGCGATGCCGCCTGGCCTGGCCCCGTCTGGGGGCGCTTGCCCGCGCAGCCCTACGAGGCCGAGGCATTGCGGGCCTGGCGCGAGCGGCTGCGCCAGGCGCTGGCTCCCTGTCTAATCGAAGGAGAGAACCATGGAGGTCGATGAGCGCATCGCCGATCTGGAAAGCCGCCTGGCCTTTCAGGACGACACGATCCAGGCCTTGAACGATGTGGTGGTTCGCCATCAGCAGGCCCTGGACCGCCTGCGCTTACAGGTGGACGCCCTCATCAAGCGGCAAGAAGAATTGTCGGGGCAGTTGGGCGTGGAGCCGGACGAGCTTCCGCCGCCCCACTATTAAGGAAAAGCCCGCGAGAGCGGGCTTTTTCGAGTCAGCGGCGGGGTGGGGCCGCTATCACGTCTTCGGCTTGCAGGCCTTTATCCCGCTGCATCACCGAAAATTCCACCCGTTGCCCTTCGATCAGGACGCGATGCCCTTCGCCGCGGATGGCGCGAAAGTGGACGAAAATGTCATCGCCGCTGTCGCGGGAGATGAAGCCGAACCCCTTGGACGTGTTGAACCACTTCACCGTGCCGGTTTCGCGGTTGGTCATGTCCTGGGGCAGCGGCGGCGCCAGGGTGACCTTGCGCAGGTTGAGCAACAGGTGCAACGCCACGGCCACGAAGACCGCGACCAGGCTCGGCACGACTCCGATATGAGGCAGAGGCGCTAACAGGATCAGTGTCTGGGCCGCGACGGCGATCACCAGCAGGATGGATACCACCCTCTGCAACTGCCGGTGGGTGCCCTTGGCCCAGATGGGCACGATGGGCGCCAACAGCAGGTTCAGCATGCCGCAGAACGCGAGGTAGAGCGCATCGGGTTGCTGCAGGTAGGGCAGGGCTTCGGTGCGTAGGCTGGGTATGAAGGACAGCAGCAGAGCAACTGCGCCCGTCAAAAGATGGACGATCTTCAACATGTTCAATGGACTCACCTTGGGAAGATACACGACTGAAAGCCGGAGGCCCGGCTAGATCTGGCCGCAAAAGAAGGACGGTCAGAAACACCGGGCGTATTTAACAGCAAAGCCCGGGGATTTCACAAATCAGGCGCTTAGGTGTTCCGTGCGGGCGAGAGGCGGCGAAGGCCCGGCTGTCCGGGCCTTCCTTCGGTCAGGCGCTGAGCAGGCTGCGCAGCATCCAGGCGGTTTTCTCGTGGACCTGCATGCGTTGGGTCAGCAGGTCGGCGGTGGGTTCGTCGCTGACCTTGTCCAGCAGCGGGAAGATGCCCCGCGCGGTGCGCACGACAGCTTCTTGGCCTTGGACCAGTTGAGTGATCATGTCCTTGGCCTCGGGGACGCCTTCTTCTTCCTTGATGGAGGAGAGGCGGGCATAGGCGGCATAGGTGCCCGGCGCGGGGAAGCCCAGGGCGCGAATGCGCTCGGCGATGTCGTCCACGGCGACCGCCAGTTCGGTGTACTGGGTCTCGAACATGGTGTGCAGGGTGTTGAACATCGGCCCCGTCACGTTCCAGTGGAAGTTATGGGTCTTCAGGTAGAGGGTATAGGTGTCCGCCAGCAGGCGCGACAACCCGTCCGCGATGGCCGCGCGGTCCTGTTCCGAGATTCCGATATTGATTTCCATGCCATCTCTCCTCTGAGGTGATGTGGAGCGTCAGCTCCGATTGGGAAAAAGCCTACCATAGCGTGCCGGGGCCTCGCCCTGAGCGCGGTCAATGAGCGCGATGGGGAAAAACAATGAAGCCTGCGCGCCAGGTCGGAGCGGGCAGCTTCTGGACAGACTCGTCGCACGCTTCGCCGTTCAGCCTTTCCAAGCGTTCGAGCATCGGTAGGCGGCATCGGTGCGGCTGATTCTTGCAGGCGAACCATATATAATCCCGCGCTTTGCCGCCGGCCCTGCGCTGTAGAGGCGTGCCTCGAATGAGCGTGTCTCCCGGCGCGGCGCGCCGGTGCATTCGCCGCCGAGGCGCCTGCCCCGCGGCTCGCCGCCCGTAACGGCCGGTGGAACGAATCAAGACTCGAGGACGTGAAGACCCATGATGCGCAGCCACTATTGCGGCCAGTTGAACGAGACCCTGGACGGCCAGGAAGTCACCCTCTGCGGGTGGGTCCACCGCCGTCGCGACCATGGCGGTGTGATCTTCCTCGATGTGCGGGATCGCGAGGGTCTTGCCCAGGTCGTATTCGACCCGGATCGTGTCGAGACCTTCGCCAAGGCTGACCGTGTGCGCAGCGAATATGTGGTCAAGATCACCGGCAAGGTGCGACTGCGTCCCGAGGGCGCGCGCAACGCCAACATGGCCTCCGGGGCCATCGAGGTGCTGGGGTACGAGTTGGATGTGCTGAACCAGGCCGAAACCCCTCCGTTCCCCCTGGACGAATATTCCGATGTCGGCGAGGAAACCCGCCTGCGCTACCGTTTCATCGACCTGCGTCGCCCGGAAATGGCCGCCAAGCTGAAACTGCGCGCGCGCATCACCAGCAGCATCCGCCGCTACCTGGACGACAACGGGTTCCTAGACGTGGAAACCCCCATTCTCGGCCGCCCGACCCCGGAAGGCGCGCGCGACTACCTGGTGCCGAGCCGTACCTATCCGGGCCACTTCTTCGCCTTGCCGCAGTCGCCCCAATTGTTCAAGCAATTGTTGATGGTGGCCGGCTTCGACCGTTACTACCAGATCGCCAAATGCTTCCGCGACGAGGACCTGCGGGCCGACCGCCAGCCGGAATTCACCCAGATCGACATCGAGACCAGCTTCCTCGAAGAAAGCGACATCATCGAGATCACCGAGAAGATGGTGCGCCAGTTGTTCAAGGACGTACTGGGTGTCGAGTTCGACGAATTCCCGCACATGCCCTTCGAGGAAGCCATGCGCCGCTACGGTTCGGATAAGCCGGACCTGCGCATTCCGCTGGAATTGGTGGATGTCGCCGACCAGCTCAAGGATGTGGAATTCAAGGTCTTCTCCGGCCCGGCCAACGATCCGAAGGGAAGAGTCGCCGCCCTGCGCGTGCCGGGCGGCGCGAGCATGCCGCGCAAGCAGATCGATGACTACACCAAGTTCGTCGGTATTTATGGCGCCAAGGGCCTGGCCTATATCAAGGTCAACGAGCGCGCCAAGGGCGTGGAGGGGCTGCAGTCGCCGATCGTCAAGAATATCGCCGAGCCCAACCTGAACGCGATCCTCGACCGTGTGGGCGCGGTCGATGGCGATATCGTGTTCTTCGGGGCCGACAAGGCCAAGATCGTCTGCGACGCCCTGGGCGCGCTGCGTATCAAGGTCGGCCATGACCTCAACCTGCTCACTAAGGAGTGGGCGCCGATGTGGGTCGTGGACTTCCCGATGTTCGAAGAGAACGACGACGGCAGCCTGACCTCGTTGCACCATCCCTTCACGTCGCCCAAGTGCACGCCACAAGAGCTGGAGGCCAACCCCGCCGTGGCGCTGTCGCGCGCCTACGACATGGTGCTCAATGGCACCGAACTGGGTGGCGGCTCCATTCGTATCCACGACAAGGCCATGCAGCAGGCGGTGTTCCGCGTGCTGGGCATCGACGACGCGGAGCAGGAAGAGAAATTCGGTTTCCTTCTCGACGCGCTCAAGTACGGCGCGCCGCCCCACGGGGGCCTGGCGTTCGGCCTGGATCGCCTGGTGATGCTGATGACCGGAGCCGCCTCGATCCGCGAAGTCATCGCCTTCCCGAAAACCCAGAGCGCGGGCGACGTCATGACCCAGGCGCCGGGTGCCGTGGATGGCAAGGCGCTGCGCGAATTGCACATCCGCCTGCGCGAGCAGCAGAAGGCCGAGTGATCGATCCATTCCGGCGGCGCCGGAGCGCCGCCGCTTCAACGTATACGGAGTGAGTTATGGCTGGTCATTCCAAGTGGGCCAACATCAAGCACCGCAAAGAACGTCAGGACGCCAAGAAAGGCAAGATCTTCACCAAGTTGATCCGTGAACTGACCGTGGCCGCCCGGCAGGGTGGAGGCGTTCCGGCGGATAACCCGCGTCTTCGCCTAGCGGTGGATAAGGCGCTGACCGCCAACATGACCCGCGACACCATCGATCGGGCCATCGCGCGGGGCGTGGGTTCCGGCGAGGCCGACAACATGGTCGAGCTGACCTACGAAGGCTACGGGCCCGGCGGCGTGGCGGTCATCGTCGAGGCGATGACCGACAACCGGAACCGTACCGCGGCCGAAGTGCGCCATGCGTTCAGCAAGTGCGGCGGCAACCTGGGTACCGACGGTTCGGTGGCTTATCTGTTCGAGCGCAAGGGGCAGATCAGTTTCGCCCCGGGCGTCGACGAAGACGCCTTGATGGAGGCGGCCCTGGAAGCCGGCGCCGACGACGTGGTGAGCAACGAGGACGGCTCGGTGGATGTGTTCACCAGCTTCGCCGATTTCATCGCCGTCAACGAGGCCCTGACCGCCGCCGGCTACAAGGGGGACGAAGCGGAAATCACCATGATTCCTTCGACCACCGCGCCCTTGGACGGGGAAACCGCGCCGAAGGTCCTCAAGCTGATCGACATGTTGGAAGATCTGGACGATGTGCAGAACGTGTATTCCAATGCCGACATCCCCGACGAGGTGATGGCGCAATTGGCTTGAAAGAACGCCGGAGTCCGCTCCGGCGTTTCTATGTGGGCGAAGGATGAGTGGCGTCACGTGATGGTTATGATCGACAGGACGCTCCCTCGCTCGGTGCCGGCCAGTGGGAGGGTGTCATGACCCTGGTGCTGGGCATCGACCCGGGCTCGCGGGTCACCGGGTATGGTATCGTGCGGACCACCGCGCGGGGCTGCGAATACGTGGCGTCCGGGTGCATTCGCACGGGCACGGGCGTATTGCACGAGCGCTTGCAGGTCGTCTATCGCAGCGTGCGGGAAGTGATACAGGCATACGGCCCGGTGACGATGGGCATCGAGCAGGTCTTCATGGCGCGCAACGCGGACTCCGCGCTCAAGCTCGGCCAGGCCCGGGGCGCGGCCTTACTGGCCGGTGCCGAGGAGGGGTTGGAGATCGCGGAGTACACGGCTACCCAGGTCAAGCAGGCGATCGCGGGTACCGGGGGCGCCGATAAACAGCAAGTCCTGATGATGGTCATGCACCTGCTCAAGCTCACCCAGAAACCCCAGATCGATGCCTCGGACGCGTTGGCCATCGCCATGTGCCACGCCCATCATCGCCAATCCCTGATTCCCCATGGCCTGACCGCCGCCAAACGGCGCGGCGGCCGTCTGCGCCTTTAGAACGAGATGAGTCCAACACCGTGATCGGACGCCTGCGCGGCACTCTGGCGGAGAAGCAACCGCCTCACTTGATCCTCGACGTGAATGGCGTCGGCTACGAACTGGAAGTGCCGATGACCACCCTCTACCGGCTGCCTTCCCTGGGCGAACCGGTAACCCTGCACACCCACCTCGTGGTGCGCGAGGATGCCCATCTGCTCTACGGGTTTTTCGAGAAGCGCGAGCGCGAACTGTTCCGCGAGCTGATCCGGCTCAACGGCGTCGGTCCCAAACTGGCGCTGGCATTGATGTCGGGGCTGGAAGTCGATGAGCTGGTGCGGTGCGTACAGGCGCAGGACACCTCGACCCTGGTGCGCATCCCCGGGGTGGGCAAGAAGACGGCGGAGCGCTTGCTGGTCGAGCTGAAAGACCGCTTCAAGGCCTGGGAGAGCATGCCGACCATCGCCACGCTGGTGGTTGAACCCCGCCCCGGCGTGGCAGTCTCAAGCGCGGAGCAAGATGCGGTCAGCGCATTGATCTCCCTGGGCTTCAAGCCCCAGGAGGCCAGTCGCGCGGTTGCCGCCGTGCTGGAGGACGATCTGGGCAGCGAGGAGTTGATCCGGCGCGCCCTCAAGGGCATGGTCTGACCGCCTCGATGAGAAAGGTATCTGGATGGACGTTACTGTGAAAAGCGGGTCGTCATGATCGAAGCCGATCGTCTGATCACCGCCACGAGCCGCGACCGCGAGGAGCAGCTCGACCGCGCCATCCGGCCGCTGAGCCTGGCCGACTATATTGGCCAGCCGGGCGTGCGCGAACAGATGGACCTCTTCATTCGCGCCGCCAAGCGGCGGGGCGAGGCCCTCGACCATACCCTGATCTTCGGTCCTCCGGGGCTGGGCAAGACCACGCTCGCCAATATCATCGCCCAGGAGATGGGCGTTTCGATCAAGAGTACGTCCGGACCAGTGCTGGAGCGCCCCGGCGATCTCGCCGCGTTGTTGACCAACCTGGAAGCCGGCGACGTGCTGTTCGTCGACGAAATCCATCGCCTGTCCCCCATCGTCGAGGAAGTGCTGTACCCCGCCATGGAGGACTTCCAGCTCGACATCATGATCGGAGAGGGCCCCGCCGCGCGCTCGATCAAGCTGGACCTGCCGCCTTTCACCTTGGTGGGCGCCACCACCCGGGCTGGCATGCTCACCAACCCATTGCGCGATCGGTTCGGAATCGTCCAGCGCCTGGAGTTCTATAACGTGGCGGACCTCGCCACCATCGTCAGCCGCTCCGCCGGCATCCTGGGGTTGCCTATCGAGGCCGAGGGCGCGTTCGAGATTGCCCGTCGCGCCCGGGGCACGCCCCGTATCGCCAACCGCCTGCTGCGCCGGGTCCGGGATTTCGCCGAGATCCGCGCCGAGGGCCACATAACCCGCCCCATCGCCGACCTCGCGCTGAACCTGCTGGATGTCGACGAGCGTGGTTTCGATCACCAGGACCGACGGCTGCTCCTGACGTTGATCGAGAAGTTCGATGGAGGGCCCGTCGGGGTCGACAGCCTGGCCGCGGCCATCAGCGAGGAGCGCCATACCATCGAGGATGTGCTGGAGCCGTATCTGATTCAGCAAGGGTACATCATGCGCACGCCTCGGGGCCGGGTGGTGACGCGGCATGCCTATTTGCACTTCGGCCTGAACGCGCCCAAGAGCCTTGGCGAAACGGCGACGCCCGACCTGTTCCCGACGAGTGATACCTAAGTGGAAAAGCACCGTTCGCCGATTGGCAAGTTCGGGAGTAAGCACTAGAGTATGCGCGCGCAAAACGAGGCACAGCCGTTCGTGTACCGGTGTCGCGTCTACTACGAGGACACCGATGCCGGTGGCATCGTTTACTACGTCAATTACCTCAAATTCATGGAGCGGGCTCGAACCGAGCGACTGCGGCACCTGGGTTTCATCCAGTCGCGGTTGGCGGAAGAGAACCTGCTCTTCGTCGTGCATTCGTGCGAGGCGCGTTATCACGCGCCGGCGCGGCTGGACGACGAATTGGTGGTTACCGCCGATGTAATGGAGCTGAACCAGGCCAGCTTGCGTTTTCGTCAGCGCGTTCTGCGGCAATCGGATGGGGCGCTGCTCTGCGAAGGGCGCTTTCTGGTGGCCTGCGTACGCGCCGATAGTTTGAAACCCCGGTCCATGCCCAAGGCCTTGCGCTCGGCCTTTGCCGGACCCGTTATGACCGGACCCGACCCTTTCGGACGGGCACCGTCCCCAGCAGGAGATTAAGCGTGGAAGCCAATGCCGTCGACCATACCTCCATGTGGAGTCTGATCAGTAACGCCAGCATCGTCGTGCAACTGGTCATGCTCGCGCTGGTGGCCGCCTCGGTCACCTCATGGATCATGATTTTCCAGCGCAGCACTATGTTGCGAGCCGCCAGGAAGGCACTGGACACATTCGAGGAGCGTTTCTGGTCGGGTATCGACCTGTCCAAGCTGTACCGTCAGGCGGGCAGTAATCCCGATCCGGACTCGGGGGTCGAGCAAATCTTCCGGGCCGGCTTCAAGGAATTCTCCCGGCTGCGCCAACAATCTGGCGTCGATCCGGACGCGGTGATGGATGGCGTGGCGCGCGCCATGCGCGTGGCCATCTCCCGTGAAGAGGAAAAGCTCGAGCAGAGCCTGCCCTATCTGGCCACGGTCGGTTCCACTAGTCCCTACGTCGGCCTGTTCGGTACCGTATGGGGCATCATGAACTCCTTCCGCGGGCTCGCCCAAGTGCAGCAGGCCACCCTCGCCACCGTGGCCCCGGGGATCGCCGAAGCCCTGATCGCCACCGCCATCGGCCTGTTCGCCGCGATTCCGGCGGTGATCGCTTACAACCGTTTCTCCGCCCGTAGCGAGGTCCTGATTGGCCGCTACTACACCTTCGCCGACGAATTCCAGGCGATCCTGCACCGCAAGGTCCACACCAGCGAGGAATGAGTCGCGGTCGGCACGAGCGCGTGATGCAGAACTTTTCGATAGGTTTTAAGTGATGGCCAGAATTCGCCAAAGACGCAAACCGGTCGCCGAAATGAACGTGGTGCCCTACATCGACGTGATGCTGGTGCTCCTAGTGATTTTCATGGTGACCGCGCCGATGCTCAATCAGGGCGTTAAGGTCGACCTGCCCAAGGTGAGCAGCGAGGCGCTGCCCCAGGACAACGATAAGCAGGTACTGACCATTTCCATCAAGGCCGACAAGACCTACTACTGGAACCTGGGCAGCGAAGTGGATACCCAGAAGCAGACCAACAAGGCGCTGACCCTGCCGGAAATGACCAAGGCGGTGACCGCGATCATGGGCGAGAGCCGACGCCAGGGTAAGCAGGTGCAGGTCTTCATCCGCGGGGACAAGGCTGTCGACTACGGCGCGGTCATGGCGGCCATGGGTGGCCTACAACAGGCCGGCGTGGGCAACGTCGGATTGATCACCGAGGCGCCCTGATGCAGACGCGCGTGCGTTCCTCGTCGGAAGGTTACTTCTGGCCGTCGCTGTGGGCGATCGCGCTGCATGCGTTGATCTTCGCCATGCTGTTCGTGAGCTTCGCCATGACTCCGGAGTTGCCGCCGGCCAAGCCCATCGTGCAGGCCACCTTGTATCAGCTCAAGTCCCAGAGCCAGGCTACCACCCAGACCAACAAGAAGATCGCGGGCGAATCGAAGAAGACCTCGGCGCCCCAGTACGAAACCGATCAGGTCGAACAGAAAAAAGCCGAGGAGCAGAAGGTAGCAGCCGCCAAGGCGGCGGAACAAAAGAAAGCCGAGGAAGCTCGAAAGGCCGAGGAAGCCAAGGCCGCCGCCGATGCCAAGGCCGCCGAAGCGAAGAAGGCCGAGGAAGCCGCCAAGGCGGCGGCCGAGGCCAAGAAAGCCGAGGAGCAGAAAAAGGCGGAAGAGCAAAAGCAGCAGGCCGACATCGCCAAGAAGAAAGCGGAAGAGGAAGCCAAGCAGAAAGCCGCCGAGGAGGCCAAGAAGGCGGCCGAGGCCAAGAAGGCCGACGACGCGAAGAAAGCGGCCGAGGAGGCCAAGAAGAAAGCGGCCGCCGAGGCAGCGAAGAAAAAAGCGGTCGAGGAGGCCAGGAAGAAGACCGCGGCCGAGCTGGCCAAGAAGAAGGCCGCCGAAACGGCTCGTCGTAAAGCCACCGAGGACAAGAAAGCGGCTGCGTTGGCCGATCTTCTATCCGACGATGTGCAGAACGAGCAGACGCTGGCCGACGAGGTCGGTGACCAGGTGGCGGGTAGCCTCGACGATCTGATCGTCAGCCTGGTCAGTCAGGAATGGCGACGCCCGCCTTCTGCGCGCAATGGAATGAGCGTCGAGGTTCTGATCCAAATGCTGCCCGATGGCACCATCACCAATGCGAGCGTGACCCGTTCGAGCGGCGATGTACCTTTCGATAACTCCGCCGTTGCGGCGGTGCGTAACGTAGGTCGCATCCCGGAAATGCAGCAATTGACCCGCGCGCAGTTCGATTCCCTCTATCGACAACGGCGGATGGTCTTCAAACCGGAGGATTTAGGCTTGTGAATACCCTGATTCGTATCGTTCTGCTCGGCATGTTCATGCTGGCGGGGGCCGTCCAGGCGGCCGATCCCCTGGTCATCACCAAGGGGACCGACCGCGCCACGCCGATCGCCGTGGTGCCTTTCGGCTGGCAGGGTGGCACCGTGTTGCCGGATGACATGGCCGAGATCATCGGTAATGACTTGCGCAATTCCGGCTTCTTCGAGCCGATTCCCCGGCAGAACATGATCAGCCTGCCCTCCCAGGCCAGCGAAGTGATCTATCGCGACTGGAAAGCGCTGGGGGCTCAGTACGTGCTGGTCGGTAGCGTCACTCCGGCGGGCGGGCGCCTGCAGGTGCAATTCGCTCTGTTCAACGTCACCACCGAGCAGCAGGTCATGGCCGGTTCGGTCAGCGGCGGCACCGATCAGTTGCGGGATATGGCGCACCACATCTCCGACCAGTCCTTCGAGAAACTGACGGGCATCAAAGGGGCCTTCTCGACCAAGATGCTGTACGTCACCGCCGAGCGTTTCGGCGTCAACAATACCCGCTATACCCTGCAGCGCTCCGATTACGATGGCGCCCGCGCGGTGACCCTGCTGCAGTCCCGCGAGCCGATCCTGTCGCCCCGTTATGCTCCGGACGGTCGCCGCATCGCTTACGTATCTTTCGAGCAGAAACGTCCGCGCATCTTCATTCAGTATGTCGATACCGGGCGCCGGGAACAGGTCACCAACTTCGAAGGGCTGAATGGCGCGCCTGCCTGGTCGCCCGACGGCAATCGCCTGGCCTTCGTCCTGTCCAAGGACGGGAATCCGGAAATCTATGTCATGGATGTCGGCTCGCGTCAGTTGCAGCGCGTGACTAACCACTACGCGATCGATACCGAGCCTTTCTGGGGCAAGGATGGCCAGACTATTTATTTCACTTCGGATCGGGCCGGCAAACCGCAGATCTATAAAATGAACATCGCCAGCGGTTCGGTCGAGCGCGTTACCTTCCAAGGTAACTACAATGCCAACCCGAAATTGTCCGCAGACGAAAAAACCCTCGTGATGATTCATCGTCAGGATGGTTTCACCAACTTCAAAGTTGCCGCGCAAGATCTTCAACGCGGTGGCTTGAAGGTCCTGTCCGACACCAGTCTGGACGAGTCGCCCACTGTTGCGCCCAACGGCACCATGCTAATCTACGCCACCCGCCAGCAGGGCAATGGAGTGCTGATGCTCGTGTCCACAAATGGACGCATAAGAATTCCATTGCCTGCCGCCCAAGGTGAGGTCCGTGAGCCTTCATGGTCGCCTTACTTGAACTGATGCGGTCGCCAACTCTCAATACTTAAACACACACCTGGGGTTCATTAGGAGTTACATCATGGAAATGCTGAAATTCGGCAAGTTTGCTGCTCTGGCTCTGGCAATGGCCGTTGCCGTAGGTTGTTCCTCCAAAGGCGGCGACGATAGCGGCGCGGGTGCTGGCATGGACCCGAACGCTGGTTCCTCCTCTGGCATGAACAGCGGTTCGGTCGACGGCAGCCTGAGCGAAGAAGCCGCTCTGCGTGCCATCACCACCTTCTACTTCGAGTACGACAGCTCCGACCTGAAGCCGGAAGCCATGCGCGCTCTGGACGTCCACGCCAAAGACCTGAAATCCAGCGGCGCTCGCGTCGTTCTGGAAGGTCATACCGACGAGCGTGGCACCCGCGAGTACAACATGGCTCTGGGTGAGCGTCGCGCCAATGCCGTTCAACGCTACCTGGTTCTGCAGGGCGTTTCCCCGGCTCAACTGGAACTGGTCTCCTACGGTGAAGAGCGTCCGGTCGCTACCGGCCATGACGAGCAGTCCTGGGCTCAGAACCGTCGCGTAGAGCTGCGTAAGTAATACGCCATGCGTAAGTGCCGTCGTGCTTTGACTATGTTGGCCCTTGGATTACCGTTCGCGGCAATGGCCGAAGTGCCAATAGTGGAAGGTAATGGCAATTATCCGCCTGCGGGTTATGGCACGACTGGCACCTACGCCGCAGCCGGGGCTTCCGCCCCGGCTTCGGCTCAAGGTGAGCTGTTCATGCAGCTCCAGCAGATGCAGCAGGAAGTGGCTCGGCTACGCGGTATGGTGGAAGAGCAGCAATACGAACTTCAGCGGCTCAAGCAGGAAGGCTTGGAACGCTATCAGGATTTGGATAAACGACTGGGCAGCGGCACTGCGGGCGCCGCAGGCAGCATTCCGGCCGACGGGGCCATCAATGCCGGGGGCACGCCTGTTCCTCCCGCCACGAACCCGCAATCTGCGGCCAGCAGCGAGCCCGGTGACCCTGCCAAGGAAAAACTCTATTACGAAGCGGCATTCGACCTGATCAAGGCGAAAGACTTCGATAAAGCCAGTCAGGCTTTCACCGCCTTCTTGCGCAAGTATCCCAGTAGTCAATATGCAGGCAATGCGCAGTACTGGCTGGGTGAAGTCAACCTCACCAAGGGTGACCTGCAAGGCGCCGCTCAAGCCTTCGCCAAAGTCGGTCAAAGTTACCCCAATCACCCCAAGGTGCCGGATTCGTTGTACAAGCTCGCGGATGTCGAGCAGCGCCTGGGCGATACCAACAAGGCCAAGGGCATTCTTCGACAAGTCATCGCTCAATATCCCGGTAGTTCCGCCGCTCAATTGGCGCAACGCGATATCCAGCGTTTACCCTAAGCGCCCACGACGTTAGAATCCGAACCTGACCGAGCCCGCCATCGCGGGCTTTGTCGTTTGGCGGCTTAGTCTGCCTTACATCCTCATTCCTGCAACGGAGGCGGATGGCCTGTTCAGCCGTCACGCCCGTGGCTCTATATGCAACGTACCCTGCGAATCACCGAGATTTTCTTCTCGCTGCAGGGGGAGACACGAACAGTCGGGTTGCCGACAGTGTTCGTGCGCCTGACCGGCTGTCCCCTGCGCTGCCAATATTGCGATACCGCCTATGCGTTCAGTGGCGGCCAGATCATGTCGCTTGCCACCATCTTGTCGGAGGTGGCCCGCCATGGCTCCCGTCATGTCTGTGTGACCGGTGGCGAGCCCCTGGCGCAGCCCAATTGCATTCCCCTGCTCGAAGCGCTCTGTGACGCGGGTTACCACGTGTCTCTGGAAACGAGTGGCGCGCTGGATATCGCGCCAGTGGACAAAAGAGTCAGTCGGGTGATGGACCTGAAAACGCCCGGCTCGGCCGAGTCCTCCCAGAATCGTCCGGAAAACATCGACTGCCTGACTTCCAACGACCAGGTGAAGTTCGTCATCTGCTCTCGTGATGACTACGACTGGGCGGTTTCCCAACTCATTCGCTACCGCCTGGATGAACGGGTAGGCGAGGTGCTGTTTTCACCGAGCCATGGGCAGGTCGAGGCGACAGTGCTCGCCGACTGGATCATCGCCGACCGCTTGCCTGTTCGCCTGCAAGTGCAGCTCCACAAGATTCTCTGGAACGACGAACCGGGTCGTTGAGGTACGAGACATGAACGAAAAGAAAGCCGTGATTCTTCTCTCTGGCGGGCTTGACTCGGCGACTGTCGTTGCCTTGGCCCGCTCCGAAGGTTTCGCTTGCTATACCTTGAGCTTCGACTATGGCCAGCGGCATCGCGTGGAGTTGCAGGCGGCCGAGCGAGTGGCCCAACAATTGGGCGTGGCGATGCACAAGGTGATCGGTCTCGATTTGGATGGGATTGGCGGTTCTGCCCTGACCGATACGCGGATCATGGTGCCGGAAGGTCCGACTAACGGTATTCCCATTACCTATGTGCCCGCCCGGAATACTGTCTTTCTATCCCTGGCGCTGGGATGGGCGGAAGTCCTCGGAGCCCATGACATCTTCATTGGCGTGAACGCCGTGGACTACTCAGGCTATCCAGACTGCCGACCCGCGTTCATCGAAGGTTTCGAACGGCTGGCCAATTTGGCGACCAAGTTGGGCGTGGAGGGACGAGGGTTTCGTATCCATGCGCCCTTGCAGTACATGGGTAAGGCAGAAATCATCGATATAGGGGCCCGGGCGGGCGTCGACTTCTCGCTCACGGTCTCTTGCTATCAAGCGGATTGGGAAGGACGGGCCTGCGGAAAATGCGACAGCTGCCGCCTGCGCGCGGCGGGTTTCGCGGAGGCCGGAGTGACCGATCCCACGCTCTATCAAAAAAAATCGCCGCTTTATGTTGATTTTATGAAATAAATCAGTATCATGCGCGGCGTTGGGTCGTTAGCTCAGTCGGTAGAGCAGTTGGCTTTTAACCAATTGGTCGTAGGTTCGAATCCTACACGACCCACCATCTTAGACGCGACGAGTTGCATAGCCCCGGGGTGTTGCGAACTTACTTGTCCAGCACCGTCTGGGTCGAGCGTTAGGCCCGCATCGCGTGATGTATATATTGAAAGCCCACCTATCTAGGTGGGCTTTTCTGTTTCTAAGTGCCTGAAATTGCCTTGCAGACGCAGCGAAGCGTCTCCGAGTAATCAGCGATTACAAGGGTATAAGGTGAGCCGCGACATTCGAGGTTTCGCCAGCATGCCGGCGTTGGTTCCAGACGCCCGATAATTCCAGATTTTTCCTACCGGCCTGGCGAGCGGCTGAGAGCCTTGGCTACTTTTCGTCCGGTGGCCGCCCCCGCGGCACAGGTATCGCTAGGCGAGCCTGCCTCGGGCGGCCGATCCGCAGCCACTGACTGTTGCAGTGGGCACCGCTAAGGACGTGGCAGCTCGGCTCGATAAGTGTTGAGCCATCAACGTGAAGGACAAACTGCTGCAAGGTGCGGGCGGCTGTGGTACCGCTTCTGTTTACAAGCGGTTGGAAAGCCTGCACGCCTGGCACAGGTGTGTGCTCCCTTGGTTCTGCAGGTTCTGCCCTGTCTTGGCAGCCATTGGCGGTGGCGCTTCACCTGCTCGGGCGAAGGTTGCCCGCATGGCCTCGGCTTAACGACGCCTGTGGGGCCGCCGTAATCCCACCTCCGGCGGCTATGGACATGCCCGGCTACGAGAACGGTTGGCGTGATGGCGTTTAGCAATTAGATTGCTCCACGACATCCGCAGACTTGGCAGGGAACGCATCCATGGAAACAGAGGCTAGCGATACTCGCTTTTTTGCTCACTCCACCTCAAAGCCGGATCGCAGCGATTGGCAGCCTTTGGCCGAGCATCTATGGGCTGTGTCCCGTCTGGCGGGAGAGAAGGCTACCTTCTTCGGTGGCGGTGAATTAGCTGCCCTTGCCGGTCTGCTGCACGATTTGGGTAAATACACCGACGAGTTTCGGCGGCGCATTGCGGGTGAGGCCATTTGTGTCGATCACTCCACTCGCGGGGCCATGCTCGCGGTAGAGCGCTATGGCGCGCTAGGCAAATTGCTAGCCTACGGCATCGCTGGCCACCATGCCGGATTGGCCAATGGCCGCGAGGCTGGTGAGCGACTTGCCTTGGTCGATCGCCTGAAGGGGGTTGGGCTGCCACGGCTCTTGGAGGCCTGGCGCGTGGAAATCGTGCTACCCGAGCGCCTTCAACCGCCACCGCTAAAAGCGCGCCCGGAAAGAGGTTTCTTCCAGTGGGCCTTTCTGGGCCGGATGCTGTTTTCTTGCTTGGTCGATGCGGACTACCTCGATACCGAGGCCTTCTACCACCGCGTCGAAGGGCGGGACTCCCTTCGCAGGCAAGCGCGCCCATCCTTGGTCGAGTTACGCGCAGCCCTTGATCGGCATTTGGCTGAGTTCAAGGGAGATACGCCGGTCAACCGCCTTCGTGGGGAAATACTGGCCGGCGTGCGCGGCAAGGCGAGCGAGCAACCCGGGCTGTTTTCTCTCACGGTGCCCACCGGGGGCGGCAAGACCCTGGCCTCCCTGGCTTTCGCCCTGGATCACGCGCTGGCTCATGGGCTGCGCCGGGTGATCTACGTGATTCCCTTCACCAGCATCGTCGAGCAGAACGCCGCGGTATTCCGCCACGCACTCGGGGCCCTGGGTGAGGAGGCGGTGCTGGAGCATCACAGCGCCTTCGTTGATGATCGCCGGCAGACCCTGGAGGCCAAGAAGAAGCTGGGCCTGGCGATGGAAAACTGGGACGCGCCTATCGTGGTGACCACCGCGGTGCAGTTCTTCAAAAGCCTGTTTGCCGACCGCCCAGCCCAGTGCCGCAAGCTGCACAACATCACCGGCAGCGTGGTGATTCTTGACGAGGCGCAGACCCTACCGCTCAAGCTGTTGCGGCCCTGCGTTGCCGCCCTTGATGAGCTGGCGCTCAACTACCGTTGTAGCCCGGTGCTCTGTACTGCCACCCAGCCAGCGCTGCAATCGCCGGATTTCATTGGTGGGCTGCAGGACGTGCGTGAGCTGGCGCCCGAGCCGCAGCGGTTGTTTCGGGAGTTGGAGCGGGCCCGGGTACGGGTACTGGGGGCGCTCGAAGATGCAGCCTTGACCGAGCAGATCGCCAGGCGTGAACAAGTGCTGTGCATCGTCAATAACCGACGCCATGCCCGTGCGCTCTATGAATCATTTGCCGGGTTGCCCGGTGCCCGCCATCTCACCACCCGGATGTGCGCCAAGCATCGTAGCAACGTGCTGGCCGAGGTGCGCCGGATGCTCAAAAAGGGCGAGCCCTGTCGCCTGGTGGCCACCTCGCTGATCGAGGCCGGGGTGGATGTGGATTTTCCCGTGGTACTGCGTGCCGAGGCCGGATTGGATTCCATCGCCCAGGCCGCGGGACGCTGCAATCGCGAAGGCAAGCGGCCGCTCGCCGAAAGCGAGGTATTGGTGTTCGCCACGGCTAATCCCGACTGGGCGCCTCCCGAGGAGCTCAAGCAATTCGCCCAGGCCGCCCGCGAAGTGATGCGCCATTACCCGGACGATTGCCTGTCCATGGCGGCCATCGAGCATTATTTCCGCCTGCTCTACTGGCAGAAAGGCGCCCAGGAGTTAGATGCGGGCAACCTGCTCGATCTAATCGAAAGAGGCCGGCTCGACGGCCTGCCTTACGAGACCCTGGCCAGCAAGTTCCGCATGATCGAGAGCCTGCAACTGCCCGTCATCATTCCCTTCGATGACGAGGCCAGGGATGCCCTGCGCAAGCTGGAATCCGCAGACGGTTGCGCCACCCTCGCTCGCTGCCTGCAGCCTTATCTGGTGCAGATACCACGCAAGGGCTATCAGGTACTGCTGGATGCCGGCGCGATCCAGCCGGTGGCTGGCGAACGCTATGGCGAGCAATTCATGGTGTTGGTCAACCCTGATCTGTATCACCATCAATTCGGCTTGCACTGGGATAATCCGGCCTTTGTCAGCAGTGAGCGGTTATGTTGGTAGTCGGGACGCGCAACAGCGGCCTGGCCTGGATGATGTGAAAGGGAGGGCCGATGGCCTACGGAATTCGCTTAATGGTCTGGGGCGAGCGTGCCTGCTTCACCCGCCCGGAAATGAAGGTGGAGCGCGTCTCTTACGATGCGATCACGCCGTCCGCCGCGCGCGGCATTCTCGAGGCCATCCACTGGAAACCGGCGATTCGCTGGGTGGTGGATCGCATCCAGGTGCTCAAGCCGATCCGCTTCGAGTCCATCCGGCGCAACGAGGTCGGCGGCAAGCTATCCGCCGCCAGCGTCGGCAAGGCAATGAAGGCCGGGCGCATCGACGGCTTGGTGACTCTGGTCGAGGAGGATCGCCAGCAGCGCGCGACAACTCTGCTGCGCGATGTCGCCTATGTCATCGAGGCGCATTTCGAGATGACCGACAGGGCCGGCACCGACGACACGGTGGGCAAGCACCTGGATATCTTCAACCGCCGCGCGCGGAAGGGGCAGTGCTTCCATGCGCCTTGCCTAGGGGTGCGCGAGTTTCCGGCCAGTTTTCGGTTGCTGGAAGAGGACAGTGCCGAACCCGAGGTCGATGCTGCCCTGCGCGGTGAGCGTGATCTGGGCTGGATGCTGCATGACATTGATTTCGCCGATGGCATGACCCCGCACTTCTTCCGGGCCCTGATGCGCGATGGGCTGATCGAGGTACCGGCGTTCAGGACGGCAGAGGTCAAGGCATGATCCTTTCGGCTCTTAATGATTATTACCAGCGACTGCTGGAGCGGGATGAGGCGGATATCTCACCCTTCGGCTACAGCCAGGAAAAGATCAGCTACGCCTTGCTGCTGTCCGCGCAAGGCGAGTTGGTGGACGTGCAGGATATTCGCTTGCTCTCTGGCAAGAAGCCCCAACCCAGGCCTATGAGTGTGCCGCAGCCGGAGAAGCGCACCTCGGGCATCAAGTCCAACGTACTCTGGGACAAGACCAGTTATGTGCTGGGCGTGAGTGCCAAGGGCGGAGAACGCACCCGACAGGAACACGAAGCCTTCAAGACACTGCACCGGCAGATCCTGGTCGAGGAAGACGACCCCGGTCTGCAGGCCCTGCTCCAGTTCCTTGAGCGCTGGCAGCCGGAGCAGTTCCAGCCGCCACTGTTCAGCGAGGAAATGCTCGACTGCAACCTGGTATTCCGCCTGGACGGCCAACAGCGCTATCTGCACGAGACACCAGCGGCTCAGGCGGTGCGTGCCCGGCTGTTCGCCAATGGCGATAGCCGCGAGGGGCTGTGCCTGGTCAGCGGCCAACGTCAGCCATTGGCGCGCCTGCATCCAGCGGTCAAGGGCGTCAATGGTGCCCAGAGTTCGGGGGCTTCCCTCGTCTCCTTCAACCTCGACGCTTTTTCCTCCTACGGAAAGAGCCAGGGGGACAATGCGCCGGTCTCCGAACAGGCCGCCTTTGCCTATACCACGGTGCTCAACCATTTGTTGCGTCGCGACGAGCACAACCGCCAGCGCCTGCAAATCGGCGATGCGAGTGTGGTGTTCTGGGCACAGGCGGTCACCCCTGCCCAGGCGGTCGCCGCCGAGTCGATCTTCTGGAGCCTGCTGGAGCCACCCGCCGACGATGGCCAGGAAGCGGAAAAGCTGCGCGGTGTGCTGGATGCCGTGGCCAAGGGGCGGTTCTTGCACGAACTCGACCCGCGCCTGCAGGAAGGCACCCGCATTTTCGTATTGGGGCTGGCGCCCAATGCCTCGCGACTGTCCATCCGGTTCTGGGTAGTCGACAGCCTTGCGGTATTCACCCAGCGTCTGGCCGAGCATTTCCGGGATCTGCGCCTCGAGCCTCTACCCTGGAAGACGGAGCCGGCCATCTGGCGCTTGCTCTATGCCACCGCCCCCAGCCGTGACGGCAGAGCCAAGGCCGAAGACGTCCCCCCGCAACTGGCCGGTGAAATGACCCGTGCCATCCTGACCGGCAGCCGCTATCCGCGCAGTCTGCTAGCCAACCTGATCATGCGCATGCGCGCCGACGGCGACGTCTCCGGAATACGCGTCGCGCTGTGCAAGGCCGTGCTCGCCCGCGAGGCACGCCTGAGCGGCAAGGTTCATCAAGAGGAGCTACCCATGAGTCTCGATAAGGACGCCAGCAACCCCGGCTATCGCTTGGGGAGACTATTCGCGGTGTTGGAAGGCGCACAACGCGCAGCCCTGGGTGACAGGGTCAATGCCACCATCCGGGACCGCTACTACGGCGCCGCGTCCGCCACGCCGGCCATGGTTTTCCCGATGCTGCTGCGCAACACTCAAAACCACTTGACCAAGCTGCGCAAGGAGAAGCCCGGGCTGGCAGTGAACCTGGAGCGCGATATCGGCGAAATCATCGACGGTATGCCGAGCCAATTCCCGCGCAGCCTGCGCCTGGAGGACCAGGGACGCTTCGCCATTGGTTACTACCAACAGGTCCAGGCCCGTTTCAACCGGGGCCCCGATTCCGTCGAGGAAGGAGTACAAGAATGACCGCCATCGCCAACCGCTACGAGTTCGTTTACCTCTTTGATGTCAGCAACGGCAATCCTAATGGCGACCCGGATGCTGGCAACATGCCCCGCCTCGATCCGGAAACCAACCAGGGGTTGGTCACCGACGTTTGCCTCAAGCGCAAGATCCGCAATTACGTCAGCCTGGAGCGGGAAGGTGCTCCCGGCTATGCCATCTATATGCAGGAAAAATCCGTGCTGAATAACCAGCACAAACAGGCCTATGAGGCGCTCGGTATCGTGCCAGAGGCGAAGAAGCTGCCCAAGGACGAAGCCAAGGCGCGCGAGCTGACCGCTTGGATGTGCAAGAACTTCTTCGATGTGCGTGCTTTCGGGGCGGTGATGACCACCGAGATCAATGCCGGCCAGGTGCGTGGACCGATCCAGCTGGCATTCGCTACATCCATCGACCCGGTATTGCCTATGGAGGTATCCATCACCCGCATGGCGGTGACTAACGAAAAGGATCTGGAGAAGGAGCGCACCATGGGCCGCAAGCACATCGTGCCTTACGGCCTGTACCGCGCCCATGGTTTCATCTCCGCCAAGCTGGCCGAGCGAACCGGCTTTTCCGACGACGACTTGGAGCTGCTGTGGCGCGCGTTGGCCAATATGTTCGAACACGACCGCTCGGCGGCACGCGGCGAGATGGCAGCGCGCAAGTTGATCGTCTTCAAGCATGAGCATGCCATGGGCAATGCGCCCGCCCATGTGCTGTTCGACAGCGTCAAGGTCGAGCGAGTCGAGGGGGCTGCGGATATACCGGCACGCGGTTTCCAGGATTACTGTGTCAGCATCGACGCGGAAGCTCTTCCCCAGGGCGTGAGCATGCGCGAGTACCTCTAGTCCAAGGAACGGGCGGCCATGGAAGACGACGATCTCATTCCCCTGTCCGCCCTGCAGCACTACCTCTATTGCCCGCGCCAATGCGCGCTGATCCATGTCGAGCGACTGTGGGCGGAGAACCGGCAGACCGCCGAAGGGCGCTTGCTACATGAGCGCGCTGATCAGCACCAGGTTGAGCAACGTCATGGCGTACGCACCGTTACCGCCATGCCGTTGCTTAATCTGGAATTGGGCATTACGGGCGTGGCGGATGTGGTCGAGTTCCGTACGACGGACGATGAGGAACGCGCCTATCCCGTGGAATATAAGCGCGGGCGGCCCAAGGCCCATCGCGCCGACGAGGTGCAGCTCTGTGCTCAGGCCCTCTGCCTGGAGGCGATGCTCGGCAAGTCGCTAGCGGAAGGCGCACTGTTCTATGGGAAAACCCGGCGGCGCAAGATCGTGACGTTCGACGACGCGCTGCGCCGGTTGACCCTGCGGGTCATCCAGGCGACGCGTGAGTTACTGGCCGTGAGGCGCACACCCTTGGCCGAGTACCAGGCCAAGCGTTGCGACCCCTGTTCGCTGATCGATCTGTGCCAGCCCAGGTTGCTCAAACGCAGCACCAGCGTCGAAGGCTGGCTACGTCTGCAGCTCAAGGAGGAGTGAGACATGCGGCGACAGCTCAATACCCTATACGTCACCACCGAGGGCGCCTGGCTGAAAAAGGACGGAGCCAATGTCGTCATGGAGGTGGCGGGCGAGATACGTGGGCGCCTGCCAGCCCATATGCTCGAAAGCCTGGTGTGTATCGGCCGTGTACTGGTATCACCGCCATTGCTCGGATATTGCGCGGAGCAAGGCATTAGCGTTTGCTACTTGACACCCCACGGCAAGTTCCTGGCCCGAGTGGAAGGGCCCGTGTCCGGCAATGTCCTGCTGCGCCGCGAGCAGTACCGTCGAAGCGATGATCCGGACGGCTGTGCGGCGCTGGTGCGCAACCTGTTGTTGGGCAAGGTGCACAATCAACGTGCGGTATTGGGGCGGGCCCTGCGTGACCATGGCGAGGGCTTGCCGGAAGAGGCGCGACTTTCCCTGTCGCACAGCCACAAGCGCTTGCGGCGAATCACCGAGCGGTTGCTCGAGGCACCCGGGCTGGAGCTGCTAAGAGGGTTGGAGGGCGAGGCCGCCCAGGCCTATTTCGGTGTATTCGATCATTTGATCCGTATCGACAACCCGGCCCTACGTTTCGCCGGGCGCAGCCGCCGACCGCCTCTGGATGCGGTCAATGCACTCCTGTCCTTTCTCTACACCCTGCTGACACACGATTGTCGCTCGGCGTTGGAGACCGTAGGACTGGACCCGGCCGTAGGCTTCCTGCATCGCGACCGTCCCGGCAGACCCAGCTTGGCGCTGGATCTGCTTGAGGAGTTCCGTCCCGTGCTGGCCGATCGCTTGGCGCTTTCCCTGATCAACCGCAAGCAATTGGGCGAACGCGACTTCCGTACCCTGGACAATGGAGCCGTACTCCTCAAGGAGGAGGCGCGCAAGACGTTATTGACTGCTTACCAGGAGCGCAAGCGTGAGGAAATACAGCATGGTTTCCTTGGCGAGAAGGCACCACTGGGCTTGTTTCCTTACATCCAGGCGCAATTGCTCGCTCGCCATCTACGCGGCGACTTGGAGGCTTATCCGCCATTTCTGTGGAAGTAAGGTGTGCGACATGATGGTTCTAGTCAGCTATGACGTGAGCACCCAAGAGGCGGCGGGTAACAAGCGCTTGCGCCGCCTGGCCAAGGCCTGCCGCGATTACGGCCAGCGAGTGCAATACTCGGTGTTCGAGATCGAGGTGGATAGCGCGCAGTGGGCATTCCTCAAGCATCGTCTGTGCAACCTGATCAATCCGGAACAGGACAGCCTGCGTTTCTACTACTTAGGCACGAACTGGCAGCACCGTGTGGAGCATGTTGGCGCCAAGGTCGTACTCGACTTGAATGGCCCGCTGATTCTTTAGCGCCGGTGCGAACCCAAAGCGGCCAGCCAAACCCTGGGAGGTTCGCAATTCTCTAGCTGCTTGATTCCTATGCTTTTTCTTTGAAGCTAGGAGTTTTGAGGGGGCTTCTCGCTCGAAGACGACATGTTTCGCTGAAGTAAAAGATTTTTTTCATGTTGATCAATGAGTTATAAGTGGGCAGTCGCGCCCCGCGCGGGCGCGTGGATTGAAACAGCTCGCCATAGCCCTCGCCACCTACGCAGCCCCGTCGCGCCCCGCGCGGGCGCGTGGATTGAAACTGGATGGGTGGAAGCACAAGAATTCCTCAGATTGTCGCGCCCCGCGCGGGCGCGTGGATTGAAACTTGATCTGGCGGATGCTCATCAGACTACGTCGTGTCGCGCCCCGCGCGGGCGCGTGGATTGAAACATCCGAAAGGGGGCTGCGGAGGAATACGAGGCAGTCGCGCCCCGCGCGGGCGCGTGGATTGAAACTGTAGTAGGGGATGCCCACGTAGGCGGACCCGGAGTCGCGCCCCGCGCGGGCGCGTGGATTGAAACTAAATTGCACATCAAAGCCGGACACGCCGGCTAGTCGCGCCCCGCGCGGGCGCGTGGATTGAAACGATATCTGCGTCACCGCCTACGGCATGTCGATGGTCGCGCCCCGCGCGGGCGCGTGGATTGAAACATGGGCCGGGCCTGGGACTCGTTCGTGCCCGGCGTCGCGCCCCGCGCGGGCGCGTGGATTGAAACTATGGGATCGACAAAATGCACGCGATCAACCAGCGTCGCGCCCCGCGCGGGCGCGTGGATTGAAACGGTTGACTCCCGGACGGGTAGGGTGGCGATCCTCAGGTCGCGCCCCGCGCGGGCGCGTGGATTGAAACCGCGTGGCCCGTACCTGCCAGCTCGGCCAGGTGGTCGCGCCCCGCGCGGGCGCGTGGATTGAAACACCGGAGGCTACGGCTCCACGCTCACTGGGGGCGAGTCGCGCCCCGCGCGGGCGCGTGGATTGAAACTGCTCGGGCGACACACCGAGAGTGCCGCCCAACATGGGGTCGCGCCCCGCGCGGGCGCGTGGATTGAAACCCGGGCGACAACCGCGACCAACGCTCCCAACTGGCCGTCGCGCCCCGCGCGGGCGCGTGGATTGAAACAGTTGCCTTCATTGCGCGGATAAAGAGACGCCAGGTCGCGCCCCGCGTGGGCGCGTGGATTGAAACTCGCAGGTATGGGTCACCTCGCCGGCAATCACGTTGTCGCGCCCCGCGCGGGCGCGTGGATTGAAACTGGGCAGATGCTGATTGGCTCCTCTGCCGGGATGGTCGCGCCCCGCGCGGGCGCGTGGATTGAACTTTTCGCGGCAGTCGTCTCGGCTGTAGCTGCCGGCCGCGCCCTCGTGGCGCATGTCGACTCTGGTCTTATCTAACCCGCCTCGCTCTGAGCCTCGCGCTGATAAACGCACTCGACCGCCTATTGTATATCGAGCCTTTTCTTGAGCTTAGATATTCAATCCATTATTGGCGTTATTAACGTTTGCACGGATGGGTTACTACCAAGGGCTTGCTGCTTTAATTGGCTGTATCGCAAAGCAAGTTTCATGAATGTTTCAAATTATATCGGGGGCGCCGGGTTCGCTACTAAATTTGGCAGGTTGAATAATCATTCGAAGAACCTACCCTTCATTGCAAAGTTTTCGACTGCCAGTTCGCATCCAGACTATCGTCTCTGGGACCAAGCCATGAATCAAATTGCAGAAGAATTGTTCGGCGTGCGTAGCCCTTTGATGGGCGAGCGTTACAAGGCGAAGATCGCTTTTGTTTCGCCGCAATCCAGGCGTAATAGTTTCGAAAGCGAGCCCCGCTGTTTTCTGGGCATCAGCTTGGAAAACAGAAACTTCACCCCGAACCGTTTCCACTCCATCGTGGAATGGGCGGCGCGCCGTTTCGAACACTGCGGCATATTGATTGGCGATCATATTCATCGAATCACCCTACAGTCCACGCGCAATATGTCCGAGGAATCGGCTCGCGACGAAGCGCTTAGATTGGGTCGGGAATTCATGGAGAAAAATACTGTCATGCTCGATGCTTATCGGCATGACACGAACTTTCAATTCATCACGTGCTCGGAAATACAGAGCAGTGCGGAGTGCAAGCAGCTCTATTCCCGCCTGTGCGAATTTTTCCTGGAACATGCAGACTTCCGCGAGTCCGTTGAGAAGTTCGGAAGAAATTATCATCGGCACGAGTGGGATAATTTGAGCGAGGCGCAGCAGAAACAACGGCTGGAGTTTTCCTCCCAATATTTCCTGGAAGAATTTTCGGTATTTGCCTGCCTGGTGAGAAGGGGCTTCAGGGTCATGGCTTATCCGGGCGCCTTCAGCACCCTGGCCGAAATAGCCGCGGGGGATTTCCCGGGCGTGCTGGAAGAGTTGCAACAACTCACCGTGGTTTCTCTGCAGTTGAAGAGGAGATGAGGGATGACAACCACGCCTAACCCGACCTCCTGGCAATTGAATCGCGGTTCGATCTATCAGGATGTTTACGCGAAGCGGATGGACGAGCGCCCCGTGGATACCGAGGCGGAATTGCAACGAGCCTCACTGGCAAACGGCCTGCTTGTCTTCGCTTCGGACCAAGCTCGCGCCACGGCCTTGCAGGACGGCGTTTTCCTGCTTCGGATACCGGACGATCTCGACGTACAGGCATGTGACCTGTTCGCGAGCCACTTTTTCAAGGGAGCGGCGAAACACCCGTATGGGGCCTTTCGCGAAGTGACGTCCGCCACCTTCGACGATCCGTTGCTTGGCTTCCACGAAAGAACCAACCAGATCGAGCAGTTCCTTCTAGAGAGGCGTTTCTGGGCCTCCCACTATCCCGTCGAAATCTTCCAGGCAGGGGAGCGGTTGACTCAGCTCAGCCGGCAGGTCCTGCGGGCGATTCTGGCCCTCACCGATATCGAACCGGGGCACTGGCACTTGGCGACAGGGGGCGCTTCCGAAGCACAGGGTTCCTACCACCTGACGTTCAATCATTATCGTCCCCGGTTCGATGGCGTCGGGCTGGCTTCCCACAAGGATGATGGTTTCCTTACGCTTCTTCGAACGACCGAGCCGGGACTGGAGGTCAATCGGAACGACCGCTGGGAAGCCTTGGTGCCCGACCCGGGCCATTTCGTCGTCAATTTCGGGTTGTCCATGGAAGTATTGACCCGTGAGTCCTCCACGCCTGTCAAGGCGATCATGCACCGGGTCAGTCGCCAGACCCATGACCGTTGCAGTTTCGCTCACTTCACGTCCAGTCACTGCACGCCGGGCGCCGAGGCCGGCATCTACAGCTACTCGTCGACAGGGGGGCTCAGGCGAGTCTGCGGCTCGCGCGACATCATCGACGCGAACGATGAAGAGATCTACCAGGGCACCGTTGTCAGGGAGGCGAAGCAACCATGAGCGGACGTTCTCGGTTCCATCCTTGCCGGGCTTATCTCGATGCCTCGAAACGCCTTGTGTTCTTTCAACCGAATGGATTGGAAAGAGCGCTACGCGACGGTTTTTTCGCCCTGCTGATCCCGGATGGCCTGGATGTCTCGCCAGGCATCAGGTTCGCGCAGGAGTTCTACCGGGAGCCTGATTCGGACTTGCCTCCCGCGGATGCTCGCTATCAGAATCACCGGAAAAACCCGGACATCTATTTCGACCGGGACAACTTCCAGACGGAGCATATCTTGGCGGACGCCCGGCAAAGGGAGTTGTCGTTCCCCGCCGAGGTAAGCCACCTGTGCGATGAAATGCACCAAGTGGCGCGGGACATCCTGTGCGATATCCTCGACAACCTTGGCGTGGCTCCGCGCTTGTGGCCGAAGGTCACGGGCGCCACCAGCGAGGGCGGCGGCGTCAAGTGGTTCGCCGTCAGTCATTACCGCACGGAGCGCGAGATGCCCGGCGCGCCCGCGCACCAGGACACCGGTTTCATCACCGTGTTGTACTGCGACCAGCCTGGCCTGCAGGCGAAGCTTCAGGACGGCTGGGTCGACATCGAGCCCATCGAGGGGCATTTCCTGATCAACTTCGGGGGCAGCCTGGAGCTGCTCACCTCCGGCCTGGCGTGCCCCGCGGCGGCCGTGCTTCATCGGGTGGACCAGTGTTCGAGCGTGAGCGGACGGGGAGACCGCTACTCCTTCGCGGCCTTCCTGAATCCGCCGGCGAACGACATGCTCTACCGGATAGCGCCCAATGGCCAGGAGGCCGAGCCGGTCATGCCGGTGGAAACTTTCCTGCGCGAGTTCAACGAGCGGACCTGGCAAGACCGCTATGCCGATTTTGGGATCGCGGAGGCGCATGCGGCCGGGGAGGGCGTCGGTGCGCCAGACGACTCTCGCAAGCTGGGGGGGCAGCGTCTGTGAGCAAGCCAGCGCCTTTTCCCGGCATCATCGCCCATCACGCCGGCGCGTGCCCGGCCGCCGATCACGCCGAGGCGTTCCGCCATGCGACGGTCTGCCAGGGCCTCGATGCCTCTACCTATTTCGAACGGTCCGGCATCAGCGCGCTGGCCGAAGCCAACGATGGGCTCTGCACCTTCTGGCTGGGGGATGCGCTGGCGCTCTACCAGACGACCAACGCCCCGCTGGTCAACGATGAGGACTTGGCGCCGTCGATCAATTCGAATGCCGACCTGTTCGGTTCCTTTCTGGGCGCGCTCCCCTTGGAGGACGCCCGGCGCAAGGCCAAGCGCGCCGTGGTCGAGCGGGTGCTCGGCAGCAACAGGTTCGTCACCAGCCTGGACCCTCATGTGCTCGAGATGGCGCGCGATTACCTGGGGCGCGTGGAAGGGCGGGCGCTGCCCCTGGATGAGTTCTGTCTCCACATCGTGGCCCATATCGACAGTGGGCTGCCCGGCGTGCTGGATTTCCACCAGAAGCCGCTTACCCATTACCTCCAGAGCCCCGAATACGGCCTGATCGCCCGGGATTTCTTCGAGATCGCCTCGGACGTCATCAGCAAGATGAACCCGGACTCGATCAAGAATGCGGACATGATCGTCGAGATGACGCGCGACATGCTCGACTCCAACTATGAGTCGATCGTTCGGGCCGCGCCGACGAACATGATCCTTGCCCAGTTCGCCAGCCTCTCCCGCCCGTTCACCCGGGAGGCGATCCGTACGCTGGATGCGGCCTCGCTCAAGGAGCTCGGGACGATCATCGTCGCGACCTACGACACCACCGCCCTGAGCCTGCTCTGGACGCTCGCCTACCTGGAAACCACCCCGGGCGAAAAGGACCGCCTGCTACGGGCCATCGACACCGACGATCAACCCTTGGACCTGGCTTATGTCCTGGTGCTCGAAGCCATCCGGCTAGGGGGCAGCAACCCGACGGCACTCTGGCGCAAGACGAATCGCCCGGTTCGCGTCGAACATCGTGGAGCCGAGGTGACGATTCCCGCGGACACGATGCTCTGGCTCGATCGCCGGCGAGCCAATCGCGATGCGAGGCGCTTTCCCCGTCCCGAGCGGTTCGACTCCGAGAATATCCGGCAGGCCATCCACGACGACGCGGGCACTGGCCAGGCGGCCTCGTTGCTGGCGAGGAATCGGTACGAAATCAACTCGTTCAACATGATCAATACCCATCGCAGCCCGCGCAAATGCCCGGGCCGCCTGTTCTCCGTCAGGGAGCAGGCCTTGATCCTCACCCAGTTGTACGGGCGCTACCGGGTCAGCGTGAGCGGCATCGACGCCACGCTGGCGCCTCACAGCGCCATGCCCCGTCCACGCCAGCCGGGGACGCTCACCCTCACCGCCAAGGGCGGTGCCCTGTGAACCTGAACGTCATGGAGACAGTTCGATGAGCACGAGCCTTCCATCCGCCCGGATGTTCGACGGCGCATTGCGCTTCAAGGAGCAGGACGGGTTCGCCCGAGCCCGGGCGCTGGGCGCCTTCCATCTCGAATATCCCCAAGGCTGGGACTTCTCGGCCGGCATCGCCCTGGCCCAGAACTACTACCTCGAACCCGATGGGGGCGCCGACGATGCCTATCGCGGCTTTCATCGGAAGGACCTCGGCAAATCCCTGCTCGGTTATTCCCATACGGGCGACGATCAGGACGAACTGTTGCAGATCGAATGCGGGTTATGGCGGGAGTACTTCCCCAAGCCGGCCGCCGACCTGCTATGGGCGATGAACGCACTGAACCAGGCCGTCCTGGCCCAGCTCTTCACGCTGGTGGGCATCGGGGAGGAGCACTTCGACCGGATCACCGGTGGCCTGTCCACCCACGAAGCGCTTCAGTACTGCATCTTCAATCACTTCCGCTCCAACACCGCCCACCCCGTCGGGCTGACCGCCCACAAGGACAGTGGCTTCACCACCTTGCTCTACACCACGGAGCCCGGCCTGGAGTCGCTGGAGAACGGGGCCTGGATCCCGTTCGACCCGCTGGAGGGCCACTTCACGCTCGTGCTGGGCCATTCCCTGGAGGTGCTGACCGAGAAGTCCGCCACGCCCATCAAGGCCAGCTATCACCGCGTACGCAAGATGGAGGCTCGGGCGGCGAAGGCGGACAGGTTTACCTTCGGCTCCTACATCGGGCCCCGTTGGGATCAGGACCTGTATCAGTTCAGCGAAGGGCGCGTGAAGCCGGTGCAGTCCTTCCTCGATTTTCAAAAACAGAAAGCCGCGGAGATGGGCTACGAATTCCACCCGAGGGTGGAAACGGCCCATCGCTAGGCGTGCATAGGTTCGCAGGAGGCGCCAGTGGACATGAAACCCCCCTCTTCTTCGTCGCCGACGCTACGCTCGCCGGTGACGCTTCCGCCCATGCCGCTGGAGAGCCAGGCGAAGGACTACCCGCCCATTGCGATGGCGCGTTCGCGCCTGGTGGACGGCCGGCTGGTCTTTGAGCGGCCCACGGGGTTCGAGCAGGCGCTGAGGCAAGGATTCTTCCTGCTGAAACCCCCGCCAGAGCTGGACTTCACGCCGGGCGACCGGTTCGTCCGGAGTTGCTTTCTCGCCCCGCAGGCGGGCGCTCTCGCTCCCTATACCGGGTTCAAGACCCGCGAGGTGCCGGGGGCCTACCAAGGTTATTTCGATCGGGAGCATGACCAGTGGGAGAACTTCTACATCGAAAGAGCCAATTGGAACCTGATTCCCGAAGACGTGGCCTCGCTCGGTGTGCACATGGCGGAACTGGGCATTGGGGTCCTGCGGTCGGTGCTCGAAGGGCTGGGCATTCCCTCGGATGAGTGGGCGCAGATCACCAGTGGGCTCTCCGAGGGCAAGGGGCATCAAATGCTGGGGTTCAACCACTTTCGCGCGGACAAACCGACCCGGGGGTCCAAGTTCCATCGCGATTCGGGCTGGATCACCGTATTGCGCTCGACCGAGCCCGGATTGATTGCCTATGTCGACGGCCGCCTTCGTTCGATCGACCCCGAGCCCGGCCACCTCATCATTAACTTCGGCAGCTCCATGGAAGTGCTTTCGGAACACCTGCCCCGGAAAGTCCACGCCAACATCCACGGCGTGGTCCGGACCGAGCGCGACAGCCTGAGCGAACGCTATTCCTACGTGGTCTTCCTCGACAGCGACTTGGCAGGGGACATCTACCAGTACGGGCCGGCCGGTGCTCGGAAGGTGCAAACGGTCCTGGCGTTCGCCGAGCAGGAAGTCAGCCGGACCTATAACGACGACACCTTGCTTTAGCGCTCCGGACGGAGCCGTGGCATGCACACGCGCTATTCACCCCACAACCGCCTTGGGGAACAGGAATGAACGAGAACGACACCTATGCGTTGGCCTCGGCCAAATTGGTCGATGGAAGACTGGTATTCGAGACCGCCGATGGTTTCGCGCGGGCTATCGCCGATGGGTTCTTCTTCGTCGAGTCGCCGGGCATGGAATTGATGGCCGGGGACGTGTTCGCCCGCCATTTCTACCGGGCCCGGGAAGAGGGGGAATTCTCGCCCTACCAGGGCTTCTCCCAATGGACGGAGAGCCGTCTGGCGCCCAGGGAGGGCTACTTCTCACGGGAGGTGGACCAGGTCGAGCAGTTCTTTCTGGAAAGCCGCTTCTGGAAAACCGTCTTCCCCGCGCCGCTGCTGCGCCAGGCCGAGCAGATGCGCGCTTTCGGCCTCGAGATACTGCGTGCCGTCCTGGCGGAACTGGACCTGCCTGCTACCCTGTGGGACGAGGCCACGGGACGCTGCTTGTCCATGCAGGGAACCTACCACCTGACCTTCAACCACTTCCGCAGCCAGGTGCGGGCCCGTGGGCTGAATGTTCATAAGGATTCGGGCTGGGTCACCCTGCTGCGCTCGTTGGAGCCGGGCCTCGAGGTTCTCCGGGAGGGGGCTTGGCTTCCCGTTTCGCCCCGCCCTGGCGAGTTCATCGTCAACTTCGGCTGCGCGATGGAGATATTGACTCGTCACTCGGCGACGCCGGTCGCCGCCGTGGCCCACAGGGTGAAAGAGCAACTACCGGGACAAGCCGACCGGTTCTCCTATGCCTTGTTCATCGATAGCAGCCTCGACCCCCGGGTCTGCCCCGGGTTGTTCCGGTACGTGCCCGGGCAAGGTCTGGCGCTGGAGGCGGACTTCGAGGTTTTCCTGAACGACATCCTGCACAACACGTATCAAGAGAATACCCAGGGCCTTTATTGACCCCCCTCATTCCCCTCGCGCGACCGAACAGCCGCCACGCCGGCGGTTGCTCCCCTTCTCCCAGCACCTCCAGCCATGACGCCAGTGCCCTTCGACGAGGGCACCGGGTACCTTCTTTTATTCTTCGGACGAGGTAAACATGAATCAGGCCGCATCCCCCCCCTTCAAGCTCGACACCCTGTTCCTGCCGATCCTGTCGATGGCCGTCTTCTTCGTGGGCGTGACCGAGTTCATGCTGTCCTCCATGCTCGGGCCGCTGGCGCGCGCCTTCGACACCTCCACCAGCGGCGCCGCGTGGTTGATTTCCAGCTATGCCTGTTCCTATGCGATCGCAGCGCCGCTGCTGGGGTATTTTTCGGACCGCATGCCGCGAAAAAGGCTGCTGTTGATCGCCCTCATTCTGTTTGCCGTGGACGCCATGGCCATCGTCGTCGCGCCGACCCTGGGCATCGCCATCGTTCTTCGCGTGATTGGCGGCATCGCCTCGGCGATCATCATTCCCACCACCTTCGCCCTCGTCGCGGACGTGATCGCGCCGGAGAAACAATCGGGCGCCATGGGCAAGGTGATGCTCGGCATGACCCTGGGCATCGCCGCGGGACCAGCGCTGGCCGGCGTCCTGTCGGATTTCCTCGGCTGGGCGACGCCTTTCGTGATGGTGTCCTGTGGTTGCCTGCTGGTCTTCCTGATGGCCCGCCAGCGCCTGCCGCAGGCCCTGGCGCCTTGCGCCGAGGGGCATGCCTTGGGTTGGTGCAGGCACTGGATCATCCTCCGGCCCTTGATCGCCAAGGGCGCCTGGAATGGCACGGGGGTCGCCGGGCTGTTGTTGTCGGGCGAGGTGCTGCGCCAGCGCTACGGCTTCAGTACCGCTCAGGTCGGTATCAGCATCGCGGCGTTCGGGGTGGGGTTGGCGGTGGGCAATCTGGCAGCGGGTTTCCTGCGGCGCCACCTGAAACGTGACGAGGACACGCTTCTGCTGGTCCTGGCGATCCTGATCCTGTCGATGTCGACCTATCTGTTGATACCCCTGCCGTTGCCGGCGGCGCTGTTCTGCCTGGCGGCCTGGGGGGCGGCGTTGGGGCTGGGGGCGCCGGCCGGCACGGTGGTGCTCGCCTCGCGGTCGGGGGCGGACAAGGGCATGGTATTGGCCTTCGCCGAGACCCTTAACAATGTCGCGATCCTCGCGAGCGTCCCCTTGGCGGCCTGGCTCTTGGAGCGGTCCGGACCCGCGTCCACCTTGTGGGTGCTGGGTGTCGGCCTGGGCGTCGGCGGCGGGCTCACCGTCCTGGACTGGCTCGCGTCCCGAAAGCCAGGGTTCGCCGCCACAGTGGCACGGGTGGTGAACAGGTCATAGGGATGACAGACGTGAGGCGCGGGAGGGTGGGAAGCCGAGCGGGCTTCCCGGGGAGCCGCATGGGCTTCGTCGCTGGCCTCGCGCCTCGGTGAATGGCGCATCGATGGCCTCGAAGGGGAGAGGCGGTGGACTGGCGCGGCTCCCGGGTTTTCCGACAGCTCGTCAAGCGTGATCGAGTGCTCGCGCCTAGCGCCTAGCGCCTAGCGCCTAGCGCCTCCGTCCCGCCCTGGCCAGGCCAGCGGGTGTGCAGGTGATATACTCGCCGCCCCGTGAAGTAGGTCTCCTGGATCATGACGCACATTTCCGAGCGCCTTCTCGTACAGGCGCACTTGGCCGCCCAGCAACCCAAGCCCCTGTCCGCCGATGACGAAGCCCGCTATCGAGCCGAGATCGCCACGGAGCTCGAGCGCCGCGACGCCGTGCTGGTCGCGCACTACTACTGCGATCCGGTGATCCAGGCGCTGGCGGAGGAGACCGGTGGGTGCGTCTCCGACTCCCTGGAAATGGCGCGCTTCGGCAATCAGCACAAGGCCTCTACCGTGGTGGTGGCCGGGGTTCGCTTCATGGGCGAGACGGCGAAGATCCTCAATCCGGAAAAGCGCATCCTGATGCCCACCCTGGAGGCCACCTGTTCCCTGGACCTGGGATGCCCGGTGGAGGCGTTCTCGGCGTTCTGCGACCAGCATCCGCAACGGACCGTGGTGGTCTACGCCAACACGTCGGCGGCGGTGAAGGCGCGGGCGGACTGGGTGGTGACGTCCAGTTGCGCCCTGGAGATCGTGGAAACCCTGATGGATAACGGCGAGACCCTCCTGTGGGGCCCCGATCAGCACCTGGGGCGCTACATCCAGCGCGAAACGGGCGCCGACATGCTGCTCTGGGACGGGGCCTGTATCGTCCACGAAGAATTCAAGGCGAAGCAGCTCGAGGATATGAAGGCGCTGTACCCCGACGCGGCGGTGCTGGTCCACCCCGAATCTCCCGAGGCGGTGATCGCGCTGGCCGACGCGGTAGGGTCCACCAGCCAGTTGATCAAGGCGGCCCAGACCCTGCCCAACCGCCGGTTCATCGTCGCCACCGACCGGGGCATCTTCTACAAGATGCAGCAGCTATGCCCGGACAAGGAATTCGTCGAGGCGCCCACCGCGGGCAACGGCGCCGCCTGCCGAAGCTGCGCCCACTGCCCCTGGATGGCGATGAATACCCTGGAGCGCATCCTGCTCGGGCTGCGCGAAGGGCGTGACGAAATCCACGTGGACCCCGCGCTGATCCCCCGTGCGGTACGTCCGCTCACGCGCATGCTGGATTTCACCCAGGCCGCGCGGCTCAAGCTGGCCGGTAACGCCTGAGGGCGCCCGGCTAGCGCAGCATGCCCTTGATCATGCGCTGCTCGTCCAACAACTCCTTCTGGCGGGCGTCGATGCGCGAGGCCAAGGGGAAATTGCCGGTGGCGCGACGCTTGGCGAAGTCCAGTTGCTCGATGGCCTGGTCGTAATCGCCGACCAGGGCGAAATACTCCGCGCGCGCCTGATGCAGGCCGATGGTGTTCCCCGCCAAGCCCCTTACCTCGGCTACCTGGTACCAGACGTCGGGGTCATGGGGGCGGCTCTGCAACAGGTCGGCGAGGGTCTTTTCCGCTTGCTGCGGCTGGCCCATCTTCACCAGCAGGTCGGTGCGGGCCTGCTTCAACGGATAATTGTTGGGGTATAAGGCGAGCAGCCGCTCGACCCGCTTCTGGGCATCCGGCAAGCGGTTGGCCGTGATGTCCAGATCCACCTGGGCCAGGTTGTAGACAATCTCGTCGGGCGCCTTCGTCAATAGGTCCTGCAAGGCTTCCCGCGCTTCGTTCAACTGGCCCGCCTTGATCTTGGCGATAGCCAGTCCATAGCGGGCGGCGTCCAGCTTGGAGTTTTCCTCCAGCAGGGCGCGGAAGCGCTTGGCGGCGATTCCGGGAGTTTCTTCATAGATCAACTGCACACGCGCGCGCATCAACTGGTAGCGCAGGCTGTCCTCCTTGCCGCCGGGCTGCTTGATCTGCTCCGCGCGGTTGCGCGTATCGGCGATCCGTGACTCGGTCACCGGGTGGGTCAGGAGGAACTCCGGTGGCTTGGCGTCGTACCGGTACTGGCGCATCAGACGCTCGAACATGCTGGGCATGGCGCGGGGGTCGTAGCCGGCCTTTTCCAAGTTGAGCAGGCCGATACGGTCGGCTTCCTGCTCGTTTTGCCGCGAGAAGCGCCGCTGTTCCTGGATCGCCGCGGCCTGGGTGGAGGCGATCGCCGCGAGTCCCGCATCCCCGGCCCCGGCCGCCGCCGCGACGATACCGGCGAGCATCGCCGCCATCAGCGGTACCTGCATCCGCTGCTGCGCTTCCAACCCGCGGGCGAAGTGACGCTGGGACAAGTGCGCCAGTTCGTGGGCCAGCACGGCGGCGTATTCCGCCTCGCTCTCGGCATAGAGGAACAGGCCGCCGTTGACCCCGACGATGCCGCCGGGCGCGGCGAAGGCGTTGATCTGGGAACTGTTGAGCAGGATGAATTCCAGGCGACGATCCTGCAGTTGGCTGGTTTCCGCGAGACCGTAGACGCTGTGCTCCACGAAGTCCTTGAGCTGAGGATCGGACAATTGCGGTATCTGGCCGCGCAGGACGCTCAGCCAGGCCCGGCCGAGTATGTGCTCCTGCTCTGGCGAAACGATGGCGGAACTGGCGTCCCCCAGTGACGGCAGGTCGTCGGCGACCAAGGCGGGCGAGGCGAACAGGCAGGCGAGCGACAGCAGGGTAGGGCGCAGGAGGTTCATGCGAGTGAAGGCTCTTGGCGGAAAGCGCTACTGTAGCGGGCGGCCCGGCCAACTGGCCAGGGTTGCTCAGCATGGGTATTCTAGCGGACCTCCCCGGGAATCGACCCCATGACCGACAAGGCCCGTGCCCACGACGCGGAACTGGATGCCAGCGGCCTCCGCTGCCCGATGCCTCTGCTCAAGGCGAAACTCGAACTCAACCGCCTGCCGAGCGGCGCGGTGCTCAAGGTAACCGCCACCGACCCCGGGTCTCGTCGCGATTTCGCCGCCTTCGCTCGGCTGGCCGGCCATCGGCTGGAGCATGAGGACGAGGAAGGCGGGGTCTTCCGTTACTGGCTACGCAAGGGCTGAACCCTCGGCCGTTGCGGTAGTCTTCCGATCGTCACCAAGGATTGCCATGTTCAAGGTGCTTCAAGACTGGGTGCGGCGCTACTTCTCCGACGAAGAAGCGGTGGTGCTGGCGCTGTTGTTGGTTCTCGGCTTCGCCGCGATCCTCACCCTGGGCGGCATGCTCGCCCCGGCGCTGGCCGGCCTGGTGCTCGCTTTCCTCATGCAAGGGCTGGTCAACCAACTGGAGCGCCTGCGCCTGCCCGAGCACGTGGCGGTCTGGCTGGTGTACGTGGTGTTCATCGGCCTGCTGGCGGTGGGCCTGCTGGTGCTGCTGCCTCTGCTCTGGCAACAGGTGATCACCCTGTTCAACGAGTTGCCGCGGATGCTCGGCGAATGGCAGTCCCTGTTGCTGGTATTGCCGGAGCGTTACCCCCATCTGGTCAGCGACGAGCAGGTCCTGCAGGCCATCGAAGCGGCGCGGGGAGAAATCGGCAAGATGGGGCAACTGGCCCTGACCTTCTCCCTTTCCAGCCTGCCGCTGCTGCTCAACGTCATGATCTACTTGGTGCTGGTGCCCATCCTGGTGTTCTTCTTTCTCAAGGATCGGCAACTCCTCGGCGGCTGGCTGAGCGGCTACCTGCCGCGCCGACGTCGATTGATGACCCAGGTCTGGCTGGAGATGAACCGGCAGATCGCCAACTACATCCGGGGCAAGGTGATCGAGATCGTCATCTGCGGCGGGGTGACCTACCTGGCCTTCCTGTGGCTGGGCCTGAACTATGCGGCGTTGCTGGCGCTGTTGGTGGGGTTGTCGGTGGTGGTGCCTTACATCGGCGCCGTGGTGGTGACGGTGCCGGTGGCGTTGATCGCGCTGTTCCAGTGGGGCTGGAGCGATCAGTTCATCTACTTGATGGTGGTGTACGGCGTCATCCAGGCGCTGGACGGCAACGTGTTGGTGCCGCTGCTGTTTTCCGAGGCGGTGAGCCTGCACCCGGTGGCGATCATCTGCGCCGTGCTGCTGTTTGGCGGGCTGTGGGGGTTCTGGGGCGTATTCTTCGCGATCCCCCTGGCCACGCTGTGCAAGGCGCTGCTGGAAGCCTGGCCTCGTCCGCAACCGCCGCCTAACTGACGCTCGCGAGGAGCGTCAGCCGCGCTGCAAGGCCTGGGCGGCGGCCAGCACGGCTTCCACGTGACCGGGCACCTTGACCCCTCGCCAGGCCTGGCGCAGGACGCCTTCGTGGTCGATCAGGAAAGTGCTGCGGTCGATGCCGAGGTATTCCTTGCCGTAGAGCTTCTTGAGCTTGATCACGTCGAACAGCCGGCAGAGCGTCTCGTCCTTGTCGGAGATCAGCTCGAAGGGAAAGCCCTGCTTGGCCTTGAAGTTCTCGTGGGTCTTCAGGCTGTCCCGGGACACACCGAAGACTTCGGTTCCGGCCGCCAGGAAGGCCCCGTGGAGATCGCGGAAACCCTGCCCCTGAGTGGTACAGCCCGGGGTGTTGTCCTTCGGGTAGAAATACAGCACCACCTGCTTGCCGCGAAGCGCCGACAGGCGCATCGGGCCGCCCGTGGCCTGGGCTTCGAAATCCTCGACGGGCTGATCCAGGGCGATCGCCATGCTGACCTCCTTATTGTTGCTGCGGACGCCAGGGTTCGATCAGGGCGTCGAGATTGAGCGCATCGGCGAAGTCCAGGAACTGGTCGCGCAACCAGCCGATCTGCGTGCCCGCCGGCAGGATCACCGTGAGGGTGGCATTGAGCATGGTGCCGCCGGTCTGGGGCGCCTGGTAGGTATCGTAGGTCAGGCTTTCCAGTTCGACCCGGTGATCGGCGAAGAACTGGCACAGCTCGTTGAGGATGTCGGGGCGGAACGCCGCGCTGATGTAGGCCACGTAGGGCAGCGACTGGGGGCGCGGCTCCAGGGCGGTGCTACGGGTCACGCTGACCGTGAAGTCCTGGCGCTTGGCCAGGCTCGGCAGGCTCGACTCCAGTCGCGCCAAGCCGTCCCAGCTACCGCTCACCTGCAGGGTCAGGGCGCTGTATTCGCCATGGCGGGTCAGCCGACTGCTGACCAGGGCGCAGCGGTTTTCCTGGCAGGCGCGGCAGAGCGAGCGGGTGAGCTCCATGGGGTCGGTGCCGAGGGCGCTGATGACGAGGAATTGTTCACGAACGGAAGGGGTGGACATGCAGCATTCCTAAAGCGAAGAGGATCGACCTGGCGGCTGTCGAGAAGGCGGAAAGGGTAGCGAAAAGCGCGGGCCAGGGGAATGCTTGGGCCCGTGTGCTCAGCTTGTGCTGGACAGGTGGCGCCAGTACCATTACGGCTCTTTTTCCCGGCAGGAGCGGTTGCATGATTGCGGGCAGTATGGTGGCGCTGGTCACGCCTCTGGATGCGCAGGGCGGTCTCGATTGGGACAGCCTGGGCAAGTTGGTGGACTTCCACCTCCAGGAAGGGACCGATGCCATCGTCGCGGTCGGCACCACGGGCGAATCCGCGACGCTGGAAGTCACCGAGCACATCGAGGTGATCCGCCGCGTGGTCGACCAGGTCGCCGGGCGCATTCCGGTGATCGCTGGAACCGGGGGCAATTCCACTCGCGAATCGGTCGAGTTGACCACCGAGGCCAAGCGCGTCGGCGCCGATGCCTGCCTCCTGGTGACGCCTTACTACAACAAGCCGACCCAGGAAGGGCTCTACCAGCACTTTCGCCACATCGCCGAAGCGGTGGCGATTCCCCAGATCCTCTACAACGTGCCGGGCCGCACGGCCTGCGACATGCTTCCCGAAACCGTCGAGCGCCTGGCCAAGGTCGCCAACATCGTCGGCATCAAGGAAGCCACCGGCGACCTGCAACGCGCCCAGGAAGTCATCGAACGCGTCGAACCGGGCTTCCTGGTCTATTCCGGCGACGATGCCACCGCCGTCGAGCTGATGCTGATGGGCGGCAAGGGCAACATCTCGGTGACCGCCAATGTGGTGCCGCGCGCCATGAGCGACCTGTGCAAGGCCGCCATGGCCGGGGATACCGCCGCCGCGCGGGCCATCAATGATCGCCTGATGCCATTGCACAAGGCACTGTTCATCGAGTCCAACCCGATCCCCGTGAAATGGGCGCTGCACGAGATGGGCCTGATCCCCGACGGCATCCGTCTCCCCCTGACCTGGCTCAGCCCGCGTTGCCACGAGACCGTCCGGCAGGCCCTGCGCCAGACCGGTGTCCTGGCTTAATTTGAGGTGAATTCCTGCATGAAGCGACTGGCCGGACTCTCCGCGCTCGCCCTCGTCCTTTCCAGCACGGGCGGCTGCGCCTGGCTATGGGGCGACGACGGGTATTTCCGTGATCGCAGCAATGACTACCAGGGCGCGCGTCAGACCGCCCCGATGCAGGTGCCGGAAGGCGTCGACGCCAAGCGGCTCGACGAACTCCTGCCGATACCCGCCAACGTCGCCTCGGCGCCCCAGGATCACGAATACGAGGTACCGCGTCCCCAGGCGCTCGCCGTGCGTGGCGAGGCCAGCGACTTCAGTCTGCAGAAAAGCGGCGACGCTCGCTGGATCATCGCCCAGCGGGTACCAGCCGAGGCTTGGCCGAGTGTGCGCCAGTTCTTCGAGCAAGGTGGGTTCCGCATCGTCGACGAGCGCCCGCAGACGGGCGAGTTCAGCACCGACTGGCAGCGCCCCGACGAACTTTCCGCGCCACTGGCGCGGCGCCTGGGCGGTTCCGCCGAGGGGCGCGAAGTCCGGGTTCACGTCCGCATCGAGCCAGGCGTCCAGCGCAATACCAGCGAAATCTACCTGCTGACCGCCGAGCGTCCCGCCGGCAGCACCGCTGACCCGAGCTGGCCGAAGCAGTCGAGTAACGCCGGCCTCGAAACCGCGCTGCTCGATGATCTCGTCGCGACCCTGTCGCGCGGCGCCGAGCAGGGGGGCTCTGTTTCCCTGCTGGCCTCTCGCGATTTCGACGCGCCCAGCCGTGTTTCCCTGACCGAGGACGGCAACGGCAATCCGGTGCTCAACCTGGGGGCGGACTTCGACCGGGCCTGGTCCAGCGTCAACCGCGCCCTGGAGCAGGGTAACGTTCGCGTCGAGGATCTCAACCGCAGCCTCGGCGTCTATTACATCAACCTGGCGGAAGGTACCGAGAAGAAAACCGAAGAGCCTGGTTTCCTCGGCCGCCTGTGGGGCAGCAAGCCCAGCAAGGAAGAGATCGATGCCCGCGCCGAGCGTTACCAGATCCGTCTCACCAGCGTGGGCGACAGCGTGCAGGTCAGCGTCGAGAAAGACATCAACACCGTGGCGCCCGAGGACGTCGCTCGCCGCGTGCTCAGCCTGATCCAGGAGAACCTGGGCTAACGTGCGCTTCGCCGTCCTGGGTAGCGGCAGCCGAGGCAACGCGACTCTGGTCGAACAGGGCGCGACCCGGGTGCTGGTGGATTGCGGCTTCACGCTGCGGGAAACCGAGCGTCGCCTGGCGCGCCTGAACCGCAGCGCCTGCCAGCTCAGCGCGATCCTGCTCACCCATGAACATTCGGATCACTGCAATGGCGCTGAATTGCTGGCCCGGCGCTACAGCATCCCGGTGTTCATGAGTGATGGAACCGCTCGCGGCCTGCGCAAGCCCCTGGCGCCGGCCGGGTTGCTGCGGTCCGGTCGTCCCCTGGCCATACGCGACCTGTCGATCGATGTGGTCTCCGTGGCCCATGATGCCCGCGAACCGACCCAGTTCGTGTTCTCCGATGGTCGTCGTCGTCTGGGTGTGCTCACCGACCTGGGCTCCCCCACGCCCTCGGTGATGGAGCATTACAGTGACCTGGATGCCCTGATCATGGAGGCCAATCACGACAGCGATATGCTGGCCTACGGCCCCTATCCCCGTTTTCTCAAGGTCCGCGTCGGGGGCAGCCATGGGCATATGAACAACCGCCAGGCGGCTACCCTGGTGAAGGACATGGGCTGGAAGCGCTTGCAACACTTGGTGCTCGCCCACCTCAGCGAAAAGAACAACCTGCCGCACCTGGCCCGGCAGGCGTTCACCGAGACACTCGGGTGCGACCCCGACTGGTTGCAAGTGGCCGATCAAGATTCGGGGCTGGACTGGCGCGAGATCGCCTGAGCCCTACCTTCCCGCAAGCGGAGCCCATCATGGAAAAACGCGCAGAACTCTATCGCGGCAAGGCCAAGTCGGTATACGCCACCGACGATGCCGACCGCCTGGTCCTCCTGTTCCGCAACGACACCTCGGCCTTCGATGGCAAGAAGGTCGAACAACTCGAGCGCAAGGGCATGGTGAACAACAAGTTCAATGCCTTCATCATGCAGAAACTCGAGGCCGCTGGGATCCCCACCCAGTTCGACCGGCTGCTTTCGGATACCGAGTGCCTGGTGAAGAAGCTCGAGATGATCCCGGTGGAGTGCGTGGTGCGCAACTACACCGCCGGTAGCCTGGTGCGTCGCCTGGGCGTCGAGGAGGGGCGCGAGCTGGTGCCCCCGACCTTCGAACTGTTCCTGAAGAACGATGCCTTGGGCGACCCCTTCATCAATGAATCCCATGTCATTTCCTTCGGCTGGGCCAATGCCGCGCAGCTGGCACGCATGAAAGAATTGTCCATCCAGGTCAACCACGTGTTGTCCGCGCTCTTTAGCGACGCCGGCCTGCTGCTGGTGGACTTCAAGCTGGAATTCGGCCTGTTCCACGGCGAAATCGTCCTGGGCGACGAATTCAGCCCCGACGGCTGCCGTCTATGGGACAAGGAAACCCGCAAGAAAATGGACAAGGACCGCTTCCGGCAAGGACTGGGCGGCGTGATCGAAGCCTACGAGGAAGTGGCCACCCGTCTGGGCGTCCCGCTCTGACACCGCAACCGCCTGAAACCTCGCGGAAAATTCTCCCGATGGGTTCACCGTTGCGTTATCACCTGTTATGATTCGCGCCGCCTGGGAAGATGCCGGAGTGGCCGAACGGGACGGATTCGAAATCCGTTGTGTCAGCAATGGCACCTAGGGTTCAAATCCCTATCTTCCCGCCATAATGAATGCCTAAGCCCCTGAAATTCCTAGAGTTTCAGGGGCTTTTGCTTTTCAGGCCGGCCAAGTGTCGAAGAACTGTCGAAAATCGGCCACCGGACCCAACCTCACCGCGTCCCGCAGATGCTCCGGTGCCAGATGCGCATAGCGCATAGCGCATCGTCATCGCCAGCGACGTGTGCCCGAGAATCTTTTGCAACGTCAGGATATTGCCGCCGTTCATGACGAAGCGGCTGGCAAACGTGTGCCGCAGAACATGGGAAGACTGCCCAGGCGGCAGAACAATACCCGTAGCGGTCAGCGACTTGTGAAAGCTGTTCAGGCAGTTGGAGAACAGCCCGTGCCGCTTAAAATGGTCCTTGATGCGTTCTTCCAGAACCGGGTCCACTGGAATCGACCGAACTCGTTTTCCCTTGGTGTTCACGTAGGACACCATGCCTGATCGGACCCGCTCAGGCGTGAGCGCCTGCGCTTCGCCCCAACGTGCGCCGGTGGCCAAACAGATCATGGCGACCATGGCCACATGCGGCACCTTGCAGCGGCTATGGATAACCTCAAACAGCAGGGCGACTTGTTCGTCTGTCAGGTAAGCCAATTCCTTTTCCTGAAGGCGAAGCGGTCGAACCCTGGCAAGTGGGTTGGCGTAGTCGATATCGCCAAGCTGGTACAGCACGTTGAAGACCGAACGCAGATAGCCCAGGCGGTTGTTCACCGTCTTGGGATTATTGCCGGCTTCCAAGAGGCGAGCCCGGTAATCGGCATACATATCCCCGGTCATGCGGATCGCCACCGGATCGCCCAACCCCTTGGCCATATCCATCAGCAGGCGCCGCCGTGCTTCGCCATCCGCCAAAGTGTGACCATGCAGCGCCGCCCAGCGGGTAATCAGTTCGGAAAGGCGCCGACGGTCCTTCGGCTTGGGTGACCAGTCAGGTGTGTGAATGCACTTGGCGCGACAGGTCGCTTCGAAGCGCTGGGCTTCCCCCTTGGTCTTGAACGTCTTGCGAAAGCGCTTGCCCTTAAGGGGCTCCACATCGACTTTCCAGCGGCCATCAGGTAGTTGCGTGATCGCCATCAGACAGCCCGTCCCCAGCGAACGATACGATCCCGCAAAAGGTTTTGAATATGACGGTAAATGTCCCGCTCGCCCATGTCCTTATCGGCGTAGTGGTCGCGGATGGCTGGCCAGCACTCCCAAGTCTGAAGGCTGGCGAACGCCTTTTCCGCGCTGGTTCGCTCCCGCGCTAGCAAGCTGACGAAATTACCCAGGAACAGCTCAACGTTCTTGCCGGAGAAGCCGCGCGAGGTTTTGTAATGGCGCTTGTAATAAGTCTGGCCGGCCAGGGATTCGACCGGCACGCTGACCCGCACGTCCTGCCGCATGAGTGTCCAGAAGGCATCGAAAACGCCCTTGCTCGATGGCAGGCGGAAAGACTCTAGGCCGTACTGAAACAGGCCGTCCAAATGCGGCGCCAGCTCGGCGAATGTGCAGCTGTCCAAGGTCTGACCCGCGACTTCCGAGCCGTCGGCGAACTGCTGGACGATAGTGTGGTGGAAACGCAGCTCCACCCGCCAGACGGGAGCGTCAGGGTCGTAGTTCATGGAGTCGGCCGGATCGAACGGGTTGTCCAGTTCGGCCCAACGGGCCTTCCAGTAGTCCAGCTTGTCGATGCTGTACGCCTGGAGGGTCTTGTCGTAGATGGCGAGCTGGATGCCGGCTGCGGAGCCGAACAGGAAGGATTGGCCCCGGCCATAGCTGACCGCTTCCCCGTCATAATGCACTTCCTTGATGCCCGACAGGTCGCGGCGCGTGCGAGCACGGCACAACAAGCGGTCGATCAGATCCGCAGGTGGCTTCCAGCCCTGCACATCCAGCGCAAGGTGCACGGCGCACTGATTCGCTTCGACATGCTCCAGGGCTTCGCTGGCAAAACGATCCAACCAACCTTGCAAAACCTCGGGCGTGCAGGACTGGATGGCGTGGGGGCTGACTTCGATTTTCAGGTGGGGGCCGATCACATCGATTTTGACATTGAAGTTCTTCAGCAGCAGCACGAAGCCCAGGTCGGCGTTCTGTAGTTTGAACTGGTAGCCGGAGTCGCGGCCCACGCGGCCCGCGTGCCATTCATGACCGGCGAACTCGACGATGCCGCCTTGCTCCAGCTTTAGCATCACGTCAGGACGGATACGGCCCCGGTAGAGCTGGCGAACCGTATCGACTCGGCAACCCAGCAGCCGTACCGATGACAGATCGGTGAGCTTGGCCGTACCCGGATCGACGAACAGACGCCCGTAACGATCCTCAAGACCAGTGAGCGGGTCCAGCCGCACCTGATCGACTGCCTTTTTCATGTATTCACTCCTAATATCCAAAAACGACGAATTCAAAAGCGGGTTGTAAGACGTGCTACAGGGACGTCCGCCCGGGCTGCGGAAATCGGGCGGCCTCGCTCTGCGATCAAAGCCGCCCGATTCCCGCAGCCCGACCTTGTTTCCGGTCGGAAATCGAGTAATCCGGAAGCTGGAGGGGGTGAGTGGACGCGGGGTCGATGAATACCGGCGCCTTCAGTCCAGAGGGGTCGAAGATGCGCGCGGAGAGCATCACCACCAGGTTGGTGGCCTTGGCGCGTTCAGAGTCGAAGCGGAACAGGTGGCCCACCACGGGGATATCCGAGAGCAGCGGCACCCGGGTGGCGGTACGGTCGGTTTGTTGCGAGCGCAGGCCGCCCAGGAGTACCCCGGAGCCGTTGTCGAGCTGCACCTTGGTGGCGATGCGGCGGGTATTGGTGATGATGTCGGCGGCGGTCTTGTCGCCGGAGACGCTGGAGGCGTCTTGCTTGATGGACAGTTCAATGGCTCCGGACGGGGTGATAAAGGGTGTCACCTGAAGGGTGACGCCCACGTCCTGGCGGGTGATGGTCTGGTACGGGTTGTTTGCTGGCGTCGCGCCCGAGGTAGTCGTACCGGTGATGAACGGGACGTTCTGGCCGACGACGATGCTAGCTTCCTCGCGGTTGAGGGTGAGCAACTGCGGGGTCGAGAGAATGCGGTTATGCCCGGTGGACTTCACCGCCTGGAAGAAGGCGCCCAGGGTCGGCCCGTCGAAGGTCAGCGAAAAACCCAGATCGGAACGGTCCACCTTGCCCACTGAGACGCCGCCCAGGGAGAACCGGCCGTTCTTGGCCGAGACGTTCAGGCCCAGGGATTCGAAGTCATCGTCGGCCAACTCGGCGACCACGGCCGTTATGAGCACCTGCCGTCGTGGCCGGTCGATTTCCTGCACCACCTTGCGGATCACCGCGATCTGCTCGGCGCTGGCGGTGACGATCAGCGCGTTGGAGGTAGGCGACGGCGTGACCATGGCTTGGTTCTGGCTGGCGGCGGGGGGCTGGGTCTGGCCGGACACTTCGGCCTGGGGGCGGGCGGTCAGCACGTCACGCACGGCCTGATAGGCGAAGTCGGATTGCAGGTGTTGCAGCTGGATCACTTCAGTCTGGAACGGCACGGCCGCCGGGGCGGGCGGTTGGGCGGTGATCTGCAAGGTCTTTGCATCGCTGTTCAGGTAGAACCCGGCCGAACGCACCGCTTGATTGACCAGCGCTTCCAGCTGGGCCGGGGAGTCGTACTGCGCGTAAATGGTCAGGGGCGCGGCCCGGATATCGGCGCCCACCACCAGGGACTTGCCCAGGTGCGCCGAAGCCCAGTCAACGAAATCGAACAGGGTGCCGTCGGCGATCTGGATCGCTTCGGTGGCGTGCACCGGTTGCAGGGTCAGGCCCAAGGCGAGCAGGCCGGCAAGAGAGCGGAGCATCACGGGCACCTTCAGCGGTAGATGGACAGGTAGTCAGCGCCCCGGATCAGGAACGCCTGGGAGGGGGAGAGCGACTGCACGATGATTCCGCGCGCTTCCAAGTCAGCCGACGTCAGGCGGCGGCCATCGGCGGTCTTGAACACGTAGCGCTGGCCTTCGGGGACTCGCAGAAAGGCCGATACACGAAGACCGGCGAACTCCTCGGCGAGCTTGGGCTTGGGCGGCGCCTGAGGCGCTTCGGCGGCGGGTGCCGCGGCGTGCTCGGCGCCGACGCTGGCCACCGGTGCCGACACCTGCTCGATGGGCACCAGCCAGACGAACAGCCCCACCAGCACCCCCGCGACGCTCAGGCCCAGGAGGAAGGCGTTGATGACGCGGGTACGCTTGAAGAAGATGCGGGTGGTACGCATGAGAAAGCCCCAGGTTCGCGGAGAGACCGGCCAGCGAGGGCGCAGGTAGCCCGGGGGCAGCAGCGAATACGCCCCCTTGTCATAGCCGGAGTCGTATTCCTGCGTGGTGTCGTAAAAGCTGTAGAAGGTCTTGCCGCTGAAGTACCACTCATCCGCCTTGAGGGCATTGGCCTTAGCCCCGTACTTCACTAGGGCGTAGTGCCACTTTGGGAGCTTGCCATTCCATATGCCCAGGGTCAGCAATCGGCCCAGGGGCGTGAGAAAAGGCACCTTCACCCGGTCCCAGCGGGTCAGGTAGACGACGAACTCGGCGATGGATTCGCGAATTTGCTTGTCGATGACGCCGACGTTCTGCACCAGCAGCCAGAGGTCCCAACGGCGTTTACGCAGGTGCAGGAAGAACTTCAGCAGGTCGGTGCGGCCACCCTGATTCCAGTCGCGGGAGTTGAGCCAGACGCCGGCTTCGTCGAGGAAGATGCCGCCGAATTTCTCTTCGTCGTACTGCTCGCAGCCGTAGCCCAGGCCGAGCAGATCATCGGCGGTGGGCAGATCCGGCAGGCGCACCACGCGGGAATAACGGTTGCCGGGCCGGCAGAGCTTTTCCATGCGCACATCGATGTTCACCGCCACCGGGCGGCCTTGCTTGAGGTATTCCTGGATTTTCTGGACAGCGAGCAAGGTCTTACCGGCGCCCAGCTTGCCGGTCACGATATAGACGGCCATGGGGCGCCCTCAGACGAAATATTCCATGACGCGAATTTTCCAAACGATGAAAATCCGCAAGAGGCTGGCGGCAGTGATCACCGACGCGCAGACCGGGAGGTTGGTGGGATAGAACATCGCGCCCAGCTTTGTGTATTCCTGGGGAATCACCACCTTGAGCCCGGCAATCGCCGCATTGATGGCAGCCACTTCTAGCCCGATCAGCAGCAGGATCGCCGCGACGATCGCCAGCTTTTTCGCAAGGTCGACCATGCGATCTGTGGCCTTGAGCGCGAAGAATGTCGCCACCGCCTTGGGGAGCATCCCGCCGAAGAAGGCGACAACGGCCCTAAACAGGAATCCGATAATGAAAGGCATCAGCGGCGCCCTCGTCTCGCGCCACCCATGGGCGTGGCGGAAATAGTGACCAGCATGTCCCACAGGTAGATACCGGTCAGGGCGTACAGTACGTACTCCAGAATCACCCGCAGCCGTGACAGGTCGCACACGGGCAACTTCAGGTTGAAGGTCTTGCCCCTGAAGGTGAACGAGACGTTGATATCGCTACAACCGGTGGCGGCGGGAAACAACTCGCCCAACACGTTGTGCTTATCCAGAGCACTCCCGTCTTTGCCGAAGACCGGCTCCAGGCTATCGCCAGCTTCCTCAAGAGTTTCTTGCAGCGCTTCGGCCTGTTCGCTTTTATAGGCATCGGCGCCGTCCTTAACGCCCTTCTCCAACTTTTCGCCGAAGCCCTTGCCGAGGCTTTCCAAGTCGGTGCCCTTATCCTCGCCGAACATCTTTTCCGCTAGGCAACGCTGCGCCTTTTCTTGGCGAAGGATCGCGCAAGTAATGGCATCTCCGGTGCAGGCCAGTTGGGCGTCGCAGGCTTCACCGCCCACCGACGAGCCTTGGCACTTGTTCGGGTCGGTGGCAGGGTTGCAACTGCCTTGGCCATTGCCGTTCCCATTGCCGTTTCCCGAGCCGTTGCCGTTTCCATTACCGGACCCGTCACCGTTGCCATTTCCGTTTCCATTGCCCGAGCCGTTCCCATTGCCATTCCCGGAACCATTCCCATTGCCCGACCCGTTGCCAGGGTCCTTGGGGGGTTGGTTGGGGTTCGGGTTATTCGGGTCGGTAGGCGTCTTGACGCAAGTCGTACCGGACCACGAATAGCCAGACGGGCATCCGGGGTCCTTTGGATCGGAGGGCGGTTCATTGGTGTCCGGCGGGGGTGGGGCATCATTGAGCGATGGGCCGACGCCGCCAGGATTATTGGTATCAGGCGCACAGTTATTGCCCGTGCTTTTCAAGCTGTAATTGCAGAAGCCTTCGGTGTCACTGCCCGGGGTGCGGTAGCAACTGGTAGGCTTTTGCGAATCCACCACGTATTCACAGGTAGCCTTGCATCCAGTCGGCGGCGTGGACGCTACAATATTGCGGCCGTTGATCGTCAGAATGGGCGCATTGGCACTTCGGAATAGCCCGGTCATACCCGTATCGCATTTTTTAGCGATAGGGTCGCATAAGCCTGTTTGTTCGCTATAAACCGTATCTGCTGGACAAACGGTGCCAATGCGCCAGATATCTGCACGCACCCCACCATTTGCTCCATAAATATCGCAGAAGTAGTGATTAACTGTAACAAAAGTTACATTAAGTTTTTGATCAGGATAGGCAAAAGCTTGCGCATAAATCGCGCAAGCTCCCGAAGGAGAGGGCGCAGTAGTGGTTGATTGGCCAGTAATGGCCCAGTAGTAATCTTGGGAGAAAGCGTTACTCGCGATGAGCACCAAGCTTAATAGAATGAGCCGCACCGTGAAAACCTCGGCAATACCGATAGGAGATACTCAAAAAAAAGCCCGGCGCGCAGGTGCGCAGCCGGGCCTAGGGTGTTACGCGCCGGCAGCGCCGAAGAACTTGCTGGCGATCTTGAAGATCGCGGTGCCGCCCCGGATCAGACCGAACAGCACAGCGGCCGCAGCCATCAGAGTGCCGACAGCCGTGCCCAAGTCGCTAAACACCGACATGACTTCGGTGGGCACGGTGAACGCGGCATGGGCGTTCACCGACAGCGCGCCCACGGCCAATACGGAGGCTAAGGACAGATGTTTGCCAACGGATTGGCCCCCGGCTTTACCGGCCGGAGTCGCGACGCTGGAGGTGGACGGCAGAACTGCTAGTTGGGTAGTGGTTTTCATGGATTAAGCTCCGGTTGAGTCGACAATTTCTTTGATGCCGAGACGGAATTGCCCGAAGGCGATTCCGAACCCGGCGCAGCCCACGAACACACCGGCGATGGCGCTATAGAACTCCCAGGGAAATGCCATGACGCTTACCTCTGGTGGCCGTGGATCATGCCCAGCACGGCGCACTGCACCATGCCGAGAATGAGCTGGAGGGCGAACACATCGCCCAGGGTGACGTTCGCCAAATAGGTGCCCATGTCGTGCTCCCCTTGGCGGCCGTGGTTAGCCGTTGGCCTTGTCGGCCGGCTTGGTCGGTGCAGGGCTCGCCGCCGGGCGCGGTGCGCTGGACTCATGCACCACGGCGACGATCACTTGTTTGTTTTCGATGCGACCGTATTGGTCGCGAGTGGGGCGCACGGCGGTTTCGAACTTCATCTTGACCGGGCCGTTGGCGAAGTCGATTTCTTCCAATACGGAAGGATCGCAGGCGTACCCGGTGAATTCGAAGCCCCGCGCATTGGGGCGTTCTTTCGAGCCCTTCGGGATCGGCGAGAAGCCTTGCAGGCTGGCGAAAATCTCGCCGGTGTCTTTCTTGGTATAGAAGTCGGTTTGTACGACCAACACTTCCAATATGCCTTTAGCAGCCGGAATATCGAACAACATGATGCGTCCTCTTAGTTGCGCGTTACATGCGCGTTTAGTTGCCGTTCATTACGGAGTTGAGCCGTTTTTAGGCGTGCAAAAATCCGTGCCGGTTAAGTGGCCAATTCGTAAAGTTCGGCGGTTAGGTTTTGCCTTTTTAAGCTAACTTGGCGCGAGCAATTCATTTAACGTTCAGATAACGTTTCCTCACTATGCGGCATTGACTCATAGCGAATGTTTTGCCGCTTTCTCATAGGTAACGCTATGGCTCGCCTGGATAAAGCATTCGAAACGGTGAAGCACTGTTTCGAATGCTTTATCCAGGCCCCGACACACCGCTAAAGCGGCCTCCGGCGGCCAGGGGTGACCCCTGGACCCAATCCACCGGGCTGATACCCCGGCCGAATTGCTGCGCAATTCTCCCCAGCGGGTCACCACTTAGTCGCCTGGGACAGATACCCACCGGCTACGCCCGTGGATATCTGTCAGCCCTCGACCCCCGCACGCGGGGGACCCCCACTCGGGCCCCGGCGCAGAGCGGATCGATACTCGATCCCTCAAAGCAACGTCCCGAAACATCTGCACGCCCCTCAAGCCCGTGCGAGGCGATAAGCCGCAGGTGTTCATCCCGTCCCAAGACGAATCGAAACGGTGGAGCGCTGTTTCGATTCGTCTTGTGGCCCATGCGCGCTAGCCGGGTCCGTCAACACCAAGGGCTTTGCCCTTGTCATCCCACTCTCGCCCGCGAGGCGTCGGGAGCATGGGGCGGAAGAGCTGCCCCATACTCCCTAGCCGAGGCTGTTTCTTTCCCGTGCCGGGTCAAGGGTTCGCTTCGCCCGTGCTTCCGTTTGTCCGAACGGTGAAGCGCATTCGGACAAGCCGGGAGCGCGGCCCCTGACCTGTTCAGCCTCGGCGGGGTGTTCGGGTTCCGGTCGTTCGGGGCTGGGTCATCCTTGGGGATCAGCACCCACAAGAGCCAGATCGACCCATTCATCAGCACCGCACCCACCAGGACCCCCAGCACCGGCGACATATCCGCCACTTCTCCGGCGTACTGCACTTCGGGGACCACCCATTGCAGGATCGCGGCATAGGCCAACCAAAAGGCCGCCCAGCGCATTGCTTTCTCGCCTCGGGTCACGTCGTCAATCCTCGAACGGCTCGCGTATCGGCACGAAAGGCACAGGCGCTCCGCTGTCGTACACAACGTGCCAATACTTCGGGGGCCGCCGGGGCGGCATGTGCTTCTCGCAGATGGAGCCACGCTCCACACGGCACGTAGACGAAACCATCCGCCATACGCCGCCGACCTGGGCCAAGACGCCAACGACCGTGAACACCCGCGTAGGGCGGCACAGGGTGCATGGTGGCAACTGGGGAAGGGCGGACGCCGGCGCCACCCAAGTGCGGCTCCAACAGACAGAGCAGGTGCAGTCGCGGGCGTGGGTCAGCCGCAGGTAGCTCGACAGGTTCATGCGCCGGCTCCACCATTTGAGGCTTTTTTGCGCGTTCCATCCGCACGCTGACAGGCATGACGGGGCCCGCGTTAGCGCATGAGGGGAACGGATCGCCTATGCGTGAGCCCAGGTTTGCCCGGAGTTCAAGCAGGCGGACCCATTCGCCCCAGGTAATCAGCCCTTGATCCTGCAGGGCGGCCAAATAGCCGTCGAAGTAGGCCGCGCGGTACAAGTACAGGTTGGCTTCCTTTTCACTTAAGGAAGGCTTGCTCGTGCGGAGCGTGGCGAGCTGGTGAAGCAGCCCGCGGAGAATGTCACTAGTCATGCGATCCACTCCTTTTCCAGCAGATCCCGCGTGAACAGCGCCACGTTCACCATCACGTGTTTGCCGACCTTGTGAGACGGGATGTAGCCGTTACGAATCCAGCCCCAGACGATGTCGTGGCTGTTTCCCATGCGAATCCAGTCGGCGAATTCCCGCCAGGGCATCACCGGTGGGGGCGTGAGCAGGTCCTTGAGCGTGAGCTTGGTTTCTTCCACTTCCATGGTCATGCCGTCCATTCCTGTTCCAGCAGCCAATGACGGAGCATGGCGCTGTTGACCATGCGGCGCTTGCCGAGCTTCACGGTGGGCAACACGCCCCGCATAGCCCAGGCGCGGGCGGTGTCATAGGTAACGCCATTGCGTTCTGCCCACGTCTCGATGGTTTCGACGTCCTGCTGCGGACCAATCAGCTTGGCGGGGTCTAGCTGCTCAAGTCCCATGTTGCTCCGTGCCTATTCATGTCAATATTCGAGGCTGTTAAAGCTGCCTAGTGGATACAGTCCATATGGATATTATCCATAAAAAGCAGAATATGGCAATAATCCATAAATGGGATTTTTTAATGGCTCAGGGTATTGCTGATAGGGCGCATCAATTGCTGAACGCGACCAGCCTTAAAGAACTGGCAGAGGTGAACAGCAAGGACTATGTGCGCTGGCAGAGCATCAAGCGGGGCAGAGCACGCATAGGTGCGGAAGAAGTAGAGCTTCTAGGAAAACTATATCCCCAATATCGTTGGTGGCTAATGACCGGAGAAGTCATGCCTGATAAAGGCCAAATCAGTCCTGACTATGATGAAGCCAACCGAAACTTGACCAGTCAAAGCGTGGGATAGCAATAACTATAGAAGTGGCTAAACGTTGGTATGCCCGAACGGAAAAGGAGTAGGATGAAGTTAAAATTATGATGGGGAGCTTATCCGTCGTTGTGTAAGTATCCATATAATAGGAATTTGTAGAAGGTAGTAGTGAATCACTAGGGGATTTATGAAAGCTGAAAAGGATGACATGCCAGAGTATATGCGCCAAAAGCGAGCAAGAAGCCATTGGCGAATGTTGGTAATTATAGGAATAGGTTCGGCGCTAACCTGGGTACTGATTGCCCTTTATGCCAAACCCATTGTTATCGACGTAACCAAATTAAGGCAAGCGTTTCGGTTTGATGGCAAGTCCGTTTTTAACAGTGAAACCCAGCCCTTCATGCAAGCCCCTGCTCCATTACCTGATTCAAAAGTCAGCCAGCCAATCTATTATCAGGAACCTACTCAAGCGTCCATAAGCTGGGATCAGAAATCTACGAACGTTGACCTGAATAAAGGACAGCGACAAACTGTTTTTAACGACCAAAATTACACGCCAAAAAAAACTATCAATACGATACAACCCCCGCCAAAGCAGTTTTTTGCTTCTGCTGAACCTCCACCACCTAGAGAACAAACTCGCCGTATTACGCATGAAGGTAGCTGGGTATGGGAGAGTGCGGACCATAAGAAAGCCAGTAGCGGTCTTTTTCATTGGACGGAAATCAATGGTCGAGTCGATCTTTCAAGTGTGTGCAAGGGCGATTACAAATATGGCTCTATAGAGTATAGGGACTGTAGAAAAGGGGCGAAAGTCTATCTTGCTAGGCTTTGCAAAAGTTATCATGCCGCTTGCAGCGCTGGAAGCTTAACGCCGTAATCTGGTCGTCAAGGTGAGGGCTCGCATAGAAAGTAAGATAGTAAGTTTACTAGGTAGTAAAAATAACCTGGCTCTATTTTCCCTGGCTGCTGTGAGTTTTAAATATTACCAAGAAAATTATGATAAATATGCAGAATATATTTGGTCGCAATTGGCTCTCGCTTCAAAGACTGAATTGGGATTTAAGTTAGTATTTGTGTTTATTTCATTAATGCTTGCTTTGCTTGTAGGTACTATGCTTCTCAATTATTTAGATAAAAATATAAATATGCGCTTCGAATAATTGGCCTATTCGAAGTTCTTCGGAGAATAAAGTAAAAGAAATTTTCATTATGAGGTATTTGAAATGTGGAGGTGGCAAGAGTAGCATATTTCATTGGTTCGTTCTTTCCAAAAGGTCTATCTATATGAGAGTGCATCCGGAGTTTTTAAAGCGTTCTGTAATAATCATGTGGGTATTCGTATCAAGTTTATTTCTCTATTATTTTGTAGTGGCGTCTACTCTAGAGAAAAATTACTATATGAATTTTTTGAACTTTTCTGTATTGCTGTGGGGTGGAGGGGTAGTATTTAATATTTTAAATGACTTAATAAAATACCCATATAATTCAAGAAACAGTAGTGAGTGGAAAGGGTTGTTAAAACATTTAGGTAAGATTTCCCTTGGGTATTTAATGGTTTTTATTACGGTATTTTTAGGGAATGTTTTTAATGGGGTATGGGGTTTTTTGTTGGCTTTTATTGGTTTGTTAGCAGGGTATATGTGGGCTCTTCATTATATTATTGAGTTTAATAAAAATCTGGAATCATTGAAAGTTCGGCAGGTGTCGAAGAGCTGTCGAAAACAATGTGTTGAATAGTGCTTAAGTGATGCTTTTCGGACGGAGCAGCTCCTATACTGAAACGTATTGTAAGGATTTGAGCATAATAAATTAAGGTTCAAATCCCTATCTTCCCGCCATACGTGAAATACCGAAGCCCCTGAAATTCCTAGAGTTTCAGGGGCTTCGTCGTTTCGGGTTCTAAGATTTTGACCATTTTCTAAGCCGCTCTAGGCCGGTCAAATCCCATCATTTCAGAACCAACCTTCGACATGCTCTTTGTGTGTTAGCAGGAATCCACCGGCCATAGTGCTTCTTCACCATGGTGGTGTCGGCATGGCCGAGCTGGCGGGCTACCCATTCCAATGGGACGTGACTCGGTTGTCTGGCCGAGCACCGGTTCGCCCTCTATGCGAACTCCCGACCGCCTCAGGGGGCGGTGAACCGCTCACTGACGTTCTGGCTTAGTCCAGGGCTTCCCCCCTGAAGTGCTGCCACGATAAATGGCTTGAGCACGTAGAGGCGCGTCCCGTCTTGCCGATGGCGTCGCCGCGCCGACCAGACACCAATGCCAAGGAACGCAGATCGAGAGATATCCGGTGCGAAGGAAAGAGCGCCTAGGTTCTGTACGAAAAGTACTGCCGTAGGCACCGCAGCGTGCAGGCCAGCGT
>DAMBWF010000005.1:0-280762 GCA_032052615.1 Pseudomonadaceae bacterium
CTCCAGCCTCTCATGGCGCTGATTCTAACCGTCGGACTTTTCGTACAGAACCTAAAGTCGCTGACTGTCTCTGCGCTGTTCTCCAACTAGGCAACTGTTCAGGGTAAGCATGAAAACAGCAGAGAGGTTCTGTTGTTGTTTTTAATAGTAATCGGCTGCGTGCTTTAAAACTCCTATTTTTACCAGCTTCGAGCTGTTCTATATGGATTATCGTCAGGTCACTTCATTTCGAAGTGTCCATATAGGGAGTCATCATGCAAACCGCCACGCAATTCGCCGCTACGCTCATTGAGTCCAATTTCGAATCTCCCGAAATTCAGACGCTGTTCAAAGCCTCGGAGCTTTCCAAGGAAGAATTCCTGCAGAAGCTGGCTTCCCAACTTGTCGAGCATAACGGCACGTTGGTCAACGGAGAAGCCTCTGCTAAGGGTCTGTTTCCACTTCACAAGGTCATTAACTTCGAGGTGGTGGAGTTTGACATCACCGTCACGAATCCTAGCGGCGGCCGTTATATCGTGGAGATTGTCAGTAAGATCCTGGGGTATAAGGTCGGCGACTCCTTCTTGAGCTTCGACAACGGAACGCTCAGCCGTCACGAGACCGTGGGTGGTTCAAGTCTGGGGGCGGAGTACGATGTAAAACTCCAGCTCACTGGCGGTTTCAATGTGAGTTTCGAGGCCTCGGTCTGGATCGACATGCTGTTCCTTAATAAAAAGGTTCACTTCGGTCCCAAATGGCTGTTCTGAAATTAATGGCCGTCAGCAAGTGGAATGCAAGGAGAGCTTCCTTAGAGCTGCCATTATTATTAAATAGTTTTCTAAGGAAGCGCCCAACTTAATGGGCCTACGTGGCACTGTGTAGTTCAGCCGCAAGTCAGCAAGCGCATCCCGGTCTTGCCTCGCCATGCCAGAAATATCGCTGGCGAGACCGGGTCTGCTTATCGTGTTGGCTCGATGCAGGCGTGTACTACGCCGATCAACATGGAGTAGGAGGGGCATGGCCGGTGGCATGCAGGTTAAAGGATGTGGGCATCAATGCAGTGGGGGGCTTTTTCGTCCGGTTGACTTAAAAGGCAGGGGGAGTGGAGAGGAGCGGCGGCTGGGCTTTCACTCTCTGCTCAGTCAGGCGCAGCCGCAACCGGGTCCGGCTGAATGCGTGAATAAGCGATCAGGTTTCAACGAATGGGGCGATGATTGGAAGCGGAGCGGCGATCCGGGCCTGGTGCTTCCTTAACCTCGTTAGGGTTGCGGAAACGGTTTGGTTTTCTGAGGCAAGAAAAAAGCCCCGTAGATCAATGTCCACGGGGCTTCGAATATGGAGGCCGATGTCGGAATCGAACCGGCGTACACGGATTTGCAATCCGCTGCATAACCACTCTGCCAACCGGCCTCGGTATCAGTCGGGCGGTGCGCCTCGGCTGACGGGGCGGGATTGTGTACTAGTTTCAAGGGGTTGGCAACCCCTGTCGATGAAGAAGAACAAGTGAGGGGTCTTCCGATTCGTAGAGCGCTTCCATAGGCTCCGCTCACTCCACCGGCGTGCTCAGGCCACGGTCTGGCGGCGCTTCGAGCGGCGGCGAGCCAGTAGCCCTGCCGCCCCATCGAGGCTGGCGCAAAACACGAAGTACACCAGCGCGACGAACAGGAAGATCTCCGTAGGATGCACCATGACCCGGTTACTCACCTGGGTGGCGACGAAGGACAGTTCGCCCACGCCGATCACGTAGGCCAGCGAGGTGTCCTTGATCAGGGCAACCCACTGGTTGAGGAACGACGGCAGCATGATCGGCAGCGCCTGGGGCAGGATGACCAGCCGCAGTACCTGCCCCGGACTCATGCCCAGGGCCCGGGCCGCGGCCCATTGCCCTTCCGGTAGGCTGCGGATGCCGGCATGGACCGAGTGCGCGAGGTAGGCGCCTCCGATCAGTGACAGCGCGCAGACCACCGTGGCGAGCGCGGGCACGTCGACCTGGAAGACGATGGGTAGCAGGAAATAGGTCCAGAAGATCAGCATCAGCACGGGTATCGCGCGGAAGAAGCCCAGCACCGCCAGAAGCGGCAGGCGCCACCGTCCCCGGATCATGCTGAGGGCGATGCCCAGTCCGAGGCCGAGCACCGCCGAAGCGAGCCCGGAGAGCAGGCTGAGCACCAGGGTCAGTGCCGCGCCCCCCAGGGGACCGTCCGGATAAGCCCCCAGCAGGAAGTAGCCGAGGTTGTCCCGGATCACCGAAACGTCCATGTCAGGCTTCTCCCCTGCGGTAGCGCTTGTGTTGCTGGAGCACTTGTCCCACGACTTCGATGACCGCGATGCTGGCGATGTACAGAACGGTGGCGATACCGAAGGACTGGAAGGTCTTGAAGGTCTCGGTCTCTACCTGGCGCGACGCGTAGGACAGCTCCGCGAGCCCGATGGCCATGGCCAGGGAGGAGTTCTTCAATGCGTTCATGTATTGGCCCAGCAGGGGAGGCAAGGCGGTGCGCAGCGCCTGGGGCAGAATCACGTAACGCCAGACCTGAGCCGGGGTGAGGCCCAGGGCCAAGCCCGCGGCGCGCTGTTCCGCTCGCACCGAGGCGACGCCGGCGCGAAATTCCTCGGCGATGAAAGCACTGGTGTAGAGGGTGAGGCCCCAGAGTCCGGCGACGAATTCGAAGGCCGGCCACTCCAGCGTGAGCGGGCCTAAGGCCAGGGCGTGGGGCGTGTTCAACCAGATCACCAAATCTTCCGGCAACAGGGCGGTCACGCCGAAGTACCAGAAGAACAACTGGATCAACAGCGGCGTATTGCGAAAAACCATCAGGTAGGCCCGGGCCGGCCAGGACCACGCCCGCAGGGCGGACAGGCGTGCCAGGCAAAGCGGAAAGCCCAGCAGAGTGGAAAACAGGCAAGCCAGCCCGGACAGCACGAGGGTGAGCAGGAAGCCGTCGAGCAGCCAGGTCAGGTATTGCGGAGCGAGCAGTTCGCCGAACATGGGTGGTACTTCCCCGGAAAAACGAACGGGCCCGTATCGTCAGGCGATACGGGCCCCGGTGTCGACGGCTTGGGTCAGCTCTTGTCGCCGATCTTGTACAGGCGCTCCAGCGGCGTCTTGGTCTGCGGGCCGAACCAGGTGTCGTAGATTTTCTGAGCCTGGCCGTCGGCTTCCAGTTCCAGCAGGGCCTTGTCGACGAACTCGGTGAGGGCCGTCTCGCCCTTGGGAATCCCCACGCCAATCAGGTCATTGGAAATGGTGAAGGGCGGCACTTCGTACTTGTCCCGGTCCGGCACGTTGGCCAGCAGACCGATCAGCTTCGGTCCGTCCTGGGTGATCGCCTGGACGTTGCCGTTGCGCAGGGCGGTGAAGGCAAAGGGCGTGTCGTCGTAGGCCACCACTTTCGCGCCTGGGAATTTCTTGCGCAGCACCCCTTCGTTGACCGTGCCTTTGTCGACCCCCACGCGCCAGCCGTTGAGGTCTTCCTGGGATTTCAGGGTGCCTTTCTTGACGATGAATTGTTGGCCGGAGGCGAAGTAGGGAATGCTGAAGTTCACCTGCTCGGCCCGTTCCGGGGTGATGGTGAAGTTGGCCAGCACCAGGTCGACCTTGTTCGCCACCAGCAGCGGGACGCGGTTGGCCGGGTTGGTGGGTTGCAGTTGCAGCTTGACGCCGAGCTTGTCGGCCAGCGCCTTGGCGTAGTCCACGTCCAACCCCTCGATCTGTTTGCTCTGAGGATCGACGAAACCGAACGGGGGATTGCTGTCGAACGCGGCGACCCGCAGTACGCCAGCCTTCTTGATGTCTTCCAGGCGGTCGGCCTGGGCCAGGCCCGAGACGACAGCGAGTGCGAGAGCGGTGAGAACGGTCAGTTTTTTCATGGCATCCGGTTCAGAAAGCGTCCGCTGTGTAGCAGCGCGATGACACTGTTTTGGGAATGACGTCCGCGATACGGCTCGTCGCCAAACCGGGAAGGATACTTCCCGGCGCATGAAGTCTGGCAAAGCGACCAGGGGTTTTAGAAGTAACGAATTCGCCTAGATAATGCCTTAACGATATAAAAGATTTCTACAAAGTACTTGTGGGAATAAGCTTTTCGAGCTGTGCGCTCGCGCCAAGGCTGGTCTGGCCCTCGTTTCGCTAGGAGCGGGAGCGAAACCCGTTGAGGATGACCAAGACCAGCACGCCCGCGATCAATCCCCAAAATGCCGAGCCGATCCCGAACAAGGTCATGCCGGAGGCGGTGACCATGAAGGTGATCAGCGCCGCTTCCCGCTCTTGGGGGGCTTGCATGGCAGTGGTTAGGCCGTTGCCGATGGAGCCGAGCAGGGCCAGGGCGGCGATGGACAGGACCAGCGATTGGGGCAGGGCGCCGAACAGCGCGGCCAGGGTCGCCCCGAAGAGGCCGGCTATTCCATACAACACGCCGCACCAGACCGCGGCGGTATAGCGCTTATGAGGGTCTTCATGGGCGTGAGGCCCGGTGCAGATCGCCGCGCTGATCGCCGCGAGGTTGATGCCATGGGAACCAAAGGGCGCCAATAGCACGGAGGCAAGGCCGGTCACGGTGATCAGCGGGGACGCCGGTGTCTGGTACCCATCGGTACGCAGCACGGCAAGTCCAGGGATGTTCTGCGAGGCCATGGCAACGATGAACAAGGGGATGCCGATGCTGACGATGGCGGCGAGGGAGAACGCCGGCGTGGTCCAGACGGGCTGGGCGACGCTCACGCCGAAGCGCTCGAAATTCACCAGCCCCGACAGGGTGGCCACTCCCGCTCCCACCAGCAGCGAGGCGAGTACCGCATAGCGCGGCTGGACGCGCTTGACCAGGAGATAGCTGAAGAACATCGCCAGGACCAGCAGCGTATCGACCTGGGCCGCCAGGAAGATGCCGCTGCCGATCTTGAAGAGGATGCCCGCCAGCAGCGCCGCCGCCAGGGAGGCGGGCAAGCGCCGCATGATGCGCTCGAAGCCGCCGGTCAGGCCCACCAGGGTCAACAGGAGCGCGCACACCAAGAAAGCACCGATGGCTTCTTCGTAGCGCACCCCCGGCAGGCTGGTCACCAGCAGGGCGGCGCCGGGCGTCGACCAGGCCACGACGATGGGCGCCCGGAAGCGCAAGGAAAGGCCGATGGTGGTGACCGCCATGCCGATGGACAGTGCCCAGATCCAGGACGATATCTGTGCCTCGCTCAGGCCCGCCGCCTGGCCCGCCTGGAACATCAACACCAGGGAACTGGTATAGCTGGTGATCATGGCGATGAGACCGGCGACGAGGGCCGAAGGGGACGAGTCGAGCAGGAAACGGGGGCGTGCCGTGGCCTCTGGGGTCATGGGGGTCCTCGGTCGTGAAGGGTGAGGGAAAGGCGACGCGGGCTCCGCCCACCGGGGCTGGCTTGTCATGCGTGCCTCGCGAGCCGCAAGCCTAAGCGGCCCTGCCCGGCAGCGTCCCCATACAGCGAGTACGGGAGATTCCGGTACAGTCGGTCGCCGAAGGCGCGCCCCTGTCGACCACTGGCCTCGTGAGATCGCCCGCTCCCCTTGCAGCCGTCGGGCATGAAGCGGAAGAGGTGAGCGAAAGGGCCCCGGGGGAGCGGCTCGACCGCGTCCTGGCCCGCGCCGGTGAACCGCCGGGCTCAGGTCGTGCTCACGGGCTCCGCTTCGCTGCGGGACGAACGAGCGTTCGCCTGGAGGCTCTCCGCCCGCATGACGCCCAGGGTGCGGTTGACCTGCAACCAGCCCGCCACGGCCGTTTCCCCGGCCTCGACGAAGGCACGCTCGAGCATTTTGGTCTGCTCCCGGCGCAATGCCCGTTCAAGGCGGGCACCCTCGGCGGTGAAGCCCAGCAGGCGGCGGCGCTTGTCGTCGTCCGCCGCCACGCTCACCACCAGGTTCATTTCGATCAACTGGCGCAACGGTATGCTCAGGGCCTGCTTGGTTACGCCCAGGTAACCGAGCAACTGCTTCACGCTCAAGCCTGGGTACAGCGCGATGAAGAACAGAATCCGATGGTGAACCCGGGACAGCCCGCGACGCGCCAGAATCGCATCCGGCCGCGCGGTGAAGGCCTGGTACCCGAAGAAGAAGGCTTCCATGGCGTGCTGCTGGGCAGCCGCTTTTTTCAGGTCGGGCATATTGACGGTCTCGGCCGGGGCGTCGTAGTTTCGGTCAAGCAGTTTGCCCCATTTTTCCCCGCCTGCCACTGGTGTCCTCGCATGGCCTTCTCCGAACGCATCGCCCGTCTGAAAAGCTCCTTGATCCGTGAAATCCTCGCTGCGGCGCAGCGTCCCGAGGTGATGTCCTTCGCCGGGGGCCTGCCCGCCGAGACGATGCTGCCGCAAGTGGAATGGGCCGAGATGCCGGCCACCATCGGCCAATACGGCATGAGCGAGGGCGAGCCAGCGTTGCGCGAGGCTGTCGCCGCCGAGGCGCGCGCCCTGGGGGTGCCGTGCGATGCCAGCCAGGTCCTGATCGTCAGCGGCTCCCAGCAAACGCTCGACCTGGCCGCCAAGCTATTCATCGACCCGGGCACCGAGGTTTTGCTGGAGGCGCCGACCTACCTGGCGGCCTTGCAGGCCTTCCAACTGTTCGGTGCCCAGTGCATCGCCGTGCCCCAGGAAGCCGACGGGCCGGAGATCGCCGCCCTGCGCCAGCGCCTGGAGACGCACAAGCCGGCCTTCGCCTATTTCATCCCCACCTTCCAGAATCCCTCCGCCGTCCGCTACAGCGAGGCCAAGCGAGACGCGGTGGCCGATTTGCTGGACGAGTTCGGCGTGGTCCTGATCGAGGACGAGCCTTATCGCGAACTGGTGTTCGACGAAGGCCGCGCGACCCCCATCGTCAGTCGCCTGAAGAAGACCAGCTGGATTTATACCGGCACCGTGTCGAAGACGCTCCTGCCCGGTCTGCGGGTCGGCTACCTGATCGCCAGTCCGGACCTCTTCCCGCCGCTGCTGCGCCTGAAACAGTCGGCGGACCTGCACACCAACCGCATCGGCCAATGGCAGGCCGCCCAATGGCTGGGCAGCGAGCGCTACCGGGCTCACCTCGCCGAGTTGCGCGGCTTCTACCGGCAGCGGCGCGATGCGATGCAGGCGGCACTGCTGACCCATTTCGCCGACCTGGCGACCTGGGAAGTGCCCCAGGGTGGGTTGTTCTTCTGGCTCACCCTCAAGCGCCCCCTGGATACCCGTACCCTGCTGACCCCGGCGTTGGAACAGAACGTGGCCTTCATGCCGGGCGAACCGTTCTTCATCGACCCCGACCGCCACCCGGGTCATCTCCGCCTCAATTTCAGCCACGTCGCCCCGGAGCGCCTGGACGAGGGGCTCGGTCGCCTGGCCAATGTCATCCGTGTCGCGCTGGCCGCCGACGCGGCGTGAGGAGCAGAACCATGTTCAAGGTGTATGGGGATTACCGTTCCGGTAACTGCTACAAGGTCAAGCTGATCCTGCATCTGCTGGACAAGCCCTACGCGTGGGTTCCGGTGGACATCATCCAGGGCGAGCACAAGAGCCCGGCCTTCCTGGAAAAGAATCCCAACGGCAAGATTCCGGTGCTCGAACTGGAGGATGGGTCCACCCTCTGGGAGTCCAACGCCATCCTCAACTACCTGGCCGAAGGAACCGACCTGCTGCCCTCGGAGCCGCGCTTGCGGACGCAGGTTCTGCAATGGCAATTCTTCGAGCAGTTCAGCCACGAGCCCAACCTGGCCACGGCGCGCATCATCAAGTTGTACCGAGGCTTGCCCGAGGAGCGGCGCGCCGAGTACGAAGCGGCGCGGGCGGAGGGCTATCGGGCGCTGAAAGTGATGGAGCAGCAACTCCAGCGCACGCCCTATCTGGTGGGAGACCATTACTCCATCGCCGACATCGCCCTGTATGCCTATACCCACGTGGCACACGAGGGCGGTTTCGACTTGCAGGCCTACCCGGCCATCCGGCAGTGGCTGGCGCGAGTGGCGAGCCACCCGAGGCATGTGGAAATGCTGGCCTGAAGGCGGGCCGGCAACGGCGGCGCGTGGTTGGCGCGGCCGGGTTGGCGCCAGGCGAGGCTAGGGAATGATGAGGCCGGAACAGGTGCCCGGTCGCGCCGCGACCCGCGTAGCTATTCGTCCCGGCCTTCGAGCATGGTTCGCTTGAGCATCACATAGGCCGCGCCGGCGCCGCCGTGCCTGGGCAGGCAGGACGTGAAGCCCAGGACCTGGGGATGCTGGCGCAGCCAGGTGTTCACATGGCTCTTGATTAAGGGCCGTTTGCCATCCAGGCGTATGCCCTTGCCATGGGTGACCCGCACGCAACGGACTTCGAAGCGCACCGCTTCGGCGAGGAAGTCCCAGAGGGTTTCGCGGGCTTTTTCCACGCTCAGGCCGTGCAGGTCCAGACTGCCCTCGAAGGAAATCTGACCGGCCTTGAGCTTGCGCATCTGGCTCTCCTGCACGCCGTCCCGCGCCCAGTAGAGTTCGTCGTCGCCCCCTACATCGATGACGAATTGATCGGATAGGCCGTCCACGGTCCGCTCCGTCGTGCCCACCGTGGCGTTCAGGCGGCGGTGGGCGAGCCGCTGGCGATCGGCGCGCGGCTTGCCGGTGTCCGCGCGCTCCTGCTTGATGGGCTTGACGCCACGAACCGCTTCGCTGAAGAGGGAAAAATCGTCGTCTTGCATGGGGCCTCCGAACGGGCGCGCAGTTTACCGGCCGGTCACGCCGCTCGGTAGACGGGCGTCAGTCCTGCTTCTTCATCAAATGGGGCGCCAGGCTCAAGTCGCTGCGTTGCCTGCCCCGACGGCGGCACACGCGCCAAGCGCGGACCCCGGCCCAGAGCAGGGCCACGCCCAACACCAGCAAGCCCGCGCCGTTGACGGGCGTCGCGCTGAGGGGCCCCAGGCTGCTTGAGTGGCCCAGCAGGGCGGCGGCGCCCGCCATTCCCAGCAACACGCCGAAACCGGCGAACAGGGCACCGAGGGCGGCGCCGAAACGCCAGCGCCAGCGGCACGGGCCCTTGGGACGCAGGCGGCGCGCGTCGAAACCATCGGACAATTTCATCCGGACGTCCTCTTGTTCAAGTCGGCGTATGACCGGGGCGGGGTAGAGGGGTTCCGGGTCGCCGGGCCACGTCGCTCACGCCAAGGCCTGGACATTAGGTACCACGCAGGCGAAATTGTCCGCCAGGGCGATCACCTCCAGGCGATGCACATCGGCGGCCCTGGCGATCCCGCCGGCGGTATCCGGCAAGTCGCGAGTGGCGCAGGCGGCGTCCACCAGGGTGCAGCGATACCCATAATCCTTGGCCGCCCGCACCGTAGTGCTGACACTGGAGTGGGTCATGAAGCCGCAGACGATCAAATCGACATTGCCGATGGCCTGGAGGCGGTCGTGCAGTTCGGTGCCGGCGAAGGCGTTCGGCAGGCGCTTTTCCACCACGGCCTCGTTCGCCCGGGGTGCCACTTCGGGCAGGTGCCGGCCTCGTTCGCCCTGGGGATCGAGCAGCCCTCCCGGCACGCCCAGGTGCTTCACATGGACGACGGCCGACCCGAGTCGCCTGGCCTCGCCGAGCAAGGCCGCGATTTCCGCGACGGCCGCCTCCAGCCCTGGCAGGCTGAGCACGCCGCTGCGGTATTCCTCCTGGGCATCGATGATCACCAGCGTCGCCTGTCCCAGGCGGGCGGGCGGATGGCCTCGGCCGGTCAGTTGCATCATGGTTTTTGGTGCGGACATGAACACGACTCCTCCTACGACTCAGCGGGCATTGTCCGCTGCCCGAGGCATTCTGTGAACCATCGTGCCTTTCCTCGGGTCTCGTGGCGAGAGCCATGCTCGTGCCCGCTTTCCTTCGCGCCGAGCCGGCCGTCTACGCGCGCGAGCGCCTGGCGGCGACGTTCGGCCCGGACGCATGGGTAAAGGCGGGCGCGGCTGCTAGAATCCGCCTTTCATCCATGGAGGTAACCGTCGTGTCCGAATCCCGTCTGCGCACCCTGCGCGATCACATCCGCTGGGCCGTCAGTCGTTTCCACCAAGAGGAATTGTTTTTCGGTCACGGGACTGACAACGCATGGGACGAGGCCCGGCAGTTGATCCTGGGCGCGCTGCACCTGCCCTACGAAATGGCCGATGCTTACCTGGACTGCGCGCTGGAAGACGACGAGCGAGAGTACTTGCGGTTTCTTCTGCAACGACGCATCGAAGAGCGCGTCCCCACGCCCTATCTGCTGGGAGAAGCGTGGTTCTGTGGCTGGCCCTTCGTGGTGGACGAGCGCGTGCTCATCCCCCGTTCGCCCTTCGCCGAGTTGATCCAGCAGCGCTTCGACCCCTGGCTGCCCCATGAACCCGCGCGCATCCTCGACCTGTGCACCGGTTCGGGCTGCATCGGCATCGCTTGCGCTCACCGCTTTCCCGAGGCCGAGGTCGTCCTGGCTGACCTGTCCTTCGAGGCGCTGGAAGTCGCGAACCTGAACATCGAGCGTCACGGTCTGGAGGAGCGCGTCTACACCGTGCAAGGAGACGGCTTCCAGGGGCTGCCGGGGCAGCGCTTCGATCTCATCGTATCCAACCCGCCCTACGTGGATGCCGAGGACTTCGCCGACATGCCCGAGGAGTACCACCACGAGCCGGCCATGGGCCTGGCCTGTGGCGAGGATGGCCTGGATGTGGTCCGGCGAATCCTGGCGGAGGCCGCCGACCACCTGAGCGAGACCGGGCTGTTGTTCGTGGAGGTCGGCAATAGCCAGACCCACGTGGAGGCCTTGTATCCGGAAGTGGACTTCGCCTGGATGGAGCTGGAGAACGGCGGCCATGGCGTGTTCATGCTCAGCGCCGAGCAGTGCCGCCAGCATCAGGGGGTGTTCCGCCAGCGCCTCTGATCAGGAGCGCCGCGCGCCGTTCGGCTGCCAGGCCGGCGTCCCAGCGGACGAGCCGTTCGGGTGGGCCTGGGGCACGGTGTCGTTGGCCGCCGAGGCAGGGTCGACCATCACCAGGTTCTGGGTGGGGAAGGCGAACTGAATGTCCCGTTCGGCGAGGGCCTGCATGAGCTCCAGGTTGATGTGCTGCTGGATATCCATGTAGCGGTTGTAGTCGGCGCTCAGGACGATGTAGACCACTTCGTAGCGCAGGGCGGCCTGATCGAAGGACAACAGGTGGGCCCGGTCGAAGCGGGTGTCCGGCAGGCGCTTGATGATGTTCTCCACCACCCCGGGGATTTCCTTCGCCTTATTCACCGGCGTCCGGTAGGAGAGGCCGAAGCCGAAAACGATGCGCCGCTCGTCCATGCGCTTGTAGTTATGCAGGGTCTGCTTGAGCAGTTCGGCGTTGGAGCAGACGATCTGCTCGCCGCTCAGGCTGCGGATGCGGGTGGTCTTCATGCCGATATGTTCGATGCTTCCGGCGATGTCCCCGAAGACCACGAAATCCCCCCGCTCGAACGGCTTGTCGATGCCGATGGAAAGCGAGGCGAACAGGTCGCTCAGCATGGTCTGGACCGCCAGCGCCACGGCGATGCCGCCCACCCCCAGGCTGGCGACGAAGGCGGTGATGTTGACGCCCAGGTTGGAGAGGATGGCCAGCAACGAAATGGACCAGAGCGCGCCGCGCACCATGTAGGCGATGATCACGCTGGTCACCGGGTTGTGCCGTTCGCCATTGATGTAGCTGATCGTCCAGAGACGGACCACCGCGTCCAGCCACAGGGCCAACTGCAGGGCCAGGGCGATGAACCAGCCGTGGGCGAAGGCGCTTTCCCAGCGCGGCGGAAGCTCCACCAGCTTCATGCCGATCTGCAGGGAGAAGACCGCCAGCAGGAGCCGGCTGGTGTTGCCCAGCACCTCGCTGGCGAAGCCGTACCAGGCGTTCTGGTGGCGGTCGGAGAACTTCCCCAGGCGGCGGCTGACGATGCTCAGGAGCGTGCGCAGTACCAAGTAGCTGACCACGGACAGACCCGCCACCAGGCAGATGTCGAGCAGATATCGATTGAAACCCAGTATCCAGTTTTCCAAGGGACCGTCCTCCTGCGGGGTGAGAGGCATCGCGCATCGGCTGCGATTCGCGCGAGCCGGGATGGCTGGGCCGGGCGCCCGGGGCGCCACGGCCGGTCGGATGCAGCGACTTCGTTTCGGCGGACCTTAGGGTTCGTGGGCCACGCGGAGGGATAGTTCCCGGTCAGACCTTGCGCTTGGCCATGTGCCGCAGGTAGGCGATCAACTGGCGCAGCGCCTCGTCGCTGAGGACATCGCGGTCGAACGCCGGCATGCTCGCCCGAGGCCAGCGCCGCAGGCTCTGGGGATCGCGGATATAGCGGCCGAGGAAATCGCCGGCGAAGTATTCGGTGGGGTTGTAGGGCAGGTTGAGGTCGGGGCCGAAGGCGGCGTCACCGGCGCCGTTCAAGCGATGGCAGGCCAGGCAGTTCTTCTGGAAGACGGCGAACCCGGCCTGCACCGTCGCATCGGCCTCCGGGGCCGGCAGCAGCGCTGGAAAGCGCTGAGCCAACGGCGCCAGGTAGCGCAGCTTGACCACTTGGAAGGGCCACTGCTCGGGGCCAATGCCGCTGGCGGCGGGGTCAGTCCAGACCAGGTAGAAGGGGCCGGCGCTGGGTTTGTCCTTTGCCAAGGCTGGCCAGGGGCGGGCCGGCTCCTCGATCGCCAGCCAGGCCTGGGCGCCTTGCGCTTGCAACAGGGGCGCAGCCGGCAGTTCGGCGGCGAACCCGTCACGTGCCACCGCTTGGAGCTGCTGGTCGGGTTTCAGCCCTGGCAGCAGCGCCGCCAGGGGCACGGCCCTGTAGCGCATCGCCCGCTTGTAGGAGACATCCCGAGGAATGGCGATGTCCCGGGCGTCCGGGTGGGCCAGCAATTGGTCGGTGCTCCAGTCCTGGATGCCTCGATCGCTTTCGATGCGCAGTTCGGCGGCGTTCGCCGAAAGCGAGATGAAGAGGGCGAGCAGCAGAATACGCATCCCAGTCTCCTGTGGTCGGGTCGGGCGGCCCATAGGCTACGCGAAACGGGACGGCGGCTGGTTCTGCCGGCGCCGTTAGCCGAACCATCGAGTCAGGTTGGGCAGGATCAGGATGACGGCCGTGGCGAACAGAATCAGGCTCGCTTGCCGCAGTTTGGGATGTTTGAACATGCCGGCGCCTTTCTTGTTGTTGGAAGCCAACCCCGATCGCCCCTGACGGCCGAGGGCGATGCCAGGGCGAAACGAGTGTCGGCGAAACCCGGCGACCTTCGGTACGATCCGTCGAGAAGCGCATAATTCCCTCTCTTCGGACCATCGGTCCTGCCGGGCGTCGATCAGCCGCGAAAAGTTCCCGCTCGATCCTCGGCCCGGACGTCGCGCCCTTGGAGCACTCCGTTCGCCACGACGCCATTGCACCTGGTTCCCGTTGCGCTAGGGTGCTCGGATCCGCCCCCTTCGACGAGGATTGCATGAGCGAGGCCTATATCTACGATGCGGTACGCACGCCCCGTGGCAAGGGAAAGAAAGACGGCGCGCTGCACAGCGTCAAGCCCGTCGATCTCGTGGCGGGTCTGTTGCGCGCCTTGCGGGCGCGCAACGACCTGGATACGGCGGGGGTGGACGACATCGTCCTGGGCTGCGTGACGCCGCTGGGGGAGCAAGGCGCCGACATCGCCAAGATCGCCGCGCTGGTGGCCGACTGGGATGTGCGGGTAGCCGGGGTGCAACTGAACCGGTTCTGCGCCTCGGGTCTGGAGGCGGTGAACCTGGCCGCGATGAAAGTGCGTTCGGGGTTCGAGGAGCTAGTGGTCGCCGGTGGCGTGGAGTCCATGTCCCGGGTACCCATGGGCAGCGACGGTGGCGCCTGGAGTCTCGATCCGGCGACCAATTTCCACAGCCAGTATGTGCCCCAGGGCATCGGCGCCGACCTCATCGCCACCTTGGAAGGTTTCACCCGGCACGAGGTCGACGCATTCGCCCTGCGCTCCCAGCGCAAGGCCCTCCAGGCCCGGGAGACCGGTGCCTTCGCCCGCTCCCTGGTGCCGGTCACCGACCAGAACGGCATCGTGTTGCTGGACCACGACGAATTGATCCGTGGCGACTCCACGCTGGAGGGCCTCGCCAGGCTGAAGCCCAGTTTCGAGGCCATGGGTCGCATGGGCTTCGATGCCACCGCGCTGCGCAAGTACAGCCATCTGGAGCGTATCGAGCACGTGCACACCCCTGGCAACAGCTCGGGGATCGTCGACGGCGCCGCGCTCATGCTCATCGGCTCGCCGGAGAAGGGCGCCGCCCTCGACCTCAAGCCTCGGGCCCGGGTGGTCGCCACCGCGGTCATCGGCAGCGACCCGACCATCATGCTCACCGGACCGGCGCCCGCCACCCGCAAGGCCCTGGCCAAGGCGGGCCTGCGGATCGAGGACATCGACCTGTTGGAGGTGAACGAGGCATTCGCCTCGGTCGTGCTGCGCTTCATGAAGGAACTGGGCGTCGCCGAGGAGCGGGTCAACGTCAACGGTGGCGCCATAGCCCTTGGCCATCCCCTGGGGGCCACCGGCTGCGCGATCCTCGGCACGCTGCTGGACGAACTGGAGGCCCGCCGCCAGCGCTACGGCCTCGCTACCCTCTGCGTCGGTGGTGGCATGGGCATCGCCACGATCATCGAACGCCTGTGACCTCGCGCCCGACGGGAAGCCTTCATGACTGCGATCCGCTACGAAAAAGACCGCGACGCCATCGTCGTGCTGACCATCGACCTGCCCGGGCAGAGCGCCAACACCCTGAACGCGGCCTACCGCGAGGCCATGGGGGAGACCCTGGATCGCCTAGAGGCGGAGAAGGACAGCCTCGCCGGCGTGATCGTTACCTCGGCGAAGAAGAGCTTCTTCGCCGGGGCTGATCTGAACGAGTTGCTTCGGGCGGGCCCCGAAAGCGCCACCGATGTGTACCGCCAGGTCTTGCAGATCAAGCGCGACCTGCGGCGCCTCGAGGCCCTGGGCAAGCCGGTGGTGGCGGCCATCAACGGCGCTGCCTTGAGCGGCGGCTGGGAAATCTGCCTGGCCTGTCACCGACGCATTGCCTTGGACGATCCGTCCCTGCGGGTCGGCCTGCCGGAAGTGACCCTGGGGTTGTCGCCCGGCGGCGGCGGGGTCGTGCGCACGGTTCGCCTGCTCGGCCTGGAAAAGGCGCTGCCCTACTTGCTGGAGGGTCGTACCTTGCGGCCTGACACGGCGCTGAAAGCCGGTCTCATCCATGAGCTGGCCCGCGATCGAGACGATCTCCTGGACAAGGCGCGCCAGTGGATCCTGGGCAATCCGTCCGCCCGCCAGCCCTGGGAGGCCGTGGGCTATCAGCTCCCCGGCGGCACGCCGGCCGATCCGGCCCTGGCGCCAATGCTGGCCCTGGCGCCTTCCATGCTCCGGGAGAAGACCGGTGGCTGCCTGCCCGCGCCGGAGAGAATCCTCTGCGCGGCCGTGGAAGGCGCCCGGGTGGATTTCGATACCGCCCAGCTCATCGAGGCTCGTTACTTCACGGAACTGGCCACCGGCCAAATAGCCAAGAACATGATCGGCGCCTGGTTCCAGCTCAACGAGATCGCCTCGGGGCGTACACGACCCACTACCGCCGAGCGGGTCCGCGTGAAGCGGCTCGGGGTGATCGGCGCGAATGAATTGGGAACGGAAATCGCGCTGCTGGCGACCGCGGCGGATATCCCCGTGGTGCTCAAGGAGGGCACCCAGGCGATCGCGGAGCAGGGGCGCCAGCGGTGCGCGGCGCGTCTGGACGCCCAAGTGGCCCAAGGGCGCCTGGAGGCTCGGCAACGCGACACGCGCTTGGCGCGCATTCAGGCGAGCGGGCGGGACGAGGATCTCGTCGGCTGCGATCTGATCCTCGCGGCGGAACCCGGGGGCGGGCTCGGCGCTTCCGTCACAGGGCCGGCCGGTGCCGTCGTGGCGAGCGCCTCGGTCGGGTCGCGCCTCGATTCAAGCGCGGCGACGGATACCGAGCGTCCCGTGGGGTTGCACTTCTTCGAGCCGGTGGGGACGAACCCGCTGGTGGAGGTTGTCCGGGGCCATCCAGGGGACGAGCGTAGCCTCGCCCTGGCCTTCGACTTCGTCCAGCAGCTCGGCAAGACTCCAATCGTAGTCGAGGGCCGCCGGGGTCTTTACGGTTCGCGACTCAAAATCCCCCGTCGCAAGTCGGCCCGGTTCGATTCCGGCCCCGGGCACCATCCAAAAATCTTCTCATAACTCAAGCCATTAGAAGATTTCGCAGTACAAGCCCCGCACTGGGGGATTTTCCTAAAATTGTGGTCAGGTAGAGTTTCGGTACAGTGATACGGCGTTAGCCTCATACGGAGTACTCATGGCTACGATTGTTAAGGCTTTCTCGGGCACTTGGAAAGCCCTCATTCGTAAGGCAGGCTGGCCGGCCACGGCCAAGACGTTCCGCACCAAGCGGGATGCCGATGTCCAACATTCGCCGCCCAGCCCCCGGCTCGGGTCGCAACCGGCGATTGACTCCCGAAGAACAGACCCGCCTGCTGCAAGCCGTCGATAAGCACTCGAACCCGATGTTCGGATGGGTCGTCCGCATTGCCGTCCAGACCGGCATGCGGCTGTCTGAAATTGCGACGCTGCGTATTCGGCAAGTGGACATCGAGCGGCGCGTCGTGCGGCTGGACCACACCAAGAATTCTTCGTCCCGCACTGTCCCACTGACTGCCGAGGCAACGCGCGTGTTCACCGAGGCACTTGCCAACCCCTTGCGAACCGCAGAAACCGAACTGGTGTTCTTCGGCGAACCCGGCCGGGATGGCAACGACGCCCCTACCTGTTCGACAAAGCATGGACCGATGCCAAGCGAGCAGCGGGCCTTGAAGAGTTCCGCTTTCACGACTTGCGACACGAGGCTGTCAGCCGGTTCGTGGAAACCGTTTGAGCGATCAGGAGGTGTCGGCCATCAGCGGTCACAAGTCGATTCAGATGCTCAAGCGCTATACGCACCTGCGGGCCGAAGACCTGGTGCAGAAGCTGGACCGCCTCGCGCGTCGCGCGCCGCCCACTTCTAAACAACGGAGTGAGGCCGACTCCCAAACAGAGAACAACGCATAATCGCTCCATCGCGTTGCCATAATGAACAACCGATTGTCTTAATCTACAGAGGAAGCTAGTTTTGCATACCGCTATCAAGATCGTCGCCATCAGCAGCCTTGCTCTTACCCTTGCCGCGTGCGGCAGCGCTAAGGACGCCAACAAGAGCAACTTCAGCAAGGCCATACAGGCATACCTGGACACTCAGAAGGGCCTGTGCGCTGCGATTCCTGGAAAGGGCTTGCCGTTCACCCTGGCGAATCAAGACATGCTGGGCGGCCAGAGCAAGAAGCGCGCCGACGCGCTGGTCGATGCCGGGCTGCTGACGAAGCGAGACACCGAAGTCAAAGCCATGTTCGGCAACAAGATGGAGCCGGCTACCGAGTACCAAGTCACTGACACCGGCAAGAAATTCCTCGTCGCCAATGGTGCCAACACACTGGCGGGACAAGATGCCTTCTGCACCGGCAAGTATACCGTTGTGGAGGTGAACAACTTCACTGAACCCAGCGACATGATGGGCGTGAAGTTATCGCAGGTGAACTACCGCTACAAAGTAGAAGGCGCAGATGACTGGGCTAAATCGGAAGGCATTCGTGCCAACTACAAGAATGTTGCGGAACAGACTCAGGGAGATATCCAGGGTAAGGCGGCTGTCATCCTGACCAACGATGGATGGATGCACGAGCGCCTGTTCAAGCGCGGATAAACTACCCTGAGCCAGCTGTAAAACAAAAGGCCTTTCACCTTGAGTGAAGGGCCTTTTCTTTGGTTCTACGCCGATCTGCGAGGTGGTTGGGGGTCGCGGAACGACCAAAGCAGACAATTGCTAAAGCATGAATTATGCGGTGCCGGAAGGCGTCGCCGGCTGGCCTCGCCATCGGCGAGGCCCTTTTCATTTATCGCTGCACACATCTCCGCGCTTCGCTTGGGCAACCCCTTCGGTTGCATCCCGCGTCCGTTCTTGCCGGACTGGCCGCGGGGCAGGCCCAGCGGCTTCGCCTTGTTCCTCCCCCCGGCCGACAGACTACATGGCCTCCAGAGACATCAAGGGTGAAGGCTTCGCCCGGGATCCTCACCCCGTTCTCTGCGCTGCACTTCGGGCTGCGGCTTCCGGTCCCGCCCTTGACGCCTCTTCCGGCCAAACGACGTCAGTAGCGGTGCTGTCAAGCGGCTGACGGGTCAAGGGGTTGGTGCGGCGCGCAGCGCTCAGGACGAGGACACGGCCCCTTGACGCGGCAGGAGCGCCCCACGCTATGCTCGGGAGCAGGGGTTCCCGCCGGCAAGGGTGGAGAGTCCAGAGAGGCAAAGCCTCTTTGGAAACTACGGCTAGTACGCAGCCGATATTGCAGTCCATAGCAGGTAAAACAAGACAACTTCAGCGCCCCACTGCTGAGGCTGCGTGTACCTAAACCAAAATACCCATACCTCTTGTAAAATCGAGTTACCTACAGCAAGAGACACCATGGCTGGCGGAGGTAAATGCGGGCTACAGCCCCGCAAAACCATATCGAATACCGAACGCAGCCGACGCCAATCAGCTGTTAACTATGCGCGGGCCTCCGTCGCTCTAGAAGGTTTCTCGCTCAGTGAAGCAAACCAGCGTTACCCCGAAGAATTCAAAATCGAAGCGGTCAGACAAGTTACCGAGCGCGGCCTGCGTGTAGCGGATGTGGCGCAGCGTTTGGGTGTGTCGGAGCATAGCCTCCACGTCTGGATCAGGCGCTATAGCAAGCCCTAGGAACAACGGCGGCAAGAAGGCGATCAGCAAGCCGAACTGCGTCGTTTGCGCGCCGAGCTCAAGCGGGTGACCGAAGAGCGAGACATCCTAAAAAAGGCCGCCGCGTACTTTGCCAAGGAGTCCGGCTGAAGTACGCCTTCATCAGCAAGCTGTCGGTGGAGTATCCGGTTCGACGTCTCTGCCAGACCCTCAAGGTGCATCCTAGCGGTTACTACGCCTGGCTGGCCGAGCCAAGATCCATACGCGCCAAGGAAGATCGGCGCCTGCTCGGATTGATCGAACATGCCTGGCTGGAAAGCGGTGGGGTTTACGGCTATCGCAAGATCCACGACGACCTGCGTGAGCTGGGAGAGTCCTGTGGCCGGCATCGCGTAGCCCGCCTGATGCGGGGGGAAGGGTTGCGCTCGCAGACCGGCTATCGTCGTCGTCCCGGCTACTATGGCGGCAAGCCCCCGGTGGCTTCGCCCAATCGCCTGGAGCGGCAATTCACCGTCAGCGAGCCGAACAAGGTCTGGGTTACTGACATCACTTACCTCCGCACTTATGAAGGCTGGTTGTACTTGGCGGTGGTGTTGGATCTGTTTTCGCGCCAGGTGATTGGTTGGTCGATGAAACCTCGGATGTGCAGCGACCTAGCTATCGATGCCTTATTGATGGCGGTTTGGCGACGCAAACCCAGACGGGAAGTGATGATCCACTCCGACCAGGGCAGCCAATTCAGCAGTTCGGACTGGCAGAGTTTCCTCAAGGCCAACAACCTGATCAGCAGCATGAGTCGACGCGGTAACTGCCATGACAACGCCGTGGCAGAAAGCTTTTTCCAGTTGCTGAAGCGCGAACGCATCCTCCGAAAAACCTACGGCACCCGCGAAGAAGCCCGCGGTGATGTGTTCGATTATATCGAGATGTTTTATAACCCCAAACGCCGGCACAACAGCGCTATGCAGCTATCGTCAGTGGAGTTTGAGAAACGCTAGTTCCAGAGTTTGGAGACGTCTAGGAAAGCCGGGCGATTGAGAGAGCCCTCACGCAAAGGCTCTCCATTGAACTTCTCGGTTTATACCTACGGGCGCCGGATCGCGCTGGTGAGCCGCGAGTGAACCTCCGCTGCCACTCTCTGACCCGAAAGGATCGCCCCATTCATACTACCAGAGGTGTCCTCGGCAGTTTCAGTACCGGCCCAATGGATCGGGCCGACCGGTTCCCTAAGATACTGACCAAAGGCCGTCCATGTTTTCGGCAGTAACGCCGGATTGGGTCCCCCGGGAGCGAATGAATCATTGCCCCAGGAGAAATCGGCGTAATCGATCAAATTACGTGCTTCTTTGCCGAACAATTGCTCCAACTGATCTAAAACTCTCTGACGCCTGTGCTCCATATTGCAATTATCGAAGCCGCGCCAATTACAAAAGACCATGAGTATGCCGGGACCTTCGGCGCTCGGACTGACGTCGAAGGTTAGAAACGCTGGCTCACCATCGGTAATGCCCTGCCCCGACAGTCCGCTGTCCCGCCAGAATGGACGTTCATAGGCCGCAAAGGCCTTACTCAACGCTCCGAGCTGCCAAGTTCGCGCCAGACCATAATGGGCTTCAGGCAAAGCAGGGTGATATTTGATATACGAACGATGTACTGGGGATGCAGTGACAATTGCGTAGCGCGCGGCGACCGTGTGCTCCTCAGTTGTAACCGTAACACCCTCGTTTTCGTAATCAATTTTTTGTACAGGTGAACCAACTAGGACCTGCGAGCCCAATGTTTTCGCGAGATTCGTGACCAGCGAATGCGCCGAACCTAGAATGCGGTCCTGTTCGTTACCGCCGTCAACCGACATCATCGCTTTCATCCCGCCTAACGTCTTGATGTACCGCAGCGCATTGAAGAAGGAGACCTCATCCAAGGGGGCGCCCCAATGAACCAGGCAGAACACATTCACGATTTTACGAGTAGCGGGCAACGTGCGTTTCGAAGTCAACCAACCCCCGAAGGTAATCGAATCAAACTGTGCTGCTTTGGCATGGCTCCAGGCTGACTCGGCTGGCAGTTCTTCGACGAGTGTGGAAATAGCGGAAATGATGCTCTCGAGATCCTGTCCGACATCGGAAGGGACAGCCGAGAGGCCTCCAACCTTGCGTTCTCCATTAAGAGAAAGGACACCCTCCCCCGTGTCGTATTGAGGGACAAGTTCGCACTTGAGTCGGACCGCGAGCTCTCGGACAGCTTCATGATTTGGGCCGACCCAGGTCGCGCCGCAATCGACCGGTACCCCGGCAATAGTGGCGGTGTGGATCCTTCCGCCAAGTCGCTCTCGTCCCTCCATAACGATGACGTCGTACCCATTTCGCTTGAGCTGATCGGCGGCCACGAGCCCGGCGAGCCCGCCTCCGATAATGACTACGTCTTTCGCTTGCATATCGCTACCTCAGAACAGTCTTAGGGAGCATCTACGATCTAGCGGATCGATATCGTGCAATGAGTCCGCAGATGCCAAGCAATCCGAATAAATCTATTGCGCATCCGTGGAGGTGCCGGTCGATGAGAACCCATAGGTGCCTGGCCAAGGGAGGTGCATAGCCCCGCCGCCCCCACGCTCGCCTCAAATAGTCAATAGACCTAATCACATGACCAAGTTAGGTGATTCTTTCGGCTTCGGCAAGGACCGCATTTCCGCTACGTCTTCTGCCAGAGGGATGCTCAAAGCCTGAATGACTGTTGGCAGGTTTCACAAATGCAGGTCGGACGAGGCCCAAACCGGCACAGCGACACGTGCCGACGGGACGATCGGAAACTAGGCCGAACAAATCAGCCAACTGAATCGCCCCTAGTTTCGTAGACACCTCCAAGCCTCATAATGAGGCCTATCAGGAGGTGCCATGAGCAACCAGCGTTACCCCGAAGAATTCAAAATCGAAGCGGTCAGACAAGTTGCCGAGCGCGGCCTGCGTGAGCTGGGAGAGTCCTGTGGCCGGCATCGCGTAGCCCGCCTGATGCGGGGGGAAGGGTTGCGCTCGCAGACCGGCTATCGTCGTCGTCCCGGCTACTATGGCGGCAAGCCCCCGGTGGCTTCGCCCAATCGCCTGGAGCGGCAATTCACCGTCAGCGAGCCGAACAAGGTCTGGGTTACTGACATCACTTACCTCCGCACTTATGAAGGCTGGTTGTACTTGGCGGTGGTGTTGGATCTGTTTTCGCGCCAGGTGATTGGTTGGTCGATGAAACCTCGGATGTGCAGCGACCTAGCTATCGATGCCTTATTGATGGCGGTTTGGCGACGCAAACCCAGACGGGAAGTGATGATCCACTCCGACCAGGGCAGCCAATTCAGCAGTTCGGACTGGCAGAGTTTCCTCAAGGCCAACAACCTGATCAGCAGCATGAGTCGACGCGGTAACTGCCATGACAACGCCGTGGCAGAAAGCTTTTTCCAGTTGCTGAAGCGCGAACGCATCCGCCGAAAAATCTACGGCACCCGCGAAGAAGCCCGCGGTGATGTGTTCGATTACATCGAGATGTTTTATAACCCCAAACGCCGGCACAGCAGCGCTATGCAGCTATCGCCAGTGGAGTTTGAGAAACGCTATTTCCAGAGCTTGGAGAGTGTCTAGGAAAGCCGGGGCGATTCACTGTAGAAACACTGTAAATCACCGACTCTCCATTGCCTACTGCCCTGGTCGGCGAGGGCGTGCCGGCCGCCCAGGTCGAGAACGAGGCCCGTGGCTTGGTATGGCGATCGGGCCGTTGGCGGCTTCCGATGCGGCGTCCCTGGACGCACGGGAGGCGACCGGCGCGCCGGGGGCGATTGTCCATCCGGCATGGGCGGTGATCGAACGCATGACTCAGGCGTTCCAGCGGCCGGGCAAGGAGGCGGGCGCGGGTTTCTATGATTACGAGGATGGGCAGCGTCGGCGGCTGTGGCCGGAGCTGGCCCGGTGCTTCGGGGGCGCGGAATGCCCGGCCACCGTCGAGGAGGTGCGCGACCGGCTGCTGTTCGCCCAGGTACTGGAAGCCGTGCGCTGCCTGGAGGAGGGCGTGCTGGCATGCGCCGCGGAGGCCAATGTCGGCTCGCTGCTGGCGGGTTTCCCCGCCTGGACCGGCGGTGCGCTGCAATTCATCGAACAGTACGGCCCGGCGGCCTTCGTCGCCCGCGCCGATGCGCTTGCCGATCGCCGGGGGAAACGCTTCCGGCCCACGGCCGGTCTGCGGGAACGTGTGGCCCGAGGCGAGTCGTTCCGCTGAAGGCTTGTCGAAATGTCAAATTTTATTGACAACCCCGGCGTGATACATGGCGGGATAACTCAGGGCACGGCCATTCATGCCCAAAGCCTGCTTTTGCCTTTCCCAAAAGGGCTCGGTGTGTTAAATAAAACGCACACTTTGCTCGCTTTTCAGGAAACCCCATGCCGTTACGTATCTGCATATTGGAAACCGACGTTCTTCGCCCCGAGCTGATCGAGCAGTACCATGGGTATGGCTATATGTTCGAGCAGCTCTTCGCCCGCCAGCCGATTCCCGCGCAGTTCGTCGTCTACAACGTCGTGCAGGGGGAATACCCGGCCGACGACGAGGCGTTCGACGCTTATCTGGTCACTGGCAGCAAGGCCGACTCGTTCGGAACCGATCCCTGGATCCAGACCCTCAAGACGTTTCTGCTGGAGCGCTATCGGTGCGGCGACAAATTGCTAGGGATCTGCTTCGGCCACCAGTTGCTGGCGTTGCTGCTGGGCGGGAAAAGCGAGCGGGCCACCCAGGGCTGGGGCTTGGGCACCCATCGCTACCGCCTGGAAGAACGGTCGCCCTGGATGACGCCGAAGCTGGATGACCTGACCCTGCTGATCAGCCATCAGGATCAGGTCACCGCGCTACCGGAAAACGCGACCGTGGTGGCCTCCAGCGAATTCTGCCCCTTCGCGGCCTACCGCATTGGGGACCAGGTACTCTGCTTCCAAGGACACCCGGAATTCGTTCACGACTATTCCCGGGCCTTGCTGGATCTGCGCCGCACGCATTTAGGCGAGCGGCTCTATGACCAGGCGATCGAGAGTCTTCGGGACGAGCACCACGGCACCACCGTGGCGGAATGGATGATGCGGTTCGTCAGCCAGCCGCGCCAGACCATCGAAGCCCTGGAGCACGAGTGAGTCCGGGGCCGGTCAGAGCCAACCGAGCCGCTTGAAGTTGAGGTACAAGCCGCCGCAGCCCAGCGCGATGACTCCCAGCACGAGGAAGTAGCCATAGTGCCAGGACAGCTCCGGCATATGCTGGAAATTCATCCCGTAGATGCCGGCGATCGCCGTGGGGAAGGCGAGGATGGCCGCCCATGCGGCGAACTTGCGCTGCACCACGCTTTGCCGCGACGACTCCAGTAGCAGTCCGATCTCGAAGGCGTGGTCGGCCATTTCACGCAGCCCGGTAAGATCCTCCAGCAGGCGGTTCACGTGGATGGACAGGTCGCGGAAATATGGCCGCATGTGCTTGTCGATGAAGGGGAACTCAAGGTGCTGCAGCTCCTGGCAGATTTCCACCAGGGGTGCCACGTAGCGACGTAGACGCAACAATTCTCGGCGCATGCCATGGATGCGCTCCACGTCCGCCTGGGTCAGCGGGCAATGGAGGACGCGTCGCTCCATCTGCTCGAGTTCGGCGCGGTCGTGCTCGAGCCGCGGCCGGTAGTTCTCGATGACAAAGTTGAGCAGGGCATAGAGCACGAAGTCTTCGCCATGCTCCAACAGCAGCGGACGCGCCTCGCAACGCTGGCGCACCGGCGTGAAGGAGTTGGACTCGCCGTATCGGGCGCTGATGACGTAGCCCTTGCCGGCGAATAACTGGGTTTCGACGAACGTCAGCTTGCCGTTTTCCTCCACGGGCGAGTACAGCACCAGGAACAGCGCATCGCCGAAGGTTTCCAGCTTGGGACGGGTGTGCTGCGCCAGAGCATCTTCCAGGGCCAACTCGTGAAGGTCGAACTGGGCTTGCAGGCGCAGCAGCTCGTCAGGCTCGGGGTCGTGCAAGCCAATCCAGACGAAATGGTCGGGGCGGGAGGCCCATTCGCGACCTTGATCGAGGGCGATATCGGCAACTTTGCGACCCTTGGCGTACGCCGCGGCGGCGACCACTCGACCCATGCTTCGCTCCTGTTCCATCTAGGTTCGTCGGCGAGGCGGGCCGCCCATGACCGCGCCTCGGTGTGATGCTCTGAGGCGAACCACCCGACGAAGTTCATGCCGGTTCGGCCAACCCCTCCAGCGGGTCCACGGCATCCAGCTCCTCGATACATGCTTGCATGCTGGCCTGGCAAGCGGCCATCAGGGCGGGGATATCCTGGGGGCCTAGCCCGTCGGTGTCGATGGGGTCCAACGATCGGATGCGGACCTGTCCGCTGCGCCAGCGGCCGAAACGCAGCCGGCCGACATAGGAGCTGGCGCAGACGGGCACGATGGGTACCCCGGCGGCTATGGCCATCTGGAAGGCGCCTTTCTTGAAGGGTTGCAGACCCCGGCCCAAGCTTCGGGTACCTTCGGGGAAGATCCAGATCGACGTGTCGCGCTCGGTCAAGGCCTCTGTGGTGACGCGCATGGCCTGCTTTGCCGAGCGGGGGCTGCCTCGATCCACGAGGATATTGCCCGCTAGCCAATAGGCCTGGCCGAACAGTGGGATCCACTTCAGGCTTTTCTTGCCGACGCTCACGGTGCGCCGTGGCACGATGCCGCCCAGCACGAACAAATCCAGATTCGACTGATGATTGGCGACGATCACGCAACTGCGCTTCAGCGCGTACAGGCTGTCGAGCTCCGGTTCCACCCGGACACCCAGCAACCTAAGAATGGGCCAGGCATAGAGGCGGGCGCACAGCCGGCTATTGTCGGGATGGAACGGGCGGCCTAGGGCAAGCAATAGGCCAGCCGTACCACTGACGAGGAAAACGATGCCGACCGAGGCCAGGCGCAGCAGATAGAGCATGTCGAGCGCGTCCGCTGGAAAGGGTGCCCCAGTGTATAGGTGTGCACTCAACGCGACAATGCATCCGTGCCTCCAGCAGTCCAGCCGAGCGACGGTCCGCAAGACCGTCGCCCGGCTTTTATCAGACCCGGAAACGGCCCAGCAGATGGTTCTGCTGGCCGACTTGTTCCACCATGACGGCGCATTGCTGTACCTGCTTATCGGCGCCATTGGCGAGCTGGTGGCTGATATCGCGGATATTGGTGGTGTTGCGGTTGATCTCCTCGGTGGTTGCGCTCTGCTCCTCGGCCGCGGTGGCGATCTGCAGGTTCATGTCGTTGATGCGGGTGATCGCTTCGCGGATGCGCCCGAGCATGTCGTTGGCCGCCCCGGCTTCTTCTGCCGTCCGAATCGCGGTACCGCTGCTCTGTTGCATGCGTGCCTCGGCCTGCTTAACGCCGCTTTGCAGTTGGTCGATCATCTGGCGGATTTCCTGTGTCGACTGCTGCGTCCGCGAGGCGAGGGAGCGGACTTCGTCCGCCACCACGGCGAAGCCGCGTCCCGATTCGCCTGCCCGGGCCGCCTCGATGGCGGCATTGAGGGCGAGCAGGTTGGTCTGGTCGGCGATGCTGGTGATCACCGAGAGGATCGACTCGATGTTATGGCTGAGCTTGGCCAGTTCGTTGATGGCATGGCTGGTTTCGTCCATCTCATTGGCCAGGCGCTTGATCGTCTGGGTCGAGCGCGAAACCACGGCGACACCGTTCTCGGTTTCCTCGTTGGCCGCCTGGGCCGCCTGGGCCGCAGCCTGCGCATTGCGCGCCACTTCTTCAGCTGTGGAAGCCATTTCCTGCATGGCGGTGGCGAGCTGGTCCAGCTCCAATAACTGCTCCTGCAGGCGCCGGGCCGCCTGGTCGGCTTCGCTGGAGGTCAGCGCGGTGCTTTCCCGAACCCGCTTGGAGCTGTTCATGACCTCGCTGATCAGGGTCTGCAGGTTTTGCAGGAAGCCGTTGAACTCTCCCGAGACCAGCGAGATTTCGTCGTTGCCCAAGGCCGGTAGGCGCTGGGTCAGGTCGCCGCCGCCACGATTGACTTCGTTCAACGAACGGTTCAGCAACCCAAGGGGCGCAAGCAGGCGGTTCATCAGCCACCCCAGGACCAGCAGGCTGATGATCACCCCCAGCAAGGTGCCCACCACCGCGCGCCAGGTCAGGGCATCGGCGTCCGCCATCACGATTTGTTTGTCCAGCACCACGCCGATGTACCAATCCATGCCCTTGAGGTTGGATAGCGGGGTGAACGAGACCAGTAGTTCCTTGCCGTCGCTGTCCACTTCCTTCAATGCGCTCTCCAGGGCCGGGCTCTGGCCGCCGAAGAGTTCGCTGTAGGACTTGCCGTTCAGCTTGGCATCCGGATGGGAAATGATGTTGCCGCTACGGGTCAGCAGGAACGCGTAGCCGGCGCCGTTGAAATCCAGGGTATTCACCGCGTCGGCGACCTTCTGCAAGCGAATGTCACCGCCGAAGACGCCTTGGAAGGCCCCTGCGTTGGTCAGTTTCGCCACGGCGGAAATGAGGATTTCGCTCGTGGTCGAATCCACGTAGGGTTCCGTCAGTACGGCCTGGGAAGCCGCCTTGCCGGTCGCGTACCAAGGCCGGACGCGCCCATCCCAATCCGGCTTCGGCTGCCAGGTGTCGATATTCTTGAGCGGTTTGCCATCGCTCTCCAAGGCGCCAAACACCAGCAGGAATTCGTCCTTGAGCATCGGCTGTCGGATCGTCTGTTGAATGGTCTCGGGGCTGTAGCGGCTATCGATGAGCTGTGCCATCAGGTCGATCAGGCGCAGCTTGGCGTTCAGCCAGTTTTCGATCTGCCGTGCCAGGGAGTTGCTGGTTTCGATGATGCTGGCTTCGGCCTGGCTGCGCAGGGTCGTGCGCACTTGGCCGATCTGAGTGACGGACAACAGGCTCGTGGTCAGGAACAGTACCGTTGCGGCGGCAATACCGACCTTATGGACAATTTTCATATGAGAGGGCTCCAAGACGGCATCTCTGATAAACGCAACACGGTTGGCCTACATCCGTGGAGGCTCTACATAACAGTAATACAGGTTACGTAGAACGCCCGGGACGAAACGGATATTTCGCGAGCGGAGAGATCGGGGAGCGGCGGGAAGGTCTTGGAGGTGGGGGAGGCGCCACGCGGAGTGGCGCCTCGGCGATCAACTGAATTGGCGCTTGTCCAGCTCGATGGCCTTGTCGAGCGTGTCCAGCAAGGCTTGTCGCACTTTCAGCTTGGTATTGCGGTGAGCGTTCATGTTGATCTTCTTGAATTGCTGCGCGGTGGCGAGCGCCGTGGCCTGCAACTGGCCGACCGCGACCACCTTGTCCAGGAAGCCGGCTTCCAACGCGCCGACCGGGTCGAACATCTCGCCATTGATCACCGAACGGTGGAACGCCGAGCGCCGTAGACGATCCCGTGCCAGTTCGATGCCCACGTGGTGCATGGTCATGCCGATCTGCACTTCGTTGAGGCCGATATTGAAGGGGCCTTCGACGCCGATGCGGTAGTCGGCCGAAAGCAGCAGGAAGGCTCCCTTGGCCACCGCGTGGCCGGGGCAGGCGACGATGATCGGGAAAGGATGGGCGAGCATGCGGCGAGCGAGGGTGGAGCCGGCCGAGACCAGGTTCAAGGCATGCTCGGGGCCGGAGGTCATCACCTTGAGGTCATACCCGCCGGAGAGGATGCCGGGCTGGCCGGTGAGGATGACGATGGCCTTGTCCTGCTGGGCGCGATCCAGCGCCTCGTTCAAGCCGGCGATCACGTCCGGGGAAATGGCGTTCACCTTGCCGTTGTTCAGCGTCAGGGTGGCGATGCCGTCATCGAGTTGGTAGCTGATCAGGTCGCTCATGGCAATTCCTCAAGGCGCGGTTGGCTACGAAGGTGCCGACGTTACGCAGCCCTCGGCATCAGGTAAAGCGCTTTGGCTGACCGATAAGTCAGCCCCTATCGAGGCCATTGGCAGGGATGATTGGCCGGCCGTGCGGTGTTTCGCCAGGATCGACGCGTGTGTCCGATGGAGCCCGCCATGTATCGCATCCCCTCGCTTCTTCTGCCTTCCTTATTGCTGCTGGCGTTGGCCGCCTCCCTGGCGCTCTCGACCGATCCGCAGTGCCAAGGGCCGGCGGGCCTGGTACTGCTGCTGGTGAGTGGGCTCGGGGCCTCGCTGGGCTGCCTGCTATGCGAGGGAAGCCGCCCCAATGACGCTCCTCTTTTAATGGCTTCGGCTTAACTGCATGAAAAAGTTGAAAAAAGAGTTGCCTTCGAAAAAGCGTTCGACTACATTAGCGCGCCTCGACGGACCAGACTGGTACGGCGAGATCCGGTGAAGTGTCCGAGCGGTTGAAGGAGCACGCCTGGAAAGTGTGTATACGAGAAATCGTATCGTGGGTTCGAATCCCACCTTCACCGCCAGATAGCACGACGAAAAGCCCGGCCTCGCGCCGGGCTTTTTCGTTTCCGCCGCAGCTTCAGGGGCTGGCCTCCTCAATGCCGACGACCGGGGTCACCATGACATCGCCACACAACCAGTGGGATATTTTCTGCCGTGTCATCGATAACTTCGGCGATGCCGGTGTGACATGGCGCCTGGCCCGCCAACTGGCCGACGAACACGGAGCGCGCGTGCGGCTCTGGATCGACCAGCCGGGAATCCTCCAGCGACTTTGCCCTTCGGCTGCCGTCTCGCCGGAGGGCTGGACCGCCAAAGGCGTGGAGGTCCGCCCCTGGCCGGAAGCGGGAGAGGACGTCCAGCCAGCCGATGTCGTGATAGAAGCCTTCGCCTGCGAGCTGCCGGCTTGCTACCGGCAGGCGATGATCCTGCGTAACCGCCCGCCCATCTGGATCAACCTGGACTATCTGAGCGCCGAGGACTGGGTAGGCGGTTGCCATGGCCTGCCATCCTTGCAGGGCAACGGCTTAAGCAAGTTCTTTTTCTTCCCCGGGTTCGCCGCCGACACCGGTGGGCTGCTACGGGAGGCGGGGCTGATCGAGCGGCGGCGGGCTTTTCAAGCGGACGCGGCGAGTAGAGCGGCTTTTCTTGGAGGGCTTGGCGTGCCTCTGGACGGCTCCCGGTTGATCTCGTTGTTCGCTTACGAGAACGCGGCATTGGCCGGCTGGCTGGACGCATTGTCCACCGAGGGCCGGCCAACGCGCCTGCTAGTGCCCGAAGGGCGTGTCCTGACCGAGGTGGAGGCGTGGCTGGGCAGCCAGTGCGTCGTGGGAGGGCTTCACCAGCGTGGGCAGCTGAGTGTCCATGTCCTGCCATTCCTCGCCCAAGAGGACTACGACCGCTTGCTGTGGTGTTGCGATTTGAACGCGGTGCGGGGCGAGGATTCCTTCTTGCGCGCCCAGTGGGCCGGGCGCCCACTGCTCTGGCACATCTACCCCCAGGCCGACGACGCCCATTGGGATAAGCTCGAGGCTTTTCTCGCCCGCTATGTCGAGGATTTACCGAGCGACGCGGGCAGGGCATTGGCGCGCTTCTGGCGGAGCTGGAACCGCGGCGAGGACGCTACGGCCGCCTGGGAGGAGGTCATCGCCCGATGGGAAGTGTTTCGTCTCCATGCGAAGCGCTGGTGCGAGCGGCTCGCCGGCCACGACGATCTGGCCTCGGCCTTGGTGGCATTCGTCGCGCGCCAGGCGGACCGAGTGCTTCCGGCCAGCGGGTCGCCTGCCCCGGACAGGTTACACCCCAAGGCAAATTAGCTATGATGTGCGGCCTGTTTTTGTCATCAATCCATCGGATATTCGCATGAAAACCGCTCAAGAGTTTCGCGCTGGCCAGGTCGCCATGATCAACGGCTCGCCCTGGGTCATCCAGAAGGCCGAGTTCAACAAATCCGGCCGTAACAGCGCGGTCGTCAAGATGAAACTGAAGAACCTGCTCAACGGTTCCGCGACCGAGACCGTTTACAAGGCCGACGACAAGCTGGAGCCGGTAATCCTCGAGCGCAAGGAAGTGACCTATTCCTACTTCGCCGATCCGCTGTACGTGTTCATGGACGGTGAGTTCAATCAATACGAAATCGAGAAAGGCGACCTGGAATCGGTATTGCCTTTCATCGAAGACGGTATGACCGACGTGTGCGAGGCGGTTTTCTTCAACGATAAGGTCATTTCGGTCGAGTTGCCGACCACCATCGTCCGTCAGATCGCCTACACCGAGCCGGCCGTCCGTGGCGATACCTCGGGCAAGGTGATGAAGGTCGCTCGCCTGAACAATGGCGCCGAGTTGCAGGTTTCCGCCTTCTGCGAAATCGGCGACTCCATCGAGATCGACACCCGCACCGGCGAGTACAAGTCCCGCGTCAAGGCTTGATTGCTGACGATGTGACATGAAAAGCCCGGCATTCGCCGGGCTTTTTGCTGTTCGGATTCAGCCTTGAGCGGCGACGAGGGCTCGTTGCAACGCCTCGTCCCAAGGGGCCACCGGGCCAAAGCGGGCCTTGAGGAAGGCTAGCAGGAGGCGGCTGCGAGAGCTGGCCTCGCCCTCCAGATGCAGGGCATGGATACCGCTGGGCTCTTGGTCGGGCAGGCCCCGTTCGCAGAACAGCGGCAGCAATTCCCCCGAGATCAGGTAGTCACTGCATAGCCACGTGGGCAAATGGGCGATGCCGAGTCCGGAGCAGGCACCGAACAGCAGGGTCTCGGCGTTGTTGGCGATCATGCGCATGCGGCGAGGCCGCGACAGGACCAGCCGGCCGTCCACCTCGAAGCGCCAGGCGAAAGGCGGCGCCAAGGCATCCCAGTCGAGTCCCTCGTGCGCCGCCAACTCCAGCGGGCCGCGCGGCACGCCATGCCGTTCCAGGTAGGCGGGGCTGGCGCAGGCGATCCGGGTCATCGGCGCCAGGGGCGTCGCGATCAAGCGGCTATCCAGCAGCGGGCCGATGCGCACCATCACGTCGACTTTGCCCAAGTGATCGCCCCGTGGATCGACGAAGCTGTCGATCAAGCGCAGGTGTACGTCCAGCCCCGGGTATTTCACCAGGAAATCCGCCAGGGCCGGCGCGAGGTGGCGCCGGCCGAAGGGCGCGGGGGCATCCAGCCGGATCAACCCTTCCGGTTCGCTGCTCAGGGAAACGGCTTCCGCCTGGGCTTGGTGCAATTCCGCGAGGATGCGTCGGGCGCGTTCAGCGAACGCCAATCCCGCCGGCGTTGCCCGGACCGCATGGGTGGTGCGGGCGAACAGGCGGCTACCCAGGGCCTTTTCCAAAGTGTCGATGCGGCGCGCCACCGCCGAGGGGGTCAAGGCCGCTTGCCGGGCGGCGGCGGAAAAGCTGCCGCTGTCCAGCACATCGAGGAAAAGCGCAAGCTGTTGGGTCAGGAGATCCGGATTCATGAGGTCTCTTTTGCGTGCTGTGCACAGCCACTGTGCGTGGCTATGCGTTTCCCGAGGTTCCGTGACTGCCTACCATGAGCGCTCTAGACGCAGGAGTGAACCATGACGGTGTGGAATGTGCTGGTGGATGTGGGGTTGGGGTTGGTTCTCGGCACGCTGGGCGGGTTGTTCGGGATAGGCGGCGGCTTGGTCGCGATTCCGGCGCTGGGCGTGCTGTTCGGCCTCGACCAGCAGATGGCCCAGGGGACGGCCCTGGTGATGGTAGTGCCCAACGTGCTGCTGGCGCTATGGCGTTATCACCAGCGCAATCGCATCGATCCGCGCCACGCGGGCTTACTGGCCCTCTCCGGATTCGCCTTCGCCTGGCTGGCCTCGATCTACGCGGTGCGTCTGGATGCCGATCGGATGCGCATGGGGTTCGTGGTGTTCCTGGTTCTGTTGGCGCTCTACAACTGCGCCCGGATGTTCATGCAACGCCGCGCGCCGGCGGCCGGGTTGCGCCATCCCTGGCCCTGGCTTGCGGTGCTGGGCGGGTTCGCCGGGGTCCTGGGCGGACTGTTCGGGGTGGGCGGAGCGGTATTGGCGACGCCGGTGTTGACCAGCGTGTTCGGGACCAGCCAAGTGGTCGCCCAAGGACTGTCCCTGGCGCTGGCGGCCCCCAGCACCGCGGTGACCCTGGCTACTTATGCGACCCATGATCATGTGAACTGGGCGATGGGAATTCCGCTGGCGGTGGGTGGCCTGCTGAGCATCACTTGGGGCGTGCGCCTGGCCCATCGCCTGCCCGAACCCCTGCTGCGCTCGTTGTTTTGTATCTTTCTGGTGCTGTGCGCCCTGTCCCTGGCGCTACACTGAAGCGCGCCCTGCGCCGCTCGCATTGATCGAAGGCGAAGGCTGGATACCGCATGCCCTCCGATGCGAGGAACGAACGATGACCGAAAAAGACCTGCTCGCGCGGGTGAGCCGTATGGCTCAGTGCGACGACTTACCGGATTTCACGCCGTCGCGGGTCGGCGTGCTGGTCTTCGAGACGCTGGTTCGCGAATGGGATGTCCTGGCGCCGGAAAGCCGCGAAGACCTGTTGGTGGCGTTGGGCATACTGGTCCGCGAGTCGTCGTCCGAAGCCCGCGCGGAACGCGCCACCCAAGAGATCCTGGTACGGTTGGGACGAGGCGGGCGTTGAGGCCGCCAGGCGTTCAATAGCGGTCCCGCAGTCCTCGCCGCAACACCCGCGCGCCCAGCCAGCCCACGATCAGGCCGAGAAGCGTGCCGGCCCCATCGCACAAGAACAGCTGTGGCAAATCGCCAGCTTCGGTGCGCCCCGCCGCCTGGGGCAATAGCCAGGCATGGCCATGGGGGAAGAACGCCAGCGCCGCCAGGGCCGGCACCAGCACCAGGTAGTACCAGAAAACGCTGAGGTCGTACGGCTTCACCGCCTTCACGAACAGGATGAAGCAGGACACCAGGGCGGCGGCCAGTCCGCTTCGGATCACCTGAACCAGCAACAGAGAGGTATCCATCGACACTTTCCTCGATCCGGGATGTTTCCTCAGAGCCGCTTCGTCGGCCAGGGTTCAGCTTCCGCGCGGTCCTTCGACCGGGCTGACATGGCGTTCGACATTGCCGCCCTGGTCCAACCGGTGCTGTTCCTGGGCCATCGCCATGGCGCGCCGGTCCCGTTGCCCATGAGGCCGGCGCTGGCGGCCGTCGACCCGCCGGTCGGCAACTGTGCTGCCATGCCAACCACCTTCAGCGCTGACCCGCGCCTCATGACCGTCCGTCTTCGAACGGGCGAAAGGCCAGAACCTCCGCCACCCCCGTGGATTCACACTTGAACTGTCGGGACGCGCGTGGAGGAAAGACGATGGCCAGAGCGACGCTCGATGCGATGATGACCAACCCCTGGTTCCGCTGGGCTCGTCGCATCCAATGGTTCGGCTTGGCGGCCTTGCTGGGGGCCGTCCTGCTGGGCGCTTTCACCGATCTGCGGCAGACGCCCTCGGGCATCATGCTCATCGCTGTGATTGGCATGTTGGGTGTGCTGTCGCTGATCCCGGCCCGTTTCATCCTCACGGCCTACCTGATGCGTCGGGAGCAGACGCCAACGGAGGCGGAAGTGCCGACCCGCTTTCCCGAGCGAGAAGGAAAGGGCAACGGACATTAGGCGAGCGGGGCGGGCGCGCGCGAAGCCGATGCCGTGCAGCGAAGCGGCAGTCAAGGGTTTGACGATCTGTCCACTACCGCTCGTCAGGATGTAAGCACCTTATCCCTCCACGAGAGCCCAACGTTGCGTCACCCTTTCGTGTACGGAGATGAACCATGATCCTCAAGTCTTTCAGCGCGTTCGCCCTTGCCGCCGCGATTGCCTCGCCCGTCTTCGCCGCCGACACCTCGGCCAGCGGGTCGCCCACCAGCCACACCACGCACAAGAGCCAGACCAACCACGAGACGACCACCAGCAAGGGCGAAACCCACGGCACCACCACGGGCGCCAGCACCGACGTGGGGAACGGCACGGACTCGATGGTCGGCAGCGAAAGCTCGGGCGTCAAGACCGAGACAGGCGCCGGCACCGGGACCACGGGCGGCAATACCACCGACGATCATGCCAAGCATTGAGCCCATGGGCCCCGCCAGCGGGGCCTTTTTTCTTCTTTCTTCAAGGGAGAGTGGGATGAGCCAGACGCCCAGCCGAACCCTCAACGACCCCGACGCGACCCCGGCGGATATCGCCGACGAGCGCCAGCGCGGGCGCGAAGAGCGCCGCAGCGAGAAGCTCACGGGCGGTACCCATGATGACGAAGGGCACATGCCGCAGGTACCCCATCGGGACGAGCGCCGCTGAGGCGCTCTCCCTTAGACGCTCTCGGCTACTCGGGCCCGCTCGGTCTCCACGGTCTTGCGGCAATGCAACAGCGCGTCGCGGATCATGAAGTTCACCAGGGTCGGCGAAACCCCCAGTTCCTTGGCGATGTCCTTCTGCGGCACCCCATGCAGCCGGTACATCTCGAACGCATAGCGCGTGCGCTGGGGTAGCTGCGCCAGCGCGCCCTCGAGCATATCCAGTGTCTGCTGGTGGATGTGGGTGGCCTCGGGCGAAGCGCTTTCGTGGATTTCCACCTCCAGACCTTCCGCCTCGCTGCCCGAATAGCGCCGCTCCAATACCTGCTTGCGGTAATGGTCGATCGCCAGGTTGCGCACGGTGCGGAACATGTAGCTGACCTGCGCCTTGAACGACAGCGAAACCAGCGGGGCGGACTCCAGGCGGAAGTAGGCGTCCTGAACGATGTCTTCCGCGCGGTAATGGCAGCCGGTGATGCGCGCCGCAGTCTTCACGAGAATCGAGCGGTGTTCGAGAAACGCTTGCAGCGTCGGCGCGCGCAAGCCAGTGGCCAGACAACCAACAGTTCCTTGTTTCGGCATGGGTATTTACCTGTACGGCGAATGTTTGTACGCAAGGTGAATGTCTGGGATCCCTGAGACGCCGGACAAAATAGGGGGACTGATGATTATTGTCAAATAAGAATCATTATCGATAGAAGGCGTCGAAATTTTCGCAACCAGGATCGGCAGCCGGTGCATGTCTAGAAGGAACGTGGCCAGCGCGAAGGCGTGAATGCCTCCGGCTCGCTAATTATTCGAAAAACCCATCCGTTCTTCTCTGTGGGAGGCCGGGCAGGGGCCCGCGCCCCCGAAGCGACGAGAGGGAGAACATGGTTTTCGATCGTGACGACGTGGTGTTCGAGGTGGTGGTCAACCACGAAGAGCAGTACTCCATCTGGCCGGAGTACAAGGAAATCCCCAACGGCTGGCGCGCCGTCGGCAAGCGCGGACTGAAGCCCGAATGCCTGGCCTACATCGAAGAAGTGTGGACCGACATGCGCCCGCTGAGCCTGCGGCGGCAGATGGACCAGGATCAAGCGAACGCCTGAGATGGCCGACATGTCCGGGCTGCGCCTGTTCTGTCTGCCGTACTCGGGGGCCAGCGCCATGGTCTACGCCCGCTGGCGCCGCCGGCTACCCGCCTGGCTGGAGGTCCGCCCGGTGGAGCTGCCGGGGCGCGGCGCCCGCGCCGCCGAGCCCTTCGCCGAGGAAGCCGTGGCGCTCGCCCGGCGCTTGGCGGCGGAGCTGCGGCCGCAACTGGACGACGCCCCCTACGCGCTGTTCGGCCATAGCCTCGGCGGCCTGCTGGCCTTCGAACTCGCCCATGCCCTGCGCGACCAGGATGCGCCGGCGCCGCGGGCGCTGTTCGTCTCCGGGGGCGCCGCGCCCGCCCGGCGGGATTTCGAGGACTACGCCCAGGCCAAGAGCGACGCCGAACTGGTGGAGCGCCTGCGGGCTTTGAAGGGCACCCCGGAAGAAGTCTTTGCCCACCCCGAGCTGCTGGCGCTGGCGCTGCCCATCCTGCGGGCGGATTTCCTGCTCTGCGGTCGCTACCGTCACCGGCCCCGGGAACCCCTCGACCTGCCCATCCACGTGCTGGGCGGCCGCCAGGACGACGTTTCGCCAGGCGATCTCCACGCCTGGCGGGAGGAAACCCGGGCGACCTGCTCCGTCGACCTGCTCGACGGCCACCATTTTTTCATCCATGAGCGCGAGCCCGACGTGCTGGCGCTGCTCCAGCGCTACGGACGGGCCTGCCTCGGCGATCACGAGGCCGCCCGCGACCCGCTGCCGAGCCACTGACCCTCGCTCACACCCACCGACCCGCAGCCGATCCAGGCAGGTAACCACATGAAGGACGTATTCGATCTCCCGGGCGCCCCGCGCCTCGACACCCTGGCCGATGCCCTGCGCCTGCGCGCCGCCGGGACGCCGGACCGCCTGGCGCTGCGCTTCCTGTCCGACGACGGCGAGGGCGAGTGCCTGACCTACCGGCAACTGGACGCCCGGGTCCGGGCCATCGCCTCGGCCCTGGCGGCGCGCGCTACGCCCGGCGACCGGGCGGTGCTGCTGTTCCACAGCGGGGTCGACTACGTCGCGGCGTTCTTCGCCTGCCTCTACAGCGGCGTGATCGCCGTGCCGGCCTATCCGCCGGAATCCGCCCGGCGCCACCACCGGGAGCGGCTGCTGTCGATCCTCGCGGACGCCGGGCCGACCCTGGTCCTCACGTCGTCGGCCTTGGGCGAAGGGCTGGCCGACCTGGCCGACGCCCATCCCGGCCTGGGCTGGCTGGCCGTGGACACGGTGGGCCCCGCCCCGGAGGGCTACCGCCCCCCGGCTCTGGGCGGCGAGCACATCGCCTTCCTGCAATACACCTCGGGTTCCACCGCCACGCCCAAGGGCGTGCGGGTCAGCCACGGCAACCTGCTGGCCAACGAGCGGCTGATCCGTCACGGCTTCGGCATCGGCGAGGACGACGTGATCGTCAGTTGGCTACCGCTCTACCACGACATGGGCCTGATCGGCGGCCTGCTGCAGGGTGTCTACAGCGGCATCCCGGTGGTATTGATGGCCCCCGCGTACTTCCTCGAACGCCCGGTGCGCTGGCTGGATGCCATCGGCCGCTTCGGCGGTACCGTCAGCGGCGGACCGGACTTCGCCTACCGCCTGTGCGCCGAACGCATCAGCGCCAGCGCCCTGGCGCGGCTGGACCTGAGCGGGTGGCGGGTAGCGTTCTCCGGCTCCGAGCCGATCCGTCAGGACAGCCTGGATGACTTCGCCGCGCGCTTCGCCACATGCGGCTTCCACGCCTCGGCCTATTTCGCCTGCTACGGCCTGGCGGAAGCCACCCTGTTCGTCAGCGGCGGTCGCCGGGGGGAGGGCATCCCGAGCCTGCGCCTGGACGCTCGCGCCCTGGGCGAGCACCGCGCAGAAGGCGGCGACGACCTGCTCCTCGCCAGTTGCGGGTTCGCCCAGCCGGAGCACGCGATCAGGCTGGTGGACCCGGCCAGCGGGGACGACCTGCCCGACGACCGGGTCGGGGAAATCTGGGCCGCCGGGCCCAGCATCGCCCACGGCTACTGGCGCAACCCCGAGGCCAGTGCCGCCACCTTCGTTCAGCGGGACGGGCGCGTCTGGCTGCGCACCGGCGACCTGGGCTTCCGCCGCGATGGCCAGCTCTACGTCACCGGTCGGCTGAAGGACATGCTCATCGTTCGCGGGCAGAACCTCTATCCCCAAGACATCGAACGCACCGTGGAAGGGCAGGTGGAGGGCGTGCGCAAGGGGCGGGTGGCCGCGTTCGCGGTGACCGTGGACGGCCGGGAAGGCATCGGCCTCGCCGCCGAAGTGGGCCGCCGGGTACGGAAACTGATGCCGGCCAAGACCCTGGTCGGACTGATTCGCCAGGCCGTGGCCGAAGTCCACGGGGAGACGCCGTGCCTGGTGGCGCTGCTCGACCCCGGCGCGTTGCCGAAGACTTCCAGCGGCAAGCTGCAACGCGCCGCCTGCCGCCAGGGTCTGGAGGACGGCGGCCTCGTACCCTACGCCCTGTACCGCGACGAGCGGCCCGAGACGGCGTCGCCCGCCGACCGCGACGGCTCCGGGCGCGACCCGCGCGCCGCGCTGGCCGGAATCTGGCGCGAACACCTGGGCGTGGCCAGCGTCGCGGACGACGACCATTTCTTCGCCCAGGGCGGCAACTCGATCCGCGCCGTGCAAGCGGTGGCCCGGGTCAACGAGGTCTTCGGCTTGACGCTGACCCCGCGCGACCTGTTCGAGGCGCCGCTGTTCAGCGATTTCCTCGCCCGGGTGGCCGAGTCCCGGGGGCGGGGTACCGTCGCGCCGATGCCGCGCCGCTCGCGGGAGGCGCCGTTGCCGCAATCCGCGGCCCAGCAGCGGCTGTGGTTCCTCTGGCAACTGGACCCGACCAGCGCCGCCTATGCCATTCCCGGCGCCCTGCGCCTGCGCGGCCGCCTGGACGAAGCGGCCCTGCGTCGCGCCTTCGAAACCCTGGTGGCGCGTCACGAATCCCTGCGCACCACCTTCCATCAGGACGCGGAAGGTGCCTGGCAGCGCATCCACCCGGACCTGCCCCTGGACTATGCCCGCCTGGACCTGGAACACCTGCCGGCCGAAACGCGCGACGCCGAAGCCCGGCGCCTGCGGGAGGAAGAGGCGCTGCGGCCCTTCGACCTGGTGCAAGGCCCGTTGCTGCGCCTGCGCCTGCTGCGCCTGGACGAGCAGGAACACGTGCTGCTGGCGACCCTGCACCACATCGTCGCCGATGGCTGGTCCCTGAACCTGCTGATGGACGAGTTCGCCCGGCTGTACGCGGGCCTTGTTCAGGGCCAGGCGCCGAGCCTCGCCGGGCTGCCGGTGCATTACGCCGATTACGCGGCCTGGCAGCGGGAAACCCTGGAGGCGGGCGAGGGCGAGCGGCAACTGGCCTACTGGCGCGAGACCCTGGGCGATGCGCGCCCGGTCCTCGACCTCCCTCTGGATCGCCCGCGCGGCGCCGCCGTCGAGGGCCGCGCCGCGCGCCTGGAGCGGCGCCTGGAGCCGGCGCTCTGCCAAGCCCTGGTCGACCTGGCCCGGGCCCGGGAGGCGAGTCCGTTCATGGTGCTGCTGGCCGCCTGGCAGAGCCTGCTGCACCGCTACAGCGGCCAGGACGACATTCGCCTCGGGGTGCCCGTCGCCAACCGGGGCCGCGCCGAGGTGCAGGGAGTGGTCGGCTTCTTCATCAATACCCTGGTGTTGCGCGGCCGGCTCGATTCGGGCATGCCCTTCGCCGACGTGCTCGCCGCCGCCCGGGCCGCCAGCCTGGGCGCCCAGGCCCACCAGGACCTGCCGTTCGATCACTTGGTGGAGGCCCTGGGCGCTCACGCGCCGGGCCCGTTCCAGGTCCTGTTCAACCACCAGCAACGGGATCGTCGCGCGCTCCAGCGACTGCCCGGCCTGCTGGCCGACGAACTGCCCTGGCACAGCCGCGACGCCAAGTTCGAGCTGCAGTTGCAGACCGAGGAAGACGAACACGGACGCTTCACCCTGGCCTTCGATTACGCCACCGCGCTGTTCGACGCCGCCACCGTGGAACGCCTCGCCGCCCATTTCGAAGCTCTGCTGCGGCAGGCCGTGGCCCGGCCCGACACCCCCATCGGCGCGTTCCAACTGGCGGACGACGCCGAGCGCGCCCGGCTCGACGCCTGGGGCCGTGGAGCCCGCGCCGGCGCGCGACCATTGCTGGCCGAGGCCCTCGCCGCGACCGCCCGGCGTCATCCCCGGCGGATCGCCCTGGTCTGGGATGGCGGCGAGATGACCTTCGAGGCCTTGCACGCCCGCGCCGACGCCCTGGCTCACGCCCTGGCGGCGCGGGGCATCGGGCCCGAGAGCCGGGTGGGGATCGCCCTGGAGCGCTCCCCCGAGCTGATCGTCGGCCTGTTGGCGACCCTCAAGGCGGGCGCCGCCTACGTGCCCCTGGACGTGGATTATCCCGCCGAGCGCCTGGCCTACATGATGGCCGACAGCGGCCTGGCGCTGCTGCTGACCCAGAGCCACTTGCCGGCATTGCCGGTGCCCGAGGGACTGGCGACCCTGGCGCTGGATCGCTTCGAGCCGCCCGTTCCGCCGGAGGCGGCGCCGCTGCCGGCGGCCCACGGCGAGCACTTGGCCTACGTGATCTACACCTCCGGCTCCACCGGCCGTCCCAAGGGGGTCGGCAACACCCAGCGGGCCATGAGCGAGCGCCTGCACTGGATGCTCGACCGCTACGGCTTCGACGAGGGGGACGTGTTCCTGCAAAAAGCGCCCATCAGCTTCGACGTGTCGGTGTGGGAGTGCTTCCTGCCGCTGCTGGCCGGCGGCCGCCTGGCGCTGGCGGCGCCGGGCGAGCATCGCGACCCCCGTCGCCTGGTGGAGCGGGTCGCGGCCCAGGGAGTGAGCGTGCTGCACTTCGTGCCGTCGCTGCTGCGGCTGTTCATCGACGAGCCGGGTCTGGAGCGCTGCGCGCGGCTGCGCCTGCTGTTCTCCGGCGGCGAGGCGCTGCCCACCGAGCTGCGCGACCGCGTTCTGGCGCGCCTGCCGGCGGTGGCCCTGCACAACCGCTACGGTCCCACGGAAACCGCGATCAATGTCACCCATTGGCCCTGCGTGGTGGAAAACGCCCCGCGCGTCCCCATCGGCCGCCCCCTGGACGGCGTGCGTTGCCACGTGCTGGACACCGCCCTCCAGCCGACTCCGGTGGGGGTGGCCGGCGAGCTGTGCATCGGCGGCGTCGGTCTGGCCCGGGGTTACCTGGGGCGGCCGGGGTTGACCGCCGAGCGCTTCGTGCCGAGCCCCGACGGCGACGGCGAGCGCCTGTATCGCAGCGGCGACCTGGCGCGCTGGCGCGCCGATGGCGTGCTGGAATACCTGGGACGCATCGACCGGCAGGTGAAACTGCGGGGGTTCCGCATCGAGCTGGAGGAGGTCGAGCGCGCGTTGCGGGCCCAGGCCGGCGTGCGCCAGGCCGCCGTGGCGATCCATGAGGGCGCCGGCGGCGAACAACTGGTGGGCTACGTGGTGGCCGAGGGCGAGGAAAGCGACCTCGACACGCGTCTTCGCCAAGCCCTGGGGCGCGGCCTGCCGGACTACATGGTGCCGGCCCGGATCATGGTTCTGGAGCACTTGCCACTGAGCCCCAGCGGCAAACTGGAGCGCTCGGCGCTGCCGGCTCCCCAGTGGACGACTCGCGGCCATCGGCCGCCCCGGGACGAGCTGGAGCATCAGGTCGCCGCCATCTGGAGCGAGGTGCTGGGCGTCACGCGGCCCGGCCTCGACGATGACTTCTTCGAACTGGGCGGTCACTCGCTGTTGGCCACTGGCATCGTGTCCCGGGTGCGCCAGGCTTGCGACGTGGACCTGCCCCTGCGCAGCCTGTTCGAGGCCAGCCGCCTGGAAGGCTTCGTCCAGGCGGTCCGCCAGGCCCGCGACGCGGGCGCCCGCAACCCCCTGAGGCCGATCCCGCGCATCGACCGTGGCCGGCCGGTGCCCCTGTCCTATTCCCAGCAGCGCATGTGGTTCCTCTGGCAACTGGAGCCCGACAGCCCGGCCTACAACGTCGGCGGCGTGGCGCGCATGAGCGGCCCGCTGGACGTGGCGTGCTTCGACGCCGCCCTGCAGGCGCTTATCCACCGCCACGAGGCCCTGCGCACCACATTCCCCAGTCTCGACGGCGTGCCTTGCCAGCGGGTCGCGGCCGACGGGCGGTTGCCCCTGCGGCGCATCGACCATTCGGCCCTGGACCCCGAGGCGTTCCAGGCGGAGCTGCGGCGCTTCGCCGACCAGGAAGCCCACGCGCCCTTCGACCTGGAGCGGGGCCCGCTGCTGCGGGTGTGCCTGCTGCGGGCCTCGGCGCGCGAGCACTACCTGGTGGTGACCCTGCACCACATCGTCACCGAGGGCTGGGCGATGGACATCTTCGCCCGGGAACTGGCGGCCCTCTACGAGGCCGAGCTGGAGGGCCGTCCCTCGCCCCTGGCGGCGCTGCCGGTGCAGTACCTGGACTACAGCGTCTGGCAGCGGGAGTGGCTGGAGGCCGGCGAACTGCAACGGCAACTGGCCTACTGGACCGAGCAACTGGGCGGCGAGCAACCGCTGCTGGAGCTGCCCTTCGACCGCCCACGGCCGCCGGTGCAGAGCCACCGGGGCGACCTCCACCGCTTCACCCTGGACGATGGCCTGACCCGGCGCCTGAAGGCGTTCAACGCCGAGCACGGCCTGACCCTGTTCATGACCATGACCGCCGCCCTGGGCCTGCTGCTGTACCGCTACGGCGGCCAGGAGGACCTGCGCATCGGCACGCCGGTGGCCAACCGCATCCGCCCCGAGAGCGAGGGGCTGATCGGCGCCTTCCTCAACACCCAGGTGCTGCGCCTGCGGCCCCATGGACGGATGCGGGTGGCGGACTGGCTGGAACAGGTACGCCGCACCGCCATCGAGGGCCAGTCCCACCAGGACCTGCCGTTCGACCACCTGGTGGAAGCGTTGCAACCCCAGCGCAGCGCCGCCTACAACCCGCTGTTCCAAGTGATGTGCAACGTGCAGCGCTGGGACTTCCAGCAGACCCGGGAGATCGCCGGCGGGCTGCGCCTGGAATACCTGGTCAACGATGCCCGGGCCACCAAGTTCGACCTGAACCTGGAGGTCACCGACTTCGATGACCGCCTGCATGGCTGCCTGACCTACAGCAGCGACCTGTTCGATGCCGACACCGTGGAGCGCATGGCGCGCCACTGGCGGGCCCTGCTGGAGGTGATGATCGACGCGCCCCACCAGCGCCTCGGCGAACTGCCGTTGCAGGACGCCGAGGAACGCCGCGCCGCCCTGGCCTGGAGCGGCGCGGCGGGGGCCCGGGCGCCGCTGCCCGATACCGTGCACGGCCTGTTCGAGCGGCAGGCCGCGGCCACCCCGGACGCGCCCGCGCTGACCTTCGCCGGGCAGACCCTCCGCTACGGCGAACTGAACACCCGGGCCAACCGCCTGGCGCGCCACCTGCGGGCGCGGGGCGTCGGCGCCGAGGTGCGGGTGGGCCTCGCCCTGGAGCGCTCGGCGGAACTGGTGATCGGCCTGCTGGCGATCCTCAAGGCCGGCGGCGCCTATGTGCCCCTGGATCCGGAATACCCGGCGGAGCGCCTGCGCTACCTGCTGGCGGACAGCGGCGTCGGCCTGCTGCTGGGCCACGCCGCGCTGTTCGACGCCCTGGGCGACTTGCCCGACGGCGTCCAGGGCTGGTGCCAGGAGCGGGACGGCGCGGCCCTGGACGCCCTGGCCGGCGGCGACCTGAACCTGCCGGTCGACCCGCGCCATCTGGCCTACCTGATCTACACCTCCGGCTCCACCGGCCAGCCCAAGGGCGTGGCGGTGGCCCACGGCGCCATCGCCATGCACTGCCAGGCGGTGATCGAGCGCTTCGGCATGGGCCCCGGCGACTGCGAGCTGCATTTCTATTCCATCAACTTCGACGCCGCCACCGAGCGCCTGCTGACACCGCTGCTGTGCGGCGCCCGGGTGGTGCTGCGGGCCCAGGGCCAGTGGGGCGCCGAGGATATCTGCGAGCTGATCCGCCAGGAGCGGGTGAGCAGCGTCGGCTTCACCCCCAGCTACGGCGGGCAACTGGCCCAGTGGCTCGGCCAGCGTGGCGAAACCCTGCCGGTGCGCTTGTGCATCACCGGCGGCGAGGCGCTGACTCCCGAGCACGTGCGGGTGATCCGCGCCGCCTTCGCTCCACGGGTCTTCTTCAATGCCTACGGCCCCACCGAGACAGTGGTGATGCCCCTGGCCAGCCAGGTGGCGGACGAACTGCCGGAGGAGGCCCGCGGCGTGCCCATCGGTCGGGGCATCGGCGCCCGCAGCCTGTACATCCTCGACGCCGACCTCAACCCGGTGGTGCCGGGCGCGGTGGGCGAACTGTACGTCGGCGGCGCCGGCCTGGCCCGGGGCTACCACCAGCGCCCCGGCCTGAGCGCCGAGCGCTTCGTCGCCGACCCCTTCGATCCCCAGGGGGGCGGCCGCCTGTACCGCACCGGCGACCGGGTGCGCCAGGGCCGCGACGGCCAGGTGGAATACGTGGGGCGCGCCGACCAGCAGGTGAAGATCCGCGGGTTCCGCATCGAACTCGGCGAGATCGAGGCGCGCCTGCAAGGGTTGCCGACGGTGCGGGACGCCGTGGTGCTGGCGGTGGACGGCCACCTCGTGGGCTACGTGGTGCCGGATGCGCCCAAGGGGCTGCGGGACGAGGAGGCCCGGGCGGCCTGGCGCGACGGCCTCAAGGACGGGCTGCGGGCGCAGTTGCCGGACTACATGGTGCCGGCGCACCTGTTGTGGCTGGAGCGCCTGCCCCTGACCGCCAATGGCAAGCTGGACCGCCAGGCGCTGCCGGCCGTGGACCCGGCCCAGGGACGGCAGGCCTTCGTCGCGCCGCGCAGCGAGCCGGAGCGGCTGTTGGCTGCCATTTGGCGCGATGTGCTCAACGTCGAGCGGATCAGCCTGCACGACAACTTCTTCGAGCTGGGCGGCGATTCCATCCTGTCCATCCAGGTGGTCAGCCGGGCCCGTCAGGCCGGTCTGCATTTCACCCCCAAGGACCTGTTCCGCTTCCAGACCGTGCAGACCCTGGCGGCCGCCGCCGAGGTCAGCACCCGCGTCGACATCGACCAGGGCCCGGTCCGGGGCGAGGCGCCGCTGACGCCGATCCAGCACTGGTTCTTCGAACAGGCCGGCGAGACGCCGTCCCACTGGAACCAGACCCTGCTGCTGGAGCCGGCCACGGCCCTGGACCCGCTCCATCTGGAAGGCGCCTTGCAGGACCTTCATGCCCACCACGACGCCCTGCGTCTGGCCTTCGCCCGCGACGGGGCGGGCGCCTGGCGCGCCGAGCACCGGCCCGTCGCCGAGGCGCCGGCGCTGCTCTGGACCCGTCGGGTGGCGGACGAGGCGGAGCGCCTGGACCTGTTCGAGCGGGCCCAGCGCAGCCTCGACATCGGCCAGGGCCCGCTGCTGCGGGCGGTGCTGGCGGATGGCCCAGGCGACACCCGGCGCCTGCTGCTGACGATCCACCACCTGGCGGTGGACGGGGTGTCGTGGCGGGTGCTGCTGGAAGACCTGCAAACCGCCTACCGGCGACGGACGGCCGGCGAGGCTCCGCGCCTGCCGGCGAAGACCAGTGCCTTCCGCGACTGGGGCCGCTGCCTGCAAGGCTACGCGGCCAGCGAATCCCTGCGCGAGGAACTGGACGGCTGGCGCGGCCGCCTGGACGGCGCGCCAGCCGAGCTGCCCCGGGACTTCCCGGACGGCGCCAACCGGCGCCGCCACGCCCGCAGCGTCAGCGCGCGGCTGGACGCGGCGCTCACCCGCGACTTGCTGCAACGGGCCCCGGCAGCCTACCGCACCCAGGTCAACGACCTGCTGCTCGCCGCCCTGGCGCGTACCCTGTGCCGCTGGACGGGGCAGGACTCGGCCCTGGTGCAACTGGAGGGCCACGGTCGCGAGGCGCCGTTCGACGGCCTCGACCTGACCCGTAGCGTCGGCTGGTTCACCAGCGCTTATCCGGTGCGCCTGACCCCGGCGGCCGAGCCGGGCGAAACCCTCAAGGCGATCAAGGAGCACCTGCGGGAGGTGCCCCACAAGGGCCTGGGCTATGGCGTGCTGCGCTACCTGGCGGACGCCGAGCGGCGCGCCGCGTTGCGCGCGCTGCCCCAGGCGCGGATCACTTTCAACTACCTGGGCCAGTTCGACCAGAGCTTCGCCGCCGACGCGTTGTTCCATCCCCTGGAGGAGCCCGGCGGCGCCGCCCACGACCCGGACTCCGAACTGCCCAACTGGCTGGGAGTCGACAGCCAGGTCTTCGCCGGCGAGCTGCAGGTGCGCTGGACCTTCAGCGTGGCGATGTATCGCGTCGCCACGGTGGAAGCCCTGGCGCGGGACTACCTGGACGAGCTGCGGGCGCTCGTCGCCCATTGCCTGGAGCCCCGCGCGGGCGGCGTCACGCCGTCCGACTTCCCCCTGGCGAAGCTGGACCAGGCGCAACTGGACGCGCTGCCGGTGCCGTTCGCCGAGATCGACGACATCTATCCCCTGACGCCCATGCAGGAAGGGCTGCTGCTGCACACCCTGCTGGAGCCGGGTTCCGGCGTGTATTTCATGCAGGACCGCTACACCCTGGACAGCGAGGTGGACCCGCAACGCTTCGCCCTGGCCTGGGAAACCGTGGTGGCGCGCCACGAGGCCCTGCGGGCATCGTTCCGCTGGGACGCCGGCGACGGCATGCAGCAGATCGTCCATCGCCCGGGCCGGCTGGACATGACGTTCTTCGACTGGAGCGGCGAGCCGGAAGCGGACCACGAGGCCCGCCTGGCGCGGCTCCTGGCGGAGGAGCGCGAGGCCGGCTTCGATCTGCTGCGCGAGCCGCCGTTCCGCTTGCGCCTGATCCGCCTGGGAACGGCGCGCCACTGGTTCGTCATGAGCAACCACCACATTCTCATCGACGCCTGGTGCCGCTCGCTGCTGATGGGCGACTTCCTCGAGGTCTACCAGGCCCTGGGACGCGGCGAATCGCCGAGCCTGCCGCCGGCGCCGCGCTACCGGGACTACATCGCCTGGCTGCAACGGCAGAACCGGGGCGAGGCCCTGGCCTTCTGGCGCGAGACCCTGGGCGGTTTCGAGCGGCCGACCTACCTTCCCAGCGACCGGCCGATCCTCCACGACAACGGGCCGATGCGGGTGGCCGACCTCCACGAGCGCCTGGACGTGGCCGACGGTCGTCGCCTGCGGGAACTCGCCCAGCGCCATCAGCTCACCGCCAATACCTTCGCCCAGGCGGCCTGGGCCCTGGTGCTGCGCCGCTACAGCGGCGAGCGCGACGTGCTGTTCGGCGTCACCGTGGCCGGGCGCCCGGTGGGCATGCCGGAGATGCAGCGCACCGTCGGCCTGTTCATCAACAGCATCCCGCTGCGGGTGCCGATGCCCGCCGCCGGCGAGCGGCGCCGGGTCGGCGACTGGCTGCGGGAGCTGCTGGAGCGCAACCTGGCCCTGCGCGAGCACGAGTACCTGCCCCTGGTGGACATCCAGGCGTGCAGCGAACTGCCCAAGGGCCAGCCGCTGTTCGACAGCCTGTTCGTCTACGAAAACGCGCCGGTGGAGGTATCGGTGCTGGACCGCGCCCAGGGTCTCAACGCCCGTTCCGAATCCGGTCGCACCCACACCAACTACCCGCTGACCGTGGTCTGCTACCCGGGCGACGCCCTGGGCCTGCACCTGTCCTACGACCGGCGGTTCTTCGACGAGCCGACCGTGGCCCGCCTGCTGGCGGACTTCAAGCGCCTGTTGCTGGCGCTGGTGGACGGCTTCCACGGCGACTTCGCCGACCTGCCAGTGGTGGGGGACGCGGAGCGTGCGTTCCTGCTGGACGCCTGTAACCGCACCTCGCGCGACTACCCCCTGGCCCACGGCTACGCGCAACTGTTCGAGGGGCGGGTCGCCGCGCATCCCGAGCGCATCGCCGCCGCCTGCCTGGAACGCTGCTGGAGCTACGCCGAGCTGAACCAGCGGGCCAATCGCCTGGGTCACGCCCTGCTGGCCGGCGGCGTTCGCCCGGACCAGCCGGTGGCGTTGCTGGCGGAGCGCGACCTGCCGCTGTTGGGGATGATCGTCGGCTGCTTCAAGGCCGGCGCCGGCTACCTGCCCCTGGACCCGGCGCACCCGTCGTCGCGCCTGACCCGCATCCTCGCCCTCGGCCGCGCGCCGCTGCTGGTCTGCACCCGCGCCGGCGAAGAGCAGGCGCGGCGCTTGCTGGCGGAACTGGAGGCGGGCACGCGGCCCCGGCTGCTGGTCTGGGAATCGGTGCAGGAAGGCGCCGGCCCCGAGCATAATCCGCGCCTCGCCACCGGGCCCCGGCACCTGGCCTACGTGATCTACACCTCCGGCTCCACCGGCCTGCCCAAGGGCGTGATGGTGGAGCAGGCGGGCATGCTCAACAACCAGTTGAGCAAGCTGCCCTACCTGGGGCTGAACGAGCGGGACGTGATCGCCCAGACCGCCTCCCAGTGCTTCGACATTTCCGTCTGGCAGTTCCTTACCGCCGCCCTCTGCGGGGCTCGGGTGGACATCGTGCCCAACCTCATCGCCCACGACCCGGCGGCGTTGCTGCGGCATGTGGCCGAGCGCGGCATCACCGTGCTGGAGAGCGTGCCGTCGCTGATCCAGGGCCTGCTGGCCGAGACGCACGCCGCGCTGCCGTCGCTGCGCTGGATGCTGCCCACCGGCGAGGCGATGCCGCCGGAGCTGGCGCGAGCCTGGCTGCGCCGCCACCCCGGGGTTGGCCTGGTGAACGCCTACGGGCCGGCGGAATGCTCCGACGACGTGGCGTTGTTCCGGGTCGACGAGGCGTCCACCGGCGGCACCTACCTGCCCATCGGCACGCCCACCGACAACAACCGCTTGTACCTGCTGGACGAGGACCTGCAACCGGTGCCGGTGGGCGCGGTGGGCGAGCTGTGGGTCGCCGGGACCGGCGTCGGGCGTGGCTACGTGGGCGACCCGGCCCGCACCGCCTCGGCCTTCCTGCCGCACCCGTTCGGCGCCGCCGGCGAACGCCTGTACCGCACCGGCGACCTGGCCCGGCGGCGGCCGGACGGCGTGCTGGAGTACGTCGGGCGCATCGACCACCAAGTGAAGATCCGCGGCTTTCGCATCGAACTGGGGGAAATCGAAACGCGCCTTCGCCAGCATCCGGCGGTGCGCGACGCGGCGGTGGCGGTCCAGGAAGGGCCCACCGGCAAGCAGTTGGTGGGCTACGTGGTGCCGGCCGATCCGGCGCCGCTGCGCCCGGACGACGATCGGGCGGCCCATGCCCTGGTGGAGCGGGGCGCCCTGGGCGAACGGCTCAAGCAGGACCTGCGCGCCGACCTGCCGGACTACATGGTGCCGCTGCACTGGCTGCCGCTGGAGCGCCTGCCGCTGAACGTCAACGGCAAGCTGGACCGGCGCGCGCTGCCAGCCCTGGAAATCGGCCAAACCCAGGGCGTGCACACGCCACCGCGCACTGAGCTGGAGCGCGACCTGGCGCGCATCTGGAGCGAGGTGCTGAAGGTCGAGCGGGTCGGCGTCCACGATAACTTCTTCGAACTGGGCGGGCATTCCCTGCTGGCCACGCAGATCGCCTCGCGGGTGCAAAAGACCCTGCAACGCAACGTGCCGCTACGGGCGATGTTCGAGTCCGCCACGGTGGCGGAGCTGGCGGCCTATATCGAGGCCCTGGACGCCTCGGCCATCACCGAGCAGAAGGCCGAACGGCTCAGCGACCTGATGAGCCGCCTGGAGACGCTCTGAGGGTCGCGCCCGCCGCGCCGGCCTTCCCCGTAACGCCGGCGCGGCGCGCTAAATCGCCACGCCGGCCACCCGTTACCAGAACAGCCGCGCACGCCGCCCCCGAACGGGACGGCGCCGGCCCACCCACAGTCACCGAGGGTTCAGCTATGCAAGCCGTTCTACGCGAGGCGGACGACCGCCCGCAGCAGGCCGACGCCGAGGCGCCGGCCGACACGCTCTACCGGTTCGAGGAATCGCCGCTGCTGGCTCGCCAGGCACGGCAGGAGTCCAACGCCCGCAGCTACCCACGGCGCATTCCCCTGGCGCTCAAGCGGGCCCGCGGGCTGGAAGTGGAGGACGTAGAAGGACGGGTCTTCCTCGACTGCCTGGCCGGTGCCGGGACCCTGGCCCTGGGCCACAACCACCCGGTGGTGATCGAGGCCATCCGCCAGGTGCTGGACGACGGGCTGCCCTTGCACACCCTCGACCTCACCACGCCGGTGAAGGACCGCTTCGTCCAGGACCTGTTCGGCCTGCTGCCGGAGGGCTTCGCCCGGCAGGCGAAGATCCAGTTCTGCGGGCCCACCGGCACCGACGCGGTGGAAGCCGCCCTCAAGCTGGTGCGCACCGCCAGCGGGCGCAGCACGGTGCTGGCCTTCCAGGGCGGCTACCACGGCATGAGCCAGGGCGCCCTGGGGCTGATGGGCAACCTGGGACCGAAGAGAGCCCTGGGCGCGGTGCTGGGCAACAGCGTGCAGTTCCTGCCGTTCCCCTATGACTACCGCTGCCCGTTCGGCCTCGGCGGCGCCGACGGCGTGCGGGCCAACCTGCACTATCTGGAGAACCTGCTGAACGACCCCGAGGGCGGCGTGCAGCCGCCGGCGGCGGTGATCGTCGAAGCGGTGCAGGGGGAGGGCGGGGTGATCCCGGCGGACCTGGACTGGCTGCGCGGCCTGCGGCGGATCACCGAGGCGGCCGGCGTGGCGCTGATCGTCGACGAGATCCAGAGCGGCTTCGCCCGCACCGGGCGGATGTTCGCCTTCGAGCATGCCGGCATCGTCCCCGACGTGGTGGTGTTGTCCAAAGCCATCGGCGGCGGCCTGCCCCTGGCGGTGATGGTCTACCGCGAGCACCTTGATACCTGGCAGCCGGGGGCCCATGCCGGCACCTTTCGCGGCAACCAGATGGCCATGGCCACCGGTTCGGCGACGATGCGCTACCTGCTGGAACACGACGTGGCGGCCCACGCCGCCGCCATGGGCGAGCGCCTGGCCGGGCACCTGCGCGCCCTGCAACGGGACTACCCGCACCTGGGCGATATCCGGGGGCGCGGGCTGATGTGGGGGGTGGAACTGGTGGACCCGTCGGGCGCCGTCGATGTCCTCGGCCATCCCCCGGTCGATGGCCGCCTGGCGGCGCGGGTCCAGCGGGAGTGCCTGCGCCGTGGCCTGATCCTGGAGCTGGGTGGTCGTCACGGCGGCGTGGTGCGTTTCCTGCCCCCCCTGGTGATCGAGGCCGGGCAGGTGGACGAGGTGGCGACGCGTTTCGCCGCCGCCCTGCGGGCCGCCACCGGGGCCTGACCTCGGTCCCGGAGTCGCCATCGGGCTTGTCCTTCCCTTCGCCCTGGCGGCCGGGCCCGGCTTGGCTTGGCCTCGCCGGCCGCCATCCATTCCCTTCGCCGCCCGTTCACCGCTCGCGCGCCGCGCCGGTCGGCGCGTGGCCGTTCCCTGTCGCCGGCGAGCCCGCTAAATGACGCCGGGGTTGCTTCGTTCAACTGGGTATGGCGGGGACGCGCGGCGTCCCCCGGACAGCCGGACGGATCGACACTCATGAATGCACAAAACGCCCTGAACCTGGCCCGACGTTTCATCGGCCTGCCCGCCGAGAAGCGCCGGGTGTTCCTCGATGCCCTGGGCCGGGAGGGCATCGACTTCGGCCTGCTGCCGATCCCCGCCGGAGTGGACAGCCCGGAGCGGGAGGGCTTGTCCTACGCCCAGCGGCGCATGTGGTTCCTCTGGAAGCTGGCCCCGGACAGCGGCGCCTACAACCTGCCGGGCGCGGTGCGCCTGCGCGGCGCCCTGGATGAAGCCGCGCTGGCTCGGGCCTTCGCCGCCCTGGTGGCGCGCCACGAGGCGTTGCGCAGCGGTTTCGTCGAGGCGGGTGGCCAGGTCCGCCAGCGGGTGCGGCCGCCGTTCCTGCCGGCGATCCGCCGGGAAGACCTGAGCGGGCTGCCCGAGGCCGAGCGCGAGACCCAAGTCGCCCGGCTGGCCGAGGAGGAGGCCCGCGCGCCCTTCGACCTGGTGGGCGGCGACCTGCTGCGCATCGTGCTGGCGCGCCTCGGCGAGGCGGAGCACGTGCTGCTGCTGACTCTCCACCACATCGTCGCCGACGGCTGGTCGATGAACGTGCTGATCGACGAATTCACCCGCTGCTACGACGCCTTCGCCCTGGGCGAGACGCCCGTCCTGGCGGAGCTGCCGGTGCAATACGCGGACTACGCCCTCTGGCAGCGTTGCTGGCTGGAGGCCGGCGAACTGGAGCGGCAACTGGACTACTGGCGGGGGCGCCTGGGGAACGAGCACCCGGCCCTGGAGCTGCCCCTGGATCACCCGCGCCCGGCAGTACCGTCCCATCGCGGCGAGCGCATCGAATTCGCCCTGGACGGCGCCTGGGTGGAGCGCCTGCGAGCCTTCGCCCGGCCGCGCAACCTGACCCCGTTCATGGTCCTGCTGGGCGGCTTCAAGCTGCTGCTGCACCGCTATTCGGGGCAGGCCGATATCCGCGTCGGCGTGCCCATCGCCAACCGCAACCGGGCCGAAGTGGAAGGGCTGATCGGCTTCTTCGTCAACACCCAGGTGCTGCGCGCCCGGGTCGACCCGAGTCTCACCGTGGAGGCCTTCCTGCGGGACGTGCGGGACGCCGCCGTGGGCGCCCAGAGCCACCAGGACTTGCCGTTCGAGCACTTGGTGGAAGCCCTCAAGCTGGAGCGCAGCCTGAGCCGCAACCCCCTGTTCCAGGTCCTGTACAACCACCAGCCCGAAGTGCGCGCGGTGGATGCCCTGGCCACCCGCTCGGGCCTGCGCCTGAGCCCGCTGGCGGGGCAGACCCGGGTCACGCCCTTCGACCTGACTCTGGATACCTACGAGCGGGAGGGGGAGCTGCGCGCCGCCCTGACCTACGCCAGCGACCTGTTCGACGCCGCCACCGTGACGCGCATGGCCAATCACTGGCGCAACCTGGTGCGGGCCCTGGTGAGTCATCCCGAGCGGACCTTGGGCGAGCTGGACATGCTCGACCCCGAGGAGCGCCGCATGCTGCTGGACACCTGGAACGACCGCGAGCCCCTGGCCGAGCCGGAGACCCTCGGCCGGCTGTTCGAGGCCCGGGTGCGACGCGCCCCGCACGCCCTGGCGCTGATCGTCGGCGAGACGGAATACACCTACGACGCGCTGAACCGCCGCGCCAACCGCCTGGCCCATCGGCTGATCGCCCTGGGCGTGGGGCCTGGCGCGCGGGTCGGCGTGGCCTTGCCGCGCACCGTGGACCTGCCGGTGGCACTGCTGGCGGTGCTCAAGGCCGGCGGCGCCTACGTGCCCCTGGATCCGGACTATCCCGCCGCGCGGGTCGCCTACATGCTCGCCGACAGCGGGGCCCGGGTGCTGCTGAGCGTATCGGCCCTGGACGGCCGCTGGCCGACCGGCGAGGCCCGGGTGCTCCACCTGGACCGGGACGCGGAGGTGGACGCGGCGCATCCGGACATCGATCCGCCGGCCCGGGCCCGCCCGGAGGACCTGGCCTACGTCATCTACACCTCCGGCTCCACCGGCCGGCCGAAAGGCGTCGCCATCGAGCACCGCAACGCCACGGCGCTGGTGGACTGGGCACGCCGGCACTACACCCGGGAGGACCTGGGCGGTGTGCTGGCGGCCACCTCGGTGTGCTTCGACCTGTCGGTCTGGGAGTTCTTCGTCACCCTCTGCCGGGGCGGTTTCGTCGTGCTGGCGGACAACGCCCTGGCGCTGCCGACCCTGCCGGCCCGGGACCGGGTACGGCTGATCAACACCGTGCCCTCCGCCATCGCCGCGCTGCTGCGGGCCGACGGCCTCCCGGCCAGCGTGCGCATCGTCAACCTGGCCGGCGAGGCGCTGAAGCAGGGTCTGGTGGACGACCTTTACCGGGTCCCGGGCATCCAGCGGGTCCACGACCTCTACGGCCCCTCGGAAGACACCACCTATTCCACCTTCGCCCTGCGGGAGGCGGGTGGCGAGCCGAGCATCGGCCGGCCCCTGGACGGGACCCGCGCCTACCTCCTCGACAGCGGCGGCCAGCCGGTGCCGGTGGGCGTGACCGGCGAGCTGTACCTGGGCGGCGCCGGCCTCGCCCGAGGCTACCTCGGCCGCCCGGCGCTCACCGCCGAAAAATTCCTGCCCGACCCCTTCGGCCCCGCCGGCGCCCGCCTGTACCGCACCGGCGACCTGGCCCGCTACCGGCCCGACGGGCGCCTCGATTACCTCGGGCGCATCGATCACCAAGTGAAAGTGCGCGGCTTCCGCATCGAACTGGGGGAAATCGAGGCGCGACTGCTGGCCCATCCCCGGGTGCGGGAGGCGGCGGTGCTGGCCCGGGACACTGGCCAGGGTGCGCAACTGGTGGCCTACGTGACGCCGGACGAGGCGGGGGATGAGGATGCCCTGGCGGCGGAGCTGCGGGCGCATCTGCGCGAGGCCCTGCCGGACTACATGGTGCCGGCCCATGTCCTGTCGCTGCCCTGCCTGCCCCTCACCCCCAACGGCAAGCTGGACCGCCAGGCGCTGCCGGCACCGGACGTGACGGCCCGCGACGCCTACCAGGCGCCGGCCAATGCCACCGAGCAGGCCCTGGCGTACATCTGGCGGGCGGTGCTGGGCGTGGAGCGGGTGGGGCGCGAGAACAATTTCTTCGAACTGGGCGGCGACTCCATCGTCTCCCTGCAGATCGTCAGCCGCGCCCGCGAGACCGGCCTGCGCCTGACCCCCCGCGACCTGTTCCAGCACCAGACCGTGGCCAGCCTGGCCTCGGTGGCCGGGCAGGGTGGGGCGGCGTCCTTCGATCAGGAACCGGCCCGGGGCGAGCTGCGCCTGCTGCCGATCCAGCGGCATTTCTTCGACCTGGACGTGCCACGGCCCCATCACTGGAACCAGTCAGTGCTGCTGCGCGGGCGCGAGCCTCTCGACGAGGGTTGCCTGGCCGAGGCCCTGGATGCCCTGCTGCGCCACCACGATGCCCTGCGCCTGAGCTTCTTCCGGGACGCGCGGGGGGACTGGCGCGCTCATTACCGGGACTGGCGTCCGGGCGTCGGCGCCCAGAGCCTGTGGGTCCGCGAGGTGACGCGCGCCGAGGCGATCACCGCGGTCTGCGACGCCGCCCAGGCCAGCCTCGACCTGGGCCAGGGGCCCCTGTTGCGGGCCGCGCTGATCCAGGCGCCGGACGGCCAGCGCCTGCTGCTGGCGATCCACCACTTGGTGGTGGACGGGGTGTCCTGGCGGGTGCTGCTGGAGGACCTGCAGAGCGCCTACCGCCAGCGCCGCGCCGGGCGCGAGGTCGCCTTGCCGCCACGCGGCGGTTCCCTCCAGGCCTGGTCGGAACGGCTGCACGCCCACGCCGCCGAACCGGCCCTCTTGGCGGAACTGGACTACTGGCGCCAGCAACTGGCGGACGATTTGCCCGAGTGGCCCCGGGATCACCCGGGCGGCAGCCTGGCCCAGCGTCATGCCCGGCGCCTGACCCTGCGCCTGGACCGCGCCCAGACCGAGCGCCTGCTGAAGCAGGCCCCGGCCGCCTATCGCACCCAGGTCAACGACCTGCTGCTGACGGCCCTGGCCCGGGTGCTGTGCCGCTGGACCGAGGCGCCGGCGGTGCGCATCCAGTTGGAGGGCCACGGCCGCGAGGCGCCCTTCGACGAGCTGGACCCGAGCCGCACGGTCGGCTGGTTCACCGCGCTGTTCCCCCTGCGCCTGACCCCGGCCGGGGACCTGACCGGCTCCATCAAGGCCATCAAGGAGCAACTGCGGGCGGTGCCCGGCAAGGGGCTCGGCTACGGCATCCTGCGCCACCTGGCGGAGCCCGCCGTGCGCCAGGCGCTGGCCGGCTTGCCCGAGCCCCGGGTCACTTTCAACTACCTGGGCCAGTTCGATGCCAGCTTCGATGCCGACGCCCTGCTGCGCCCCGCCGGAGAGAGCAGCGGCGCCGGCCAGAGCGAGGACGCCGAGGTCCTCAACTGGCTGGCCATCGACGGCCAGGTCTACGACGGCGCCCTGAGCCTGGACTGGACCTTCAGCGACGCCCTGTATCGCGAGGAAACCGTCCAGGCCCTGGTGGACGCCTACCGCGACGAACTGTTGGCGGTGATCGATCACTGCGCCGGCGGCGCCCGGGGCGTCACACCCTCGGACTTTCCCCTGGCCGGCCTCGACCAGGCGCAACTGGACAGCCTGCCGCTGTCGGCCGCCGATCTGGCGGACCTCTACCCACTGTCGCCGATGCAGCAGGGCATGCTCTTCCACAGCCTCTACGAGGGCGAGCAGGGCACCTACGTCAACCAATTGCGGGTGGACGTGGAGGGCCTGGACGTGGCGCGCTTCGAGGCGGCCTGGCAGGCGAGCATGGCCCGTCACGATAGCCTGCGCGGCGGCTTCGTCTGGCTGAACGACGGCGCCCAGCCCCTGCAGTTCGTCCTGCGCGCCCTGGCGCTTCCCCTGGAGCACCTGGACTGGCGCGGGCGCGCCACCCCGGAGGCCCTGGATGCCTTCGCCGAGGCCGACCGCCGGCGCGGCTTCGACCTGGCCCGGCCGCCGTTGCTGCGGCTGACCCTGATCCGCCTGGACGAGGGTCGCCATCACCTGATCCACACCAGTCACCACATCCTCATGGACGGCTGGAGCAACGCCCACCTGCTGGGGGAAATCCTCGGCCGCTACGCCGGCGCGCCGGAAGCCCCGGCGCCGGGCCCTTACCGCGCCTACATCGAATGGCTGCAACGGCGCGACGCCGCCGCTGGCGAAGCGTTCTGGCGCGGCCGGCTGGCCGAGCTGGACGGCCCGACCCTCCTGGCGGCGGCGCTGCCCCGTCCGCTGTCGGAGGCCACCGGCCACGGCGAGTACCCATGCCACCTGGACGAAGCGGCGTCGGCGCGCCTGGCGGCCTTCGCCCGCCAGCGCAAGGTCACCGTCAATACCCTGATCCAGGCCGCCTGGCTGCTGATCTTGCAGCGCTACACCGGCCAGCGCGGCGTGGCCTTCGGCACCACGGTATCCGGGCGCCCGGCGGAACTGCCGGGGATCGAGCGGCAGGTCGGCCTGTTCATCAACACCCTGCCGTTGATCGCCACGCCCCAGCCGGAGCAGGCGGTGGCCGACTGGCTGGAGACGGTGCAGGCCCTGAACCTGGCGTTGCGGGAGCAAGAGCACGTCCCGCTGTACGCCATCCAGCGCTGGGCCGGCGCGACCGGCGACGGGCTGTTCGACAGCCTCCTGGTGTTCGAGAACTTCCCGGTGGCGGACAGCCTGCGCCGGGGCGAGGGCGCCGGGCCGCGCTTCTCCGCCGTGGCGAACCACGAGCGGACCCACTACCCGCTGACCCTCACCGTCAGCCTGGGCGAACGCCTGGCCCTGGCGTTCGGCTACCGCCGCGAGCGCTTCGCCGACGCCACGGTAACGCGCCTGGCCGGACACCTGCTGAACCTGCTGCGGGGCTTCGTCGAATCGCCCGAGGCGCCCCTGGCCGCCCTGCGTCTCACCGACGACGCGGAGACCCGACACCTGCTGGATGCCTGGAACCCGGTCTCGCCGGAGCGGACCTTGCCCTGCGTGCACCAGGCCTTCGAGGCCCAGGCGGCCCGCACCCCCGGGCGCGTCGCCCTGCTGCTCGGCGCCGAGACCCTGCGCTACGACGACCTGAACCGCCGCGCCAACCGCCTGGCCCACCGCTTGCGGGAACGGGGCGTGGGCCCCGACGTGGCGGTGGGCGTGGCCCTGGAGCGTTCCCTCGACCTGGTGGTGAGCCTGTTGGCGATCCTCAAGGCTGGCGGCGCCTACGTGCCCTTGGACCCGCAATACCCCCGCGAGCGCCTGGGCTGGATGATGGAGGACAGTGGCCTGGGCTTGTTATTGAGCCACGGCGACCTGCCGGAGCGCCTGCCGATCCCCCCCGGGGTGCGTTGCCTGCGGCTGGACCGGGAAGACCTGGAGACGGGCGCCGACCACGACCCGGCGCCCCTGGCCCGGCCGGGCAACCTGGCCTACCTGATGTTCACCTCCGGCTCCACCGGCCGGCCCAAGGGCGTCGGCATCGAGCACGCCGCCCTGGCCCGTCACGTCGAGGCGATCGCCGACCTGTTCGAGCTGGAGCCGGACGACCGCGTGCTGCAATTCGGCACCTTCAATTTCGACGCCTTCGTCGAGCAGCTCTACCCGGCCCTGGTCCGGGGCGCCTCGGTATTGATGCGCGGCCGGGAACTGTGGGACAGCGAGACCTTCCGCCGCCATGTGGTGGAGCAGGGCGTCAGCGTCATCGACGTGACCACCGCCTACTGGCACATGCTGGTGCGTGATTACGCCGAGCGGGGGCCCCAGGACTTCGGGCGCCTGCGCCGGCTGCACATCGGCGGCGAGGCGATGCCCCCGGACGGCCTGGCGCTCTGGGCGCGGGCCGGGCTCGGCCACGTGCGCCTGCTCAATACCTACGGCCCCACCGAGGCCACCGTGTCCGCTACCGCCCTGGACTGCGCCGACTACCTGGCGGGTCGCGAGCCGCCGCCGGCCATCATGCCCATCGGCCGACCCCTGGCGGGGCGCCGCGTCTATGTGGTGGACGAGGCCCTGAACCCGGTGCCGGTGGGGGTGACCGGCGAACTGTTGATCGGCGGCGAGCTGCTGGCCCGGGGCTATGTCGGCCGGCCCGGGCCGAGCGCCGAGCGCTTCCTGCCCGACCCGTTCGGCGCGCGAGCGGGCGGGCGCCTGTACCGCACCGGCGACCTGGCGCGCTACCGCGCCGACGGCCTGATCGAATACGCCGGCCGGGCCGACCACCAAGTGAAGATTCGCGGCTTCCGCATCGAACTGGGGGAAATCGAGGCGTGCCTCGCCCGTCACCCCGACGTACGCGAGGCCCTGGTGGTGGCCCGGGACCAGGGGGGCGACAAGCGCCTGGTGGCGTACTGGGTACCCGGCGCTTCGGCGACGGGCGACCCGGCCACTCTCCGGGCCGCGCTGCGGGAGCATCTGCGGGATAGGTTGCCGGACTACATGGTGCCCGCGCAGTGGGTGAAGCTGGACGCCTTCCCCCTGGGGCCCAACGGCAAGCTGGACCGCCAGGCCCTGCCGGCGCCCGCCGAGGCGGCCGGGGAGGGCGCCTTCGCCGCGCCGGTCGGCGCCTTGGAACAACGCCTGGCGGCGCTCTGGAGCCGCGTGCTGGGGGTGCCCCGGGTCGGTCGCGACGACAACTTCTTCGCCTTGGGCGGTCATTCGTTGCTGGCCACCCGGGCGGTGTCCCTGGCCCGTGCCGAGGGGCTGGAGGGCGTGCGGCTGCGGGATTTCTTCGAGTGCCGCGACCTGGCCGCCCAGGCCGAGCGCCTCGCCGCCCACCGCGCCGACCCCGGACCGGAGGACGGTTCCCCGTCGGCCCTGGCGCCACACCCGCGCCTCGCGCCGCTGCCGCTGTCCCTGGCCCAGCAGCGGCTGTGGCTGGTGGACCGGATCTCCGCCCCCGGCACCGCCTACACCATGCCGGCGGCCCTGGACGTGCGCGGGCCGCTGGCGCTGCCGGTCCTGGCCGGGGCTTTCGAAGGGCTGCTGCAACGCCACGAAATCCTCCGTACCGCCTACCGGCAGACCGAGGACGGTGACCCGGAAGCGGTGGTGGCCGAACGGGTCGACCTGCCCCTGGCCTTCGAGGACATCGCCGGCCTGTCGGCCGTGGCCCGGGAGCGGGCGCGCCAGGACTGGCTGGCCCGCTGCCTGGCCCAGCCCCTGGACATCGAGACGGCGCCGCTGCTGCGGGTCCACGTGCTGCGCCTGGAGGCCGACCACCACCAGCTGTGCTTCGTCATGCACCACATCGTCTCCGACGGCTGGTCCATGGGCGTGCTGGTGAACGAGGTGCTGGCCTTCTACCGCGCCGGGCTGGCGCGGCGGCCCGCCGAGCTGGCGCCGTTGCCACTGCAGTACCTGGACTACGCCTTCTGGCAGCGGCGGCGCCACGCCGCCGGCGGGCTGGCGGCCGATACCGCCTTCTGGCGCCGGCGCCTGGACGGCGCGCCGCCGCGCCTGGCGCTGCCGACCGACCACCCCCGGCCGGCCCAGCCGAGCCTGGAGGGAGACAGCCTGGCGTTCCGCCTCGACGAGCCTCTCTACGGTCCCCTCAAGGCCCTGGCCCGGAGCCTGGACAGCACGCCCTACCTGCTGCTGCTGGCCAGCTTCCAAGTGCTCCTGCACCGGGCCTGCGCCTGCGACGACCTGGTGCTCGGCACCGACGTGGCCGGGCGCCGGCAGCGAGCGCTGGAAGGGTTGATCGGTTTCTTCGTCAACGTCCTGCCGCTGCGCTCGCGCTTCGATCCGGCGCAGCCGTTCTCCGCCTACCTGGCGCGGGTCCAGCGCGAGACCCTGGATGCCTTCGAGCACCAGGACCTGCCCCTGGACCTGATCGTCGAGGCCTGCGCGGTGGAGCGCATCAGGGGGGTGAACCCGCTGGTGCAGGCGTTGTTCGTCATGGACAACACGCCCTCGGGCACCCTGGAGATCGAGGGGCTCCGCCTGGAGCCGCTCCCCTTACAAGCGCGTCACTCGAAGTTCGAGATGGGTCTGTTCGTGGAAGAAGCCGGAAATAGCCTCGTTTGCACCTGGTCCTACGCCGTCGCCCTGTTCCGGCGCGAGCGCATCGAGGGGCTGATGAAGAGCTGGATCGGCATCCTCGAACAGGTCCTGCGGGACCGCCACACCTTGCTGGGAGAATTCGCCATGGCTGTAGCGCAAGACAACGCCGCCCCGCACAAGGCGGCGAGTAGCAAGTTCGACAAGCTCGACCAGTTCCTCAAGAAGGGGCCGGCCGCCAAGGCCGCGCCGACGGTGCGTTTCGCGCCGCTGCGGGAGGGCCACGACTTTCCGCTGCTGGCCCGTCCGGAGGGGGGCGACCTGGACGTGATCGAATGGGCCGCGCGGAACCGCCCGTTGCTGGAGGACAAGCTGGCCACCCATGCCTGCATCCTGTTCCGGGGCTTCGGCCTGGAGGGTATCGAAGCCTTCGAGCGGTTCGCCGAGGCGGTGCAGCCGGGCCTTTATGGCCGCTACGGCGACCTGCCGAAGAAGGAAGGCGGCAAGAATACCTACCGCTCCACTCCCTACCCGGAACAGAAGATGATCCTGTTCCACAACGAGAGCGCCCACCAGGATCGCTGGCCGCGCAAGCAGATGTTCTTCTGCGAGCAACCCTCGCCCAAGGGCGGGGCGACCCCCATCGTCGATTGCCGGGAAATGTGCAAGCGGCTGCCCCCGGACCTGCTGCGCCGTTTCGAGCGCAAGGGCCTGCTCTACGTACGCACCTTCACCGGGAAACTCGACGTGTCCTGGCGGCACTTCTTCAAGACCGACAGCCGCGCGGAAGTGGAAGCCCGCTGCCGCGCCGCCGGCATCGACTGGCGCTGGCTGGAGGACGACGCGTTGCAGACCCGCACCCGCTGCCCGGCGGTCATCAGCCACCCGCTGACCGGCGCCCGGTCCTTCTTCAACCAGGTGCAACTGCACCACATCCACTGCCTGGACCCCGATGTGCGCGACGACCTGATCGGCCTGTTCGGCCTCGACAACATGCCGCGCCACGTCTACTACGGCGACGGCACGCCGATCCCCGACGAGGCGATGGAGATCGTCGGCCGCGTCTACGAGGACTGCGCGGTGCGTTTCGACTGGCGGAAGGGCGACGTGGTGCTGCTGGACAATATGCTCGCCGCCCACGCCCGCGACCCCTACGAGGGCCCCCGCAAGATCGTGGTGGCCATGGGCGACATGTACGACCGCGCCGCCCTGGAGCGGGCGCCCGCCGCGCTGGCGGCCCTGGCCTCGGAGGTGGACCTGTGAGCGGCCTCGACCACGGAATGCCCCTGAGCCCGGAACAGCAGGCCTGCCTGCGCCAGCATGATGCCGCCGTGCGTCCGGCCCTGACCCTGGTGCTGCGCCTGGAGGGCGAGCTGGACCCGGAGCGCCTGGAGCGGGCGCTGGCGCGGGTGCTGGAGGCGCAACCGAGCCTGACCCATCGCGTCTTCCGGCTGCCGGCCTATCGCGGCCCGCGCCAGGGACCAGGGGAGCCCTCCTGGACCCTGGAACGTCAGGATTGGCGGGGCCGTCCCGGGGGCTGGGCGGCGTTTCTCGCCGACGTGGAGGCCCGCCGCCACGCCGGTTTCGCGTTGGACGGCGGACGCCTGGGCCAGGCCTGGCTGTGCCGCGTGGAAGACGCCTGCCATGGGCTGGCGGTGTCGGTCGCCGACCTGCTCGGCGACCGGGGTGGGCTGGGCGCCTTCGCCGTGGCGCTGCGGCGCGCCTATGACGAGGGGAGCGTGGAAGACGCCCCGCACTATGGCCAGTACGTCGAGTGGCGCGTCGAGATGGCCCGGGACGACGAGGCGGAGACGGGGCGCGCCTATTGGCGCCAGCACCTGGGCGCGGTCGCCGACGATCCCGCCGCCCGCCCGCGGCTTCCCTACCGTCTGGAGCGCCCGGCCGGGCCGGCGCATTGGAGCCTTTGCGAAGCGGAAGTGACGCCCGACCGGGCGGATCATTTGCAGCGCCTGGCCGCCGAGCTGGGCGTGCCCCTGGCGACCCTGCTCCAGGGAGCCTGGTGGTTACTGCTGGGGCGCATCGCCGATCAGCGGGAGATGCTGGTGGGCTGGTGGCATGACTGCCGGCGGGACTATGCCGCTTTCGCCGACTGTGTCGGCCCATTGGAGAAGAACCTGCCGGTACGCCTGGAGCTGCCGGCCGAGCGGTCCCTCGCCGACTGGTTGGCGGACCTGCAAGGCATTCTGGAAGGGCATGCCGCCTGGCAAGAGCACTGGGCGGTGGAGGCGCCGCCCCTGGACGACCTCTCGCGGGCCGGCTTCGCCCTGGAAACGCTGCCCGTCGACCTGGGGGACTGGCGCCTGGAGGCCCGCCTGGGGGGCGAGGCGCCGTTCGAGCTGCTGCTCACCGGCGAATGCCGGGGCGAGCGGCTGACGCGGCTGCGCCTGCGGGTCGACGAGCGCCACTACGCGCCCCGGGTCGCCGAGCTGTTGCTCGGACAGTACCGCGCATTCCTGTCGACCCTGGCCGGGCACGGCCGGACAGCCCTCGCCGACCTGCCCTGGACAGTGGACGAGTCGGCGTGGTGGCAGCCCTTCGAGGGGGGGCCGGCGGCGAACACCGGGCCATGGCTGCCCGAGCGGATCGCCGATTGGGCGAGTCGCACCCCCGAGGCCCTGGCCGTGGTCGATGCCGAGGTCCGCCTGAGCTACGCCCAGCTCGACGAGCGGGTGGAGCGCCTGGCGCGCCGGCTGCGAGGGCGGGGCGTGGCGCCTGGCCAGGTGGTGGCCCTGGTGCTGCCGAGGTCCGCCACCTGGGTGGTCGCGCTCCTGGCGGTATGGCGCGCCGGTGGCGCCTGGCTGCCACTGGACCCGGCCTGGCCGGAGGCGCGTCGGCGCCAGCTACTGGCGGAGTCGGGGGCGCGGCTGGCGCTGAGCGAACGGGGTATCTGGCAGGAGGGCGAGGCCGTGGCGGTGCTTCACCTGGACGACCCCGAGGCCGAGGAGGCACCCGCCTGCCGCTTCGAATCGACGACGGCGGATCGCCTGGCCTACGTGCTGTTCACTTCCGGCAGCACCGGCATTCCCAAGGGCGTGCCGATCGACCATCGCGCCCTGCTCAACTACGTGAGCGCCGCCAGCCGCGCCCTGGAGCTGGGACGGTGCCGACACTTCGCGATGACCTCGACGGTGGCCGCCGACCTGGGACACACCACGCTACTCGGCGCGCTGTTCACCGGCGCGGCGCTGCACCTGGCGAGCGAGGAGGATGTCCAGGACGGGGCGCGCTTCGCCCGTTTCCTGAGCGAGCAGGCCATCGACTGCCTGAAGATCGTGCCCTCGCACCTGGCGGCGCTGCTGGGCCCGGAGGCCGACGAGCCGTCGGCCTCGGCCGTGCCGGATACCGTCGTGCTGGGCGGCGAGGCCGTGCCAGCCGGGCTGGTGGCGAGGCTGTTCGGTCAGGCGCCGGCGTGCCGCCTGTTCAACCACTACGGCCCGACCGAAGCCACGGTGGGCGTGCTGTACCGGCGCCTGGAACCGGGCCAGGACCAAGGCACCGGCGTCGCCTTGGCGCGCGCCTTCGAAGGCTGCCGGGTCCGCCTGCTGGACGAGCGCCTGCGCCTGGTGCCGGTCGGGGCCTTGGGCGAGCTGTGCATCGGCGGGGCGCAACTGGCCCGGGGCTACCGGGGCGGCGCCGACGCGAATGCCGAGTCCTTCCTGGAGGACCCCCTGCGCCCCGGCGAGCGGCTGTACCGTTCCGGCGACCTGGGACGGCTGCTGCCGGACGGCACGTTGCTGCTGTGCGGGCGCCGCGACCATCAGGTCAAGGTACGCGGCTTCCGCATCGAGCCGGCGGAAGTGGAACGGGCGTTGCTGGCCGAGCCGGGGGTGGCCCAGGCCGTGGTGAGGCCATGGCGGCCTGACGAGGCGACCGAGACCGTGCTGGTGGCCTACGTGGAACCCCTGTCGGATGCCAATGCGGATTGGCCGGAGGTATTGCGCGCCGCCCTGGCGCGACGCCTGCCCGCGCCGCTGGTGCCGGCCCGGATGATCCCGGTGGCGCGGATGCCGCGCCTGGCCAACGGCAAGATCGACCGGCGCGGCTTGCCCGACCCGGATACCCGGGCGGCGGACAGCGAGTACGTGGCGCCCCGGGATGCCGTGGAAACCCTGCTGGCCGAGGGCATGGCGCGGTTGCTGGGAGTCGAGCGGATCGGTATCCACCAGGACTTCTTCGCCCTCGGCGGGCATTCGCTGCTGGTGATCAAGCTGGTGGCCGGCCTGCGCCGGCAATTTCAGGTGGACGTGCATCCCGGGCTGGTCTTCGACCATCCCCGGGTGGCGGCGCTGGCCGATGCGCTGCGGGCCCGTGAGGCCGTCCCCGGCGCCCTGGAACGCCTCGCTTCGGCGCGGCTGAAGCTGAACGGCCTGACGGCGGAGCAGCGGGACGCCTTGCTGGCCAAGGCCAAGGCCCGGGCGGGAGCGGATGTCTGAAGTGGGCCCGCGCCTTCGCCGGTGACCGCCGGGCGGGTTCGCGAAGGCGTCGAGAACCGAGCGGCGCCGGGCCCGGTCTCAACCGGGGAGCCGGTCCGACCGGCTCCCCCCGGCCCACTGCGTTACAGTCGCCGCTGCCGTGGTGGGCCGGTTCCCTTCCGCCGGATCGACTCAGGTCGACGGTTTCCAGCCGTCGCGGAACGCCTCCGTCAGATGGTCGATCCAGGCGCGCACCGCCGGCAGCATGCCGCGCCGGTGGGTGTAGACCGCTTGCAGGTAGCCTCCCGGCAATTCCCAGTCCGGCAGCAGCCGTTGCAAGCGACCGTCCTCCAGTTCCTCCCGGCAATAGAACAGCGGCAGCATGGTGATGCCCAGGCCGCGCAGGGCCGCGGCCTTGCGCACGATGAAGTCGTCGATGCCCAGGCGCGCCTCCAGCGCCACCTCGCGCCGGATCCCCCGGGCGTCCTGCAACAGGTAGCGGACCCGCCGGTCGTTCTCCAGGGCACCCAGCACCGGTAGCCGCGCCAAGTCGTCGGGGGTCCGGATACGTTGGCCTTCCAACAACGCGGGCGCGGCGACGATGAAGGCCTGGGCCGGGTACAACCGGCGGGCGATCAGGGATGGGTCTTCGTCGCCTTCGTCGCGTACCCGCAGGGCCACGTCCACCCCTTCGTCGAGCAGATCGACGCGGCGATTGGTAAGCAACATCTCCAGGCGGACCTGGGGGTAGCGCTGGAGGAAATCGGCGATGACTCCGGACAGCTCGGTATTGGCCAGGTGCACCGGGCTGGAGACCCGGATGCGCCCGCGCGGCTCGCTGGTCAGGCTGGCGACCGCTTCCTCGGCCTGCTCGGCCTCCAGCAGCATGGCCTGACAGTGGCGCAGGTAGCGCTCGCCCACGTCGGTCAGCGCCAGCTTGCGGGTGGTGCGTTGCAACAGGCGCACGCCGAGGCGCGTCTCCAGGTCGGCGATGCGGCGGGACAGGCGCGACTTGGGGATGCCCAGCAGGCGTCCGGCGGCGGCGAACCCGCCGGACTCCACCACCTTGGCGAAGTAAAACAGGTCATTGAGGTCGTGCATGGGCGCATCCGCGAGGGGGATGGCGCAGCCTAGCGGGGCGGGTCGCGCCGGACAACCGGCTGGAGCGACGCGCTCGACCGGGAACGGCTAGGCTAGGGCGGCGTTCACTCATCCCAGGAGCCTTTCATGACGCTGTCGATGTACCACGCCTCGATCCCGGTGTTCGTCCGCATGCTGAACAACCTCGCGGCGATCCTCGCCAAGGCCGAGGCCCACGCCCAGGCCCGACGGATCGACCCAGCGGTCCTTCTCCAATCACGGCTGGCGCCGGACATGTATCCCCTGGTGCGCCAGGTGCAGGTCGCCACCGACCTGGCCAAGGGCTGCGCGGCGCGCCTGGCCGGCGTCGAGGCGCCGCGCTATGCCGATACCGAGACCACCTTCGACGAATTGCAGGCCCGGTTGCGGCGTTGCGTGGAGCATCTGCGCGACTACGCGGCCGAGCGGCTCGACGGTACCGAGGAGCGGCCCATCGTGCTGGAGTTTCCCGGCGTTCGCCTGGAGTACCGGGGCCAGGACTACCTGCTGAACTTCGCCATGCCCAACTTCTATTTCCACGTGACCATGGCTTACGGGATCCTGCGCCACTTGGGCGTGGAACTCGGCAAGGTGGATTTCGTGGGACGCGAGTGATCGAGGCAGCGTCCCATCCATGGGACGCTGCGTCATGAGTTTCCCGGCTAATCGAGAATTGGCTTCGTGGATAGGATGACCACCATCCGACGCCCCACGGCGTTTCCCTCGACAGGAGCCTACCCATGAAACTGTTGCACCTCGATTCCAGCATCCTCGGCGATGTATCCGCTTCCCGTGCCCTCAGCCGCGAGGTGGTCGAGGCCTGGCGTGCCCGCGAGCCGTCCCTGGAGATGGTCTACCGCGATCTGGATCGCGAGCCCCTGGAGCATGTCTCCGCCGAGGGGCTCGCCGCCCTTTCCCTGCCCGCCGACCTGCGCAACGAGCGTCAGCGGCAGATCGTCGCCCGGAACGAGGCGGTGCTCGATGAATTCCTCGCCGCCGATGCCCTGGTCATCGCGGCGCCCATGTACAACTTCAGCGTGCCGAGCCAGCTCAAGGCCTGGATCGACCGCATCTGCGTCGCCGGCCGCACTTTCCGTTACACGGAGAACGGCCCCCAGGGGCTGGCGGGTGGCAAGAAGGTGGTGATCGTCTCCACCGCCGGCGGCCTCCATGCCGGCCAGCCCAGCGGCCAGGCCCATGAGGAATTCCTGCTGCGGATCATGGATTTCGTCGGCATCACCGACGTCGAGATCGTACGCGCCCAGGGCCTGGCCTATGGCGAGGCGCCGCGCAACGCGGCCCTGGACGACGCCAGGCAGGCCATCGGCGGGTTGTTCGCCACCGCCTGATCGCACCGCAACGAAAAAGCCCCGCGTGCGGGGCTTTTTTCGAAGGCGTCGGCGCCGTCAGACGATCACGCCCTGGCTGCGCAGGTAGTCGTCGTAGGTGCCGCTGAAGTCGGTGATCCCGTTTTCGTTCAGCTCGATGATGCGGGTGGCCAGGGAGCCGACGAATTCCCGGTCATGGCTGACGAAAATCAGCGTGCCCGGGTAGTTCTCCAGGGCCAGGTTGAGGGCCTCGATGGATTCCATGTCCAGGTGGTTGGTGGGTTCGTCCATCACCAGCACGTTGGGCTTCTTCAGGATCAGCTTGCCGAACAGCATGCGCCCTTGCTCGCCGCCGGAGATGACCTTCACCGACTTTTGGATCTCGTCGCTGGAGAACAGCATGCGCCCGAGGGTGCCGCGCACCAGTTGCTCGCCGCCCTGGGTCCACTGGGCCATCCAGTCGAACAGGGTGACGTCGTCGGCGAAGTCGTCGGCGTGGTCCTGGGCGAAATAGCCCACGTCGGCGCTCTCGGTCCACTTCACCTCGCCGCTCAGGGGGGGCATCTCGCCGACCAGGGTGCGCAGCAGGGTGGTCTTGCCGATGCCGTTGGGGCCGATGATGGCGACGCGCTCGCCGGCCTCGATCTGCATCGACAGATTCTTGAACAGCGGAGTGCCGTCGAAGCCCTGGCTGACCTTTTCCAGGGTCACCGCCTGGCGGTGCAGCTTTTTGTACTGCTCGAAGCGAATGAACGGGCTGACCCGGCTGGAAGGCTTGACCTCTTCCAGTTGGATCTTGTCGATCTGCCGGGCCCGGCTGGTGGCTTGCTTGGCCTTGGAGGCGTTGGCCGAGAAACGGCTGACGAAGGTCTGCAGCTCGGCGATCTGCGCTTTCTTCTTGGCGTTGTCCGACAGCAACCGCTCGCGGGCCTGGGTGGCGGCGGTCATGTACTCGTCGTAGTTGCCCGGGAACAGTCGCAGCTCGCCGTAATCCAGGTCCGCCATGTGAGTACAGACGCTGTTCAGGAAATGGCGGTCGTGGGAAATGATCACCATGGTGCTGTTGCGCGCGGTGAGCACGCCTTCGAGCCAGCGGATGGTGTTGATGTCCAGGTGGTTGGTGGGCTCGTCCAGCAGCAACACATCCGGGTCGGAGAACAGCGCCTGGGCCAGCAGCACCCGCAGCTTCCAGCCGGGGGCGACCGCGCTCATCGGGCCGAAATGCTGCTCCAGGGGGATGCCCAGGCCCAGCAGCAGCTCGCCGGCGCGGGACTCGGCGGTGTAACCGTCCATCTCGGCGAACTGGACTTCCAGTTCCGCCACCGCCATGCCGTCCTCCTCGCTCATCTCCGCCAGGGCGTAGATACGGTCGCGCTCCGCCTTGACCCTCCACAGGTCCTCGTGGCCCATGATCACCGTGTCGATCACGCTGAAGTCTTCGTAGGCGAACTGGTCCTGGCGCAGTTTGCCCAGGCGTACGCCGGTTTCCAGCATGACCTGGCCGGCGCTGGGCTCCAGTTCGCCGCCGAGGATTTTCATGAAGGTGGACTTGCCGCAGCCGTTGGCGCCGATCAGGCCATAGCGGTTGCCGTTGCCGAACTTCACGGAGACGTTCTCGAACAGCGGTTTGGCGCCGAACTGCATGGTGATATTTGCGGTGGAAATCAAAGTGGTCTATCTCGCAGGGTTCAAGAGCTCTGGCGCTTCATTGGACACTTTTGGGGCAAAAGTGAATGTTCCCGTCTCTGCCCAATCGCTCTCGCCATCCAGCCAGGGGGCGTATCGGGACAGTAGGATCTGAAGGGAGTGACCGAGCTGTTTCGCAATAAAGGCCGGCTTCATGCCAGCCATTTAGGCACATTGTCGCGTATGTGTGCCGGGCATTGTACGGTGACCGATAGCGAATACCCAGCTCAGCGAGGGTGGGCCGCCACTGATGGTGCAGGTTGCTCGTCTTCCCAATGAACGCGGGGCGGGAACAACATGGAAATCTTTGAGCCGACACTGTCCATTTGGCGCGAGCAACGTAGTCCTTGGCAACTCAAACACACGTAAAGGCCCTGTCCTTGCAGGACGTAGCGATTTGTCGGCCTTGGTGCGCTCAGCCACTTCCATCATCGCAACCGTTCTACAGGCACGAACCATGCGTGTTCAACGCTCACTCATCGCAACACTAGGCTGAGTCCCACCCAGTCGCATGCCGCTGTAAAGCGCGGATGCGAAGAAAGGCTTGCCAGTCATCGGTGCTGTACAACCTGGCAATAATGCGGTCGGCCTTTCATGTGAACGGCCTACGTCGTTTTGGATAAGTATCAAGGCCGCCCAATGGATTTTCGATTCGCCCCTCGTTCACGGCAGAGCCGAGCAGAGGTGCTGAACCGGGACATCGTACTGGCTTTGTACTGGCTTTCACCTATTGGATGTCCCAGGAATCTGGGCTACTGGCGGTCGTATTGCTGCGGTCGTCCGGCCGTGCAACCGGCCTCAGCCCGCCCGTCCTCCGTTCGTCGAGTCAACTCTTCCGCGCCAGGACAGCGATGCCAAAAGTGAGGTTCATGTTGTCTCAAAACCAGAAGGCGATCATGTATTGGCGCGCCGGCTGCCAGAGTCGTTTTGCTCGTATTGGACCCATGAGATAGCTGTAGGCAGGGTACCTGCCTGGCAAACGGGAGCGTTTAGCCTATGCCCTATCGCAAAACCAGCCTACGCGTGGCTACAACGCTCGCTATGGTCGTGACGACTCTTACCGCCACGGTAGGCCCGGTCACGCTGCTATGGACCAACCAGACGCGTCTTGAACGAAACAAGGTCGAGCACGAGCTGGAGAGCGTCCGTACCGTTCAGGGCTTGCTGGTCGATGCTGAAACCGGTCAGCGAGGGTATGTGCTGACCGGTAAAGAACGCTTTCTTCAGCCCTACTTCCTTGCCCTCTCTCTGCTGCCCGCCGCGCTCGCTGACCTGCGCAGCGCCTATGGAGACGGTAGTCCGGAAGAGTTCGAAAAAGTCCGGGACCTCATCGAGCATGCAGGGTTACGCATGGCGCACCTGGAGCAGGTGATCGCGCTTAGAAGCAATGCCGGCTTTGAAGCCGCCGAAGTCGAGGTTGCCAGTGGCCGTGGCAAGGAACTGATGGACTATGTGCGTGGCGTATGCGCGGCGCTATTAGCGAGCGGCGAAAAGCAGAGGGCTATGCTGGATAACCGCCTGGAGACAAACCTGCGCTGGGCCGTGGGCCTTTCCGTTGTCTCGTTCCTGCTGACGCTTGCCCTGGCACGCTTCATTTTTCTGTCTATGCGCAAAACCATACAGTGGCAACACGACCTTGTTAGCCAGCAGGACGCCTCTGCACTTGCGGCGAACGCGGCCTCCGATGAGCTCAACAGGAGCATGGAGCGCCTGGAGCTGCGCAATCGCCAGATAGGGCTGCTCGCGGAACTGGCCCAGTTGCTCCAAACTGAACTGAACCAGGAGGAAACGCTCAAGCTTGCCAGCTCGTATTGCCGGCGCTCATTGGAAGGCAGCAGTGGCACGTTTTATCTCTATAGAAACTCAGCGGACCTCCTTCAACCCGCTGCTCACTGGGGAACCGAGGGGGTGCTGGAGGATACGTTGTTAAGTCCTCAGGACTGCTGGGCGGTCCGTCGCGGCCGTCGATACATCGCTGGCCCCACCGAAGACGTTCGCTGCAAGCATTACCCCCGCGACGCGGGCACCGCCGATACCTGTCATCTCTGTTTGCCGCTGACGGCCTACGGGGAGATTTTAGGGCTACTGCACCTCTCCTTCACCGGAATCAAGACGATATCCGAATCCAGCCTTCAATGTTCGGAAGCGATCGCTGAGCAGATCGCCATGGCGCTCGCCAATGGCAGGATGCGTCAGGTCCTGCGTGACCAGTCGATCAAGGATCCGCTGACAGGCCTGTATAACCGTCGGTTCATGGAGGAAACGCTGGCGCGTGAACTGGCCCGCGCCAAGCGTAACGAGTCAGCCTTGAGCGTACTCATGATCGATCTCGACAACTTCAAATCCCTGAATGACACCCATGGCCACCCGGTTGGGGACGCCGTCTTGCAGACATGCGCTGCACTTCTGAAGGATTTCCTGAGGGCTTCGGACATTGCCTGCCGCTATGGTGGAGAAGAATTGATGGTCATTCTTCCAGACTGCGGCCTGGAAGATGCCCGGGTAAGGGCCGAGGCCATTCGAGGGGCGCTCGAAGCGATGACGCACCACGGCATTGATAGGGCGCTCAAGGTAACGGCGTCCTTCGGTGTGGCCTCTACTGTGGAGTGCGGGCTGGATCAGAGTGCATTGTTGAAAGCGGCGGATGCGGCGCTCTACAAGGCCAAGAAAGCTGGAAAGAATCGGGTCGAGCAGTGGGTTACGCGCTGGGCGGCGGGTGACTGATGATATTGCCTCCTCGATTGCCCGCGAAAAGGGGGCAGTGCCAGCTCAACCAGGTCGTGATGCTCCGGCGCGTCGTTCTGCTCATGCGGCGCCGCTCCATCGCCTGGACTACCGGGGTTTCGTAGTCGGCGCCTGGGGCGCTGGCCACAGGTCTCGGTCGCTCAGGGAGTTTCCCTCTGCTCCAGCCCTGGGGGCATCGTTCGTACGTCGAGCCCCATCGTGCCGGCCGTCAGGATGAGCCCGGTCAACCTGCGAAGGGACAGGCTGCTGTGCTGCCAACCTCTGAGCCGGGAAGGAACTGCTCATGCGTCCGCGACATCCAGTCCTATTCGCGGTTCTGGCGCTCTGCTGCGCTTCATGCCTGGGCTGATGACCCTGCTGCTTGCACGTCGCGCGCCAGCCCCGCTGATACTGACTACCATCAACCTGGGCTCCTTGAACGTTATACCCCTTCCAACGGCGGCGTTGAGCGGTGGACGTATCGCTACGTTTCCAGCGACCTCACCGTCAAATTACCTGATGGGAAGACTCGATTTCAGGTTGAAACAAGCAAGACACTCGAACCAGTGGGCTTCAGGTCGCTAAATTGCCAGGCTTAACCGCATCGGGCGACTATCCAAAGGATATGAGCGAGGCATAGCGGAAGTTCATCAATGAAATGCGTCACAGCCTCGAAGCGATAGTCACTGCTGCAAGGAGCTTTTTGAAATAAGCACGAAGGGACGAACTGATCGAAATGATGGGCTGTTGTATGGCCCACTTCGCTCAGCCGATTGATTGTCGCGCCATGTAACACCTGTGAACCAAGTCGAGGAAGCTTTTATCGCACTCGCACGGTGGCAGGGCGGGACGCGATAGGCTAGGAAACGCTGCCGAAGCGGGCAGGGCGCCGCTCCGGCTCGTCTCGATCAGTGCAGCAGGTCGGCCGGCACGTTGCCGCCGTTCTGGGCCAGTTTCTGTAACACGGCTTGGTGCAGCCACATGTTCATCTGGGCGGAGTCGGCCATCTTGTCGATCGGGCAGCCCAGCTCCTTCGCCAGCTCCTGGCGCGCGGTCAGGCTGCTGTCGAGGTCGAGCAGCTTGAGCAGGTCGACAATGGAGGTCTTCCAGTTCAGTCTCTCGCCGTGTCGGGCGGCCATGCCGTCCAGCTTGGCCGCGACGTCGACCGGGCTGATGGCTTGGGTCTTCGCCTGCTCGGGATGAGACGCGGCCTCGGTGCCGGGAGCGGGTTGCGTGGCGCCTGTGGGGGCCGTCCCGTGGGCCTCGCCGAGGCCCAGCTTCGCCAGGATGTTGCCGAATAGACTCATGGATAGTCCTCTCGTGGGTGGGGTGACAGAGCGCCAAGCGTGGCGTTGGCTCGTTTAATCCCGACCCCGATAACGTCCGCGAAGTTTTATCGAATCGAAGAGGCGCCCGAGTTTCCGGACAGGCATGAGCGTTAAACGAAACGGCGTGGCACGCGGTCCATCGTTGTGACCGATCGAAACCATGGAAGCCCACCGATGGACGCGAAACACGAGGACTACAAGGGTCATCTGCTCACGGCGGTACCGGTGCGCACGGACTCGGGCTGGACGGCGGACGTTACCCTCGAGCGCCACGGCGAAGCGTTGCTGCCGCCGGTGCGCGCCGACGTCTCCCGCTACGCCACGGCGGAGGACGCCCTGGAAGGCGCGCTGTTGCTCGGACGCCGTATCGTCGACGATCGTTATTCGACCGAATGAGCCCTTGGCAGAGGCGGTCGGAAGCGCCGGCGGCCCATCCATTTGTCTAACCACGTGGTTGGTGCTGTAGTAAGTTGGATTTCGGAATTCCCTCTTTGGCAATGAAGGATTGAACCATGGACCAGAAACAACAGAATTCCCAAGGCTCGTTTCCCGCTTGGTACGAAGAAACCCGCGCGGCCTTGAGCGATCCGGCCCAATTGAATCTGGTCTGGCACGGTCGGCAGACCGACTGGCTGCTGCAGCGCCTGGTGCAAATGGTCAATAACACGGAGCTGGAGTTCGGCATCACCCTCACCGTCGGCTCCGGGCTGATCTCCGGACAACTGATCAGCGGCAAACAGTATTTCCGCACCATGGCCCAGGCGTTCGGTGGTGGCTCTCCCGATGAGACCGAGGAAATCCGCGATGCCTTCAAGTCCCTCTGGCTCGACGAGGACGAGGAGGGCTCGCCGCCGGTGCAATTTATCCACCTGAAAAACGCGCGGTTCTTCATCGGCGGCCAACTCGAACCCCATGGCGTGCTCTGGCGCGGTACCATCGCGTCGGTCGTCGGTTTCAACCTGGGCGAACTGGTCGCCTGATCTTAACGACGGGGCGGTACGAGCGGTCTCCGTCCCGTCGATGCGGCTGGCTAGGCTCGCCTGGCCAGCAAGGGCCACCGGGCATTCGCTATGGTGGCCATCGATACGTCGGGCCATGATCCGGCAAGGAGAAACGCTCATGCAATGGAGCCTTCGACTCTTGCCGCCTTCGCCGCTCTGTGCCTGGGGGCCGGCTCTGTGGGGGTTGCGGAGGAAGAACTCAAGGAGTTGCACAAGGAAGAGCATGGGGTGGATTCCACCTGAAAAAGCGTCGACCGGGGCGTCAAGCCCGACGAGAAAACCATCGACAATGGGATCAAGCATGACGCCGGCGAGGTGGATCACGGCGCCAAACATGCTGAAGGAACTGAAGAGTCGAGCACCACGACGACAACGAGCTTAAAAAGCTCGAATGACCCCCACGAGTGGAGCCCGTAGGCTCCCCTCGCTTCTTCCGGCTATTCCTTCTTTGCCGTCCAAGGCCTTGCGGGCCTGGTCTTCGCACTTCTTGGAGTCTCCCGATTTCTTCGTTTCCTTGGCCTGCTGGTGCTGATGGTGGATATCCGACGTGCGCCGGCTATCCGTTGCAGCATCCAGCTTGGCCAGGGCCTCGTCGCACTGATGGCGGTCGTCCTTCGCCAAGACGAACGAGGAAAAGGCGGCGGCGAGCACGCAGAGAATCGCTTTCATGGGCTGGGCCCTTCCGGTGGGTTGGAACCCGAGCGTAGAGGACGACAGCGTAACGCTCGCGATCCCTCGGCGAGCCGCCGAAGCGGCCCGGCGCGGGCGTCACGTCAATGGATGCCCTGGCCCACCAGTACGCCCTTCACCTTCTGCCCGTAGAGGTTGACCCCGTCATTGGCGTGGTACTTGTCCCGGGTCTTCTCGATGGAACCGTCGATCAGGCGAGGGTCCTGTGGCCGTTCATGGCTGTTCATGAACGCCGCCACGTGCCAGGCATCCGCGTCGCTGAGGGTGCGCCCCTTGCCCAGGGGCATATTTTCCTTGATGAATGCCGCCGCGGTATTGATGCGATGCATGCCGGCGCCCCAATTGAACGAGTTCGGTCCCCACAGCGGTGGGAACGCATAATCGTCGCCGACTTTTTGTCCCTCTCCGTTCGCGCCGTGGCACACCGCGCATTGGGCGGCATAGACCCGTTCGCCTTGGGCCAGATCGTAGCCGCCTTTCGGCGCGGGGATTTCCGGGTAGGTGCGGCCCGGAAGCGCCTTGCCCACCGGCGCCCCGGTGGCCAGCCAGTAAGAGTAGGCGGTGAGGGCGCCGATCACCGGGCCGTCCGCCGGCGGGATCTTCGGGCTGTTCATGCTGAACTGGAAACAGCCCTGCAGGCGCTCGGCGTAGCTGTTTACCTTGTCGTTCTTCTGCCGGTAGGCCGGGTACATCGTATAGGCGGCCCAAAGAGGCGCAGAACCGGCCTTGCGTCCCTGTTCCAAGTGGCAGTTGGCGCAGTTCAGGCCATTGCCGACGAACTCCGGTGCATGCGCGCGGGTGTCGACGAAGATCGCATGGCCCTCGCGGACGAGGCGACCGAAGGCGTTGTCCGGCAGGTCGCTTTCCCGGGGCGGCTGGAACGCGCTCTGCTCCGCGACCTTGCCCGGGAGCTGGGATTGGTCCTCCATGGCGATGGACGTGGCGAGGGCGGGAGTCGCGTTCAGGGCGGCGAGGAGAGCGGTGGCGAGGGGCTTCATGGGTTCACCTCCTGGGAGACCAGGCCAGCGAAGTACTCGGCCACGGCCTTCGCTTCGTCATCGTTCAGGGAGCGGGCGATGTGGCCCATCAGGTCGTTCGGGTCATTCTTGCGGGTGCCCTGGCGCCACGCGCCGAGCTGGGCGGAGAGGTACGAAGCGGACTGTCCCGCAAGAGGCGGAAAGGCCTCGCCGATGCCGCTGCCGCCTGGTCCATGGCAGGCCAAGCATTCGGGAATGTTGCGTTCCCACGCGCCCCGCAGCGCCAGGGTCGCTCCGAGGCTCGCGGGCGTTTCCGCGCGGCCGAGGCGCGCCGGTCGGGGCGCGGGCAGCGCGGCGAGCATCGCGGCGACCTGCTTCGCTTCCTCCGGGCTCAGTGCGGAGGCGATGGGCTGCATCACGGGGTTGAGGCGCGCCCCGCTACGGAAGTCGTCCAATTGCTTGGCGAGGTAGCCGGCTGGCAAGCCCGCCAGGCGGGGGAAGCCCGCCGCCGCCACGCCCCGAGCCTCCGGGCCATGGCAGGTGGCACAGGCCAGGGCCGCCGGATTGGCGCCGCCCTGGTTATAGATGTGTTGCCCCTCTTCGCTCGCTCGCGCCTGGATCGAGACCAGCAGAACGCAAAGCCCGGCGAAGGCTCGGGAAGTTCTTCTCATTGGTGAGCCTCATCACGGTTGGGGTGATGCCCGCGCAGCCGCCTCGGCGCCTTGGTGACGCTCTTCGACCGACGGTCCTGCGACATCGAGTCGCAGTGGCAAAGTACCATAAGGTCCGAAAGGTTTTGAAATATGCTTATAGCGTTTTTTAAGGTTGGCCTGCCGTCAAAGCAGAAACGCGTGACTGGCGGGCTTCGCCTCGCCGGCATGCGTTACTCGCCGTCGCTGACGGGGCCATCGGTGCGATGCGTTTCGCGCCTCCCGCATGGACCCGATTCGATCCGGCGTGGATGCGCGCGGCTGGCTCTCGTGTCGGCTGGCCTGCATCCTTTTATGTCGTCTCGCCGCCACCGTTTCCGAGGAGCCTCCAACATGACCCACGCTCTGCTGCGCACCGCCCTGTTCGTACCGGGAGATCGTCCGGATCGGTTCGCCAAGGCCTTGGGGTGCGGCGCCGACACGGTGATCGTGGACTTGGAGGATGCGGTCGAGGACGCCCGGAAAGAAGAGGCGCGAGAACATATTCGCGCCTTTCTGGAGGCCCAACCGGAGGCGCGAATCCGGGTGCGGGTGAATGGCGCCCGGCATCCCGGGCATGCAGCCGATCTGGTGCTCTGCGCCCATCCCGGTATCGTCGGGGTCCTCCTGCCCAAGGCCGAGCGAGCCGAAGACGTGCTGGGGGTCGCCACCACCGGCAAGCCCGTCTGGCCGGTGGTGGAGAGCGCCCGCGGGCTGGCCGCCGTGCCGGAGATGGCGGCGGTCGCGGGGGTGGAACGGTTGTCCTACGGGGGGCTGGACCTGAGCGCCGACCTGGGGTTGTCGACCGGCACCGATGCCGCGGAGCGCATCCTCGATCAGGTGCGCTTCGTCCTGCTGCTGCACTCGCGGTTGGCCGGCCTCGCCGCGCCACTGGAAAGCGTGTTCCCGGCCATGGATGACGAGCCGGGCTTGGAGCGCTTCGCGCGCAACGCCGGTGCCATGGGGTTCGCCGGCATACTGTGCATCCACCCCCGCCAGGTCCCGGTGGTCCATGCGGCATTGGCACCTTCGGTCGAAGAGGTGGCCTGGGCGCGACGCGTGGTGAACGCGGCGGCGCGAGGCGCCGGTGCGTTCAAGGTGGACGGGCAGATGGTCGATGCGCCCGTCGTCGAGCGCGCCCGCCGCGTCCTCGCCGCAATCCTCTGACGCCCCTGGCGGGCGAGACACGGGAGCCGACCCGTGCGCCTTACGATGCCGCCCGGTTCGATCTAAGCGACAACGCCGCCGCGCCTGGCGTTCGTTCGCTGATCCGTAGGGAACCGCGGCGGCGTTCAATCCGAACATGGCGTTTGTGGCTCACTAGCGGCTTCCGTCGAAGGCGAGGCAGGGGAGGGGCCGCGGGCCACCCTGGCCCGCACGCCACCGGGGTTCGAGCCCTTGCCAAGACGGCCGTCCGCCGGAGCGGATGTTCTTGGCGGAGGGCGACCAGGCCCCGTGAGCCGAAGGCGGCGAAGGCCGCCCGAATCCTTCGATGGAGTGGCCTTTGGCGGCGTGATATCGTGCGCGGCGCGGCGGTCGCCATGTTCAATGGCTGCTCCGTGACTTCCTTCCTCCCTGTCATTTCCCCCTTATTTTCGAGGACGAATGATGCCTGCATCGGCGCTTGCTGAAATCCTGAAGAAATACGAAGGCGAACTGCTCGAAGAGTGGATCAGCGCGCAACGGGCCGCCGGCATCCGCAGCGACCTGGTCGATCTCGATACCGTCATGAGCAACTCCCGGGAACTGCTCGGGCTGCTTGCCAAGGCCGTGACCGAGGGCAACCAGGACATCTATTCCCGCCCATGGGAGCCGGTCCGCGCGATGATCGAGCGGTTGTCCCGGGTGCAAAGCCGCCAGGGTTTCACGCCGTCGGAAACCGCGACCTTCGTGTTCTCGCTGAAGGAACCGCTGTTCGCCAAGCTCCAGGCCCATTGCGACCATAGCCTGGAAGAGATCTGGACCGCCACGCGCCTGCTCGATCGACTGGGCCTGTACAGCATGGAGCACTTCATGGCGGGTCGCGAGACGGTCATCCGCGAACAGCAGGAAAGCATGCTGGAGCTATCCACGCCCGTGGTGGAGCTGTGGCAGGGCGTGCTGGCCGTTCCGCTGATCGGCTCCCTCGACAGCAACCGCACCCAGATCGTCATGGAGGCGCTGCTGCAGAAGATCGTCGAGACCGAATCCGAGATCGCCATCATCGATATCACCGGGGTTCCCACCGTCGACACCATGGTGGCCCAGCATCTTCTGAAGACCGTCACCGCCGCCAAACTGATGGGCGCCAAGTGCATCATCAGCGGCATTCGCCCGCAGATCGCCGCGACCATCGTGCACCTGGGGGTCGAGCTGGGCGATGTGCTGACCAAGTCCTCCCTGGCCGACGCGTTCATCGTCGCGCTCCGGGAACTGGACGTTCGCCTCGTCAACAAGTCGCGTCAGCACTGAGGAACGCGCCATGGTGGAACGAATCCCGATTCTGAAAATGGGCAACTTCCTGTTGTTGTCCATCCAGGTCGATATGCATGACCAACTCGCGCTCGACCTGCAGGACGATCTCACCGCGCAAATCGTCAAGTACCGCTCCAAGGGCGTGCTGATCGATATTTCCTCCCTGGAGATCGTTGATTCCTTCATCGGCCGCATGCTGTCCCATATCGCCCAGGTATCACGCATTCTCGATGCCAAGGTCATCGTGGTGGGCATGCAACCCGCGGTGGCGATCACACTGGTGGAGCTCGGGCTTTCCCTCGATGGCATCGCCACCGCACTGAATGTCGAGAAGGGCATGCGCCGCTTGGAAAAGATGGTGGTCGACGACCTGAACCTGGAGCCAGAGAGTGGGGAAGAGAGAGATATTTCCGCTGAAGCAGGAGACTGACATCGTTCTCATTCGGCAACGGGTCCGCAAATATGCCGAGGAGGTCAGGCTGGGCATCGTGTCGCAGACAAAGATCGTCACGGCCGCCAGCGAAATCGCCCGTAACGCCTTGATCTACGGCGGGGGCGGGGAGTGTGTGCTGGAAGAATGCACCCGCGACGGCCGCCGCGCGGTCTACCTGTGCATCTCCGACCAGGGCGCCGGCATAGCCGATATCGAGCGAGCCATGGTCGACGGCTATACCTCGGGCAATGGCCTGGGGCTCGGCCTGAGCGGCGCCAAGCGGCTGGTGGATGCGTTCGCCATCGAGAGCGCGCCCGGCCAGGGCACCCGAGTCGAGCTATGGAAATGGAGATAGCGTCGCGCTACGTCACTCTGGTGTTGCCGGTCTCCGAGGAAGCCCATGTGGACGGCGCGCGGCGGGCCGTGATGCACGAAGCGAAGCTCCTGATCGACGATGAAACGGTGCTCGGGCGGATTACCCTCGTGGCGCAGGAAGCGGCGCGCAACCTGGTGGTGCATGCCGGGCACGGCGAGCTTCATGTCAGTTACGACGAGTGGCACTTCGACCTGCTGGCGGTGGATACCGGCCCGGGCATGAGCAACGTCGCCCAGTGCCTGACCGACCACTTCTCGACCCGCGGCACGCTCGGCGCGGGGCTCGGGGCGATCAAGCGCCTGTCCGATCGATTCGACATCCATTCCCAGCCCGGCAAGGGCACCGTGGTTCTCGCGCGCTTCGAGTTGCGGACGCCGCCGCGTCTGGAGCTGGTGGCGGGCGCGGTGTGCACGCCGTACCCCGGCGAAGAGCTGGCGGGCGATGCCTGGGCGGTGAAGGGGAATCGGGTGATGCTCTGCGATGGCCTGGGCCATGGCCTGGCGGCCCACATGGCCAGTTCCCGCGCGCGTGATCTGTTCCTCGCCCACGACCCGCGGATGCCGTTGGCCGACTTCATGGGGCAGGCCCATCGGGCCTTGAGCAGCACCCGGGGCGGCGCCATGGCGGTGGCGGAAGTCCTGCCGCAGGCTGGGCAACTGAACTTCTGCGGCATCGGCAACATCGCGGGGTTGCTGGTCGCGGATCGTGCCCGGGGGTTGGTTTCGAGCAATGGCACCATCGGCTACAAGGCCGGTCGAATCCAGTCATACACCTACCCGTGGGACGACACTTCCTTGTTGATCATGAGCTCGGATGGCATTACCAGCCGGTGCACGCCGGACGCTTATCCCGGCCTTGTCCATCGCCACCCCGCGGTTATCGCGGCCGCGCTGCACCGCGATTACAAGCGCCTCAACGACGACGCCACGCTGCTGGTGTTCAAACATGCCTGAACGCTGCCTGATTTCCAGCCTTATCATCGGGGGAGAACTTGACATCGTCCGCTGTCGCCAGCGCGCCAAGCGCATCGCCAGTTGGATCGGCCTGTCCAACGTTGAACAGATCCGCATCGCCACCAGCGTGTCCGAGCTGGCCCGCAACATCTACCAGTACGCCACCCGCGGCCGGTTCGATTTCTACCTCACCCGCGACGCGCGAGGTGACCTGGACCGCCTGCAATTCGAGGCGCTGGATCAGGGGCAGGGCATCGCCTCGCTCCAAGCCGTGCTGGACGGCACCTATGTGTCCCCCACCGGCATGGGCATCGGCTTGCGGGGCGCCCAGCGACTGATGGACGAATTCGCCATCGAAAGCACGTCCAGCGGCACGCGGATCGTGGCCGCCAAGCGCTTCCCGCCACGGCCGTTCCCCGAGGCCGACGCGTTCGCCCGGTTCCAGGCTCAGTACAACGAGCAGGAGCCGCTGGACCCCTATCAGGTCATGCGCTCCCAGAACGAGGAGCTGCTGGTGGCCAGTGACGAGTTGCGGCGCAAGCAGCAGGAACTGGAAGACACCAATCTGGAGCTGGAAAACACCAACAAGGGTGTGGTGGCGCTGTATTCGGAGCTGGAGAAGGCCTCTCAGGAGCTCAAGGAGGCGAGCGAGGCGAAGAGCCGCTTTTTCTCCAACATGACCCATGAGTTCCGCACGCCGATCAACATCATCGAGAACATTTCCAAGCTGTTGCTCAGCGGAGCGGACGGCCCGCTCAACGAGGAGCAGTCCAAGCAGGTGCGCTTCATCACGGACGCCGTCGCGGAACTGTCAACCCTGGTCAGCGAACTGCTCGAACTGGCCGAGGTGCAGTCCGGACGCATGACCGTCGTCTCCGAGCCGTTCAGCCTGACCGCCTTCATGGAGAAGCTGGAAGCCTTCACCTCGGCGCTGGCCCTGCGCTATCCCCAGTTGAGCTACCGGATCGACCTGCCCGATGAGGACATCGTCGTGCATTCCGACCAGAACCGGCTGTTCCAGATCATGCGCAACCTGATTTCCAACGCGTTCAAGTACACCCCCGAGGGCAGCGTGCGGGTGGGGTGCTACCACACGGGCGCCAATACCGTGGAGTTTCGCGTGGCGGACACTGGAATCGGCATCTCCGAGGAGAACCAGCGTTATGTGTTCGACGAGTTCTACCGCATCAAGACCTCGACGTTGAAGCATATCGAGGGCACGGGGCTGGGGCTGGCCCTGGCCCAGAAGGTCGCCACCCTGCTCAGGGGCGAACTGGCCCTGACCAGCCAGGAGGGTGTCGGCAGCAAGTTTTACCTGCGCTTGCCGATCCAGTCCGCCGAGGACAGCGAAAGCATCGAGACGCTGGACTTGTCGGGCACCACGATCCTGCTGATCGACGACAATCCCGCGGACCGCTATATCGTCACCAAGGCGCTGGCCGCCTACGATCCCGTGCTGATCGAGGCGGACAGCGCCCGGGCCAGCATGGACAAGCTCAACGTCATCCGTCCGGACATCATTCTGCTCGATCTGGATCTACCCGATATCGGTGGCGAGGAGCTGCTGGACAGCATGGACTCGAGCATGAGTCGCCGCGTGCTGGTGAACACCGCCCAGCAATTGGGCGAGGTGGATCGGGCCCGGTTGGCGACCCTTTGCCATGGGGTCCTGCAGAAGTCGGAACCCGATTACGTCGATCAATTGCTGCGGCAGGTGAAGAGCTTGGCGGAGAGCCTCAATCATGAAAGAACGTAAACGCATCGCGATCATCGATGACACCGCCGCCAACCGTTATGTCCTCAAGAAGATCCTCGTCAGCCAGCAGGATTACGACGTGCTGGAGGCGGGCACCGGACGCGAGGGCCTGGAGCTGATCGACCGCAACACTGACTTGGTGATCGTCGATGTCAATCTACCGGACATGACCGGCTTCGAACTGGTCCAAGCCTTGGAGGCTCGCCTCGGCAAGGAAGGGTTGCCACCGGTCATCAACATCTCGGCCACGTTCATCACTGGCAAGGATAAGGCCATGGGGCTGACCAGTGGCGCCCAGGCCTACCTGACCCATCCGATCAACCCGGACGAAGTCCTGGCGACCATCACCTTGCTGCTGGAATCGAACACCCGCCTCGCCCACATGGAGAATCAGCGGAACATCGCCATCGCCCGCAGCGAGAACCTGGAAACCGAAAAGATCATGCTGGAGCGTTTCATGCGCTCCCTCAGCCACGACCTGCGCTCGCCCCTGACCGCCGCTACCATGGTGGTCAAGCTGATGAAGAAAAAGCCGGAGCGGCGCAACGAGGAAATGCTGCAGATCCTCGACGAGAACCTGGTGCGCATGGCGCAGATGATCACCAACGTGCTGGATATCTCCCATGTCAGCCTGGGCGGCAGCGTGCCCCTGCGAGGCGAGAAGCAGGAGCTGCACAGCCTGCTCCGCGAGTCGATAGAGAACCTTCGCCTGCAGGTGGAGAACGACATCCGCCTGGAGCTGGAAGAGGGCGAGCAATTGGTCTACTGGGACAAGCAGGCCTTCCTGCGAATCGTCGATAACCTGGTAATCAATGCCTCCAAGCACGGCACTCCCCTGGAACCGATTCTGGTGACCCAGCGACGAGAACAGGACCAGATCGTCATCAGTGTGATCAACGAAGGGCGCATGCCGAAGGACGTGCTGGATAACTTGGCGACGCCTTATTTCATCTCCTCCCGCAGCGATACCCACGGTTGGGGGCTGGGCCTTCCCATCGTCAAGGCGCTCAGCGAGAGCTTCGGCGGTCGCGCGCTGTTCTCCAACGATGCGGAAGAAGGCAAGGTCCGAGTGGAGATCCACCTGCCGGTGACCGTGGTCCAAGGCTGAGGTCGCCCCGTTGGAAGAAAATTGGCCATCGGCCCCAGGCTGGCCTACAGTGAAACAGGACAGCGGAAGTCCTTGTAACGTGTCTAGCATCGCCCTTGGCCGGTTTGCTCACTCCTGCGGGCCAAGGGCGAGCGCAGTTTTCTCCCTCACTGATCTCACCTTCCATCTCGCAGTAGCGATTTCTTTCGCTCGTTCGTCTTGTCCGTAAGACCTCTTTTCGTCGAGGCACGCAAGGACACGATGCCATGGGCTCCGAATACAACCAGTTGTTGAAGAACCGCCTGCGACGGGCGGGCCTGAGGACCAGCCTGCCTCGGCTGAAGGTGCTGGACGCGTTGCGCCAGGCGACGCAAGAACGGGGAGGGGCCTCGGCCCGGGCGTTGCACGCGGAACTGGTGGGCGCCGGTTTGCCTATTTCCCTGGCCGGGGTCCGCCAGGTGATCTGTCGCCTGAGCAGCCAAGGCGTGATCGCCCACGAGGCGAAGAATCGCTACACTTTTTCCCTGGAGACCGGTGAGCCCGGCCCCGCCACGCCTCAGTGAGGCAGGTGCCGATACGTCGAGGGCAGAAACGCGCGGGCCACCCGAGGCTCACGCGACTTACGGCGCTTGGGCTCGCCGCTGGTGAGCGGCGTCTGGGGCACGGCCGCCTCCAGGACGTCTTTCTCCACGTGGGCGCACTGCTTGAGGTGGGCTCGCTGGGCGTGGGCGCGGGCGATCCGCAGCATGCCCCACAACATCGCGGCCGAAATCAGCAGCCAACCTGCGATCATCAACACGATATAGCTTTCAGCGTTCATCTCTGCTTCCTCCGCTTGTTTGCGGATACCACTCAAGGGACTAGACCGGCCCCGGCGTGCGTTTGGTTCCCCTGTAACCGCCGCTCCCCCGACGGCTGAACCTCCGTTCGTCCGTTCATGTCCTAAATGGCATGCCCGCGGTTCGGGTGCCGGTTCGTCGCAGGCGGGCCGGATCGGCCGATCCGCAAGACATCATCACCCGCGAGGAGGCAGCGCCAATTGAGCAGTTGGGCGGAACAGGTAGGCGTGGCGTTCGCCACGGAGTTTTCCGATCTTCCCAGTCTGACCGAGGCCACCCAGATCGTTATCCGTCTGGCCTTGGCCGCGTTGCTGGGGGGGCTCCTCGGGTTCGAGCGCAGCCAGAAGGGCAAAGCCGCAGGGGTACGCACCCATATGCTGGTGGCCATCGGCTCGGCCATGTTCGTGGTGGCTCCGCTACAGGCCGGCGCCGACCCCGATGGCCTGAGCCGTGTGATTCAGGGCCTGGTGGCCGGCATCGGCTTCCTTGGCGCCGGTACCATTCTCAAGACCGGCGAACACATTTCCGATGTGAAGGGCCTGACCACCGCGGCCGGCATCTGGCTCACCGCGGCCATCGGCATGGCCTGCGGCATGGGGCGTGAGGCCAGCGCGGTGCTCAGCACGTTCCTCGCCCTGGCGATTCTCTACGGTGTCCCCCGCCTGGTAGAGCGTTTCGACCGCGAAGACCCCTAGATCGAACCCTTTCGCCGCGTACGCGCTCAGACAGAGACACGCCACGCAAACGAAGCCGCCGGAGGCCCCCATGTTTCGCGATTTCGCCCATCACACCGCCTGGACCGATGCCATGCGCAGCGGCCGGGATTACATCGGCCTCATCGAATATCAACCCAAGGATCCTGGCGCCAGCGTGCAGGTGCTGTGGGTGATCGGCCCCGGCTGCGCCTGCGAGTCCGACGCCGAGACCTTGGCGGACAACATGCTGGAGCAGATCGCCGATATCACCCGCGACGGCGACGTGGTCTACCAGGACGGCGTCCGCCTATAGGCGGCGGGAGGCGGCATGGCTCGGGCGATCTGGAAAGGCGCTATCAGTTTCGGTCTGGTGCACATCCCGGTGGCGCTGGTATCGGCCCTGAACCGGCAGGGCGTGGACTTCGACTGGCTGGACAAGCGCAGCATGGACCCGGTGGGGTACAAGCGAATCAACAAGGTCACCGGCAAGGAGGTTACGAAGGAAGACATCGTCAAGGGCGTGGAGTACGAGAAGGGCAGCTACGTAGTGCTCAGCGAGGAGGAAATCCGCACGGCCCACCCCAAGTCGACCCAGACCATCGACATCCTGGCCTTCGTCGACAGTAAGGAGATATCCCTGCCCTACATCGACACGCCCTACTACCTGGCGCCGGACAAGCGAGGCGGCAAGGTCTATGCGCTGCTCAGGGAGACCCTGGTGCGAAGCGGCAAGGTGGCGGTCGCTCAGGTGGTGCTGCATACCCGCCAGCACTTGGCGGCGGTCATGCCCCAGGGCGAGGCGCTGATGCTGGTGACGCTGCGCTGGGACGCCGAGGTGCGCACCGTCGCGGACCTGGAACTCAAGGACATGCCGGAGAAGGGCGAGTTGAGCAAGCGCGAGCTGGACATGGCCAAGCGCCTGGTGGAGGACATGTACGAGGATTGGGAGCCGTCCCGCTACCATGACACGTTCCAGGAAAAGATCATGGCGCTGGTGGAGCGCAAGGCGAAGGAAGGCCGCATCGAAAGCGTCGAGGGCCCGGAGGAAGACGATCGCCAGAGCGCCGATGTCATCGACCTCACCGAACTGCTCAAGCGCAGCCTCGGCGGCCGCTCCGCCCGCAAAAGCAAAGGTGGAGCGGAGGGCGAGGAGGACACCCAGGCAGCCAAACCGGAAACCACCCGTAAGCGGCGTACCCGCGCGCCTTCCGCCAAGCCCGCCGGCAAGGGTGGGGCCAAGCGCAAGAGTGGCAGTCGCTAGCGAGCCGGGCGGGACGGGCGTCCGCCCGCTCATCCCGACCTGAACTTTTACTGCCCCCTCCGTTCGGAATTAACAAGGCGCCGGAGCAGCGACACGTCCGGCGCCGCCTCTTCGCATGCGGGCGCGCCAGCTTTCGTCGTCCGCTTGGCAGCATCCAACCGATCGACCCACCCCTGTCCAAGGAGCGCAGCCGATGTCCGTTGCCCGTTTCACCGATGAGCCCGCGCGGCGGGAAGCGATCGAGCCAGGCCATTTGAGCCTGGACCAGGCGTTGACCTTGCCACGGATCGCCATCGAAGCGGTTTCGCCCACGCTCGAGGAAGGCCGCTTCGCCGCCAAGGGCATCGTGGGCCGCACGGTGACGGTGGATGCGCGGATCTTCGCCGACGGTCACGACAAGCTGGCCGCTGCGGTGTTCTGGCGCCTCGAACCGGACATGGGCGCGGAAGTCTTCGACGAACAGGGCTGGAACCGGGTCGACATGCGGGAGCTGGGCAACGATGCCTGGCAGGCCCGTTTCGTGCCGCCGCAGACAGGCCGCTACCGGTTCCGCGTCCAGGCCTGGTGGGACCATTTCGGCTCCTACCGCTATGAGCTGGGCAAGAAGCACGGCGCGGGCGTGCCCATTGCCCTGGAACTGCAGGAAGGCGACTTGCTGCTGGAGCAGGCCCTGGGCCGCGCCCAGGGCGAGGCGCGGGCGCGGGTGGAGCAACTGTTGCGGCGGTTCCGCGCCGCGACCGGTGACGACGAGCGCGTCGCGGTGATTCTGGAGGCGGACGCGACCGCCGCGATGGCCGAGGTCGATCCTCACGACCACCTAGCCAGCAGCCCGGACTATCCCCTGGACGTGGAACGCCCCCTCGCCGAATTCGCCAGTTGGTACGAACTCTTTCCCCGGTCCCAGACGGACGATCCGCGGCGCCACGGAACCTTCCGCGATGTGCTGCCCCGGTTGCCCGCGATTCGCGACATGGGCTTCGACGTCCTGTATTTCCCGCCGATCCACCCCATCGGCCGAGCCCACCGCAAGGGCCCCAACAATGCCCTGCATGCCGGCCCGAACGACCCCGGCAGCCCCTACGCCATCGGCAGCGAGGAGGGCGGCCACGAGGCGATCCATCCCCAGTTGGGCAGCGTCGAGGATTTCCGCGAACTGGTGAGCGCGGCGCGCGACCATGGCCTGGAGATCGCGCTCGATTTCGCCATCCAGTGTTCCCAGGACCACCCCTGGCTGAAGGCGCACCCGGGTTGGTTCGCCTGGCGCCCCGACGGCACCATCCGCTATGCCGAGAACCCGCCGAAGAAATACCAGGACATCGTTAACGTCGATTTCTACGCCGAGCAGGCCATGCCGGCCCTCTGGGAAGCCCTGCGCGACGTGATCGTGGGCTGGGTCGAGCTGGGTGTGAAGATCTTCCGGGTGGACAACCCCCACACCAAGCCGCTGCCATTCTGGGAGTGGCTGATCGGCGACGTCCGCCGGCGCTACCCCGAGACCATCTTCCTCGCCGAGGCCTTCACCCGCCCGGCCATGATGGCGCGGTTGGGCAAGGTGGGCTTCAGCCAGAGCTATACCTACTTCACCTGGCGCAACACCAAGACCGAGCTGGCGACCTACTTGCAGGAGCTGAACGAGCCGCCCCTGCGGGATTGCTACCGGCCGAACTTCTTCGTCAATACGCCGGACATCAACCCCTATTTCCTCCAGCACAACGGGCGCGCCGGCTTCCTCATCCGCGCCGCGCTGGCGACCATGGGCTCGGGACTGTGGGGCATGTACTCGGGCTTCGAGCTGTGCGAGGCCGACGCGGTGCCGGGCAAGGAGGAATACCTGGACTCGGAGAAATACGAAATCCGCCTCCGGGACTACAACGCGCCGGGCAACATCATCGCGGAAATCGCCCAGCTCAACCGTATCCGCCGGCAGAACCCGGCGCTGCACAGCCACCTGGGGCTGAAGCTGTACAACGCCTGGAACGACAACATCCTCTATTTCGGCAAACGCACCGACGACCTCCAGAACTTCGTGCTGGTAGCCATCAGCCTGGATCCCCACAACGCTCAGGAAGCCCATTTCGAATTGCCGCTGTGGGAGCTCGGTCTGCCGGACGATGCCCGTACCCGGGGCGAGGACTTGATGAACGGCCATACCTGGACGTGGTACGGCAAGACCCAGTGGATGCGCATCGAGCCCTGGAACCAGCCCTTCGGCATCTGGCGCATCAGCCCGGAAGGCCAGGCATGAGCGGCTGCACCCCAGCCATTACGACGCAACGGCAGGAGACGGAACGGTAAACCGTTACGACAGACACTTATGATGGGAAAAAGCAAGAAAGCCCCTCGCGCGCGTAAGCCCAAGGCGTTCACCGAAGATCCGCTCTGGTACAAGGACGCGGTGATCTATCAGGTCCACGTGAAATCGTTCTACGACTCCAACAACGACGGGATCGGCGACTTCCACGGCCTCATCGAAAAGCTCGACTACATCGCCGAGCTGGGCGTCAACACCATTTGGCTGCTGCCGTTCTACCCGTCGCCACGTCGCGACGACGGCTACGACATCGCCGAGTACCGGGGCGTGCATCCCGACTACGGCGACATGGCGGATGCGCGGCGCTTCATCGCCGAGGCCCACGCCCGTGGCTTGCGGGTGATCTGCGAGCTGGTGATCAACCATACCTCCGACCAGCACCCCTGGTTCCAGCGCGCGCGCAAGGCGAAGAAAGGCTCGCGGGCCCGCGACTTCTATGTCTGGTCAGACACCGACCAGAAGTATGACGGCACCCGCATCATCTTCCTCGATACCGAGAAGTCCAACTGGACTTGGGACCCGGTGGCCGGCCAGTACTTCTGGCACCGCTTCTATTCCCACCAGCCCGACCTGAACTTCGACAACCCCCAGGTGATGAAGGCCGTCATCTCGATCATGCGGTTCTGGCTGGACATGGGCATCGACGGGCTGCGCCTGGATGCCATCCCTTACCTCATCGAGCGGGACGGCACCAACAACGAAAACCTGCCGGAAACCCACGAGGTGCTCAAGCGCATCCGCGCCGAGATCGACGCCAACTACCCGGACCGCATGCTGCTGGCGGAAGCCAACCAGTGGCCGGAGGACACCCAGCTCTATTTCGGCGGCAAGGAAATCCCCGGCAAGGGCATCGTCGGCGACGAGTGCCACATGGCCTTCCATTTCCCGCTGATGCCGCGCATGTACATGGCCATCGCCCAGGAAGACCGCTACCCGATCACCGACATCCTGCGGCAGACACCGGATATCCCGAGCAATTGCCAATGGGCGATCTTCCTGCGCAACCATGACGAGCTCACCCTGGAGATGGTGACCGACAAGGAGCGCGACTACCTGTGGAATTTCTACGCCGCCGACCGCCGCGCCCGGATCAACCTGGGGATTCGCCGGCGCCTGGCGCCCCTGGTCGAGCGCGATCGCCGCCGCATCGAGCTGCTGAACAGCCTGCTGCTGTCCATGCCGGGCACGCCGACCCTGTACTACGGGGATGAGATCGGCATGGGCGACAACATCTACCTGGGCGACCGCGACGGCGTGCGTACTCCGATGCAGTGGTCCATGGACCGCAACGGCGGCTTCTCCAAGGCCGATCCCGCCAGCCTGGTGCTGCCACCGATCATGGACCCCCTGTACGGTTACCAGGTGATCAACGTCGAGGCCCAGGCGCGCGACCCTCATTCGCTGCTCAACTGGAACCGGCGCATGCTCAAGGTGCGCAAACAGCAAAAAGCTTTCGGGCGCGGCACCCTGAAGATGATCTCGCCGGCCAACCGGCGCATTCTCGCCTACCTGCGCGAGTACAAGGCCGAGGGTACCCAGGAAACCATCCTCTGCGTGGCCAACCTGTCCCGTGCCGCCCAGGCCGTGGAGCTGGACCTGTCCGCCTACGCGGGCAAGGTGCCGGTGGAAATGGTCGGCGGCAGCGCGTTCCCGCCCATCGGTCAATTGTCCTACCTGCTGACCCTGCCGCCCTACGGCTTCTATTGGTTCCTGCTGGCGGATGCCAGCCAGATGCCGAGCTGGCACGTGCCGCCGGTGGATCGCATGCCCGACCTGCCGACCCTGGTGCTCAAGCGTGGGGTGCAGGACCTGCTGGAGCCTTCGGCCCGTCGCGTGCTGGAACAGGAGTCCTTGCCCACCTACCTGCCCAAGCGTCGCTGGTTCTCCGGTCACGAGCTGCCCGCCGGCCAGGTGCGCGTCGCCTATGCGCTGCCCTTCGGCGAAGGACAGCGTCCCTTGCTGCTCAGCGAGGTGGAAGTTCAGCGCAACGGTGAGCGCGAGCGCTATCAACTGCCGTTCGGCTTCGTCACCGAGGATGAGTCGAGCAGCGCGCTCCCCAACCAACTGGCGCTGGCCCGCGCCCGGCGTGGCCGCCAGGTGGGCCTAATGACCGACGCCTTCGTGCTGGACGACTTCATCCGCAGCGTGGTGCGGCAACTGCGCAAGGGCGATGTGTTGCCCCTGGCCGAGGGCGAATTGCATTTCCTGCCCAGCGCCAAGCTGCAGGAGTACGACGTGCCGGAGACCGCCGATATCCGCTACCTGTCCGTGGAGCAATCCAACAGCTCGGCGATCATCGGCGACCGCATGGTGCTGAAGCTGCTGCGCCGGGTTTTCCCGGGCATCCATCCGGAACTGGAGGTGGGCGGGTTCCTGACCGAGCGCGGGTTCACCCACATCGCGCCGGTGCTGGGCGAGGTCCGGCGGATGGACGCGGACGGCGAGACCTACGCGCTGATGATCCTGCAGGGCTACCTGAGCAATCAGGGCGATGCCTGGCAGTGGACCCTGGATACCCTGGAGCGGGCGATTCGCGACCAGATGACCGGGGGCGTGTCCAGCCAGGAGAGTCAATTCACCGCTCTGGACGAACTGGAGAAATTCACGGCCATGCTCGGTCAGCGCCTCGGTGAAATGCACGTGGCGCTGGCGGGGGAGACGGACAATCCGGACTTCGGCTATGAAGCCAGCGCGTCGGACGATATCGCGCATTGGACCACTACCATCCGCGCCCAGGTGGAGCAGGCGCTGGATGCCGCGGCTGGGCAACAAGCCCACCTGAGCGAAGCGGAGCGGGCGGCCCTGGCGGATTTGCAGGCCCGGCGCGACCGCCTGCTGGAGTACGTCGGCGAACTGGCGCGCGGCGCCGCCGGTGGCATCCGCATGCGGGTCCATGGCGATCTCCACCTAGGCCAGGTGCTGGTGGTGCAGGGGGACGCCTACCTCATCGATTTCGAAGGCGAGCCGGCGCGGCCCTTGGCCGAGCGCCGCGCCAAGCACAGCCCGCTCAAGGACGTCACCGGCGTGTTGCGCTCCATCGACTACGCCGCCGCCATGGCGCTGCGCAATGCCCACGGCGCCGACAGTTCGCCCGAGGCGGATCAGGCGCGGGCACTCATCACCCAGTCCTACCGGCGCGATGCGCGCCAGGCTTTCCTCGACGCCTACCGCCTGGCGGCCGCCGAGTTGCCCCATGCCTGGCAGGAGCGGGACGGGGAGAGCGCCGCGCTGGCGTTGTTCAGCCTGGAGAAGGCGGCTTATGAAATCATTTACGAGGCGGCCCATCGGCCGACCTGGATCGGTGTACCGTTGCAGGGCTTGATGGAACTGCTTCAGCATTTATCGGGGGCGAAACAGCAATGACTCAGGGACAGGTATTTTCCAGCGGTGTCCAGTTGGGCATCTCCACGGCGGACGCGAATGCTCTGGCACGCGCCGAGCATGGCGATCCCTTTTCGATCCTGGGTCCACATCGCGACGGCGAAGGCTTGATCGTTCGCACTTATCTACCCAACGCATTGGCGGTCGAGCTGGTGGCGGCCGATTCAGGCGACGTGCTCGGCCCCATGGAGCAGATCCAGATTCCGGGCCTGTTCTGCGCCCGCCTGGCCCGCGAACAGCGGTATCGCTTGCGCATTCGCTGGGCAAGCGGCGTCCAGGAAACCGAGGACCCGTATTCCTTCGGCCTGCTGTTGGGGGATATCGATCTCTACCTGTTCGGCGAAGGCAATCATCGCGACCTCGCCCAGTGCCTGGGCGCGCAGCCGATGACCATCGACGGCGTGGAGGGCGTGCGCTTCGCCGTCTGGGCGCCCAATGCGCGACGGGCCTCGGTGGTGGGCCACTTCAATGGCTGGGATGGACGCCGGCACCCGATGCGCCTGCGTCATGCGGCCGGGGTCTGGGAGCTTTTCGTGCCGCGCCTGGGACCCGGCGAGGTCTACAAGTATGAACTGCTCGGACATGACGGCATCCTGCCGCTCAAGGCCGACCCGATGGCCAGGGCCACCGAAGCGCCACCCAGTACCGGCTCCGTGGTGGCCGGGCCGCTCGCCCATGCGTGGGGCGATCAGGAGTGGATGGCGCGACGCCAAGAGCATCAGGCTTACTCGAAACCGCTGTCGATCTACGAATTGCACGCGGGGTCGTGGCGCCACGAGGGCGGCAACGAAGGGCGCAGCCTTACCTGGAGCGAGTTGAAGGAGCACTTGATTCCCTATGTGCTCGGGCTGGGCTTCACTCATATCGAACTGATGCCGATCATGGAGCACCCCTTCGGGGGATCGTGGGGCTACCAGCTCCTGTCCCAGTTCGCCCCGAGCGCCCGCTACGGGACGCCGGAAGAATTCGCCTCGTTCGTCGATGCCTGCCATCAGGCCGGCATCGGCGTCATTCTCGACTGGGTACCCGCGCATTTTCCCACCGACGCCCATGGATTGGCCCGCTTCGACGGTACCGCCCTGTACGAATACGCGCACCCCTTCGAGGGCTTCCACCAGGATTGGGATACCTACATCTACAACCTGGGCCGGACCGAGGTACATGGCTTCATGCTGGCCTCGGCGCTGTACTGGCTGCGCCAGTTCCACGTCGACGGGCTGCGGGTCGACGCGGTGGCCTCCATGCTCTATCGCGACTATTCTCGCAAGCACGGCGAGTGGATTCCCAACCGCTTCGGCGGCCGGGAAAACCTGGAAGCCATCGATTTCCTGCGGCACTTGAACGACGTGGTGAGCACGGAAGCGCCGGGTGCCCTGGTCATCGCGGAGGAATCCACCGCGTGGCCGGGCGTGAGCCGCCCCACCCAGGAAGGCGGCCTGGGCTTCTCCTACAAATGGAACATGGGGTGGATGCACGACACCCTCAAATATGTCGCCGAAGACCCGATCAACCGCCGCTACCACCACGACAAGCTGACCTTCGGCCTGATCTATGCCTTCTCCGAGCACTTCGTGCTGCCCATTTCCCACGACGAGGTGGTCCACGGCAAGCGCTCGCTGATCGACAAGATGCCGGGGGATCGCTGGCAGAAGTTCGCCAACCTGCGGGCCTACCTGACCTTCATGTGGACCCACCCGGGCAAGAAGCTGCTGTTCATGGGGTGCGAGTTCGGCCAGTGGCGCGAGTGGAACCACGACCACGAACTGGACTGGTATCTCTTGCAATACGGCGAGCACATCGGGGTGCAGAACCTGGTCAGCGACCTGAACCGGCTCTACCGTGAGATTCCCGCCCTGCACGAGCTGGACGGCGATGCGGCGGGGTTCCAGTGGCTCATCGGCGACGATGCTTCCAACAGCGTCTACGCCTGGCTGCGCAAGGACAGCCAGGGACAACCGGTACTGGTGGTGGCCAACCTCACGCCCGTGCCCCGCGAGCACTACCGGATCGGCGTGCCCCAGGCGGGTGCCTGGCGCGAGCTGTTCAACAGCGACGCCGAACGCTATGCCGGTTCCAACATGGGCAATGGGGGGCTGGTGAACACCGACGCCCAGGAAAGCCATGGCGAGGCCCAGTCCCTGGATCTGACCTTGCCGCCCTTGGCGGTCACGGTCTTCGCGCCCTCCCGCGACGGGTGACCTGCGTGCCCGCCGTTCTCGGCGGGCCGTTCTCGCGGGCGGCGACGAAAACGTCAGTCGAAAAGAAAAGCCGGTCCTGGACCGGCTTTCTTTTTTCCAGATCGGTTAGCCGTTCACCACGGTGCCGCCGTTCACGTGGATCACCTGGCCGCTGACATAGGACGAGTCGTTGCAGGCCAGGTACACATAGGCCGGCGCCAGTTCCTCCGGCTGGCCGGGACGCCCCATTGGGGTTTCGGCGCCGAATTCCGCCACCTGCTCCGCCTCGAAGGTGGAGGGGATGAGCGGTGTCCAGATCGGCCCGGGGGCCACCGCGTTGACCCGGATACCCCGGGACGCCAGGTTCATCGACAGCGCGCGCGTGAACGCCGTGATGGCGCCCTTGGTGGCGGAATAGTCCAACAGGATCGGGTTGCCCTTGTAGGCCGTGATCGAGGTGGTGTTGATGATGGACGCGCCCTGCTTCATGAAAGGCAGGGCCGCCTTGGTCAACTGGAACATGCCGAAGATGTTGGTCCGGAAGGTACGCTCCCACTGCTCTTCGCTGATGTCTTCCAGGCGTTTTTGGGGATGCTGCTCCCCGGCATTGTTCACCAGGACATCGAGGCGGCCCCAGGTCCGCTGGGTCTCCTCCACTACCTTGGCGCAGAAGCCCGCCTCGGCCACGTCGCCGGCGAAGCTCAGGCAGCGGCGCCCGAGCCCTTCGATTTCCTGGCGGGTCTTGGCGGCGTCGTCGTGTTCGTTAAGGTACAGCATGACGATGTCGGCCCCTTCCTTGGCGAAGGTCACCGCCACCGCACGGCCGATGCCGCTGTCCGCCCCGGTGATCAGCGCGACCTTGCCCGCCAGCTTGCCCGCGGCCTTGTAGTCCTCGCCCCGATAGGCCGGGGCGGGACGCATGTCGCTTTCCAGGCCGGGACGGCGCTCCTGGTGCTGGGCGGGCGGGGTCTGCTTCGAGTCGCTCATGTCGTTCTCCTCCGTTGGAAAAAGGGCTGTCTAGGGAGAGGACTGGAGGGGGCGGGCAAAGTTTCGGTGGTTGGACCGGCGTCCGGAGGGGCTTTGCAGCGCTTGTCCTCATGAAAAATGAAACTCTGGGTCCGCGGCGTTCTCACAACTAGAACAAGCGGGGCCCGTGGCCTCGCCCTTCGACCGACAAGAAGAGGAGGAAGACCGATGGTGGCGACGCACGATCTGTCCAAGGATTTCCCGGAACACGCCGAAGCGTTGAAGACCCTTTCCCAGAGCGATCCCGATTTCAAGAAGCTGCTGCTGGATTATTACGAACTGGACCGGCGCATCGTGGATCACGAGGAGGCGAACGGCTTCCAGGACGAGGAGCTGAACAAGATGCGTCAGGAACGGGTGCTCCTCAAGGATCGCATCGCCCAGACCCTGGACCGGCATTGAGCCACGGGATGACGCCTATGAGCACCGTCGAAGAAGTGATGGAGTACGTTCGCGAGCACGAGCTGATGCTCACCACCGCGGAATCCTGCACGGCCGGCGCCATCGTGTCGCGGCTGGCCAGCGTGCCCGGTTGCGGCTCCTACGTGGACGCCGGCTACGTGGTGTATTCCCCGGCGGCGAAGAAACGGCTGCTGGGGGTGCGTCAAGCGACCCTGGACCGTTTCAACCTTACCAGCCAGGAGGTAGCCCTGGAGATGGCGGCGGGTGCCTTGAAGGACAGCGAGGCCAACGTGGTGGTGGCCAATACCGGCCTGGCGGGCCCGGGCGAGGTGGACGGCATACCGCCCGGCACTCTCTGGTTCGCCTGGGGCTTCCGGCTCGGCGGGCGCGTGCACCTGTTCTCGGAGCTGCGACGCTTCCCCGGAGAGCGCCAGGAAATCATCGATGCGGCGGCCGATTACGCCCTGGCCCAGATTCCCGCCTATCACCGCCGCGCCCTGCGCGGTGAAGGGTAAGCGGCGCGTTTCGCGTCGCGCCGACACGGGCCGCCCAGGCCGGCTCGCTTCCTACAGGAGAATCCCATGCGTGCATTGACCTACCACGGCAGTCACGACGTTCGCGTCGAAACCGTTCCGGACCCGGTGCTGCAAGAGCCGGACGACATCATCCTGCGGGTCACGGCCACCGCGATCTGTGGCTCGGACCTGCACATGTACCGGGGCAAGATTCCCGCCGTGAAGGACGGCGATATCTTCGGCCACGAATTCATGGGCATCGTCGAGGAGGTTGGCTCCGGCGTGACCGCCGTGCAGCGGGGCGACCGGGTGGTGATTCCCTTCGTCATCGCCTGCGGCCAGTGTTTTTTCTGCGAGCATTCGCTGTACGCGGCCTGCGAAACCACCAACACCGGGCGCGGCGCGATCATGAACAAGAAAGCCATCCCGCCGGGCGCCGCGCTGTTCGGTTATAGCCACCTGTATGGCGGGGTGCCGGGCGGCCAGGCCGAGTTCGTGCGGGTGCCCAAGGCCAACGCCGGGCCGTTCAAGGTGCCGGGCAGCCTGGCCGACGAGCGCGTGCTGTTCCTCACCGATATCCTGCCCACCGCGTGGCAGGCGGTCCTCAACGCCGGCATCGGCCCTGGTTCCAGCCTGGCGATCTTCGGTGCCGGCCCGGTGGGCCTGCTGACCGCCGCCTGTGCCCGCCTGGTGGGCGCCGAGCAAATCTTCATGGTGGACCACCACGCCTATCGGTTGGCGTACGCCCGGCAAACCTATGGAGTGATTCCCATCAATTTCGACGAGGTGGACGACCCGGCTCAGGTGATCACCGAACAGACCGCCGGACACCGGGGCGTGGATGCCGTGGTGGATGCGGTGGGCTTCGAGGCCAAGGGCAGCACCACCGAAACCGTGCTCACCACCCTCAAGCTGGAAGGCAGCAGCGGCAAGGCGTTGCGCCAGTGCATCGCGGCCGTGCGCCGGGGCGGCACGGTGAGCGTGCCAGGGGTCTATGCCGGTTTTATCCATGGCTTCCTGTTCGGCGATGCCTTCGACAAGGGGCTGACCTTCAAGATGGGCCAGACTCATGTGCATCGCTTCTTGCCGGAGCTGCTGGAACACATCGAGGCGGGCCGGCTCAAGCCGGAGGAAATCATCACCCACCGCATGCCCTTGGAAGAGGCGGCCAGGGGGTATGAGATCTTCGAGAAACGCCAGGAGGACTGCCGCAAGGTGATCCTCACCACCAGCGCGGCCATTCCGGGACGCGAGCCGGTGGACGACACCTCGACCGCCGGGCTGGTGCCGGCGGTCTGAGGAGGACGCCGGCAGGGACGCCGGCGTCGGTCACTTGCTATGTTCGGAGGAGGAGGGCGGGGTGACGCCACGGGGTCTGGCGAAACCCCAGGCGATCAGCCCCAGCACCGGGAAGATCAGGATCACCATGGTCCAGACCAGCTTCCTGGCACCGCTGGCGTCGCTGCGCATCACGCTGACGATGGCCCAGATATCCAGCAGCAGGACGATCAAGCCGGCGACTCCGCTGAACAGCGAATCGATCATGGCGTTCTCCTCTCCGTTCGGGGGTTACCAGTGAAACTGGCTGGGTTTCCCAAGGGTTCAGAGCCGGCGTCCTCCGAAGCACCCGGAACCGGGCCCGCCGCCGCACCGGCCAAGCGCGAGTCCAGCCTGGACATGGTCAAGTGGCTGGCCATGGCCACCATGCTGGTGGATCACCTGCGTTACTTGAATGAAGCATGGAGCGGCCTCTATATACCGGGCCGCCTGGCTTTCCCGTTGTTCTGCCTGGCCATCGCGGCCAACGTGGCGCGGGACCGCGACGAGCGCTTCCCCCGACTCGGCCATGTTCGTTATCTCGGCTGGCTGCTGCTGTTCGCCCTGCTGTCGGAAGGGCCGTACCGGCTCTATACCGGCTTCATCCACCCAAGCAACGTGCTGCCGACCCTGGCCTTGGGTCTCGTGGTGGCCTGGGGCGTACGCTACCGCACGCCGCCGAGCCTGCTGGCGGCCTTGGGCGCGGCCGGGTTGGCCGCCTTCCTGGGCGGCGAGCGGGTGATGTACGGCGTGTGCGGAACCCTGCTGCCGGCGGCATTCCTGCTGGCATTGCACGGTCCCTGGCGCGGGCGTCGGCGGGCCTGGATCGCGCCGACGTTGCTGGCGGTGCTGCCCCACGCCTTGGACATGCGTCAGACGGGCATGTGGCTCTGGCACCCGTATCCGTTGCTGGTGCTGGGAGTCGCCGGCGCCGCCCCCGCGTTCGGCCTGTGGCTGCTGAGCCGGCACCCCACGTTCTCCGTGCCGCCGGTGACCCGCTGGGGCTATGGGTTCTATCCCGGTCATCTGTTGGCGCTCTATGGTATCCATCTGCTGCTCGGCCCGCTGTAGCCGACAGCCCGGCTTTGAGTACCATGGGGTTTTGCCAACCGGAGCCTTGCCTTGACCTTGCAGATCCGCCCCGCCGTACCGTCGGACGCGCCCCAGATCCTCGCCTTCATCACTGAACTGGCGACTTACGAAAACGCCGGGCACGAAGTCACGGCCAGCGCGGCCGACATCGAGCGCACCCTGTGTCGAGGTCAGGGGCCGGCCCAGGCGCTGATCTGCAGCCAGAACGAGCGGACCATCGGGTTCGCCGCCTATTTCTTCAACTATTCGACCTGGCAGGGGCGCAAGGGCCTGTACCTGGAGGACCTGTACGTTTCGCCGGCCCACCGTGGCGTCGGCGCCGGGCAGGCGCTGTTGCGCCATTTGGCGCGCCTCGCCTGTGAGGAGGGATGCGGGCGTTTCGAATGGAGCGTCCTGGATTGGAACGAACCGGCGATCCGTCTCTACCAAACCATCGGTGCCCAGGCCCAGGACGAATGGGTGCGCTATCGCTTGGCCGGCGACGCCCTGGCCCGCTTCGCCTACGGCGACCGGACCTGAATCGGGGGTCAGGCGCGTACCTTCATGCGCTGGCCCAGGTGGCGCGGCTCGACCAGTTCGTCCACCACGCAGGCGGCGAAGCTCAGCAGGCGCGCCCGCAACGCGTCGTCGGGCGTGCCGCCGGGCGAGCCCAGGTCGTCGATGCTCAGGCCTTCCTCGACCGTGGGCGCGTTCACCAGGGTCCAGCGCAACGGGCTGTCCCGCAGAAGGCGCCCGATCTCTTCGGCGCTTCCCCGGGTGGCTCCGTCGGGGGCGTCCAGCCAATCGAAGTCACCGATCAGGACCAGCCGATCAACCTTCACCCGGGGCATGCCTTGGACCAGGGCCTCGACGGCATCCCGCTGACGGCGCGACCCCGCCGCCGGGTCCGGGCTGTTTCCGGCGGGCAGGCGCGGGCTGCTCAGCACCCCGATCACGCCGTCGGCGCCGGCCACGCTTTCGCTGACGCTCAGGGCATCGAACAAATCGCCGGGCTTGGCCCGCAGGCCGGGACGGGCGCTGAGGGCGTTGAGGTCGTCGAGAATCGCAATGCCTTCGTGCTGGCGGCTCAGTAACTCCACCAGCAGGGCGCTGCCGAGACTGCTTTGCGCGCCGTAGAGCGCGAACTTGAGAATCGGGGTTTCCAGGTTATTCATGACAGGCTCACGAACTTCAGGTCGGACGGGGCGCCGACAGTCACCGTTTGCAGGGTTTCGCCGATCAGGCCGCTATGAGGGTCGCGCTTCATGACCCGTATCTGGTCGCTGCCCTGGTTCGCCACCAGCAACGCGCGGCCGGAAGGCGTTAGGGCGAACTCCCGGGGCTCCTGGCCTTCGCAGGCGCGCCGTTGCAGCAGGCTCAGGGTGCCGTCCTCGGGATCGACCCCATAGACCACCAGATGGTTGTGCTCGCCCCGATCGGCGACATACAGGAAGCGGCCATCGGACGAGAGATGCAGCGCGCCGGCGCCCACCGCGCCGTGGAAGCCTTCCGGCGCCAGACGCAGGCGCTGCAAGGGCCCGAGGACGCCGTCGGCGTGCTCCAGCACCAACACGTCGCCGCTCAGTTCCAGGGTCAGGTAGGCGCGCCGGCCGTCGGCGGAAAACACCAAGTGGCGCGGACCGCTGCCCGGTGGCGCCTCGAAGGCGGGCGGGTGAGCGGGGCGCAACGGTTCGCCGGCCCGGTAGCGATAGACGAAGACCTTGTCCGCCCCCAAGTCGCAGACGAACAGGTAGCGCCCGGACGGGTCGTTGAGGACGCAGTGGACATGGCCATGCTCCTGGCGCCTGGCTTCGACCGCGCTGCCGCCCTCGTGGCGATGGATCTGTCGGGCTTTTCCCAAGCCACCTGCTTCGTCCAGGGGGAGCAGGGCCAGCGCGCCCGGGCGCGTTCCGGCGGCGTAGTTGGCGACGAACAGGTGCGCGCCATCGCTCGCGAGGCTCGCATGGGTCGGATGATCGCCCTGGGACGCCTGGTGCTCGGTGGCGCGCAGCCGGCCGCTGCCGGGGTCCAGCCGAAAATGGCTCACACTGCCGGCCTCGTCCTCGTGGACGGCATAGACGTTCCGCCCCGTGGCATCCAGCACCAGCCAGGACGGGTTGCTGCAGACCACTTCGTCCAGGCGTTCGCCGATGCGCTCTTGCTCGGGGTCGAAGGCGAACACTTGGATGCCGCCGCTGGCGCCCTGGGTATAGGTCCCCACGAGCAGGCGATGGCGGGAAGGAGCGGACCGTGGCGTGGTCTCCATGGAGCGGGCATCTCCTCACGGAAAAAGGCGTTGTAGAGATGACCGCGACGAACGGCCGACGGTTCGACACCCTTCTTTTTCCGCGCCAACCGCCGCCTGAACTCCCAGGCGCCGTCGCCAGTCTGCTGTCAGACCCGAACGCTGGAGGTGAACATGGAGATCAGACTGGACGGCCAAGTGGCGCTGGTGACCGGCGCCAGTTCCGGCATTGGCCATGGCTGCGCCCGCGCCCTGGCACAGAGCGGCGCGGCGGTGGCCATCAACTACCAGGCCCAGGCCGAACCCGCCGAGCGCCTGGCCGAGGAAATCGTCGCCGCCGGAGGACGCGCCATCGCCATCCGGGCGGATGTATCCGACGAGCAGGACGTCCAGCGAATGTTCCGCGAGACCCTCGATGCCTTCGGCCACCTGGACATCCTGGTGGCCAACGCCGGCATGCAAAAGGACGCGCCGGCCGCGGAGCTGAGCCTGGAGGACTGGAACAAGGTCATCGCGGTGAACCTCACCGGCCAGTTCCTCTGCGCCCGGGAAGCGATCCGCCAGTTTCAGCGCCAGGGCATTCGCCCCATTTCCCGGGCGGCCGGGAAGATCATCCACATGAGTTCCGTGCACGAGCGCATCCCATGGGCCGGTCATGTCAACTACGCCGCCTCCAAGGGGGGCGTCGACCTGTTGATGCGCACCCTGGCCCAGGAACTGTCCGGCCAGCGCATCCGCATCAACGGCGTCGCGCCGGGGGCGATCCGGACCGCGATCAATGCCGATACCACGTCGGGGGAACAGGGGGAGCGGTTGCTGGACCTGATTCCTTACGGCCGGATAGGGGATGTCGAGGACGTGGCCAACGCGGTGGTCTGGCTGGCCTCCGACGCCTCGGACTACGTGGTCGGCGCGACCTTGTACATCGACGGCGGCATGAGCCTGTACCCCGGGTTCCGCGACAATGGCTGACGAAGGCGCCCTTCAGGGCGGCTCCAACGATCTCGCGACCCAGCGGCCTATCGAGGCCCACGGCATCGTCGGCGACCTGCGCAGCGTGGCGCTGGTCGCCGACGACGGATGCGTGGATTTCTTCTGCTGGCCCGCTTTCGACAGCCCGACGCTGTTCGCCTCGCTGCTGGACACCCCCGAAGCGGGCCTCTTCGCCCTGGCGCCGGTGCTGGAACGGGCGCGCCGCCAGCAGTTGTACATCCCCGATACCAACGTCTTGCAGACCCGCTGGCTGGCCGACGAGGCGGTGGTGATCCTTACCGACTTCATGCCCATCGACGACCTCCCGGGGCCTCCGCGCCTGGTGAGGCGCATTGAGGTGAGCCAGGGCCAGGCCGAAATCCGTCTGGATTGCCGGGTTCGCCATGACTATGGCCGCGCCAAGACCCGGGCCGAGCGCCTGGACACCGGCGACGTGCGCTTCAGCGCGCCCGGCCAGCCGGCCTTGCGCTTGGCCGCCACCACCCCGTTGCGCGTGGAAGCCCGGGGCGCGGTGGCGCGTTTCCACCTGCGGGCGGGCGAGTGCGTCCAATTCATCCTGGGCGGGGACGAGGACCGGTGGGTTTCCGCCGAAGATGCCCGGCCGCTCCAGCGCCAGACGGAAACCTTCTGGAAACGCTGGCTCGGCCATTCCCGCTACTGGGGGCGCTGGCGCGAAACGGTGAATCGTTCCGCCCTGGCTTTGAAATTGCTGACCTCCCGGAACGGCGCGATCCTGGCGGCCGCCACCTTCGGCCTGCCCGAGGTTCGCGGCGGCGAGCGCAATTGGGACTATCGCTATACCTGGATCCGTGATGCCTCGTTCACCGTCTATGCCTTCATGCGCCTGGGCTTCACCGAGGAAGCCAACGCCTACATGCGCTGGCTGCGCAAGCAGGTCGGCGATGGCCGGGGCGAGCCGGAAAACCTGCGCATCCTCTACGGCCTAGACGGCCGCGAGGCCCTTCCGGAGGAAGCCCTGGACCACCTGCGCGGCTACGGCGGGGCCAGGCCCGTACGTATCGGCAACCAGGCCTACGTGCAAACCCAACTGGACATCTACGGCGAGTTGCTGGACGCCATTTATCTTTCCAACAAATATGGCGAAGCTATTTCCCACGAAGGTTGGCGGCACGTGGTTCACTTGGTGGATGGCCTTTGCGAGAAATGGCGCGACCCCGATGTCGGCATCTGGGAAATGCGCGGCGAGCCGCAGTACCTCCTGCATTCCCGCTTGATGTGCTGGGTGGCCTTGGACCGGGCCATCCGGCTCGCCCACAAGCGCTCCTTGCCTGCGCCCTTCGACCGTTGGGATCGCGAGCGCGCGGCGATCCACGAGGACATCTGGACGCATTTCTGGGACGAGACGAACGGCCATTTCGTCCAGCGTCTCGGCAGCCGCGTCCTGGACGGGTCGATGCTGCTGATGCCCTTGGTGCGCTTCGTCAGCGCCACCGATCCCCGCTGGCTGTCGACGCTGGAGGCCATCGAGAAGGCCTTGGTACGGGACGGCATGGTTTATCGCTACCGCAATGCCGAAACGCCTTCGGACAGCCTGGAGGGCGAGGAGGGCGCCTTCGCCGCCTGCTCTTTCTGGTACGTCGAGTGCCTGGCCCGGGCCGGCCGCGTCGACCAGGCCCACCTGGAATTCGAGCGCCTGCTGCGCTACGCCAACCCGCTCGGCCTCTACGCCGAGGAATTCGACACCGATGGCCGCCCGCTGGGCAACCTGCCCCAGGCCCTGACCCATCTCGCCCTGATCAGCGCGGCGACCTACCTGGACCGAAGCCTGAGCGGGGAGCTTACCTTGTGGAAGCCTTGAGGGGGCCCCCATTGCTAAGTCGTCTCTTTGCTCGTGCCAAGTGATTCAAGCCGGCTTTCTGGGTGAAGAGATAAAGTGAAGCGACACGTAATGCGTATTGAAGTTTGGGATAATGCGTTAGGGATGGCGGGAGTGTAGAAATAAGTTATATATAGCAGCAATGCAGCCTGCTTCTGGCTGCTGCTGTGACATTGCTTTCATTCACATCCAAATTGCTCCTGCAACTGTTCCTTGCTTGTTTTCTTTGAATGGGTGATATTCCTGATCTGCACTTGCAAGGTTTCGAGGTCGGCATACTTGTAAGGAGCGCAGGTATCCATTTCGAGTATATCGCCATTTTTCTTGTTAACAAGAAAGTTTCCCCAGGTCGAAATTGCTTGCTGATTGGGGGAGTCGTAGCTGACATGGAAACTATAATAATCCGGTGCGAAAGGAAGTTCATTCGGGCCATTGGCTACGCTTTCGATATCGGCTGCATCAATCTGCTCCGAGGTATAGCCTTTATCGAGCAAGAGTACACGTAAAAGCGCAGCGGCCTGGGGCTCGGTTAGACCCTCTGGCTCTACCGGGCGATTGGCCAGGATAAGGGGCGACGTGCTTGCACAAGCGTACAAGATGGAAAAAAGTAAGAAAATAAACTGTTTCATTGCGGACAGTCTAATCTCCTGCGAACCATCAAAATAACAGCCGCCAGTTTTTGCGCATAATCGTCGGTGCCTCCAGAAGACTTGGAGCCAGTGTTGTAGCCTGCCCTTACGAGCGCCTGGGAAAAAGCCAAAGGATCTCGCTGGTCTTTTACATAAGGTCCGAATCGCTGCGCAAAGGATTTGCCAGACTGAAGGAAGAGTTGAAGACGGCAATTTTTACCTGACTCCGTTGAGCGTTATCTTCCCCCGTTTCGAACGGTGCGGGCGCATGCATCGAGAAATAGTTGTTGTTTTGGGAGGCGATTCTGCCGGAACCATAAGACGATTCATAGGCAGCAAGGCCTAGAATATTTTCCAAGGGAACGTCCAAACTGTCAGCAATAACCTTGGCATCGACTCGGTATTTTGCCACGAATTCAACAGCGGGCCTAGAAAAGCAGGAGTTGTCCATAGGAATGCTCAGTTAGGAAAGAATTTTATAATTCACTTTATAGAGCATCACTACCACTATCCTCAACAAACTCGACTCCACTCGTCGCCATGCCGGCACTCCCGGGGCCAAGGCCGTTTCCAAGCAGACAAGTCCATCACTCGGAGAGTCGCCATGCCTGCCCACCCCGTCCTGCCGGCCCTTGCCTTGGTCGCCGCCACCGTCCTGGCCTCCGCCGCCCATGCCCAGAGCAGCATGCCGGGCGCGCCCGGGGGCCCTGGCGCGGGTTCGCCCACCACGCCACGCACCGACGACACCCTCCTGCAGGAGCCCATGGGCAACGATACCGAGCACGGCACCGTGATGGAGCACGAGAACCGCATCACCCTGGATGGAAAATCCGGGTCCGGCACGGATGGCACCGATGGGCGCACCACCGGCAGCGGGACCACCAGCGAAAGCATTCCCGACGATATCCCGCCCCGTCGCGAGTGACCCTCTCGTCGGCGACGGACAGGCCGGCTAAGCTGCCGGCATGTCCCGCTCGCCCGACTGTCTCGCCCGTCTGTACACCGTTTGCCGCCAAGTCATGGCCGGTGAGGCCGATACGCTGCGGGCGTTGCGCGCCCAAGGCTTCGAGTGCGAGACGGGACAATGGGAATTCACCCTGCCGGCCGTGCGCGCCTGGCTGTATCCCGACCTGGAGCTTCCCGCGTTCCTGCGCCTGTTGTACGGCGGCACGCTCAACCGGGCATTGGGTCTTTTGGGCGCTGAGATCGTGGTCGCCGATAACCGGGGGAGGGTGACGCTGAGCCGCTATCGCTTGCAGCCCCTCGGCGCGGTTCAGTCTTCCCGGGGCGAACTGGGCCGGTAGAGGTGGGCGTGCCCGGCGTCGTACAGCGCCGACCGGCCGAAGGCCCCGGCCCCCAGCACCCGCCCCACCAGGATCAGCGCCGTGCGGCGAAAGCCCTTAGCCTCCACCCGCCCCTGGATATCGGCCAGGGTGCCCTGCACCCAGTCCTGGTCCGGCCAGGTAGCGCGATGCACCACCGCCACCGGACAGTCGGCGCCGTAGTGAGGCAACAGAGTCGCGACGATCCGGGCCAGATGGGCGACTCCCAGGTGGATCGCCAAGGTGGCCCGGTGGCGGGCGAGGTCGGCGAGTTCTTCCCCCTCCGGCATGACCGTGTGCTGGGCGTGCCGGGTGAGGATCACGCTCTGGGCCACGCCCGGGAGGGTCAGCTCCACCCCCAGCACCGCCGCGCAGGCGGAGGCGGCGGTCACCCCCGGGACGATCTCGTAGGGGATGCCCCGCTCTCGCAAGTGGACGATCTGCTCGCCGATGGCGCCATACAGGGAAGGGTCCCCGGAGTGGACCCGGGCCACGTCCCAGCCGCGCCGGTGGGCGTCGGCCAAGTGCTCGACGATCTGTTCCAAGTGCAGGGACGCGGTGTCGATCACCCGTTCGGCGCGATGGCCGTCCAGTACCGCCCGGGGGACCAGCGAGCCGGCATAAAGGATCAGCGGGCAACTGCGTATCAGGCGTTGCCCCTTGACGGTGATGAGCTCGGGGTCGCCCGGCCCGGCACCGATGAAATAGACGGTCATGCCGGGGCGTCCTCCCGGGCGCGAACCTCGGCCAGGGCGATGCTGGCCCGAGCACTGACGCGCTTGCCGACCCGCAGCTCGCCCGGAGCATCGCCCCAGCGATCCGCTAGGGCCAGGGCAGCGGCTTCGGCGATGCCCGCGCAGCCGGTGGCCTGGCGAACCCGAACCGAGGGGGTTTCCAGGCGATTGGTGTAGCTGGCCAGGGTGGCTTCGTCGAAACCCGCCAAGGGCAAGGCCCGCTGCCGGGCCAGTTCTCTCAGCGCCGGCTCGGCGCACTTGCGTTGCAGGCTGGCCAGCCCGATGAGAGCGGCGCGAGGCGCGCCGCTCTCATCCAGCACGTGGTCCAGCAGTTCCGCCAGCTCGGCCGTCTCGCAACCCCGCCGGCAGCCGAGCCCCGCCACGTAGCGGCTCACCGGGCCTCGGGGGCCGGGCGGCTGAACAGCCAGGCGCTGGCGGCACCCAGGGCCAGCCAGAACAGCGCGTTGGTGACCAGCGAGGCGAACACGAATTGCCGCTCCAGGTGGGCCGGCGCCAGGCTTTCGTGCACCTCGGGCTGCGGGGCGCCGATCACATGCGGCACGGCGATCAGCAGCAGGGCGCCGACCCGCAGCGCCCAGTGCCGGGCGAACACCAGCAGGGCCAGGCCCACCGCGGTGGCGGCGGCGGTACCCGCCCACCAATACTGACGCAGCAGCAGATCGGCGGCGGCGGTACCCGGCAGTTCCGGCGGCAGGCCGGCGGCCGGCGCCAGGTTAAAGACGATGAAGCCGGCGGCGCCCCAGGCTAATCCTTCGCGTGCCCGCAGGGGCGCCTTCAGGGCATACAGCCCCGCCAGCATCAGCGCGAAGCCTACCGCCACCACCAGGTTGCTGCCGCTGGTGGACAGGGTGCGCTGCCAGCCGTCTTCCGGCGACCAGGCTTCGGCTTCGTGGACATGGGCGGCGCCGTCGCCATGTTGATGGGCGACGGCGGGCTCGTCTTGCTCGTAGGTTTCCGCTTCGAGGATCAGCGGGGAGACCCAGAGCAGTTGCAGCAGGGTCAGCAGGACGGCCGCCAGCAGGCCGGCGAGCCCCGCGGTATGGGCGATGCGCTTGAACATGACACCGCTCCTCAGTGGCAGGGGAAGGCCGTGCTGTGGCGGGTGTCGTGGGCGGCGTTATGCACCGCCTCGAGGTGGGAGAAGCCGGCGAAATAGACGAGCAGGGCGCCGAGCAGGCAACTGCCGACGGCCAGTGGCAGGCGTTGCGACAAGGAGCGTATGGAAAAGGACGTGGAGGCGAGGGCGCTGCGAGACATGGTGCGTTCCTTCTGGGCTGCGGGGTGAGCATCGGGAGGCAGCCGGCACGCACGAAAACCGGGGCCGCGAGGCGCCCGGGTTCCGGCTCGTGTCCGCCCGCCGCGGTAAGCCATACAGGACCAGGCCGGTCTCCGGGCTTGCAAGGGCCGGCCTGCCGGCCGGCGGCGGAATCGCCTTCCCGTGCGATGCACAGTGGCCATCCGATTCCATCGCTTGCTTACCGTTGCGGGGGCAGCGCCGGACTTGCGGCGAGACGACCCGCCACGCACCGGCTTCCCGTTTCACCCCGCGCACGGCCGCGCGGGGCACCTGGAACAGCGGGATAGGACAGCATGAACCCTGGCGAGCGTCAACCTCGCCGATTGACCTCGCTCCGGCCCCTGCGTAGCCTTGCCGGTTCGAGGTGTCCGGCTTGCCGCCGGACCGCGATGCCGCGCGAGCGGTCATCCCGGAGGGAACGCGGACATGCCGCGGCTGCCCCCGCAACTGTGAACGGCCGGGGCCTGTCCCGATGCCACTGCGGTTTCCACCGTGGGAAGGCGGACAGGCGCGCGATGCGCACGCCGTGAGCCAGGAGACCTGCCTCGACGGACCGCGTTCGCGGTCTTCCAGACAACCGGGCGGGGCGATCCGGTGGCGAGTCTTCGCGCGGCCGGCCCGCGCCCGTCGCCCCTGCCCGCCGTTTTTGCTTCGTTCAGAACAGGACCGCGTCGCACATGAAGACCCTGGGCAAACTCCCCGTCACGATCGTTACCGGTTTCCTCGGCGCCGGAAAAACCACCCTGCTGCGGCACCTGCTCGACCAGGCCCAGGGGCGGCGCATCGCGGTGATCGTCAATGAGTTCGGCGAGCTGGGCATCGACGGCGAGATCCTCAAGCAGTGCGCCATCGGTTGCAGCGAGGAAGAGGCGGTGGGGCGCGTCTTCGAACTGGCCAACGGCTGCCTGTGCTGCACCGTGCAGGAAGAGTTCTTCCCGGTGATGCGCGAACTGGTGGCGCGCCGGGGCACCCTCGACCATATCCTCATCGAGACCTCCGGGCTGGCGCTGCCCAAACCCCTGGTCCAGGCGTTCCAGTGGCCGGAAATCCGCAACGCCTGCACCGTCGACGCGGTGATCACCGTGGTGGACAGCCCGGCGGTGGCCGCCGGCACCTTCGCCGCCCATCCCGAGCAGGTGGACGCCCAACGCCGCCAGGACCCCAACCTGGACCACGAGTCGCCCCTGCATGAACTGTTCGAGGACCAATTGGCCAGCGCCGACCTAGTGGTGCTCAACAAAACCGACCTGCTCGATGCCGCCGCCCTGGCGCGGGTGCGCGCCGAGATATCCGAGGAACTGCCCGCGGCGGTGAAGCTCGTCGAGGCACGCCAGGGCCACCTGCCGCTGGAAGTTTTGCTCGGGCTGAACGCCGAGGCCGAGGCCCACATCGACGGCCGGCCCGGGCATCACGATCATGGGCCGGACGACGACCACGACCACGATGCTTTCGACTCTTTCTCCGTGGACCTGGCGGAGGTGGACGAGAAGCGCCTGCTGGAGACCCTGGCGGCGCTGGTCCGGCGTCACGGCATTCTGCGGGTCAAGGGCTTCGTCGCCGTGCCCGGCAAGCCGATGCGGTTGCTGCTGCAAGGCGTGGGCGAGCGCTTCGACCGGCATTTCGACCGACCCTGGCGCGCCGACGAGCCGCGCCTTACCCGGTTGGTGCTGATCGGTCAGGACCTGGACCAGCCGGCCATCGTCGCCGAGCTGCATGGGGCCGTAGGCGCGCCATGAGCGCCGGCCTGCCCTGCACGCCCCGGAGTCGTTGAGCCGTGCACCTGCTGCGCACCCAACCCGGCGGCTTCGTCCCCGACGACGGCATCGCGCACCTGGCCCAGACGCCGGCGGAACTGGTGGTGCTGTGCAGCGGTGACTCCCACCTGTCGCTGCTGGCGGAGGCCGCCCGGGAGCTGCCGGAGGACTACCCGAGCCTGCGTCTGGCCAACCCCACCCAATTGCGCAACCACGCCTCGGTGGACCTTTATGTGGAAGAGGTGCTGCGGCACGCCCGGGTGATCCTGCTGTCGCTGCACGGCGGCATCGGCTATTGGCGCTACGGCGTGGAGCGCTTGCAAGCGCTCGGCTGGGATGGCGCGACCCTGGCGATGGTGCCGGGGGACGACCGCCCCGATCCGGAACTGACCGCCCTAGGCAACGTCGACCCGGCGGACGCCGAGCGCGCTTGGCAATACCTGCGCCAGGGCGGCCTGGCCAATGCCCGGCAGTTCTATCGCTTCGTCGGCCAGCGTTGGTTCGGTCGCGAAGAGACCTGGGCCGAGCCCCAGGCGCTGCCACGGGTGGCGCTCTATCACCCCCGCCACCCCGCGCCGGTCCTGGACGACTGGCGCGCCGACTGGAGGCCGCCGCGGCCGGTGGTGGCGCTGCTGTTCTACCGGACCCACTTGCAGGCGGCCAACACGGGCTTTATCGACATCTTCGTCGAACGCCTCCAGGCCCAGGGCCTCGACCCACTGCCCATCGCCGTGGCCAGCCTCAAGGAAGCCGCGTGCCTGGAGGCGGTCGAGGCTCTGTTCGACGCGGCGGAGGTGGCTCTGGCGATCAACACCACCGGTTTCGCCCAGTCCAATCCCGAGGCGCCGACACGCCTGCCATTCCGCCGCCCGGTGCCGGTGCTGCAGGCCATCTGCGCCCTGGACAACCGTCAGGTCTGGGAAGACAGCAGCCGTGGCCTGGGGCCGCGCGACCTGGCGATGCACGTCGCCCTGCCGGAACTGGATGGACGCATCATCACCCGGCCGATCAGTTTCAAGGACCTGGCCTGGCACAGCGAGCGCAGCCAGAGCGACGTGGTCTGCTACCGCGCCGACGCGGCGCGCATGGATTTCGTGGCGGAACTGGCCCGGCGCTGGTGCCGCCTGGCGCGCCTGCCCAATGCCGACAAGCGGGTGGCCCTGATCCTGGCCAACTACCCCACCCGGGACGGCCGCATCGGCAACGGCGTCGGCCTCGATACCCCGGCCGCGGCCCTGAACATCCTCCGGGCCCTGGCCGCTCGGGGCTATCCGGTAGCGGGGTTGCCGGACGATGGCACCGCGCTGATCCAGGCGCTTCTGGGGGGCGTCAGCAACGACCTCGACACCCTCGACCTGCGCCCGGCCCGGCAGAGCCTGGCCCTGGACGAGTACCTGACGCACTTCGAGCGGCTTCCCGAGGCCAACCGCCGTGCGGTGCTGGAGCGCTGGGGTGTGCCGGAGGCCGACCCCATGTTTCGGCGCGGCCGGCTGATGGTGGCCGGGCTGCGCTTCGGCCTGACCTTCGTCGGCATCCAGCCGGCCCGGGGCTATCACGTGGACCCCAGCGCGGTCTACCACGACCCCGCCCTGGTACCGCCCCATGGCTACCTGGCGTTCTATTTCTGGCTGCGCCACGTCTTCGCCGCCGATGCGGTGGCGCACGTAGGCAAGCATGGCAACTTGGAGTGGCTGCCTGGGAAGGGCGTCGGCCTCTCCGAAGCCTGTTGGCCGGACGCCATCCTGGGGCCGCTGCCGAACGTCTACCCGTTCATCGTCAACGACCCCGGCGAGGGCGCCCAGGCCAAGCGCCGGACCCAGGCGGTGATCATCGATCACCTGATGCCGCCCCTGACCCGGGCGGACACCTACGGTCCGCTGCGGGACTTGGAGCGCCTGGCGGACGAATACTACGACGCCTGCCTGCTGGACCCGCGCCGCGCGGAGCAATTGCGTGGCGAGATCCTCGCCTGCGTGCGCGCCACTCACCTGGACCAGGAGCTGGGCCTGCGGGTGAACGACGACGACGAAGGCTGGCTGCCGCAACTGGATGCCTATCTCTGCGACCTCAAGGAGTCGCAGATTCGCGACGGGCTGCACGTGTTCGGCGAGTCTCCGGTCGGCGATTTGCGAAACGACACCCTGCTGGCCCTGGTACGCATCCCCCGGGGCGACGGGCGCGGCGCCAATGCCAGCCTGCTGCGGGCCCTGGCCGAGGACCTTGGGCTGGGCTTCGACCCTCTGGACGGCGACATGGCCACCCCCTGGCCCGGTCCTTGGCCGGACGCATTGCGGCGCGCGAGCGACGAGCCCTGGCGCAGCACCGGGGACACCCGGGAGCGGCTGGAAACGCTGGCCCTCGCTCTGATCCGCGAGGCCGATGGCTCGGGCCTAGCCGGATGGCCGGCCAGCCGCGCCGTGCTGGAGCAGGTGCGTACCCGGGTCGCCCCGGCCCTGGATGCCTGCGGCGAAGCGGAGATGCAGGGGCTGCTGGACGCCCTGGAAGGGCGCTTCGTCCCGGCCGGTCCCAGCGGCGCGCCAAGCCGAGGGCGCCTGGACGTACTGCCCACCGGGCGCAACTTCTACTCGGTGGACGTGCGCAACCTGCCCACGCCCACCGCCTGGAGCATCGGCTGGCAGTCGGCGCGCCTGCTGCTGGAGCGGCACCTGCAGGAACACGGCGAGCCGCTGCGGCGCCTCGGCCTGTCGGTCTGGGGTACCGCCACCATGCGCAGCGGCGGCGACGACATCGCCCAGGCCATGGCCCTGATGGGCGTGCGGCCGGTGTGGCAGGCGGGCAGCCAGCGGGTCGAGGACTTCGAGATTCTGCCGCCGGGCGCCTTGGAGCATCCCCGGGTGGACGTGACCCTGCGGGTTTCCGGCTTCTTCCGCGATGCCTTCGCCAACCTGATCCGCCTGTTCGATGCCGCCGTGCAGGCGGTGGCGGAGCTGGACGAGCCCGACGATATCAACCCGCTGGCGGCCCACGTGCGCGCCGAGCGGGCGCGCCTGCATGCCGAGGGCGCGTCGTCCGAGGATGCGCGGCGCCAGGCCGGCTGGCGGGTGTTCGGCGCGGCGCCGGGTGCCTACGGGGCCGGCGTGCAGGGCGCCATCGAGGCGCGCACCTGGCAGACCCGGGCGGATCTGGCCGAGGTCTACCTGAACTGGGGCGGCTATGCCTATGGCGCCGAGGATGCCGGCAGCCCGGCCCGGGAACGCTTCGCCCAGCGACTGGGCGCCCTGCAGGCGGTCGTGCAGAACCAGGACAACCACGAGCACGACCTGCTGGATTCCAACGACTATTACCAGTTCCAAGGCGGCATGCTGGCGGCGGCGGAAACCCTGGGTGGCGCGCCGGTGGCCAGCTATCACGGCGATCTCAGCCAGCCGGACCGCCCCCGGGTGCGCACCCTCAAGGAGGAGCTCGGCCGGGTGGTGCGGGCGAGGGCGGCCAACCCGAAGTGGATCGCCGGCATGAAGCGCCACGGCTACAAGGGCGCCTTCGAGCTGTCGGCCACGGTGGACTACTTGTTCGCCTTCGACGCCACCAGCGGCCTGGTGGACGACCACCAGTACCGCCTGCTGGCCGATGCCTACCTGCTGGACGACGACACCCGTGCCTTCATCCAGCGGCATAATCCCGATGCCCTGCGGGACATCGCCGAGCGGCTGGTGGAGGCCCAGCAGCGCGGCCTCTGGGCGGACCCGGGCGACTACCGGGCGATCCTGGAAGACCTGCTGCTGGACATCGAGGAGCGCTGAACAGCGCTCAGGGGCGCGGCGAACCCAGGCAGCGGTGGGCGTCCAGCAAGAGCGCCTCGGTCGCCTCCCAGCCCAGGCAACCATCGGTGATCGAAACGCCGTAGCGGAGCGTCGGCGAGAGCGGCTGGCAGCCCTCGAACAGGTGACTTTCCAGCATGGCGCCCCGCAACGAGCGATCGCCCGCCAGGTGCTGCTCCAGCAGGCTGGCGAACACCGCCGGCTGCCGCAGCGGGTCCTTGCCGCTGTTGGCGTGGCTGCAATCGACCATGATCCGCGCCGGAACGCCTTGGCGCTCCAGGCCCTCGCGGGCGGCGCGCACGCTGTCGGGGTCGTGGTTCGGCCCCGCGTGCCCGCCGCGCAGCACCAGATGGGTATGGGGGTTGCCGGCGGTTTCCACCCGCGCCGGGCGGCCTTGGGCGTCGAGGCCGAAGTGCCGGTGGGGGCGGGCGGCGGCGCGCATGGCGTCGCAGGCGATGGCGATGCCGCCGTCGGTGCCGTTCTTGAAGCCGACGGGCAGGTCCAGGCCGCTGACCAGCTCCCGATGTACCTGGGACTCGCTGGTCCGCGCGCCGATGGCGCCCCAGGCCAGCAGGTCGTCGAGATAGCCGGCGGCCAGGGGTTGCAACAACTCGCTGGCTACCGGTAGGCCGCGCTCGATCATCTGCAGCATCAGCCGCCGCGACAGCGCCAAACCCTCGGCCAGGTCATCGCTGCCGTCCAGGCGCGGGTCGTACAGCAGGCCCTTCCAGCCCACCGTGGTACGGGGTTTCTCGACATAGGCGCGCATCACCAGCAACAGGCGGTCGGCGACTCGGGTCGACAGCTCGACCAAGCGCTCGGCGTACTCAAGGGCGGACAGCGGGTCATGCAGGGAACAGGGGCCGACCACCACCAGCAGGCGTTCGTCGCGGCCGTCCAAGATGGCGCGAACGGCCTCGCGGTCGGTATGGACTCGCTGGGCAAGAGCGGTGGAAAGCGGCAGGCGCTGGCGCAATTCGGCGGGGCTGGGCAGCGGTCGGGTCTGGCGATCCGTGGCGGGCAGCGGCGGAACGGCGGCCAGGGACGGGGATGCGGGGTGCAGCGAAACGGCAGGAGCATTCATGGCGATTCCTCGCCCGGCGCGTCAAGGCGCCGGGCACTAACTGGGTGTTCGATTCAAGGTCGGGCGGGTGGCGGACACGCTGCTAAATCGCCAGTCAGCGAAGGGATAGGAGCGGTAGGGACGGTAAGCGGTCATGGTGCGATTCCTTTGAACGGTGCTGGAAAAAAACGAAACCCCCGGTTGGGTGGCCAACCGGGGGTTTCGAGAAACGTCTGGTGGCGACCCGGTTACTGGGGCGCCTGGGGGGGGGGGTCAGGCGCGCCTGTGGCTAAACCAATAGCCATAAAAGCGGTAGCCGAACGCAGCCAGGCCCATCAGCCAGGCACCGCCGTGCGCGACGCGAGCGGCGTCGGGGCGGACGGGGAACGAGGCGTGGATGGACATGGGCATGAATCTCCGAGGTGGCGACCAACTTACTGCATCGTTTCCGGGCTTTCAATCGCGAATTCGCCTCGACCCCGTGCCGAACCGGGCGGGCTTCGCTACCATCGGCGTCTCGCCCGCACTGGAACGCCCATGTCTTCCCAGCCGTCTTTCCCCCTTGCCGCCGTGGTCGCCGCCGACGACTTGAAACGGGCGCTGTGCCTGTCCGCCATCGACCCGGCCATTGGCGGGGTGCTGATCGAAGGGCCCCGCGGCATGGCCAAGTCCACCCTGGCTCGGGGCGTGGCGGACCTTTTGCAGGAGGGCGGCTTCGTGACCTTGCCCTTGGGGGCCAGCGAGGAACGCATCGTCGGCACCCTCGACCTGGATGCCGCCCTGGGCGAAGGCCGCGTGCGCTTTTCCCCGGGCTTGCTGGCCAAGGCGGATCGCGGTGTGCTCTACGTCGACGAGGTGAACCTGTTGCCGGACCATCTGGTGGATCTCTTGCTCGACGTGGCCGCCAGCGGCGTCAACCAGGTGGAGCGGGACGGCCTGTCCCACCGCCACCCGGCGCGCTTCGTGCTGATCGGCACCATGAACCCGGAGGAGGGGGAATTGCGGCCACAACTGCTCGATCGTTTCGGCTTCAAGGTGACGCTGTCGGGCTCGCCGGAGCCGGCGGACCGCGCGGAAATCGTCCGGCGGCGTCTGGCTTTCGATGCCGATCCCGCCGGCTTTCTCGCGCAATGGCGGGCGCCTCAGGAGGCCCTGGTTCGCCGATGCGCGCAAGCACGGGCACGGCTGGCGGGAATCCCCTTGGACGACGCCAGCCTGTCCGCTATCGCCGAGCGCTGCTTCGAGGCCGCAGTGGACGGCCTGCGGGCGGACTTGGTCTGGCTGCGCGGCGCCCGGGCCCACGCCGCCTGGCGCGGTGCCGACCGCATGAGCGCCGAGGACCTGGACGCGGTGGAGCCCTTCGTCCTGGCCCACCGACGGCGGCCCCGGCCGGACGACCCGGCGTCTCCGCCTTCGTCCCCACCCCGCTCCAGCGGCGAACCGCCCAAGGAGTCGGCGGGCGAGGGCCAATGGGGCGAACTGCCTGCCCAGCCGGCGCCCCCGAGCGGCTCCCGCGAGTTGCCCGCCTGGCTAAAAAAGACCTGAGCATCCGCCCCGCCCCGGGTACGACCGGGGCGGATGCACGACCGCGACCCGGCGCCAACGCCGGAGGCGCCCGGGGCGCCCGCTCCATGGGCCTTGATCCTGGTCGGATCGACTGGGCGGCGACCCTGGCCAGGGGCCGTCCGCGCCGATACGCCGACCTGCTGCGACCGCCCCGCCACGCCACGCCGACGGAATGCTGGGTAGTGATCCTCGACGCCTCCGCCAGCACCCGCCGCCAGGGTGCCCTGGGACGGGCGAAAGCGCTCCTGAGTGCCTTGTTCGACGAGGCCTACCGCCAGCGGTTACGTCTCGCCGTCCTGCAGGCGGGGGGACGCGACGCCCGCTGGACCTGGCTCGACCGCAAGGCTTCCGCCGCGCTGCGGGACTGGCTGCTTCACCTGGGCGCGGGCGGCGGTACCCCTCTGGGCGACGCATTGAGCCAGGCCCATGACTGGCTGGACCGTCGCCAGCGGCTGAAACCCGCGGAGCGCCAACGACTGCTGATTCTTACCGACGGCCGCCTGCGTAAGCTGCCCGCCGTGAGTCCATCCCCATGCCCGACCGTACTGATCGACATCGAAAGCGGCCCGATCCGCCTCGGGCGTGGACATGCGCTTGCAGTGCGACTGGGGGCGGCGTATCGGCGGATGGAGGAGTGAGCAGGCTGCCCAGTCGAGTCGGGCGTTCGATGAAGAAGACATTGGCTAGGGTAGGTCTTCTCGTTTATGGCACTGGCTACAACAAGGGACCCATGACGCATGCTGATGAATGATGCTGGAGACGAAAGCGAAGCGGTAGATTTCTTGTTTGAACTTCAGTATTAGCGATCATGCGGTCTTGGGAGATATTCGAATACCGCTAGGATAGCGTTGATCGAGATAAGCAATGGCGGTGGACACGGTGTGGATAGAGATAGCGGGCGGCTCTGATCACGAATTTATCGTTGCCAGGGACCATCATATTGCCAAGGAGCGGGTAGATGCCAAGATCAGAGGAAAGAAAATCTATATACCACGGAAAGCGAATCACACAATCGGCTGGATGTTATTTTTGGGACAACACGCCATTCATGAACATGTTGTGGATGAGGAGTATCGAGGAAAAGGATATGGCGCTCACGTTGTCCAGCAGTGGGGAAACGACATGCGGACGAGAGGGTTTGCTACGTTAATGACTTCCACGCAATCAAACGAAGAAGCGCAGCATTTCTATAGGAAGCTAGGCTTTCGAGATGCCGGATGTTTACTGCAGGAAAATGAGCCTTTGGAGTTGATTTTATCTAAAAAGCTTTAGCATGAAGGGATGGCTCTGGGTTGTTACGCGGATTGTAGTCCTTGATGAGCGCGCAAACATAGCTGGGGTTGCCAGGGTTCTGATCATCTTCGTATTCTTCTTTTCTAAAAAAACCCGCTACCTGCCACCCGATCATGTAACTGGAAAATTTTCATCATGATTGAGTTCAATGGCGGCGAGCGGGCAGGTTTTATGCTTGAACATGAAGCGGTATATGGCTCGATGATGATAGTCGTTGTGCTCTTCTTTCAAGATTTCATAGCGCCCCATTTCACAAGCAAGTGCTTGCGAGTGCCACGATATGCTGTTTTCTCGTACCGTCAAGATACCGCCACATCCACGCCCTTGACCATGGTAGCGGCCCTCGAAAATTGATGCGGCGCGCGAAAATTAATGGCGGCGAGGTGAGATAAATCCTCACCGCTCACTTGCACAGTTTCCAAGAGAATCTTAGAAAAGCCCGGCTGGGTTAGCCTGGATGTCCCAGCTGAAGATCAGCACCTCCCTCGCATCACTCCCTTTGCCACCACCGACCGTGTACCGGATTTCCGTCGACTCGATGTGGAAGTCTGCAAAGCAGCGCCGGATATCCGGGTGGTCGTTCAGGCTGATAATCGCCTTCCCCTTCAACCGCTTCAGCATCTCAGCCATCTCCAGGTACTGCTCGAAGCCGAACGGCACGCCGTAGCCCTCCGTCTCCCAGTACGGCGGGTCCATGTAGAAAAGGGTGTGCTCTCGGTCGTAGCGCCGCAGGCAGTCCTGCCAGGTCAGGTGCTCGATGTAGGTGCTGCTCAGACGCAGGTGCGCGGCTGAGAGCGTCTCCTCGATCCGCAGCAGGTTGAGGCCCGGAGGCTGGGTGGTAGCCGTGCCGTAGCTCTGCCCATCCACCCGCCCACCGAAGGCGCTCTGCTGTAGGTAATAGAACCTGGCAGCCCGCTGGATATCGGTCAGGGTCTCCGGGCGCGTCTCCTGCAGCCACTTGAAGACCTGGCGCGAACTGAGTGCCCACTTGAACTGGCGGACGAACTCCTCCAGGTGGTGCTGTACGACCCGGTACAGATTGACTAAGTCACCGTTGATGTCATTGAGTACCTCGACCTCTGCCGGAACAGGTCGAAGAAAATAAAGCGCGGCGCCTCCTGCGAACGGTTCGACATAGCACGAGTGGTGGGGAAACAAAGGAAAAATGCGGTCAGCGAGCCGCCTTTTTCCTCCCATCCAGGGAACGATGGGTTGTGCTGACATTAAGCCTCCTGACAGCTACGGCCGGCGCTCGGCGGCGCTTCATAGAGGCTCTTGGCCTTCAGGTGATTCACGGTGCCACAGCGCGGGCACTTTATCTGGAGCTCGGAAAAAAAGCTGGCGGCTGCCAATTTGCGCTGACAGTTGCCGCAGCGGATGTCTTGTAGCATCTGCAATGCCTTTTGGTATCTGGTAGGCTTCGCCGCGCTCGCGCGAGCACGGGGCCTCGGCTGGCTTGCAGGGTCTGTCTGCAGGTCGGTGCCTCCTCCTCTGTGTTCCACCACCGAGGAGGGGGCGCCCCTCTTTTTCTAACGCCTCACCGCTCCGCTGGCGTCGGTGGCGTATCCAGGATCTCGGTTGCCCGCTCGGGGGTCAGTAGGGCCTGGCTCACCAGGTAGTCGACGCCCTGCCGCACCAGATCGGCAGTGAGGTCCACGTACTGGGCGCGCCCGGCCAGGTCCAGGAAGTCCTCCACAATCACGTTATTTTTCGCGGCGGTGCGGATCGCCAGGCGTTCCTGGTCGAAGCGCATCAGGAAGGCCAGTGGCGTCAGGCGCCAGTCGGTGGGCGGCGCCTCGCCCGGCACCACCTCCCAGCGCTGCACCCAGACGCCCCGGACCAGCTTGGGCGGCAGCTCGCGGATGCTATCCCAGGGGTTGGGCCGCGCGGGCGGCTCGGTGGGTTGCACGGCGGCGTAGCCCAGGGACAACGCATGGTCGTCCGGCAGTGGGTTGACCAGGGTCGCGGGCGCCAGGCGCTCGCGCAGCTGGTGCTCGGCGATGGGGTACTCCAGCGTTTTTGTGTCGATGTACAGCATGTGTCACCCGATTAATTTGACTGTGATGCTGCCCGGGCCGCCGGGGTTGCCGGGGTTGCCGGGCGACCCGCCCCATCCACCATTGCCGGCGGGGGCTTGAGTAAACGGGTCACCGTGGTACGAGCGGGCCCCGCCCCGGCCGCCCTGGCCACCCGCAGCGGTCACCGCTATGCCGTTGGAGAGTATCGTGCTCGGCGCCCCCGCGCCGCCGTCGGCGCGTGTATCGCCACTCGCTACACCACCGGCCCCGCCCGCGCCAATCGTCAGGGGCATATTGGTGGCCAGGGTCAGTATCCCGACCGCCATGCCGCCCGAGGCGCCGGCCTCCCCCACCAGCGAATAGAACGGGTCGCCGCCTCCGCCGCCGCCGCCTCCTCCGCGCAGCGTCACGGCGTACTGGCCCGGGTACAGCAGGGTCCAGTTGGACGTTTGCAACACTCGCGTGAACCCCAGCGGTTTGGGCCGCATGAACCCTGCGCTAAACATCACACATCCCCCGCGTCGATGAGCATGCCGTAGATGCTGGCGCGTCCGCCGACCCGGTAAAACATCAGCAGGTCGCGCCGGTTGGCGGCACTGGTGAGGGTCGGCGCCCCCCCCGTCCATTTGACAGTGGGCGGCCAGGTGATGGTTTTTTGACCGCCACCCTGGATCTCCACATGCCAGGTCACGATGCCCGCGGCGGTGTCGGGCAGGTTTTCAAACACCACGGTGGTCGTGCCCACCGCACCGCCGGCATAGGTCACCACCAGGGACGAAAACTCGTTCAGGCTCACGTCGATACGCACCTGTTCGCTACTCGCGCGGGTCACGGTGCCCAGGCTGGCCACGGGCCGGACCCGCACGTTGCCAGTCTCCTGCCAGGGGCCCCAGGTGGTGTCGTCCACCGCCGGCGACACCCACACCCGCGCCCCCGTCTCGAAGCGTCGCTGCCAGGCCCCGGACCCGGAGACGTCCGGCCACTGCTTGTCATACGAGCCCACGCCGTACGTGGTGGCGGTGAGGCCGGGGATGGCCAGACCGTTCGGGCCGCCGTCCATGAACCCGCGCACGCTGCCCTCGGGGACGTTGGCGGGGGTGCGGGCCTTCCAGGTGCGCAGGTCCAGGGTGGCGCCGATCCCGCCGGCGCCGATGCCGAGCTTGCTGGCCGGGCTGAAATTGCCGGAGTGCCAGGCCATTGCCCAGGTCGACCACGTGCCGCCCTCCTGGGCGCGTAGCGCCAGCAGCGGGTTGCCGGCGGCGTCCCGACCACACGCGACCTGGCTCACCCGGTTGGCCTGACCGGCCGTGCAGACGACCCACCCGCGCGGGGTGGCGTCGGCCACCGGTGGCCAATGGTTGGCGGCGGCGTCGGCCGGCGTGCCCTGCACGGCGATCCAGGCGCCCAGCGGGGCGTTGTCGAGGTCGAGCGCGCCCCGGGAGACCAGCGGGCCAGCCTCCACCAGACTGCCGGGCTCGGCGCCGACCGCGCGGGTCGCGGCCGTGCCCAGGCCGAGGGCGGAGCGCCCGGCCTCGGCGCTGGTGACCGCCAGCAGGTTGCTGCGCACCCAGGCGCTGAGGGTGGTCAACGCGGCCCCGGCGCCGCTGAAAAACGGCAGCTTGTTGGCCGCCGGCGTCAGCTCGCCCAGGGCGGCCAGGGCCGGTCGCAGCGGCTGCAGCTCGCCCATTCCAGCCACTAATCCGGCTATCGCCGCATCCAGTTGGACCAGCGCGGCGCGCAGGCGCAGCACGTCGTCGGCAGCGTCGTTCTGCGGGTGCGGCAACGGCAGCCCGTGGGCTGTTTTATCATCGATGTCCATGGATCACTCCGTCACGATCACGCGCAAGTTGCGCACGCGCGGCCTAGCGGCCGGGCTGCCGGTTAGAGTCAAACGAACCCGTAGGGTCGCCGCCGTGAGGTTTGACGTAACGCTGGTCAACTCGACGGCCCCGTCCGCCGATGGGGCGGCCGTGGCGTTCGCACACGGTAGCCAGGCGCCGCTGTCGAGCTGGTACTCGGCGCGCACACTAGCGCCGGCAGGCAGCACCGCGTCGTAGACAACCCGCAGGCGCACGTTGGCACCCGCGCTGATCGCGCGGGTGTAGTACGTGCCGTTGCCACCCAGCCGAGCGGCGATGACGCTGGTTTGCCCGTGAGCAATGCCGCTGACGTAGGAGGTCGCATGGATCACGCCACGCAGCGTGACCTCGCCTGAAACCGGAGCGCTGAGTTGGATAGACTGCAGGTCTGCTACCGGTACAACCGTTCCGTCCGGCATATCCATGAAGAATTCAACGAAGGCGGCCGGGGTCGGCGCGGTGCAACTCGCCAAGAATTGCAGGTCGGTCGCTTCGTCCAACGTAACCTTGCCCAACGGGATTTCGTGGGGAATATCGGGGACGTAGCGGGCGATGTTCAGCCGGAAAAACAGGTCCTTATCTTGGTGAGGAGTCCATGTGACTGCGTTGGACGAGCTGAGCAGTACGCCTACATCGTAGGCCTGAGCGGTAACGCGCTGTTTCGCAATGCTGTCGTAGTCGCCCAGAGTTGCGATTGCGAGTGCGTGTGCCTGGTCATCGGTCAGCACAACCAGCGCATACTCCAGTCCCGGGTAGAGTGTCGCCACTGCAGTGAACGATACGTCGAACTCGCCGGTGTTGACTGGCTGGTAGTGCGCCTCGGCCAGCACGACTCCTGTCGGTAGGCCATTGCTGGTGGTCCGAACCTGCACGAGTACGGGTTTGTTCTGCGCACCGCGAGTGACCAAGTGCAGCGTGACCGACTCCAGTTGGCAGGTTCGAGTCACGCGAAAGGTCTGAGCAAGCGGGTCGAGGATGCAGGTACCGGGATTCAGAATCTCGTGAATCCTGGCCTTGGTCGCCCACGCTTCGATTGAAGGGAAATCCTTTGGCGACCAGCCGGGCGGCCACGGTTTCTGTTCCGGCTCGGACAACCCCCAGCCCGCACCGTAGTAGCTCAGTTCGTACTCAGGCTCGATGGTCGTTATGTCCCGCTTCTCGATAATCTCCCGAACCCCTTCGCCGTAGAACGCGCTTTCAGCCATCGATGCGCCCTCGCCGACAAACACGACGGACTTGCGTCCCGCACGTACGCCCTGGGGGATGCGGATGGTCCCGGTAATGACGCCCTGAGCATTAGCGGTCAACAGCGGCACCGGGGTGACACCCAGACCATCAAACGTTACAAGGACCAAGCGCTCGCCGTTGCCAAATCCACTCACGGTGAATGCGATATCCCGTTCGCGTAGGGTCCAGATGGCTTCGGTAGTGCTGGTCTCAGTAGTTTTGGTGGTCTTGGTGGTCCGGCCGGTTGCTCGATACCACGGGTTTCCCTGCAGCCCTGATTGAATCCGCTCGGTGACCGGAGAAGCCCACCGCGTGTCGGTCTCTGTCCAGCGGTCCTCCGCCGGTGATAGCTGGACCGTGGCCGGCATGGGTAATTGTGCACCGTAGGGGTTGATGGCCATCGCCCCGGTACGCATGCCCTGAGCTACCTCCACGTGGCGGGTCGACGGACAACGCAGCCAGCGCGCATTGCCGCCGTCCAGAGGCACCGCGCTGACGAGCGGCAGGATCAGCTCGCCACTGACAATGGCGGCGGTTTGGGCGATCCCGGCGTCACGCATGCTGTCGTCCAGGAACGGATCGACGAAGACTCCCCGTTGGATGCCCTGATCGCGGGTTCGGGCATCTGTCAGCAGGCGTTGCTCGGCCACCAAGCTGGTGATGTGGTCCAACTGACGCTGCAAGCCTGTGAGCGCCCGCATGGACATCATGCGCGGACCATCCGCCGAAACGACACGGGTGTCACTGAGCCACGTTTGCTCGACTATGGCGATTGGCAATAGGTTACCGGGCACAGTCGGCGGCATGGGATTCGCCAAGGTTGCCACGCCTCGCTGCCAGACGACCGAGCCGCCTTCGTCGAGGCAGATGCGATCAATGCGCGGCAGTTTGCAGCGGTAAGAGACCAACACCATGCTTTCGGGTACGGCGTGCTCGATGCTGAACCCTCGCTCGTCGGGCTCGATGGGTACCGGACTGTCGATGCATCGGTAGGTGACCGTGTAGGTGCTACCGACAGCGGGTTCCGCGCCGGCTGGCGACCAATCGACCGCGCCAGCGGTGAGTTTGTAGTCGGTCGGCGCGGTGAACTCACTCTTACCTTGCTTGACACTGACAATGCTGATGACCGAGGCGTCTGGCAGTGCGTCGGGTGCACCGACATAGCCACCATGGGTGACATCTACGGTGCGTTCGCGTGTTACCTGAATGGTCACGATCACGGCGATGGCCGGGCGGTTGACGTTAATCCGCTGCCTGCCACTGGTAACAACCTGATGGGGCTCGGACTGGATCAACCGGGTATCAGGCTCCGCGTCATAGGTGACGCGACGGGAGGTGGCGAGTGATACCGCCTGGCCGTTAACACGCGCTCGGCCAGATCCAATTAGGAATATCTGGCGGTCGTTGGCGTCGCTGCTCAGCAGCTCAACGCCCAAGCCATTGACGACATAGCAGCCATCGGTTGAGTCCCGGTCGTATTCGGCAATCGCCTGGGACACGACGTCGAGGCTTGGCGGTACGGTCTTTTGACGGACATTGCCGTCGATGACCGAATACACCGGGTAAAACGCCGCGACCGGCTGGCTGGCCTCCACGCCCCAGACGGGTTCCACCTTCAGGCGGTCAGCTCCGGGCTCGTTATAGCCCCGGGTGCCCGCTGCCGGATTGAGCAGATCGGGGTCTTCCAGTGAGGTGACGATGGTGCTGACCAAGAACACGCCGATGGTGACCGTACCCTTAAGCGGGATGGTCAGCGTCGCAGCGGCTACGTCCCGAATAGCGCCGTCGAGGTAGAGGCTGCCGGCCTCCAGGGTAGTTTTGCCAGTCACGAGGTCGACGACGATGCCTGCACCGCTTCGGATGTCGCCATCTCGCAGCAGCACGTCGGCGATACGTTTCAGGCGGAATTGACTCGCGCTCTGCAGCTCATTGAACTCAGCCGACTGCAAGATACGGTCTGGATTAAACAGGTGACGGTCGTAGCCCTTCGTTGGGCTGAAGCGATTGTAATGCTGCGTCATAGGGTGCGGCCTCAGAAGGGCAATCAGAAGGGCAAAACGTATTCGAAGGTCTGTTTGACGTTCTGGTCGCGGACGATCTTGGTTTGCAGGCGGTCCAACAACTTCATGCGACCCGGCACGGTGATTTGATCAGGCGTGAAATAGAGCTGACCTGGCGGAAGCCCAGGTGCGGGCTGGCTGTTAAAGAACACTCCAACCTCTCTAATCGTCTCGCCCTTGCCCTCGTTGAAGTTGAAGGTGCAGCGAATATGGGCGTAGGCCGTGGGTGTCGATGAGGGGCTATAACGCTGTCCGTTAGGCATTTCGATTTGGCCATTCGAATCGGGGGTCACGAACTGGGCCTGTGTGGCCCGCCGCCGACCCACCTCAGCGACCAGCGCGGCAGCACTTGTCGGCTCAGGCTCGGGCGTAACATCCCAGGCTGGATCGCCGCGCCCCCATGCGAACATGATGGGTAGGGCAATGAAAATCTCGCACTCGCCTATACGGCCGTCGGTAGAGAGGGCAGGCATGGTCACTCCTCGGTGTGGTGGCGGAAGGGGATGTGGAGGCGCCACGGGCCAATCCATGGCCCAGGCCACCTGCGGCGGAAAAATCGCTCGGGTGCAGTCGTAGACCTGCGTTGCTGAATGGCCGAGAGGGGCGGTGGCAGGTCGCGGGCGAGCTGGGCTTGACGTAGCTCGCCAGTGGTGCCGGCGGGCTCGGGCAGATCTCGCGCGGGGCACTCGGCGCTGCGGACGTGGCCGATACCGCCGCTCACGTCGACCATCCACACCGAGTCCAGTGCCCAGGAGTCCCAATACATCGCATCGCGGCGCAACGTGACCGAGCGGGCCTGGGTGGCGCCGCCTATCACGCCGCGCGGTGGTGGCGGCAGCAGTGCGGCATGCCGGGCGGCGAATGACACGACCACGCCGTCGACGAGTACGCCGGAGTCGTTGTCCAGGAGCGCGCTATCCCAGCGCGACGAATCGGTGACAGCGGGCCGCACGTCCAGGTCGCCGTAGAGGCGCACCAGGTGCGCGCGGGCCGGGGCCGCGAAGCGGGCCAGTTCTAGAATTGCCGGTAGCTCGGCAGGCGTGACGGGCTTGTCGAGCTGGAGCTGGTATTCAGCCCAACGCGCGGCCGAGCTGGTGGTGTCCTCGACCTGTGCGCCCAGGCCAATCCAGGACATAGCCAGCTCGACTGCATGCGGGGTGCCCTTAACCCTGTGCCACTTCACCGCGTCCTTGATCGCGCGGCGGCGGGCGTCGTCGTTCTGCAAGTGCTGCCAGATCGGGCCGACGATGTTGAACTGCTCGGCCAGGTGCGGCAGCGCCGTGTCCGGCACAAGGTCAACGAGGTAGACCAGCACCGCGCCGACATCAAGCTGCTCGATGCCTTGGGACAACTGGTCGAAAACCTCGCTGCGCTGGTCGCCAGCAAGCGATGGCGGCAGCAGGCTAGGCATCGGTGACGACCCGGCCCAGCTCGACGCTGAGTGTTTGCAGACGGGAGTACTCGTGCAGCGCCAGGGTGCGCAGCGCGGCCGGCTCGACCAAGCGCACGTCGTAGAGGCCGTCGATGTTGCCCAAGGCCGTCTTGATCTGCGCCGGCACCAAGTCCGCGCCGATCTCACGGCCTTTACTGTCGGCCCACGCCTGCAGGCGCGTCCTAACCTGGTCGAGCACCAGGCTGGGCACGCGGGTTGCGAGCACGTCGACGACCAGGCGCAGGTTGTAGTCGACCGGGGCAGCGCCGAGGACGGTCACGCGGTCGCCGAGCATGCGGTTCTTCCGGTCAGTCAGCGCGGCCCGCACCAGCTCAACCACTTCGGCTGGCGGCTGGCCGGAAACGTCCAGAAGCACGACATTGACCTGGCCGTCCGGCGATGGGCTGAACACCTGCACGTCGACCAAGGATGGCGCGGTCGTCATTGCCAGCCAGCGGTAACGGGCCGGGCTGCCCCAACTGAAGCGCTCCGGCGCCGCCTTGATGCGGGCGCGGTAGCGCTCGTCGCCCTCCGCGTCGAGGCCGCCGGCCGTGGTCGTCAGGTTCTGCACAGTCACGGCCACGGGCAGGCTGTCGACGGCCTGGGCGACCTGGCCGGGCAGGTAGCCGTTGCCGGCCGGGCCGGGCTCGGCCGCCACAACGGACAGCTCGGCCTGGCTCTGCCCAGCCGCGACCATCAGCTCTGCGGCGCATGCGAACTGGACGCCGGCGCCGGTAGCGACGCGCCAACCTGCTGGGACAGTCAGCGCCTGGGCCAGCGGCGCCTCGAACACCACGCGGATAGTGGTTCGGGCCGGCTGCGCGGGTAGACGGGGGGTGTCCATCAGCTCGCCCAGGTAGTCGAGCATCGGTGCTCGGGCGAACGCCACCAAGTTCTGCTTGGCGGCGTCGTTGATACCGATGCGGACGAGGGTCTCGCGGTATGCGGCCAGGTCGACGAGCAGGCGCTCAACCTGCGCCGGATAGAGCGTGCGACCGGTCATGCGCTCATAGGCGGAGATCATCTCAGCCGTGATTGAGGCGGCATCAGCATCGACAAACACGGGCTCAGGCTGCGCGGACATAGGTCACCTCGGTGGACTGGATGACCCCGCGCGCCTGCCACTTCACTTGCAGCGTGATGTGGCTGCCGTCGATCAGCACGCGCACCTGGACGACGTCGACACGGGGCTCCCACATGCGTATCGCGTCGACGCTCTCGCGGACGAGATACGGGGTGACGCGATTGACGGGCCAGTCGATGTAGAGGTGGAGGTTGCTGCCGAACAGCGGGCGGTGCGGGTCGCTGCCGCGCGGGGTCGAGAGAATCAGGCGGATCGCCTGGTCAATGTCGCGGACGCCTTCGACAACCTGGCCCTCGCTTCGGAGGGCGGGCTGCCAATGCAAAGAGGTAATGCTGGAGAGAGGGCGTGCGTTCATGCCCCCATCATGCGAAAGCCGCCTCGCGGCGGCTTTTAATCGGGGTTAAAGAGTGCAGGGATTAACGTGGGACGGAGTCTCGCATTCCGTAGATAACTGGATGAGTAGTAGTAGCGGTCAGTCATACATCGTCCTCGCCGTCAGTGGCTGTGATGATTGGAGTTCCCTCCCACATCCATGATCGTGCCTGTCGCTTGGATACTGCCCTCTACCACCAAGTCGCCCTGGATGGAGCTGGTAGCTTCAATCGCCAGAGTGGGTGCGGTGACTGTAACACCTGCTCTGCTTCGGATGTCTACCTGGCCCACACACTTGACTGACAGGGTGCCGCTCTCCCGGTTGTAGCTAACCTCGGTCCCGTCGCTGAACCGCATATAGTCAGTGTCCGGGTCGGTGACCGGCGGCGGTGCTGATGTTGAGTAGACCCCGCCCAGGTAGGTGCCGCGCACGCCGTCGGCATCAAGCAGCAAGGCCACCTGCTCGCCAAGCTCGGGCATCAATGGCCGCCGACGGGTGCCTTTGGTGGCCCGCTGGGGCACAGTCAGCCAATGCGATTGGAGGTCGTCTCGATCCGGCAGGCGGGCCTTGATCCGGCACAGCTTCAAGTCGACGGCGCTCACAAACCCGTATTCCAGTTCAACGCTCATGCATTGCCCCCATCTATGCCGTAGGTCGCCAGGGCAATGCCCGACGTTTGTTTGTCCAGCGCCAGGCCGATGCTGTCGGCCGCGATCCTGCAGGCCTCGAAGTCGGACCGAAAGCCGCTACCGCGCTGGAATGAATGCCGCGCGGAGGTGATCAGGTACTTGCCGCCCATTTGTCCGGCTGCGGTCAGCACAACGACCTGACCGGAGTAAAGGTTGGGGGTGCCTTCACGCGACCAGCTGCCGGCGGTGCGCTCGCGGAGCTTGCGGGCCAGCTCCGCCGCAGCTCTGGCCTTGTCGGCATCCGCCCCGGCGCTGCGCCGTCGCCCCTTGCGGCTGTCGCTGGCAGTGGTTGTCTTGGTCTTGCTCGACGGCACGGCCACGGTCTCGCCGTTGACTATGCGGTAGCTAATCAGTTGCCCCGTGGCTGGGTCCTGGTGCTTGTTGCCCACGGCACTTGGGACCGTGCGTATCTGGTCGCGCAGCCGGACGCTGCTCAGCTCCGTGCGGGCCAGCGTTGCCGAGGGCGCGGCAGCAGCCAGGTCGCCGATGGCGTGAAACACAAGGCGGTCGCCTACCACCTTGAAGGCATAGTCGTACTCGCTGGCCAGCTGGGCCAGGAACGACAGGTCCGACTCCTGCTGCGTCAACCTATCGAGCTTGATGGGCTCGATGCGCCCGACCAGCTCCAGGCCTTGACGCTGTGCGATCTGGCGCGCAACGGCATCCAGGGTGGTCGTTTCATACGCGCGGTGCTCGACCGTGCGCACAGCACGGCTGATGCCGGTTGCCAGTGCGCGGATTCGAACGGTCTTCGGCGCGTCGCTCAGCTCGATTTCGTCGATCTCGAAACGGCCGATGCGGCGGTGGCCATCTTTCCAACCAAACGACACGGCTAATGTGTCGCCGTGGCCCGGGTACCAGGATTCGCTCCACTTGCCATCGGGATCAGCAAGAACAACTTCCAGGTCGTCCGACTGCCCCGTCAGGCTATCGCTATAGGTCAGCTCTAGGAGGAAGGGTGCCACGTCGCGGGTGATGTTGGCCTGCTCGTACTCCAACAGCACCTCGGACTGAATCTGGCTCAGCGCATCCATGGCGGCAGTCCCTCGGTGCTGGGCGTGCTGCTCTCCAGCAGCGGCACGATGATGCGCACGCCCGATGGCAGCATCGGCTGGATAGCCAGGTTAGGGTTAGCGGCAATCAGCGGCGCATAACGCAGCGGATCGTTGTAGTACTCCTGGGCGATCTGATCCCAGCGCTCACCGTCCCGAGTGATGTGCTCGATGTACATCATGCCCTCCGTGTCACAACGGCAGCGGTCAGTTTTGCCAGCGGCACGTCGACTTGGCTGAGCTGGCCGGCGGCTCGATTAAGCGCCCCGCCCGCCGCTTCGACTCGGTCCACGACGGTGCCGGCGTCGAGGGATGACAACCAGGAGCGTGCGGACGCTACCTCAGCCAGGGCGCCGCTCGCCGCTTTCACCAAGTCACCGCCACCATCCAGAACACCGGCCGCCTCGGCATAGTCGCCCAGCGGCGTCAGCATGGCGCGAGTCGCATCAAGCAGCCGCGGAACCCGCCCCAGCATGGCAGCGGGGTTGCTGCGCAGCACGTGTGCCGCCTCGTAGAGATCAAGACCCGAACGCAACTGAGTGTCGGCAGCCCGCGAATGCTCCAGGACGCGCCTGGTAATCGAGCTGGGCGCGCTCGTGGCCCCTCGCACGTCGGGCGTGGTCAGTGTCGCCATTGAGGTGCCGGCGCGCCCTCCAGGAATCAATCCGCGCGGAGTCGAATGATCGGGAACGGCCCCAACGAACTCACGCAGCGTAATTCGGATCGACCCAGAGAACAGCCGCCCATCGCCCATCGAGCGCCTGGGTGTAAAGCTCATGTCCGTGATCACATACGTGCCGGGATAGTCCCCATTGCCGAGCACCAGCTTGAGGGGTTGGTGCCGATCCTTCGCTTCTTGCAGCTCTTGGCGGCGCGCGACCGGATTTCCAAGCGCGGGGTGTAGCAAAATCTCTAACGAGTATTCGGACAGGCCATCGCCGACCCACTCCAGGAGCGGTTTGCCGGCAATGCGCGCATGTTCGGCCCAGTCGCTCGTCTCGCGCCACTCCATGTTGACCAAGCCGCCGGCCAACTCAAACTCAATGTCTCCTAGAATCGCGAACATCAGGCGTGATCTCCGTAGCTGCGGCGTGTACGGCTGCGGTTGTACTCGTCCATCAGTTGCTCGAACTCGCGAAACGATATTCGCAGTCCAGCCTGCACGGCGGACTGAACGTCTGTGCCGCCTTGGACGTTGATAACGGGACTGAAGGTGATTTGAGGAGCCGGAGCTGTTGTCGTACCGGGGCCTTGCATCGCCGCGAGGCTGACTGACCCGGCATCCGGCGGCGCCAGCAGCGGCGAGAGCGGGGGCGCGAGCGGAACAGCGGTGGTCATCGCCAGACCAAGCGCAGCGTTACGCACCAGGGAGGTCTGTCCGCTGATCCCAATGGCAGCCCCCTGGGCGATGTTGGCGCCGTAGCCGATGAACACCCCACTCGGTGAGTTGATGTCCAGCTTTTCAGCGAACCAGCTTTTAACTGACTCGCCCATGCCAACGACACTATCCTTCAGCGCGCCGGCCATACTGCCGATCCCGTTGACGAGGCCTGTCACCATGAACCCACCGAACTCGCTGAACTTGGCTGGAATCTCAATCCCGAAATAGCTCAGCACACCGGCCATGGCGCGATGGAACAGGCCCAGCGGCGAGAAGTTGACGATTAGCCCGAGAATGCCGGACAGCCCGCCGTCGAAGCCGGCCTTGATCTCGCTCCAGAGGCCAACGAAAAAGGTTTTGATTGGCGCCCAGTTCCGGTAGATCAGGTACGCGCCCAGCGCGATGGCAGTAATCGCCAGGCCGATGGGGTTCAGCAGCAGCGCCCGGCCGAGCCAGAGCACGGCCTGGCCCGCAAGGCGGATGCCATTCAGCAGGGAACCGCCCAGCACCTTGCCGAGGAACAGGGCGCCCTTGCCCATCTGCACAAGCGGCGCGGCAAAGGTCATCACGAAGCCGCCCATCCAGCGCAGACCAGCCACGCCCTTCCCAAGGCCAGTAACCAGTGGCGCGAACTTGCCCGCGTGCCAGAGGGCCTGCAGCATCGTCCACTTTGCCGAGAGACTGGTGATGGTTGTGGTCATCGCCACAATCGGCGAGATGGCAAGGTTGACGCCGTAGGCCATGCCCAGGAACGCCATCTTGCCGACCAGGAGCCCGCCGACCACCCCGACGATACCTTTTACCAGGCCAGGGTTCTCGGCCGCCCAAGTGGCGAACGTCTGCACAACGGGAATGGCGGCCTGCGTCAGTTCGATCATCGGAGGCAGCAGCACGCTGCCGACCGCGATGCCCAACTCGGACAGGTTGTTGGTCAACGCCTTGAGCTGTTCTTTTGGACTCTGCATCCGGCGCGCCAGGTCGTCATCGAGCACGCCCTTGTCTGCTGCGTCCAGGCTGCCGCGCTGGATCGCGGCGAGGTCAGCGCGATTGGCCAGGGCCGGCCGCAGGAACGACAGCACTTGCTGGTCGGCGAACAACTCGCCCAGCTTGTAGGCCTCGTTTAGCCGGTCGAGCGCGGACTGGCGCTCGGCGTTGTCCTTCAGCTCCATCGCTGCCTGGAACTCAGCGGCAGCCGCAGGCCCTTTGCTGCCCACGTACTTCGTCACTGTCTCCAGCATCGCCTGGACCGGCGTCAGGCCATCTTCGACCAGACCCTTCATGCTGGCCTGCAGGTCGATGCCCGCACCCTCGAATGCCTTGAGTGTGTCCTTCGCGGTCAGCTTCGATAGGAAATTCTTGAAGTTGTTGGCGGCCTCGTCATTGGTGCCTGCACCACGCCTGGCGATCTGCAGAGATGCGCCGATCTCGGCAACAGCACGCTCGCCGGTTACGCCCAGGGCGGCGAATTGCGGCGTCAACTGCGGCAGCCAGCGCGCCATGTCGGCCAACTCGAATTGGCCGCTCTTGCCCGCGAAGGCAAGCATGTTCATTGAGCGCTCCAGACCGCTGGCGCCGATCTTCAGATTGTCGTTGAGCGCAATCGCAACCGAGCCCAGGTCATCCATGTTGGCGCGCGTGGCTGTTGCGGTTTTCGCCATCACAGGCGCATAGGCCTCCAACTCGGCGAGACTTGATATGCCCCCGGCGATCAGCACCTGGGTGCCGGCGGCCAAATCCATCTGCGTCTGGTTCCACTTCAGCGCTTGGGAGCGCAGTGTCGCGCCGAGCTGCTCCTCCTCGGCTGCGCTCCAGCCACCCGTAATGGCGATGTCGTTGGTCCGGTCCGCGAACTCCATGGCCGTGCGGCCGGCCAGCACAAGGGGGGCGCCCAGGGCGGTAGCGGTGCCGGCCGTTTCCATCATCTCGCCGCGCAGCTCAGCGCGGCGTTCTTTCAGCACCTGCGTCTTAGCGATGCTCGCGGTCAGCTTCTCTTGCTTCAGGCGCAGCGCGTCGATAGTGCGGCCGACACGCTCATAGTCCCGATTCAGCGCTGCGAGCGAGCTGGGGGCAAGTGTGCCGAGGCCGCGCTGGATGCTACTCGCCAGTTCCTTCTGCTGGCGGGTCAGGCCCTCGGTCGCACGGCCGAGCTGCTGCACGGTCGAGCGCGCGCTACCGAACGCCGAGTGCAGCGTCCCGCTGACGATCGCGCCGATCTTGAGCCCGATAAGAATCTCATTACCCGTCGCCATATTTTTGCTACGCTGCAACCATGTTTGAAAAAGTCGCCACACGCACCGCCCGCACTCTGTACGCCCTGGTCATGACCGGGGGCGCAGTCGCGCTCGCCTGGATGTGCCTGGCGAACCTCTCTCTGCTGGGTGCCGTGGTCGCGTTCTGCCTGGGCCTGCCGCTGCTGGCCCTGATCGCCGCCCCTATTGCAGCGGGCGGCGCTCTCGTTGCCGGTGTCATGGCGGGGCTGGTCGCTATCGCTGGTTCATCTGCTCGGCGAGTTCGAGTCGGCGGTTGATTTCCCGCTTGCACACTTCGCACCAGCGACAGTAGTCATCCATTTCTAGCTCGGCGATTTCACTCGGCTGTAGGCGCAGCACTAGCAGCAGCGCTTCGTCCCAGGACTTTAGAGCCGTCTCCTCCATCCACCACTTCCCGAAACACCTCGTTCACCGTCTTGGAGTCGGCCAGGTCTAGCTCGGCCAGGTCTTCAAGCGTCAGCCCTACCATCTGAGCCACCAGATAGTCTTCAACCGCCGCGTCACCTTGAAAATTCTTCTGAGCGAACGAGAGTTCTTTGCGCTTCAAGCGCTTGATCGGGAGCTGGGTAATGGTTTCCCCAGTCGGGGACTTGACGGGGAACTTGAGGGGGATGTGCAGGGCTTGAGCCATGGGAGTTGCTCCGGGTTGTGTGTTGAGCCCTGAGCATGCTGCCCCGCGTTGCACGGGTCTTTTAATCGCGTTTAAAGAAGGCCCCGCTCGACGGCGGGGCCAGGGACATCCATGTCAGGCATCCATGCCCTCTGCATCACTCAGGAAAGGCCCAGGTTTTGCCGGTAGGCCTCCAATTGGTCCTGGCCACCGACCTTGTAGATGTTGGCCAGGTAGTCCATCTCCAACAGCTCCTCACCATCCAGCAGCTGCTTGACGTAGATGGCGCTGAAGGGGGTTTCGTAAGTCGAGTTCTCGCGAGGCTTATGGGAACCCAACTGGTATTCCTTGAACTGGACCGTCAGAAAGGTCACCAGAGGCAGGTCAGCCACCTTCCCTTGGCTGTTGTGTACTTCGACGTTGCTGCGGCACTGCAACTGAACAGTACGAAACGGGGTCGCGATCTTCTTGGCTGCATCCGCGTACTTACTGTTCCAGACCAGCTTGCCCTCCAGCTTGTCGATGCCATCCGGCAGCTCGATCAAGCCAACCATGCCCAGCCCCTGGAAGTCGGACATCACCGCCTTCACGCTGCCGAGTTCACACTCGCTTGCCCTGCCGAAGAATGAGGTGCCGTCCAGGTAGACGGCCGCGTTGGTGATGCGGTGCGCGTTGAAGCCAGCCATCAGTTAGCCCCCTTGAGAGTCACCAAGTACTCGTCGGTGATCTCGGTTTCGTAGGTGCCACGCTCGAAGGGCGGCGGTACGGTTAGCTTGTAGTTGAACACCAGGTGCCCGGCCTCAACCTCGGATTTCGGGTTACGAGCCGGGTCATACCAGCACAAAAAACCCAGCAACGCGTTGTCGCCGACAAGCTTGCGACCGAAGCCGTTGACGCTCTCTACGATGCTGTCGATCAGGGCCTGAGTGACAGGGCGGTCCTGGAATTGCAGCGAGCTGAAGCGGATCGACTCGTCGACCAGGTCCTTCGTGCGCCGCACGTTCTCGAAGTTGCGCACATGGGTGATGGTCGGCCAGGCCGCCGTTCGGTTGCCCCACAGGCGGAAGCCGGTGCCGAACGAGTTGAACACGGTCGTTACGCCGACTTCGTTCAGCATGTTCACCTCGCTGTTCGGGTCGTCGATCCGGGCCGTCAGCGGGCGCTCCAAACCGAGCACGCCTACAAGCTCTTGGTTCGAGCTGGACCACCAGTAGCCGAGGTCGATGTCCGCCTTTGCACGTAGAGCAGCGGCGCGAACAGACAGAGGCTCCAGGCGCTCCTGGTTCGTCCGCGCGTCGTAGACCCTGACGTGCGGATAGCACAGGCGGACGCGGTCGGAGCTGGTGTTGAAGGCGATGGTGCCGGCTGGGCCACGACCTGCGATTACCTGGGCTGGGGTCGCGCCGATTGGCGCGTCGATGTAGGCCACAGCCTTGTGCCGACTGGTGGCGGCCGTCAGCTCAGCCGACACGCTGGAGAGCGACGAGAAGTCCGGGGCGATCAGGATTTTCGGCTCCAGGCCGAACAGGTTGAAACAGTCGCCGAGAGCTTTGATACCGGTACGCAGGCCCGCCGCGTCCACGTCGCCGATGATGTCGCCGGCAGTAACCTTGCTCGGGTCGGCGTAGACGAACGCCACCGACACCTCGCCGCTGGCCGGAATGGTACTCGCGGCGGTGCGCACGACCTTGCCGGTCAATGGCTCCAAGACGTAGTCAGTTGCGGCATAGGTAGTGGCGCCGTCCCTGGACTTGACCTCAACGGCCAGGACCGCGCCCTTGGGCAACTGCAGATTGCCATTTACAAAGGTCATGTCCTGGGCCGGCACCACGGTACGGTGCGTCGCCGGGTTCAGGACGTTGATGACAACGACCGTGCCGGCGCCGGCTTGATAGAGGCTGTCCAAGTAACGCGGCAAGCTGAAGCCGGAAAGGTCCGGGCCAAACGCCGCCGCGTCACGCTCATTCATCGACAGTACAGGGGTGTTCGGCCCGGCCGGGGCGGTGCCGAGGATGGCAATGACGGCACTTTTTACCTGCCGAATCTGCCGCATGCCACGCTCAATTTCCGTGGTCTCGAAGCCGTGAAGGTAGTTCGCGCTCATGCGGCGCTCCTTTTCTTGCGCGCCGGGACCGCCGGCTCGGGCAGGGCCTGCAGGCGACCGAGCGCTAGCAGGGTGCGGGTGTACTCATGGTCGGCAGGCAGCTCGACTGGCTGCCCGTCCTGGAATTGGCGCTCCAGGAGCGTGCCGTCCGGCAGGCGCAGCTCGACGCCGCCGTCCGGGCCGGTGTAGGTAAAGCGGGCGGGCGTCATGGCACCTCCTCGAAGTCGATGTTGAGCAACGGCAGCCCTTCCTCATGGCCGGTGCGCTGCAGGTGGGTGGCTCGGGTTGCATAGCGCTGGGTGTACTGCCAGACACCTGCGATCTGGCCGTTGAAGACCTCGTCGATGGGCGCGATGGATTCGTCGCAGTTCGGCGGGGTCCATCCCGTCAGCTCCTCGCGGATGCTGTCCAGATGGGCGACAGCCCCCTTTGCCCCGTGGAGATCACGGAAAATCAGGGTCAGAGGTAGCACCAGGTTTCGCTCCTGGAGCACCGCGTCGAGGGCTTTGGAGCCGCCGAACTTCGAGCTGCCGAAGGCGACGAGCACCGCGCCGATGGAGTGGTTGAGGCGATAGTTCTTCGGATTCTCTGGAAACAGCTCGACAGCCAGCTCGCGCCCGAAGCGCTCCTGCAGGCGCTGGATTACCGCATTGAGCAGGGCCAGGGTCTGGCTCATTCGTAGCGGCTCCAGAGGTCGTCGCCGAACTGCTGACGACGCGCCCGGACGCGAATCTCGCCCGGCTCCGGTGCGGCCTGGCCCGAGGGCATGCCCACGGTGACCACGCCATCGCGGATGCTCTCCAGCAGCTTGACGGTGTTCTTGTAGCTGTCCTTCACCGCGTCCGGCAGTGCCCCTTCGGGGCGGCGCTGGTACAGCCAGTGGCGGGTGAGGTACACCACTGCATCCCGCAGGACAGTCGGCACAGGGTCGAGCGGCAGGGAGTAGCGGCCCCGCAGGTATCCGTCCACCAGTTCCTCGGCCTGGCGGACGCCGTCCTCGATCACCGCCTCATTGGGCAGCTCGGCGGAGGGGTCATCGTTAGAGAGGTGCAACAGCGTCCGCTCCGGGATGGCCGAGCCGATGTCCTGACGGGTGCAGTAGCGCATGGCTTAGCCCACCTTCTGCTCAACCAGGGCTTCGGGGAACATGCACATGGCCAGAGGGTTGGCTTGGGCCTCGACGTCCCAGCCCTTGCCCATCTTGCGAGCTTCGCCCTTGCCATAGAACGGCAGACCCAGGGTGTTGGCCGTTTCGTTGTAGTTGGCTGGAGCGTTGAACATGCGGAAGACGCCAGGAGCCAGCGGGAACACGCGCGCCACATCAGCCGGGATGAAGCGCTGAGTCCCCACAGTGACGTCATATTCGACGTACGTGATGCCGCCGTGGGTGAAGCCCGAACGCATATCACCGCCCAGGCGATCCTGCGCTTCCTGGTAGTTTGCGTAGGCAGCTTTCACGTCTTCTTGACCGGTCATCGCGTCGAAGAATTCCGGGCCGCAGAAGGCCATACAGCCCTTCACCAACGTGCCGTTCAGCTTCTTCTCGATGTAGCGCTTGGCATCCAGATTGAGTTTGCGTACATCGGTTCCCGCCGTGCCGAACGGCATGGTGATCTTCTTCTGCTCCACGCCGAACTCATCGAACAGGTCGTACAGAACCGAGCCGTCCGCATCCAGCAACTTCCCACTCAGGGCACCAACGCGCTGGAACTCACGGGTCGCATCAATGCTGTTCTTCAGTTCTTGCAGGTGGTCATTGATGATCTGCGCTTGGGATTTGATCGGGGCCTCGTCGCTGCCCAGGGCGGCGACGCCTTGCAGGCTACCCGGCAGAAGCGGACGCGAGAGCGGCAGGTGCAAGGTCTCGAAGGTACGACGGCGTCGCTTACCGCCTTTCACCGCCTGCGGGTCGCCATCGCGCGAGGCGTTGGGGACCAGCACCAGGCGGCCCTCGTACTCGTCGATGACAATCGAGGTGGTGGTGATACCTTTTTCATCGAAGATGCCCAGCGCGCCGGCCTTGGTCGGCAGGGCCGGCAGCTTGTTGATGGCCGCAGTGATCGACGCGACTGTAAACAGGTCTTCCAGGTTCATAGTGGTTCCTTACAGGCTGGCGCGGGGCACGATGCCGAGCGCGGTGAGTTCATCCAGGGCGGTGTTCTTCTGCGCCTCGGTGATGCCGGCCGGCCAGACCAGCTCGGTGACCTCCACCACAGCGCCCCGCTCGATGGTGACGCCGACCTTGTCGGCTGCCGTGGCGTCGACCGCCTCGCCCAACACGGCCACCGCTTTCTTGGAGGCGGCGCTGCCAGCCGGGTCGAGTACCTGGTACTTGCCGCTGACCTTGGCGAGCACCTGGCCGAAGGCGTAGTTGGTGCCGGCCAGCAAGGTGCCCTTGCCCTTGGTCCAGCCGGGGGCAACCTCAACCAGGAGCAGGTCGCCCAATGTCTTGCGGGGGGTGTAAGTAGACATGGCGCCTCCTATCGGGTGGAGCGGGCTTCAGCGTCAGCCAGCAGGGGGTTGGTGGTAGTGGACGGCTTGCCGGCCCGCTCGCGGGCGGCCTGCTCGGAGAAGCTCACGCCGCCGGCCAGCTCGGCGAAAATCGCCTTCAGGCCCTCCGCCAGCGGCTGGCGGTCGTCGCCCTCGCCGAACTCCAGCGGGGTGTCGGCAGATTCGGCGAAGTCCAGCGCGGCGACTACGGCGGCGGTATGTACCGGCTTCATGCCCTGGGCGACGAGCTGTTCGGCGAAGGCCACGCTGGCGGCGTGGGTCTCGGCCTGGGTGGCTTCGCGGTCGGCCTGTTGGCGGCTGGCCAGTTCGGCAGCCAGGCGCTTGTTTTCCGCCTCAAGGGCGGCGGCTTGTTCAGGGGACACGGCGTTTTCCTCGGGGGGGGTGGGTTCGTTGAAGGTGGGGCGCTGCTCGGCGGGTAGGCGGGCAGCCTCGCTGAGCGTCTCGATCTGCCAGCTCGGGATCACCTGGTCGGCGGCTTCCAGCCCGCGCTCACCGATGAACCAGTCGCGCAGGCGGCGCCACAGGCCGGCGGACGTTTCGTGCCCGAAGTCGCTGAACTCGATCTCCAGAATGTCTTCGCCGTCGTCGAACTCGATGTCGGACAAACCCTTGATCGCGGGCGGCTGCGCGCCGAGAAAGCCGATGTGGCGCAGGTAGTAGATTCCGGGCTTGGGGTTGCGCGGGTCGGTGGGGGCGTACCAGGAGGCCGAGCGCGGATACCAGCGCCCATCGGCGACGCCCTCGGCAAAATCGCTGTGCAGCTGCTCCGGCACGGCCGTCGCCTCGCCCTTGTCGTTGCGCCCCAAGCTCTGCACCCAGCCGAACGCCGGGCCGTTGTCTCGGGGGTGACCGATCACCAGCGGCGCGCGGTGCAGCTTCGGGTCGTAGCCAGCGATAGCCGCAGCCAGCGCCGCCTCGGTGAACTCGATCCGGCGGCCCTGGTTGTCAGTGTGGGTGCCCGCGCGGAAGAAGGGGATCAGTTTCATGCTCATGGCCGTGCCTTGGCGTAGGTAATGCGCACAGCCTGCCCGGCCGAGGTCGACAGGGCTTTTAATCGGGTTTAAAGATTGGACGGAGGGCGAATCGGCCGGAGGGAGGCAGTCCGATCAATAGCAAGGCGGGCAAGCGAAGCGGCGAGCGCTTTATAAAGCCTTTAGACCCCTGCCCCGCGCGTTTCGCGCATGAGCGCGATGACTCTCCGCGCCCAGGGTCTCCAAACGCGCAGCAGTGGCCTCACAGGCGGGCGGCTGATTCCAGGTGGGCCAGAGCCAGATCCAAGATGGACGCCTCCGCTTCGGGCTGCAGATTCCCGACGGTGTCCATCGGCAGATAGGGCCGAGCCGGAATATCTCCCCACAGGTGCGGCCAGGCGTCCTTATCGCCGCCGAAGTGCATCATGGCTGCATACGGTTTATTGCTGCCTACCAGAGCGCTGGCGTCATCCGCATGGGTCGTGATCGACGCGGCCAGCCCGGCGGCACTCACCTGCAGCATCTGGCCGGGCCAAGTGCCGGCAGCCTCCCGTATGCCGATGGTGACATCGGACAGCTCGGGCCAGTCGTTGCCGGACTGCCCCTCGGCCTCCAGGTTCTCCTCGGTGATTGAGCCCAGTTCGACGGCCACAGCCCGCATCAGTGGTGCGGTGTCACCCACGGCCCACTCAACGCGGCGTAAGGCGTCCTGCAGGCGAGCATGGTCCAGCTCTACCTCGATCATCGTGCCTCCTTGCGCTTGAGGGCGTCGGCCAGCCCCTGCCCTGGAGCGGCGTTGAAACCAGGGTCGACATTGAAGACCTTAGGGCGGCCAGCCGCATCAGTGGTGCGGATTCGGGTCACCTGGGCCGTGCGAACCTCGCCCGTGCGTTTGTCGGTGCCGATTTCGACCGTGGCCGTGCTGACCTGGCCCTCGCTGCTCTCGACCGTCACGCCCCGGCGCTTGATCGCGGCTTCGCTCAGCGGCGTAACCCTGCATCTACAGTTGAAACCATTCGGGGGGAAGATCGTTTGCCAGATGGGGTCGTCGTGGCGGTAGACCTTACCGTTGAGTGCGGCATGGTTCGGCCGCGTCTTGCCGTCCATTACCGCGACATAACGCCAGTAGGGGTGGGTATCTGCGCTGGCCTCCATGGCCGCCTGCCGGCCAGCCATGAAGCTGCTCTGCAGGTTGGTCTGGTAGATGGTCTTCAGCCGCCGAGGGCTTCCGAGCTGGACCAGCTCGGCGCCGCCTTGGCTGTCGACGATCACCTGCTTGCCCCACCAGCCCTGCGATTCCAGAACGGGCTGCAGGTCAGCGACGAATTGCTTCAGCGTCTGGCCTTTCTGTAGGGCTTCCTCCAGCGCCGCGCGAATGTCGGACAGCAGGTCCAGATTCATGGCCTTCGCAACGGTGAAGCTGCGGGCATGAGCCTCGTCCAGCATCTCCTGCCAGTTCCATGAGATCGAATATCCCTTGCTCTTGAGGTACTCGATAGCCGCCGTCGGCTCCAGGCCGAAGATGGCCTTGAGGTCAGCCGCGTTCACTGGCTTCGGCATGTCAGACCTCCAACTCGTCGGCCGCGCTCAGCTTGCCCCAGGTTTCGGCAAGAAACATGAGCCGGGCCAGGGTCTCGCGCAGGGCATCGATGCCCACGTTCGGACTGATCTCGGCCAGCAGCCCGAGCACCTCCGCTTCGTCCCGGCCCTGCTGAAGCGCCTCGATCACCGGCAGCAGCGCCTGCTCGGCCTGCTGCTGCAGCTGCTCGGCGGTCAGGCTCTCGATAGCCTGGTCCAGGGCGACCTGGTCGAGCAGCGGCCGCACCGCGGACTCGGCGAACTCAGGGGACGGCGCTGTCAACTGCGCCTGCTCGACGATGTCGCCGGGCTCCAGGTTGTAGGTGCGCAGCCAATACTGCGGGGTGAAGCTGACCCCGGACTCGGTCAGCGACTTGTCGCGCTCGGCCAACGTCTTGTCGATCTGCTGTTGTTCCCACAGTTCGTACCGGGGGGCTGCGATGTGCTCGCCGAAGTTCACGTCGACGACACGGCGAATAGCGGCATTCATTGCAGCAGCGACAATGCCTTTGTCACCGTCGCGAATATCCTCGGTCACTTCCAGGCCGGCGGTGGCGCTGGCCCGGTTGCTGTTCGCTTCGGTGGTCTGGTCCTGGCCCAGCAGGGCAACGTTGATGTCGCTGCGGCAGTAGGTCAGGAACTCGCGGTAGCTGTCGGCCGACGCCCCCTTGCCGGCCGCCTCGAGGATCTCCACGCTCGAATCGTCCGGGATCGCGGCGACGGCGTCCTGCACCATCCCCTCCAGACTGTCGAGCAGCAGGTTGGTTTCATCGTCGGTCGCCCCCCGTGGGTGCTTGCCCACGACCCAGGGCGAGCCGTACTTCTCGGTGAACTGCATCCAGAACTTCAGGCCGCCCTTCATGAAGACGACCGACCAGAAGCACATGGACAGGTCGGGGAAGCCGTAGGGGTTGGCGTAAGTGGCGTCCTGCCGGGCGACAACGAAACGGCCAGGGTCGCACAGCTCGCCTTCCGGACCGGCGTCGCGCGCCATGAAGCGCAGGCGATTATCCTGGTCGTAGCGGAACCACTCGGCCGGCTTGCCGACCAGGTCCTCGGGCACGGTGAACATGCCCACCGGCCGCCACATCATTTCGACCGGCTGATAGCCGTACAGCGGTGCATCGAGCAGCTCGCGCAGCAGGCGGTCCAAGTCCAGGTCAGCCAGCCAATCGCGGATGAAGCGCTCGACACGCACGGGGGCGTCGCCGCGCCGGAGGTCGCGCTCCAGGGCGAGTACCGCCGACTTCCGACGGCGAATGTTGCCGCCGATGCGCGGGTGGGCGCGCAGATCACGATAGGTTGCAATGTCCTTGCCCTGGGCCTTCAGGATCGGGTCAGGGTTCGGCAGGTTGAGCCCGGCGAATCCGCCCTGGAAGCGCCCGCGCGTGGCGACGTGCTGACTGGTCAGCTTGTCCCGCTTGGCATCGGAGAAGGAAACGAACTCGGTGGGGCTGACCCATAGACCACGGGGGCGGCTCATGCATAACCTCGGGTGATTGCTCGTGCCGCACGGCGGCGGCGGGATCTGGCGCGGGTCGGAGTGGAGGGCGATTCCAGGGTGGCGAAGTTGGCGAGCATGCCAGCGCCCGCGAAATCGCCATGGCGGTACAGGTCCGGGTCCTTCAGATCCTTGGCGCGGGCCTTGGATACCATCGGGATGCCGTCGACTGTCTCGATGGCACGCACGTCTTGCTGCAGGTTGTCGTCTTTCGGGATGGTGATCGCCTCGTCCTCGAACAGCTCGACGAACTTCGGCATCCAGGCGCCGTAGAAGGCCCGCGACAGCTTCACTTGGTGAATGCGATTGCGGCCGAACTCATCCGCCACTTCCTCGGCCACCGTTTCGCCGTTGCCCGAGGCGTCGAAGGCCGCGCCCATGAACCGGGGCAGGTTCCGCAAGATGTAGAAAATAATTAGTTTTTGCTGGCGGGCTGGCACCTTGTGCATTTCAACCACGAAGGGCACTTCCCGATGGCGCGCCTGATCCACGGACATCGGCGCGCCAATGGAGAAGTCTCGATGGCGCGCGTAGTCATGGCCGTAGTAGAAGCGCAGGCCGGGGTCGAGCTGGCGCATGACGGGGGCCAAGTGGCGCTCGATCCAGTCCTCGACATACGCATCACGGCGGGTCACTGACTGCAGGGTGAAGTCGTCGTCCAGGGCTAGGCGCAATACCGGACGACCGGCGCGCATGGCGTCCTCGATCCACACGCCAGGCACGCACACACCGTTGCCATCTCGCGGGATGGCGTCCAGTTCCTCGCGCATCTGCGCCTTGCGCGGGCCGTAGGCGTTGCGGATTTTCTTGTACCAGGCTTCCTTTCCTTCGGGCGTCGGCTGCTCGCCCTTCATCATGCACACGCGCTCATAGAGCCCGTTCTCCACCGCATCATCGAAAGTGGCCTTGAAGACGACGGCGTCGTCGCCGTAGCGGCCCTCGCGAATGTCGGTGGCCATCTGGTTGAAGGCGTTGGATTTGCCGTTGTGGGTGCTGATGATCACGATCCGGCCGCCCCAGATCAGCAGCGCGGTCGCGGCATCGAGCACGGCCGACACGTCGCGGTGAAACGCGGCCTCGTCGATGATGACCTTGCCCTGCAGACCGCGCAGGTTGGCTGGGTTGCTTGATAGCGCGACGATCTTGAACCCGCTGGCATAGCGGATGCGGTAGGCGTTGATCTGGCGAGTATTGCCGCTCTCGTCCTGGTCTTCGAACAGGAACTCCTCGATGTCGCTAACGCCCGACGCCTGAGCCTCGGCCATTACCCGCGAGAACTTGGCGCAATAGCCGATGAACTCCAGGCCTTTTTCCTTGGTGTCGCCGATGTAGAACACGTCCATGCCGCCGGCGTCCTTGCGGGAAGCGGCGGTGATCACCGAGTCCAGGGCCTCGGCGAAGGTGATGCCAGTTCGGCGGCCTTTCTCGCCCAGCTTGATCTGCGCCTGGATGCTGATCCAGTCGACTTGGTGCGCCATGAGGATGCCGTCGGCCAGTGGGTTGAGGTCCCCCGGAATGGCCTTGGCATGAGGCGGCAGTTCGTCCCACTCGACGACCCGGAGTGTGCTCAACAATGGCTTGACGGCCGGCGTGGTCATTTGACCCCCAAGAACTTCTTACGCCAGAACTGAGCCTGCTCGTCGGACAGGCCGCCGGCCTGGACGGTCGCGTCCAGTTCCTGGGCTTGCTCCTGGAGCAGTCTCTCGCGGGCAGCCTTCTCGATAGCTTGACGCTCACGGATGCTGAGGTTTCGCGCCTCCATGGTGGCTTTGGCGGCCCTGGCCAGGGCCGCCACTTCCTTGATGGTGACATCGTCGTTTTCGTGGGCGCCCATCGCCGCTTGATAGGTCAACGTGGAAACGGCCTCGACCAGGAGCGCACCGGTCTTGTCGTTGGAGTCCTCGCCCAATGCGCCAACGAAAGCCTCGGCCTGCTGCTGGAAAAGACGGGACTTCTCGTTCAGCTCCTCGAAGCCCACCTTGAAGCGACCGAGAGCGCTGCGACTTGGCGCCTTCTCGTTGGGGAAGCGGGCGCGGATGTCCGCCAGCATCTCGTCGAGGGTCATCCGGTCTTCGCGCAGTAGCTTCTGGATGTACGCCTTGACCACCGGAGCCAGGCGGTTGATCGACGACCTGGACATGGTCAGGCTCCCGGCCGCTTGACGCCTGGAACACGAGCCTTGCCGGTCGCGATGTCATGGCCGCGCTCGGTCAAGGTGGCGACCAGCACCGGGCCGATGTCCTCAAGGGACACGGCACCTTGCTCGGACAGCCAGTGCAGTTCGGTCTTCACCACATCGCGGCTGACGCTATGCCCGAAGTTGTCCAGAGCCGCGTTCAACACCGAGCTATTCGCACGGTAGGCCGGCATCTCTTCCAGGAGGCGCAGGAGTACCAGGCGCATGTCCTGGCGCAGGAATTCGGCATATTGGCTCATGCTTTCTCTCGCAGCAGGTAGTCGTTGATGCGGTCCACCGAGCGGGCAATGGCTTGCATACCCTGCAGCTCGGCGCGTACCGCTTTCATGTCGCCAAGCAGCTCAGTGATCGCCGTGTGATCCGGCAGGTGCCGGATGCGCTCCTCCAGGGCCACGATGCGGGTACGGAGCTCAAGCAGCTCCTTCGAGCTGGCCGCCTGACGATTGGTGAGCCAGGTGTAAATGCCGAGCACGGTAAGGACGAGCCATTGCACGGTCTGGAAGCCGAAGCTCAATTCGTTCAGGTTCATCTCATCCCTCGCTTTTGCATGTGCTCCAGCGCGGATTGGCACTGCGCGCAATGTTCCGTTCCCGGCACCGCCTGGCGGCGTGCCTCCGGAATGGCGTCTCCGCACTCATCACAGCGATACGCTGAGGGGCCGGACATTCGCCCTAGCCGCCCTGATTCATGGGCGGCCAGCGCGGCTTCGATGAAATCGTTTTGTTGCGCCAGATCAGCTACATCCATTGGTTGTCAGTCCTTGTGCAAGGATTGCAGGGCGTGAAGCAGGGCGAGGTTGGCCAAGGACCAGCGGCCGTAATCCTGAGCAAAGGCGAGGATGTCCGCAGGGGTAACGCCGCTTTCCAGTAGTTCTTCCGTAGAACCGGGGGCGGGCCCGGCGGCTTCAGTAGCGCTGGTGGAATTGGCGCTCGTGGCGGCGGTGGGCAGACCGGTTCGGGTGAGGGCGGCGTTGATGTCACGCACCCAGCCGCGAGTAAACACACAGCGAGGGATAGGCACAGGCGTGGAGGTGGGAGACGCCCGGTAAACGGTTGTGACATGAGGAATTCGCTCCTTGAGCTGAGATTGAAGGGACTTGACTTCACCCTGTTCCTGCTGCAAGAGCCGCTCGGCTTCGTTGGCTCGTGCTGCCTCTTTCTGGTAAGCGCGCAAGCTTTGTTCCGCCGCCTGCGCGCGTAGGTTGGCGTGGGCCTTTTCTAACTGAGCGGTAGCCGTCTCGCAGGCCTCGCGCGCTTCGCGAATTCCGGCGCGCTTTCCTACCGCTGAGGCGATAAAACCAGTAGCCAACCAAGCGAGCACGACTAGGAGAAAGAGGTATCGCCGTAACGCGATCATGGCGCCGTTTCCTCCGGTTCTTCCGGCTCCAAACTCCCGAGCTCAGCTCCCTTCGGTCCTTGCTTAATCAAACGCACCAGGAACAACAGGATGGCCAATACGGAGTTAGCCGCCGCGTACCACGCCGACGGCAGTTGGGCCTGCCACATCGGCAAGATGGTCATCTGGAGGAAGCCCAGCAGCGAGATCAGGACTGCGAGTTGCACGCTGTAAAGGACGTAACAGCGGCGCCAGTTCTTGATGAACCTCATGTCGGCACGACCCCGGCCATTAGCAGCCCCTCGGTCAGCAGTCTGTCGCCATACCAGTTGCCGCCAGGCAGCGGGCCAGGGCCGTTTTCGTGGCGAATGATCGCGCGCACCAGTTCCAGCATCGTGCGGTAGTCATAAATGTCGATGCGCTGGCCAGGCGAAACTCCCAGCTGCTGATTCACCGAGGCCACATATGCCTCGACGTCATTTTCGGTGGGGGGTGCCCAACGGCGAATGATGCTGTCCACCAGGCGCAGGTGATACGTGTCCTGGTAGGTAATGAGGGTGCGGGCAATCGCGCGGATGCCCCATTCGGGACTAGTAAACGTGACGAAACGACTGTCGGGCTGGCTCTCCGCCATGCCCTTCCAGCGCGTAGCGTTGCGCTCGATATTGCCGGGGTTGTGGTTTCTGATGCCGCGTGGGGTGCCGGGTCGCATGATGCCTCCTGCCTGCTCGGCGCCGAAGTCGGACGCCGGAAACGAACACGGCGCCATCATCGGCGCCGTGTGGTAGGAAGGCTTTTAATCAGGTTTAAAGAGTTTCGAAAAAGGTAAGCGCTTCGGAAGGTGAGCAGATAATAAGACCAAGCTCTGCTTTAGCTCGCTCTCTTTTTTCCGGCGTGAAACAGGGCTCTTTGGTGTCTGTAGTTACAAATACGTCGAAGCCCGCTAAGTAATGACTCCTGAGGGCATCATAATCTCCAATCCAGTTCGGCTTTTTTTTACCCGTATTGCTAGCCGGACGCTGATTAGGGGGAAGGCCGAACACGCTGATAAACCCCTTTATCAGCGCAGGGTCACACCGTGGGCCAGATAAAACATCGCTGCCATCCAGAGCCGATCCGCGCGGACCTATGATGGCGTCACCGAGGCCTCCCAATCTGAAAGCTGATCCTAGCTCAGTGGCCTCATAGGTCGAAAGTAGAGACTGGATTCGCTGCCGATCAGCAGGGTTCATTAAGGCCGCGTCATAATTCAAAAGTCGCGAGGAGTACCGTAGCTTTATTCCCTTCTCACTGCAGCTATTTAGTAAGCACTCAATTACATATGGAAGCTCTTGAATATTCCTTTGTCGGCTTGCATACAAAGGCTTATCTCGGTCTGCGAGGTGCACCCAGACACAGGTGTCTATGGTCGCCACGGTCATTACGCAAGCCTCCTAATCCAGCGACAGCACCATCTGCCCATCAGGAACTTGGGCGCGATTCAGGCAGACCGCCTTGCAGGCATCCTTTTCGATGATTACCTGCTTACCATCGGCGCCAAGCTCCAAAAAGCAACTTTGACCGCCAGCCATGAAGGCTGGAGGCATCTTCGCCGGGGCGGGAATATCGAAAGCAATGGTCGTGCGGATGTTGTTCTGTACCTTGATATTGGTAAGCTCAGAACTGTAAGCGTCTAATCCTGGACAGACTTGGCGGATACTTTGTAGCGAGCCCTTGACCAAGGCATTATCGGTAGGCACTTCGAAGATGGTATCCGAGCTACCGCAACCGGCGAGAATCAAACAGACAAGAAGAGTTGGCCTAGCCATTTTGCTGTATTCCTTCAGCAGATAGGTAACCAGTCGCCTCCAGCAAGCCGACTTCTGCTCGGTCGCGCTGAATCAACATGATTTTCTGGAGCCGTTCGCTGTAGTGCTTGACGACAGTTCGTTCGAAATTAGTCTTAGTTGCTAAGCCTCGCATTGGCAGAACGATAGTTACAAGCGTCCAGGCTAGAGCTACGAGAAACCCAATAGCTGTTTTATGAGCCGAGTAGAGCAGCATTACCAACTCACCGGGCAAGCCGATAAAGAGAAGAAAATGAGGAATGCGGCGCAGGTTGAAGCGGGCCTCTGCTAACTTGAGTCGACATCGCTGCTCCTCCTGGACCAGCTGTGCTCCGGACATCCGCCATAGATTGTCTTCTACGATCTCGACGTGCTCATAATAATCTCGAAATGCGAAACGGTGATTGAAACCGTCTATGCGCAGGTCTTTCTGCATGGTTCATCCTTGGCCGAAAACTACTAATTACTAACGGCTATTTCTTACATTTCTCGTTGTAATCGCCACCAATCGCGAAACGGTGGCCAGAACCCCCAATACTTCCAACTAGTTTGGCATCCCCAGCGCCTGCGGTAAGCGCGCCGATTGCCGCAGCCTTTACCGCTATGGGTGCGGCACGGTAAAGCTCCAGCAGCTCGCACTCGTCGACAGCTAGGTTCTGCACGTCTCTTCGCCCCGTTACGACGTACAGCGCATCGAAACCAAGCTTCGTCAGCACTTCCAGGCGGTCTGCCGGAATAGCGATCTCTTTTTCCCATCGACCAATCGTCTTGCTAGCCACCTCAGCAAAGACCGCGACTTGTGACTGCTTGAGCCCCAACCTCAGCCGCTCTTGTGCCAGCCGCACGCACACGGGAAGCATGGCGGCGGGCGCTTGACTAAAGGACATATTTGTCCCATCATTTCCACTCATAGACATATATGTCCCTTAAAGCCCCCGAACCACCACGAACGAGAGCGCCATGGGAAACCCTCCATATCCATCAACAACCTTGCAGGCTCGCGCCTGGTTCAAAGCTAACGGCGTCTGCATCGCCGACTGGAGCAAGGAGCGAGGGCTCAACCGCGACACCGTGTTCGATCTCTTGCGAGGCAAGATCAAAGGTCATCGCGGCGCAGCGCACCGGGCCGCTATTGCCTTGGGCTTGAAAGCAGACCCCAGCGCCAAACGGCAGGCGGCGGCCGCATGATCACTCACGGTAATGCCTGCAGCAAACGAAGCATGCGCTGTTCGGCGCGCCATACGTCATCGTCTTTTCCGGTCAGTTTCGAAAGCGCTTCGAAATCGCTGATGAGTGCCTGCCTGTCCAGCGCCGTGCTCCGCTCAAGATGTAGCACTAAGAGCGCAAACGCCGACTCCAGCGCCGCCACGCTCCCGGTATGTCTATCAAGCCGATCCTGCCGCGTCATCTCGATCACTCCCCAGGCGATGAATGTACCCGAAAATATTGTGCATGGCGCAATGCCATTGCCAATTGCCAAAGCCGTTTTTTGTTTGGACGGCGGCTCCGGGCTTGTGCTGGAGAGCCTCCAATGACGCCCGCTCAATGGAAGCGAGTGCAGCCGATCACCCTGCGCGATGCCCTCAAGCTCTGCCAGCAGCATGCTAAGGAGCGCTCCAACCACAGCATCGAGCGCATCGCCGCGCTGATGGGGCTGGAGGATCACTGGGCGCTCTACAAGTGGATCGCCAACGGCCGCATGCCAGCAGTGCTGATCCCAGCCTATGAGCAGGCCTGCGGCATCAATCTGGTGACCCGTTGGCTCGCAGGCAGCGGCGGCAAGCTGCTGATCGACGTACCCACCGGCCGCACCAGCAGCGCCCACGACATCCAGACCCTGCAGAGCACCCTGCATGAGGCCACCGGCCAATTGATGGGTTTCTACTCGGACAATGCCGAGGCCACCGCCACCCTGGCCGCCATCCAGGCCGGCCTGGAGGAACTGGCGTGGCATCGCGGCAACGTGCAGCAGCACACCAACCCGCAACTGGAACTAGGAGGTCATGACCGTGAGTGAGGCCCTGGAGCTTTTCAACACCCTATTCGACGGCCCGCGCGATCCGCGCAGTACAGAGTACCAAGAAGGCTGCCTGTACATCCTGCGCCGCGAGCTGGATGGCATAGGCAAGAAAGATTGCCCCTACCGCATGCCCAGCGCCCAGGCCGATGCGTGGCTGGCGGGTTGCCAGGAAGGGGTGCGCCAGTACCGCTACATCCAGGGTGCCAATGCGGAGCACACAGCATGAACGACGCCAAATACACATCCGAGCAGGTGCAGCGAGTACTGCGCATCTTGCTGGCTCTTGCTGGAAACGAGTTCCGGGGCATGACGCTGAAAGAGGTGGCCGAGGCCGCCGACTGCACCGCAGACAACGCCCTGCGTGGCTTAGAGAACCTGCGCACCGCCGGCCTGGCCGAGCGCAGTGCCTACGACGACAAGCGCTGGATGCTCGGGCCAAAGGTGCCGCAGATCGCCTTCCACTTCGATCAGGCGCTGCAGAAGGCCCAGCGCGAGCTGGACGAGCGCCGTAGCCGCTACACCCGCATTCCCAACTGACCAAAGGAAGTAGTACATGGCCCGCAGAGCGAGCACCCCGGCAGCCACTCCGTTGCCCGAAACCAACAGCGAAGCCTTCCAGGACGAAGCCGGCGCCTTGAGCATGCTGGGCACTATCGCCCAGGGGCTGCAAGACGAGCGCGACCTAGTCAACCAGTTGCTTGGCCAGGCTCAGATGGCAAATGCGTTCGCCAAATTTTCGGAAACCGTTTCGACTTCCAAGCTGGCCTACGTCAAGGAAAACAAGCTGTATCGGGCTCTCAAGGGGAAGAAAACCGGAAACGGTTTCGAATTTTTGTCTGGCACCTGGGAAGAGTTCTGCGAATTGCTTGGCGTCACTGCGCGGAAGGTGGATATGGATATCGCCAACCTCCAGGCTTTCGGCGAAGAAGCCCTTGAATTCATGTCTCGCATGGGTATCGGCTACCGCGAGCTGCGGCAGTACCGGCGGCTGCCCGAGGATCAGAAGGCCGCGCTGATCGAGGTCGCCAAGACCGGCGACAAGGAATCCTTCGTCGAGCTGGCCGAGGAGATCATCGCCAAGCACACCGCCGAGAAGGCCAAGCTGGAGAAGAAGCTGGCGGACGTCCAAGGCGACTATGACGCCCTGTCGAAGGTGGAGGCGGACACCAGCAAGAAGCTGCGCGACACCAAGCTGGAGCTTGAGCGCACTCAGCTCCGCACCGCGCCGTGGTCCGACAAGGTCGCCCCTTTCCAGATCGAGATCGCCAAGCGCCAGGCAGTCATCGAAGAATCCCTTGGCCGCCACCTGCAGGCCGTCGAAGCCCTGGACGCCTGGTATTTGAGCGAGCTGGCCGCAAAGCCGGACTACGACCCGGAGGACCCCGCCGAGATGCCGCTGGAGGTCCGCACCGTCCTGGTTGAGCTGCACGACGCGATCAATCGCGGCGCCCACCTGATCGCCTCCGCCCGCGCCACCCTCTACAACCGCTTCGGCGCTGAGCTGCAGCAGGCGCTGCAATACCAGCTGCCGATGCAGGAAGAAGCTTGATGGATGCCAAGGGGGTGGTCGATATGGCTATCACGCCAGATGTTCGCGAGTACCTGATGGAGCTGGCCCGGCGCCTCGATGCTGCTGAATGGGGGCGGCAAGGGATGATCATGGCCGACGCCGAGGAGTTTCTCGGTTGGTCGCCGGCCACCATCTATCGCCAGCTCAAGGCCGCGTGCGGCTGGAGCTCAGGGCGCAAGGCCCGCCGCGACAAGGGTTCTACTAGCGTCGCCGCCGATGCACTGAAGATGCTCGGTGCCATGCAGCGCGAGAGCCTGCGCGACAACGGTAAGCAGACGCTGTTCACCACCACGGCAAGGTCGATCCTGGAGCAGAACGGCACCCACCTTGGCGTCAGTAACGGGCACCTCAACCGACTGATCGCAGCGCGCAACCTGAACGTGGCAAGCCAGCGCCAGGTGGACCCCGTGCAGGCTCTGCGCGCGCCGCACCCGAACTACCTGCATGAGGTCGACCCCTCGCTCTGCCTTGTGTACTACCTCAAGGGGCGGCAGCACATCATGCGCGAGCGCGAGTTCTACAAGAACAAGCTGGAGAACTTCGCCAGGGTCAAGCTGAAGGTCTGGCGCTACGTGCTGTATGACCGCGCCAGCGGCGCCCTGGTGGTGTGGTACTGCGAGGCAGCAGGCGAGAATCAGCACAGCCTGTTCGACTTCCTGATGCACGCCTGGGGCAAGCAAGAGAATCGCCTATTCCACGGCGTGCCCAAATTCATGCTTTGGGATAAAGGCTCGGCAAACACCAGCAGCGCGATCAAGAACCTGCTTCGCCGCCTGGAGGTGGAGCCGCTGGAGCATGAGGCCGGCAACGCTCGCGCCAAGGGCGGCGTAGAGGTCGGCAACAACATCGTCGAGACTCAGTTCGAGAGCCGCCTGCGCTTCGATCCAGTTGACCACATCGCCGAGCTGAACTTCGCGGCGGCCGCATGGGCCGAGGCCTACAACGCCAACCTGGTGCCGCACCAAGACACCCGCCTGCGCCGGCCTGGACTGGCCGCGCCAGTTGCGCGTTATGACCTCTGGCAGTTGATACGAGCGGACCAGCTGCGTCTGCTGCCCAGCGTTGACGTCTGCCGCTCGCTGATGACCAGCCGCGAGGTGGAGCGCAAGGTCAACCCGGACATGACGATCCAATTCAAGCATCCCGAGGCTGATGCTTCGGCGCTGTACAGCCTGCGCGGCTTGGACGGTGTCACCGTAGGCAGCACCGTTGCCGTCAGCGCCTTGGTCTATGGCGACTGCGCTGTGCAGATCGAGGTTCCGCGCTTCGACGGCGAGATGCTGACCTATCGGGTTGAGCCGCTCCGCGACTTCGACACCTTCGGTCAGCGCCTGGACGCGGCTGTTCCCGGCCAGGAATACAAGTCGCAGCCGGAGACCGCTATCGAGCATGCGGCCAAGGCCATGGACGCGCTGGCCTACCCGGAGCAGGACGCCAAGGTGGCCAGGGCCAAGAACGTCACGCCATTCAGCGGCCAGCTCGACGCCCACCGCCATCTACAGAAGGTCGAGCACCCCGCTTACCTCCCACGTCAGGGCAGCGAGATCGACACACCCGAGCACCTGCGCGCCCAGGTGCCGACACTCTCCGCGATGCAGGCCATGCTCCGGGTCGCCGAGGCCATCGGTCGCAATCTGACGGCCGAGGAGAACACCTGGCTACGTAGCACCTTCAAGGATGGCGTACCGGAGGACCGGGTCAGCGCCCTTATCGAGCAATTCACCCGGCCGGCTGCTGTTCCTCCTGCAACGAATCAAGGCGGCCTGCGGGCCGTGTAAGGACGCCTCATGAAGATGAAGTTGAAGCGAGTTCTTGCCGAGCTGCGAATTCAGCAGAACGAGCTGGCCGCTGCCCTGGAGAAGCCGGACGGCCAACCCCTGAGCGAGGCGACCATCGCTCAGTTGGTCAACCACGGCCAGTGGCCCAAGAGCCTGGGGCGGGTGGGGTTGGAACTCAAGATCAAGGAAACGCTGGTCGCCCGTGGGGCGCACAGCGAGCACCTACGCGACCTGTTCAGGATGGAAGAAGAAGGAGCCGATGCAGCGCCAGTCTTGGCGGGCGACGCTGCATCGGCGCTCAGCAATGCCAACAGCAAAGAGAGCGAGACCATGTTACTAGGAAAAATCCGATTGGCAGCCGAAACCAGGCAGCACTTCCGCCTGGAGAGCGATCCGTTCGACAACGAGATGCACGGCAGCGATGCCGTCTATCTGTCCGATGACATCCGCTATGTCCGTCAGGCCATCCGCCAGACGGCGAAGCATGGCGGCATGCTGGCCGTGATCGGTGAGTCTGGCGCTGGCAAGTCGACCTTGCGCCAGGACCTGGAGGAGTGGATCGAGGCCAACAGCGAACCAATCAAGCTGATCGAGCCCTTTGTGCTGGGCAGCGACGACAGCCCGAGTAAGGGCAAGCCTATCAAGTCCATTGACCTGATAGGCGCGGTCATTCGCTGCATCGGGCGTGGCGAGATGCCCAAGGGCAGCCTGGAAGATCGTTCCAACCAGATGTATGAACTGCTGAAGAATCAGGCCAGGTCGGGCAAGCAGCACGTCCTGCTGATCGAGGAGGCGCATGCGCTGAGCAAGTCGACGCTCAAGCACTTGAAGCGCTTCTATGAACTCCGTGCCGGCTTCAAGCAATTGCTGTCCATCATTCTGATCGGCCAGACGGAGCTGAACGACAAGCTCGACGAGGACGACCCAGACGTCCGCGAGGTGGTTCAGCGCTGCGAGAAGGTCTGGCTGCAACCGCTGGACAACAATCTCGAAGCCTATCTTGCTCACAAGTTCCAGCGGGCCGGGGCGAACTACCTGGACATATTCGACGAGTCCGCATTCAGCGAAATCCGCTACCGCCTGCAGACCAGTAAGACCGTAGGCAAGGGCGCAACCCGTACCGTTAAAAAGCTCTCGCTGTGCTATCCGCTGGTCGTGAACAACCTCGTCAGCGGCGCGATGAATCAGGCGCTCAAGGTCGGAGAGCGCAAGCTCAGCGGCGAGCTGATCGCTGCCGCGCTGCGGGGGGTGTGAGATGCAGACCGCGTCCCTGATCTTCACCGACGAGCCGGATGGCAAAGTCAATGTGTGCCTGGCGTTCAACCCTGCGCTTCCTGGCGGCTCGCATGTCACGCCGGCCATCGCTCTGGCGCTAAAGGCGCTCCGGTTCGTAGCCAAGCAAGGCCGGGCCTCGGCCGTTGAGGAGGAATGAGAATGGCCGACGCCCAAGCCTCTCGTCTGCAACTGGTCAGCGCTCCGGCGCCGGCCAAGGCCAATAAGTCTCCACTCAGCATCCTGGACGAGCAGTTCCTGCCCGCGCTGGGACGCTTCAACCAACTGCACCGCGACCTCCGCGCCGCTGGCATCCCGCTGGACGGCTGGAATTTCCCGGACAACTGCATGGTGATCGAGGAGGAGCACACCGAACTGCTGTCGCGTGCATTCGCCCACGAAATCCGAGCCGCTCGCACCAAGGGCTTCCCCGGCAGCTGGATGGCCCGCCACACGGTCACGATCCGTGGCATCGACGTGGTGTGGTTCACCGTTATGAAGGAGCAGGATCAATGAATCTGGAAATCATCAAGCTCGCAGGCCGTGCTGGCCTGTATCTCATGCTGTGTTGCGTCGCCCTCGCGGCTAGCACCGTCGCCCTGGCGTTCATAGACAACAAGCTGGCCCAAGGTTTGGGAAGTGCGGCTGTGATGCCTGCGCTGATGCTCGGGGGCGTAGTCATGATCGTTGCTCTTTCACAGGCGGTGGCGGCCTTGGGTGTCCGCCAGTCCTTGGAGACGGACGTCGCCCATGAAATACCGGTCCGCACGTTGGCTACCGCCCTGCGTGAGCGCTACGACACGTTGGTGGTTCGAGGCTCCACTTTGCAGGGAGTACCACGCGAAGCGGCAGGTGGTGAAGTGGTCGCCTGGGCAGCTGGTCATTCCCTCGCTGAGCTGGGTCCCCTGGAGAGCTTTGTCCAGGATTTGGCGGACGGCACCTATGAAGGCGACAGCATCGAGTGCCTACAGAGCGAGTCCGAGCGCGTGCTTGATCTGTCGCGTCGCCAGCGCGAGCAGGGCTGGATCGATACGGAGGAGAAGGCCGATGCCTGAGCTTCTGAAATGCCGCCGCTGCCGCTGGGTCGGCACCCATGCCGAGCTGCGCTCAGTCAAGGACCCGAAGACTCACGGTCTCTACAACAACGTCTGCCCGCGCTGCGGTTGCAAGTCGTTCACCGATGCCCCACCCCCGAGCGAGGAGCAGAACCATGGTTGATACCCAACAAACCCCGATCCCGGACGGCTGGCGCCAAGACGCCCAAGGCCGCCTGGTGGCGATCAGCAAAATCGACCCCATCGACATTGCTCGCGACGAGCTGGTGCTGGAGATCTTCACCAAGGCCAAAGCCCTGCAGGATGCCCTCAAGGATTTCAAGGGCGGGGTGTTTGGCGACATCGCTGCTTTCGTCGAAATGAGCGCCGAGCAGTACGGCGTCAAGCTCGGTGGAGCGAAGGGGAACGTCACACTGCGCAGCTACTGCGGCCGGTACAAGATCGAGCGCGCAATGCAGGACTACATCGCCTTCGACGAGCGCCTGCAGGCCGCCAAGGCATTGGTAGACGAGTGCCTGCTCGACTGGCTCGAAGGGGCGCAGCCTGAGGTTGCGACCATCATCCGCGACGCCTTTTCGGTCGATAAGGCCGGCAAGATTCGCGTTACCGCTGTGCTCTCGCTGCGCCGCTACAAGTTCGACGATCCGCGCTGGAAGAAGGCGATGGACATCATCAGCGACGCGGTCCAGGTCGTAGCCACTAAAGCCTACGTGCGGGTCTATGAGCGGGTCGGCGACAGCGACCAGTTCAAGCCTGTTTGCCTTGATCTGGCGGGGGTGTGACATGGACCAGGACCGCATCCTCGACAAGATCAAGAAGTGCATGGAGATCGCGAAGTCGAAGACCGCCAACGCAAACGAGGCCGAGATTGCACTACGTCAGGCCCGCAAGCTGATGGACGCGCACAGCCTGGAGATGGGCGACGTGCTGGCCAGCATGGCCTGCGAGGTCACCATTGAGGCCGGCTCCGAAGGTTCGCCACCGGCCTGGCGGGTGCGCTTGGCCCAGGTGTGCGCCCATGCTTTCGGCACCAAGATGATCATCACCTCAAAGCTGATGCCGCACTTCGATGTTGTTGGCGCGTTCATCTTCGTCGGCTGCTCGGCTGCACCGGAGCTGACGGGCTACGCCTATCAGGTGCTGGAGCGACAGCTCCAGAAGGCCCGCCGCGAGTTCTTGAAGTCGCCGAATAACAAGCGCTGCAAGCGGTCGACGAAGGTCGCCCGTGGCGACCACTTCGCCAACGGATGGATCGATGCCGTGTACCGCAAGGTCGACGAATTCGCGGGGGTCGATGACAGCGTCGCCGATGCCATCCAGGCATACATGGCGAAGCATCACCCGGACCTTGGCAAGTTCGAGATGAAGCGCCGCAAGCTGAAAGCCCGCGACGAAGGCGCCGCCAAGGCTGGTTATCTGGCCGGCAAGTCCGCCCAGCTCCACCACGCAGTAGGTCACCAGCCTACCGCCCGACTGACACACGGGGTGTAGCCATGAGCCTGATAAGCCAATGCAACTTCGAGCAAACCACCCTGGCCCAGGTGGTCCAGCAGGCGGAAGACGAAACGGCCGACACATTCGACCTTGTTCATCTAAGCCTGGATTCCGGGCGTGAGCTGATCCTGGTAGCCATCTCGGGCGACGAGCTGGACTCGGTCAGCATGGTCCTGGAAGGCGTCCGTAACCTCATGCCCAAGGAGGTGGCCTGATGGAGCGCTACCACACGACAGCCGGTGATCCTCCACACCTCCACTCGGAGGCCAAGGCGTCGGCCAGCGCGATGCTGGCCGAACAGGTAGAGGCATTCCTGGCACGCGGCGGCCGCGTCCAGGAGATTGGCCACCAGATGCGCGAGACCCCCGAGCCTTTCGTCATCAACGTGCGCACGACGCCCGTCTACAACGATAACGGGGGCGCACGATGAACGCCGCGCCCAATCCGAACCCCAACCGTGCCAGGCTGATCAAGCTGATTCACGTCGGCCGCCGCGAGTTGGGCATGGATGATGAAACCTACCGCCTGATGCTGGCCGGTATGAAGGGGCTGGGCGGCGCTACCTCGACTGCCGACCTGACTGTTCCAAACCTCTACCGGGTCTTGGAACAGCTCAAGCAGAAAGGCTTCAAGGTCCGTCCAAACACAAAGGGGAAGCGGCCGCTGGCCGCTGACCCGCAATCGAAGAAGATCCGTTCGCTCTGGCTTGAGCTACATGAGCGAGGCGCTCTACGCGACCCATCCGAGGAAGCACTCGCCAAATTCGTCTTGGGCTTGACCCATGTTGCGGCACTACAGTGGCTCAGCAGCGACCAGGCGAGTCGCGTCATCGAGAGTCTTAAGAAGTGGCTCGCTCGTGAAGAAAGGGGGACAGCTTGAAGAACGCCAACCGCTCAATCGCTCACGACCTCCTAAACGATATGGCAGAACAGACATCAACTGCTGCCCGGGAAACGCTAGGGCTCTCAGAGGAGATCGCCGCCGCCCTGGGTACCGATGTGGCTATGCGCATGGTCGAGCGGTGGGGCGGCCAGCAGCTCTATATGCCTAAGGGGGTTCGCATTGTGGCAGCGAGGCTGCACCAACAGATATACGATGACTGGAAAGGACGTAACCAGCGCGACCTAGTACGCAAGTACGGTGTTTCGCTACAGTTCATCTATCGTGTCATCAAGATCATGCGGCGGGCTGACCTCAACCGTCGCCAGGCGGATATGTTTGACTCGGCCAGCGAGGATTAGCCGAGCTACCTGTTGGCTCATTTCCAATGCCCTTGGATGCATCCCATCCCACCTCAGTCCATCGTATCCCGGTCTATCCCGTTTATCTCACGGACTCTACGGGGTTTATATCGTTCTCTCTCAGAAAATCCCCGCTTCCTGCATGTCGCTATAGACTGGACCTGTCATTGCCCAGGAAAGCATAACGGTTAGTATGATGCTGTATCTTTTCATAGGTCCTCCGTCGGCAGCATCGTTAGAAAAAAATCGTGATAATTATAGACGGGAGGGCCTCCTCAATCTTAGTAGAGATACTCCGCTGTGCTTGGTGGCTATACGCCAAGCCATCTTCTAAAACAATGCCGTTCGGCGTCGTATCCAAAGAAATCGCAGTTGCCGAGGCGAAATACGAAAAGCCCGCATCTCGGTCAACTGCTAAGCAATCCGATGAAAATACTCCAAGAGGAAGATACTTACTTGAAGTACCACTCGTTACTCAGGGCTAAAGCGTTCGGCGGGCTCGGGATTATTGCGAGGGTTGATTTTTTTATAAGCGTACAGCCATAACTAGAACTTTTCCCTGCTCGCCTTTCATATTCATCCTTCGAGAGATAGGCGTTGGCATACCAGCCGCCCACGTAGTTAGGGAAGTATTCATCGTGAACTAGCTCAAAAGCATGCACGCGACAATTTTTGTTTTTTTTTTGGGCTACATAGAGAATTCGATGGCTATAACCTTGAAGTTCTTCTTCGGCAACCGAATAGTTTTTTAATTCGCAGTCAAGGGCCTGAGAATGCCATGAAATGGTTTGGTGGCGAATGGTCAGCACCCCACCGCAACCACGGCCTTGACCTTGGTAACGTCCTTCAAAGAAATCTGAGTCTAAAGGTTTGCCATTGGAATGCTCTGATGCAAACAACACCAGGCTGGAAAAGAATAGTGATCTAGTTGTAAGCATCCACTCAGTCCAAAGTTTTGACTGTGTATTATTAAGGTGTCGGTAAGTCCTTGGGTTCTGGATTGTTGCGTGGATTGTAGTCCTTGATGAGGACGCAGGCATAACTAGCGCTGGCAGGATCTTGACGGTTATCGAATTCCTGCTTCGTGAAGTATCCGCTTATATACCAGCCTCCCATGTAGCTGGGAAAATATTCATCATGACCCAATTTTATTGCATGCAAACGACAGGATTTATTTTTTTTCTTGACTTCATAGATGACTTGATGGTGATAGCCTTCATGTTCCAGCTCTGAAGCTTCATATTGAGTTATCTCACAATTTAGGGCTTGGGAGTGCCAGGAAATACCGCCGGGTCTTATAGTGAGTAATCCCCCACAACCACGTCCTTGCCCAAAATATTGGCCTTCGAAAATTTCCGCGCTCAAGCCATGTGCCGTTGCGAGACCTGTAAAAACTAGAAGTAAATATGCGCCTAGGCAGGCTGTTTTCTTCAATTACGCTAAAATCCATATTAGTATCAATTAAGGATATTCGATAATTATGAGTAATATTTATCCGGCTTGTAGTGGCTCATTAATAGCTGCTGAATTGTGATTTACTAGGTCTTCGGTAAGTCCTTGGGCTCTGGATTGTTACGCGAATTGTAGTCCTTGATGAGCGCGCAAACATAGCTGGCACTAGCAGGATTTTGACGATCTTCGTATTCTTCTTTTTTGAAAAAACCTGTGGCCTGCCATCCGATCATATAACTAGAGAAATTTTCATCGTGATTGAGCTCAAGGGCGAAGAGCGGACAGGTTTTGTTCTTGAACTTTGGAGTGTAGACGATCCGATGTTGATAGCCATTGTGCTCTTCCTCCAGAACTTCATATGTTTTTATTTCACAGTGGAGCGCTTGGGAATGCCACGTTATGGTTTTCTTTCGGACTGTTAAAACGCCACCACATCCTCGCCCCTGGCCGTGATAGCTTCCCTCAAATAATTCCGGTGCCGTTTTGCCATAAGTTGAGGTAGCCCCCATAAAAAAAACAAAAACTAGACTTATATATTTGGAAATATCCATGCGCGCACCCCAGTCTAAATAGAGCTGTAAAAAAAATCCACTTTATCTTTGTAGTTGGCATCACCGGACACATTATACACGGAGGACGCTAGTGTGGAGTCTAGCTTTTCTATGGAATAAATGACGCGTTTTTTAACTGATTTCTGATAGGCTAATCTTTGCCCCAGCTGTAAGTTGCTGGGGTTCGCGTTTGGATTGAGCGCGCGTAGAACTTCAACTGTTGTTCCCGCGGCCTTAGAGATTCGTTCAAAATTCGGGTTTTCTTTCGTCACTACGAATTCGAGCATTTGCCCATCTTCCTGTAAGGTAATGGTGGCAAAGGTACAAGCCCGAAGGAGCAGATAAGCCGTGCCGGCAATGATATTTTCCTTGGGCATGGATCTGATATTTTCATGGTGTATGTATCGATAAGCTTCCGGAAGAATAAGCTTCATGTTTTCTCCGGTGAATTTATCCGTGCTTAATACATCATTGATGCCGGCGTCGCCTGTATTGCCAATCTGCATTGGCCTTGTATCCCATGCCCGAGGCGCCCCAGGTCCTGTTTCGGTATAGATAATCGCCTTGATAAGCTTGGGGTCTACCCTGGGCGCTACAAAAAAGCCAGCATCGCAAGAATTGTTCAGTAGGAAATGTCGGTTATAGGTAGCCGCTATCTCTTCAATCACGGAGTCATGCTTTTTCCAAGCAGGGAGGGTTCGCAGTGAATGTTCCATGCTTCGCTTCCAATCAGAAAGTTGGACAGCACTCATGGAGTATTTATATTCGGTTACCTTCGATGGCCGGCGTGGATAGGTCTGGATGTTCGTGACGGTCTGCATAGGTTACCTTCCCTGAGAAAAAGAGAGGTGATTCTAGCGCTGGCGCCGGGCTATTACTCTGAGGGTTCGCACAGGTCGGTGGGCAGGGCGGAGCAGAGGGTCTCGACGTCGTCGAATGCCCGCTCGACGGGGGGGAGGGGGGGGCGTGTCAGCATCAGCACGGGGCGCTTCAGCTCCCGGGCCACCTGGAGCTTGGGTTCGGTGGAAACGCCGCCGCTGTTCTTGGTGACCAGCACATCGAAGTTGCCCTCGTGGAACAGTGCCCGCTCGGCTTCCAAGGCGAAGGGGCCTCGGTCGCCGATCACGCGGTAGCCGGGGCCATCGGGCTGGGCTTGCAGGCAGCGGATGGTCCAGTACTGGTGCGGGGGAATGGTGGGGAGATGGGCCAGGGGTTCGCGCCCGAGAGTGAAGAGGGGCCGACGGAAATCGGCCAGCGCGGCGATCAGCCCGGGCCAATCCGCTACCGGTCGCCAATCGTCTTCTGCGCCGGCCCGCCAGGCGGGCCGGCGCAGGGCCCAGAGCGGCACGCCGGTGAGCCGCGAGGCCTGGGCGGCGTTGGCGCTGATGCGCGCGGCGTAGGGATGGGTGGCATCCAGGAGCAGGCCGATGCCCGCTTCTCGAACGAAGCGCGCCAAGCCTTCGCCACCGCCAAAACCGCTGACCCGCACTTCGCAGGCGAGGTCGTCGGGTATCCTGCCCAGCCCGGCGAGGCTGTAGAGATGGCGAGGCCCCAGGCGACGGGCGATCCGCAGGGCGTCGCCGGTCCCTCCCAGCAGCAGGATGCGCGGGGTCATTCGCGGGCCTCCCCGACGATCCGCCCTTGGCGGTCGATGGCGAACACTTCCAGCCGCACCGAGGGCGGCACGATGCTCCGGGCGAAGCGCAAGGCATGCCCGCACACCGCATCGCCCAGGGCAACGCCCGCGGCATGGGCTTCGGCCAGGGCCTGCTGGCTGGTATTGGCTTCCCGCATGCGGGCCCGCAGGGCGGCATCCGCCCCCCGTTCGCCGGCCCAGTCGGCCAATTGCCCGAGGTCGATGCTGGAGTGGCGGCTGTGCAGGTCCAAATGGCCGCCGGCCAGCTTGCTGATCTTGCCGAAGCCGCCGCACAGGCTAAGTGTGTCCACCGGCGCCTTGCGCAGGTGCTTGAGCACCGCGCCGGCGAAGTCGCCCATTTCGATCAGGGCGATGTCCGGCAACCCGTAGCGCTGGCGCATGGCGTCCTCGCTGGCGTTGCCGGTGCAGGCGGCAAGATGCTGGAGGCCGTTGGCGCGGGCGACGTCGATGCCCTGGTGGATCGAGGCGATGTAGGCCGAGCAGGAAAACGGCCGGACGATGCCGGTGGTGCCGAGGATGGAGAGCCCGCCGAGGATGCCCAGCCGGGGGTTCATGGTCTTCAGCGCCAGTTCCGCGCCGCCCTCGACACCGACGGCGACCTCGAAGCCGCCAAGGTAGCCGCAGCGCGCCGCCAACTGGCCCAAGTGCTCGGCGATCATCCGCCGTGGCACCGGGTTGATCGCCGGTTCGCCCACTGGCAAGGTCAACCCCGGCCGGGTGACGGTGCCCACGCCGGGGCCGGCGCGAAATGCCACTCCCGGTTCGGGTCGCAGGCGCACCCGGGCGAAGACCAGGGCGCCGTGGGTCACGTCGGGATCGTCGCCGGCGTCCTTGAGGGTGCCGGCCTCCGCGCCATCCTCCCAGGGGCGGCAGTGGATCAGCCGCATCAGCACGCGTTGTCCCTTGGGCAAGACGATTTCCGCCGCATCGCTGACGTGCCCCTCCAGCAGCAGGCGGGCGGCCGCCAGGCTGGTGGCGGTGGCGCAACTGCCGGTGGTGTAGCCGCTGCGCAGAGGCACCGGCTGCTCGGGCGTCTCGTCGCGCATGGCCATCGTCAGGCGTCCGCCTGCATCGGTTTGCGAACCTCCAGCAGCGTGACCGGCAGGGCCTGGCGCCAGGTGTCGAAGCCGCCCAGGGGCTGGGCATGGGCCACCCCCAGGCGTACCAGCTCGCCACCGTGGCGCTGACGCCACTCCACCAGACGCGCTTCGCTCTGCAAGGTCACCGCGTTGGCTACCAGACGCCCACCGGGGCGCAGGCGTTCCCAGCAGCACTCCAGCACGCCGGGCACGGTCACGCCGCCACCGATGAAGACGGCGTCGGGGGTTTCCAGGCCAGCCAACGCTTCGGGCGCGGCGCCAGCCACCAGCGCCAGGCCCGGCACGCCCAAGGCGTCGCGGTTGTGGGCGATCAGCGCCTGGCGGCCCGCGTCGGCCTCGATGGCCAGGGCGCGGCAGGCGGGATGACCGCGCATCCATTCGATGCCGATGGAACCGCAGCCGGCGCCCACGTCCCAGAGCAACTCGCCGGGGGAGGGCGCCAGGCGCGCCAGGGTGACGGCACGCACGTCGCGCTTGGTGAGCTGGCCGTCGTGGCGATAGGCGTCGTCGGGCAGGCCGACGGTCAGCGGCAGGCGCTGGGCGTTCCCGGCCGGCCGGCAGTCCACGGCGATCAGGTTGAGGGCCGCCACCTCGGGCAGGGACCAGTCCAGCGCCAGCCGGTCGAGCCGCCGTTCCTCGTCGCCCCCCAGCCGCTCCAGCACGCACATCCGACTGGGCCCGAAGCCCCGGGCCACCAGCAAGGCGGCCACGGCCGCCGGCGTCTGGCCGTCCTGGGAAAGAATCAGCAACCGCGCGCCGGGTTGCACATGGGGCTGCAGCGTGGCCAGCGGCCGGCCCACCAAGGACAGCAGGACGCACTGCTGCAGCGGCCAGCCCAGCCGCGCGGCGGCGAGGGACGCGGACGAGGGGGCTGGCAGGACCTTCAGCTCCGCCGGGTCCAGCGTCTGGACAAGGCTGGCGCCGACGCCGTACAGCATCGGGTCGCCGCTGGCCAGCACGCAGACCGGCTCGCCGCGCCGGGCCAGCAGCGGGTCCAAGGAGAAGGGCGATGGCCAGGGCCGGCGTTCTCCCTCGATGCCCCGGGGCAACAGGGCTAGGTGGCGTGTCCCGCCCACGATCAGCCGGGCCTCGCGCAAGGCCCGGCGCGCGGCCCGGCCCAGCCCCGCATAGCCGTCTTCGCCGATGCCCACCACTGTCAGCCAGGGCGCCATTCGCCACTCCTCGTTCGCCTGTCCGGCATCGCCTGTCGCGGCCGGGCACAAAGCGGGCATAATACCGTGTCGTCGGTGCCCTTCGGGGCCTGGAGTCGCGCGGGTCGATCCGCGGGCTCCCGAGGGAACACGGAACGCCGTGGCTGCCCCCGCAACTGTATGCAGCGAGTCCCGCGCATCGTGCCACTGGCTTCGGCCGGGAAGGCGCGCCGGATGCCGACCTGCCAGCCAGGAGACCTGCCGACGGATGGGTCGCGTGCCAACATCGGGCGGGGTGTACCGATGCCGGCGGATCGCCTCGTGGGCGGCCGCCAGGTCCGGTCGTGCGATCGCCGAAGCGGACCGAACCTTGAACGATCTTCCTCCCCACCGCCATCCAACCCCCCGCCCTTCGGCATGCCCCGGCTTGCTGCGCATCGTGCCCGCCCGGGACGGCGGCATCTGCCGCGTGCGCCTGCCGGGCGGCCGCGTGGAAGGCGCGCAGCTCCGTTGCCTGGCCGAAGCGGCCGGACGCCATGGCAGCGGCGTGCTGGAGCTGACCAACCGCGCCAACCTGCAGATTCGCGGCGTGCCCGCCGACCAGGCGGACGGGCTGATCCAGCGCCTGCTGGACGCCGGTCTCGGCCCGCGGGTCCCGGGCGCCGACGATGTGCGCAACCTGTTGTTGAGCCCAGCCGCCGGGCTCGACCCCCAGGCCCGGCTGGACGTGCGTCCCCTGACGCGGCGGTTGCTTCGCCTCTTGGAGGAGGAGCCGCGCTTCCATGGCCTGTCGCCGAAGTTCGCCCTGTCCCTGGACGGCGGCGAGGCCCTGGCCATGCTCGACCATCCCCACGACCTCTGGCTGAGCGCCCTGGACGGCCCCGACGGCGAGCCGGCGTTCGCCTTCGGCCTGGCGGGCTGCGTCCCCCGTGAAGCCCATGACAGGCCGGCGCTGGCGGCCTTCCCGGCGGCCGGGGTGGAGGCCGGGGTGGCCGCGCTGCTGCATTTGTTCCTCGATGTGGCCGGTCCCGAGTGCGCCCGGATGCGCCACCTGCTCACCCGCGAGCCGGCCGAGACCCTGTTGCGACGGCTGGGGGAACGGCTGGACTTCCCCCTGCTGCAAGGCCCTTGGCTGGAAACCTGGCGGCGGAGCCCGGTGGCGGCCGACGCCCCGGTTGGCCTCCATCCCCAGCGCCAGACAGGCTTGTGCCTGGTGGGTGGGGTGCCGACCCTGGGCCGGCTCGAGGCCCCCGTCCTGGTCGGGCTGGCGGACTTGGCGGAGCGGGTCGGCGATGGGGGCCTGCACCTCACCCCCTGGCAAAGCCTGATGCTGCCCAATGTGCCCCTCGAGCGCGCCGCCGAGTCCCTGGCCGGCCTGGAGGCGCTGGGCCTGACGACCCGCGCCGGGCGGCCCGTCACTCGCCTGGTGGCGTGTAGCGGCAGCCTCGGCTGTGCCCGCGCCCTGGCGGATACCAAGGCGGACGCCCTTGGCCTCGCCCGCCGCTGGCCGGCCGACCTGCCGTTCCCGGCGGTCCACCTCAGCGGTTGTCCGCGCAGTTGCGCGGCGGCCCACGTCGCCCCCTACACGCTGCTGGCGGTCGCCGCCGGCCGCTACGACCTGTTTCGCCGCGATGCCGGCCACGGGGGCTTCGGCCACCCGCTGGCGCGCGGCCTCGACCTCGATGCCGCCACCGAGCGGCTCGCCGAGGATGCCCGGAGTGCCCGCCATGATTGACTACATCCGCGACGGCGAGGCGATTTACCGCCAGTCGTTTTCCATCATCCGCGCCGAGGCCCGCCTGGGGCGCATCCCCGCCGACCTGGAAAAACTGGCGGTGCGGGTGATCCACGCCTGCGGCATGGTCGACGTGGTGGACGATCTGCGTTTTTCCAGCGGGGCCGGGCACGCCGGGCGGGATGCCTTGCAGGCCGGCGCGGCGATTCTCTGCGATGCGCGCATGGTGGCCGAAGGCATCACCCGCGCGCGGCTGCCGGCGGACAACCCGGTGATCTGCACCCTGAACGAGCCAGGTATCGCCGAACTGGCGGCGGCCCGGGGCAACACCCGCTCCGCGGTGGCCCTGGAGCACTGGCGCGAGCGCCTGGCGGGCAGCGTGGTGGTGATCGGCAACGCGCCCACCGCGCTGTTCTACCTGCTGGAGATGCTCGACGCCGGCGCGCCGAAGCCGGCGCTGATCCTGGGGTTCCCGGTGGGGTTCGTTGGCGCCGCCGAATCCAAGGCGCTGCTGGCGGCGGACAGCCGGGGCGTGCCGTTCGTGACGGTGATGGGCCGGCGCGGTGGCAGCGCCATGGCGGCGGCGGCGGTCAACGCCCTGGCCACGGAGCGCGAATGATGCGGGGCTGCCTGTACGGCCTGGGCGTTGGCCCGGGCGACCCGGAACTGCTCACCCTCAAGGCGTTGCGCCGGCTCAAGGCCGCGCCGGTGGTGGCCTATTTCGTCGCCCGGGGCAAGAAAGGCAATGCCTTCGGCATCGTCGAGGCGCACCTGGAGGCGCACCAGACCCGCTTGCCCCTGGTCTACCCGGTGACCACCGAGGCCTTGGCGCCGCCGCTGTGCTACGAGCGCGTCATCGCCGATTTCTACGACACGGCGGCGTTGGCGGTGGCCGGGCACCTGGACGCGGGCCGGGACGTGGCGGTGATCTGCGAGGGCGACCCGTTCTTCTACGGCTCCTACATGTACCTGCACGACCGCCTGGCCCGGCGTTACGACACCGAGGTGGTGCCAGGCGTGTGCTCGATGCTGGGCAGCGCCGCCGTGCTCGGCGCGCCCCTGGTGTACCGCAACCAGAGCCTGTCGGTGCTTTCCGGGGTCTTGCCGGAGGAGGAGCTGGAGCACCGCCTGGCCCAGGCCGAGGCGGCGGTGGTGATGAAGCTGGGGCGCAACTTCGCCAAGGTGCGCCGGGTGCTGGACCGCCTTGGCCTGGCCGGGCGCGCGCTGTACGTGGAGCGCGCCACCATGACCAACCAGCGCATCGTCGAACTGGACCGGGTGGACCCCATGGCCTCGCCCTATTTCTCGATGATCGTGATCCCTGGCGAACGGTGGCGAGGCTGATGCGCGACGACTTTTCCCAAGAGACCGACGCGACGCGCGTCGCCATTCTCATTCTTGGCCAAGGGGCGCTGAACACGGCCCGGCGCATCCGCGAAGCCCTGCCGGGCTCGCATATTCATGGCTTGAACGGCCGGGTGGAGGGGGCGGATGTCGGCTACGACGCCTTCGGCGATACCCTGCGGCGTCTGTACCGAGAGGACGTGCCCTTGGTGACGCTGTGCGCCGCCGGGATCGTGATTCGCGGCCTGGCGCCGTTGCTGGCGGAGAAGGGCGCCGAGCCGCCGGTGCTGGCGGTGGCCGAGGACGGCAGCGCCGTGGTGCCGCTGCTCGGCGGGCTGCGGGGCGTCAACCGCCTGGCCCGGCGGATCGGCGACGCGCTGGCAGTGGCCCCGGCGATCACCACCAGCGGCGAGCTGCGCTTCGGCGCCTGCCTGCTCGACCCGCCGGCCGGTTACGCTCTGGCCGACCTGGAGCAGGGCAAGCGTTTCGTCGCCGACCTGCTGGCAGGCGAAACGGTGCGCCTCGATGGCGAGGCGCCCTGGCTCGCGGGTGACCGCCTGCCCTGGGCGGCGGATGCCCGCCGGACCATCCGCGTCAGCAGCGAAGCGCGGCCGCCGGCCGGCGACGAATTGCTGATTCACCCGCGGGTCATCGTCGCCCGGCTGCGACCGCCGTTCGAACAGGTCGTCCAGCGGGTCCGCGAGGCGTTGGGCGAGGCCGGCCTGGCGCAGGCGAGCCTGGCCTGCCTGGTGGCCGAGGAAGACGCGATGGGCGCGCCAGGGCTGGACGGGGTGGCCGAGGCGCTGGGAGTCCCCCTGCGCTACCTGGGCGCCTCGGAGCCCCTGCCCGCCGCGCTGGTCCGGGACGGTGGACGGGGCGTGGCCTTGCATCGCGCCGAGGCGCCGTTCGATCCCTCATGCGTGGGCCGGCCACGCGGGCGGCTGACCGTGATCGGCCTGGGACCGGGCGCGGCCGAGTTCATGACGCCGGCGACGCGGCGCGCCTTGGACGAGGCCCAGGACCTGCTCGGCTACCAGACCTATCTGGATATGGCGGGGCCGCCGCGCCCTGGCCAGACGCGCCATGCCAGCGACAACCGGGAGGAGCTGGATCGGGCTCGCCATGCCTTCGTCCTGGCGGCCCGGGGTCGTGATGTGGCCATGGTGTCCTCTGGCGATCCGGGGGTGTTCGCCATGGCCAGCGCGGTGCTGGAGGCGTTGCACGGCAGCGCCGATCCCACCTGGCAGGGTGTCGAGCTACGGGTGTTGCCGGGCGTATCCGCCTCGCTGGCCACCGCCGCGCGCGCCGGCGCGCCGCTGGGCCACGATTTCTGCGTGCTGTCCCTGTCCGACAACCTCAAGCCCTGGGCGACCATCGAGGACCGGCTGGAGCATGCGGCGGCGGCGGATTTCGTGCTGGCCTTCTACAACCCCATCTCCCGGGCGCGGCCCTGGCAACTGGGACGGGCGCTCGACATCGTGCGGCGCCACCGCCGACCCGAGACCCGGGTGGTGCTGGGGCGCGACATTGGCCGCCCGGGGGAGCGCCTGACCTCCACGACCCTGGCGAAGCTGGAGCCCGGCCAGGTCGACATGCGCACGCTGGTGATCGTCGGCTCGTCCACCACCACCGGCTTTCCCCGCCGCGACGGCGGCGAATGGGTCTACACGCCGCGTTGGTATCCCGTGGCGCCGGACTGATCCGGGGCGACACGGCTTTCCAGGCGAGGCGAAATCCGCCGCTTCGTCTAGGCTCTAGACGATCGCCTGGAGGGTCGTGTCGATGAATCTTCGCAATCTGAATGTTTCGCTCAGGGCTTCAATCAGTTTCGCCATCATCACCCTGCTGGTCGTCCTGCTCGGGGTCTTCGCCCAGGTTCAAATGAGTAACCTGCGGGACAACGAACAGGATATCGAGGCGAACTGGCTGCCCAGTATCCAGCTCGTCGACGATATCCAGATCAACCTGCTGGACATACGCCTGGAAAGCCTGCGCCTGCTGACGGCGCGCGATCCGGCCCAGCGAAGCAGCGGCCTGCAGCGGATCCAGGCCACGCGGGCGCGGGTGGAACAAGGACTCGCGCGCTACGAGCGGGAGATGATCTCGGACCCGGCCGATCGTAAGAATTTCGAAACCACGACGGCCTCCATCAAGGGCTATCTGGAGGCCTTGGATACCCAGCTCAGCCTGGAAGGCCAGGGGCGCCAGGAAGAAGCGACCCAGTGGAACAACGAGACCCAGCGCGCCCGCGCCGAAGCGGCCCATGAAGCGCTGGATGTCATGCGTCAGTACAACGCCCAGGGCGCGGCCCAGGCCGGCGGGCAATCCTTGCAAACCTATCGCACCAGCCGGGTCATCATCCTGGTCACGTGCGGCATCGCGCTCCTGGTGACCGTCTTGCTGGCCTGGCTGCTCATCCGCAGCATCGTCCAGCCCCTGGCGGCCGCGCTGGGGGTGGCCGAGGGCATCGCCAAGGGCAACCTGGGGGGCGCGATCGAGGTCGTCGGCCGCGACGAGGCGGCGCGCCTGATGATGGCGTTGCGAAACATGCAGGGCAGCCTGCGGGATACCATCCGCGAGATCAGCGATTCCTCCACCCAGCTGGCCGCCGCGGCCGAACAGATGAATGCCGTCGCCGAGGAGAGCAGCCGCTCGCTGCAACAGCAGAACGCCGAGATCGAGCAGGCCGCCACAGCGGTGAACGAAATGAGCGCGGCGGTCGAGGAAGTCGCCCGCAACGCCGCCTCCGCCTCCGAGGCGGCGCGTCGTTCCAGCGAGTCGGCGGCCCTGGGTAACCAGCGGGTGCGCGAAACGCTGCAGGCCATCGACAAGCTGTCCACCCAGGTGGAAGGCACCTCGACCCAGATCCTGGGGCTCGCCAACCAGGCCCAGAGCATCAGCACGGTGCTCAGCGTGATCCGCGCCATCGCCGAGCAAACCAACCTGCTGGCCCTCAACGCGGCCATCGAAGCCGCCCGGGCCGGCGAGCAGGGCCGGGGCTTCGCCGTGGTGGCCGATGAGGTCCGGGCCCTGGCCCATCGGACCCAGACGTCGACCCTGGAGATCGAGCAGACGATCTCCGCTATCCAGTCCGGCACCGAGGCGGTGGTGACGGCGATGCAGCAAAGCAGCGCCCAGACCCGCAGCACCCAGAGCGCGGCGGACGAGGCGGGCAGCGCCATCGAAGCGATTACCCGAGCCATCGAGGAAATCGACGAGCGCAATTCGCAGATCGCCACCGCCTCCGAGGAGCAGGCCCACGTGGCCCGAGAGGTGGATCGCAACCTGATCAGCATCCGCGAGCTGTCCATCCAGAGTTCCAGCGGCGCCAGCCAGACCACCACGGCGAGCGGCGAACTGTCCCGCCTGGCGTCGGCGCTGCAGCACTTGGTCGCGAAATTCCGCCTCTGACGGGCGCCGTATTCGCCGGGCCTGTCGAATCGGCCAGGATGATCGGCGATACTCTGGGCGTCGCGTCAGGAGCTCCGTTTCATGCTGAAAACCGAATTCGACGAAAACTGGAAGGCCTGGGTCGCCTTGAACCTCGAGCGGGGCTGCTCGAAGGAGGGCATGTACGAGATTCTCATCGAGCATGAGTTCGCCCCCGCGCTAGCCGCCGAAGCGCTGGGGCTGCGCCCGTTGCCGACCCCGGTGCCGGTCAAGCCGACCCAACCGGCCCTGCTGGAGACCGAACTGACCGAGGCGCCGGACCGGGTCGAGCTGCCCTTCGCGGTTCGCTACCCCTCTGATCGCCTGGAGCTTTACATGCTGCCCGGCTTCCTCGACGAAACCGAGTGCATGACCCTGATCACCCTGATCAACCAGCACCTGCGGGCTTCCACCACCACCAACGACAGCGGCGAATACGCCGGCTACCGCACCAGCCAGACCTGCGACCTGGGCATGCTGGATCACCCACTGGCCCGGGACGTGGACCGGCGGATCTGCCAGGTCATGGGCATCGACTCCAGTTGGTCGGAGACCATCCAGGCGCAACGCTACGACGTCGGGCAGCAGTTCAAGGCCCACACCGACTATTTCGAGCCCAACAGTACCGAATTCGCGACTTACGCCGCTCGGGCGGGGCAACGCACCTGGACCTTCATGATCTACCTCAATAGCACCCGGGAAGGCGGCGCGACCCGCTTCACCGAGCTGGATTGCGAGGTGCGGCCGAAGCAGGGCGACGCGGTGATCTGGAACAGCCTGCGGGCGGACGGCAGCCCCAATCCCGACTCCATGCACTGGGGCATGCCGGTGGAGAAGGGCTACAAGGTGATTCTCACCAAGTGGTTCCGCGACAAGGGCAAGGGCAAGATGTTCGTCAAGACGCCCAACGAGTACCTGCCACCTCGTACCGCCTCGGGTTTTCTCAAGCTGAAGGTGCCGCCGGAGCTGTTCGAACGCATCGGGGCGTTCTACCGGGAGCACGGCGCCCGGACCCAGGGCGAGTCGGTGAAAGGGTTCATCGAGGCGGCCAAGGGCAAGGTGCCCAGCGAGCTGATCCCGCTGGACGAAGGGCTCAAGCAGGATATCCACGAGACCCTGCAACCGCTGATGGAAGCCTGGATTGGCGATTTCCTCTCGCCCACCTTCGTTTATGGCATCCGCCGCTACCTGGATACGGCCACCCTGAAGATGCACCGCGACCGGGGCATCACCCACATCGCCAGCGCCATCGTCAACGTCGCCCAGGACGTCGAGCGCCCCTGGCCGCTACAGATCGAGGACCACTTCGGACGCATGCACGCGGTGCTGCTGGAGCCGGGCGAGATGGTCTTCTACGAGGGCGCGCGGCTGCTCCACGGCCGGGTCGAGCCGCTGCGCGGCCGCGAATACGCCAACCTGTTCGTGCACTACAAGCTGCGCGATGCCTGAGGCCACGCCATGGACGGCGAGGGCCTAGGCCCTCGCCCGTTCGGCGCCATGGCGGCGCGCCCGGTGCTTGCGCCAGGCGATGTAGACCCCGGTCAGGGACAGGCCGGCAATGGCCAGGCCCAGCACGGCGATGACGATGCGCCCCGGCAGGCCGGCGATCCGCCCGCCATGGATCGGCAGTTGCAGGCGGTAGAAGCGCTCGCCCCAGGTGCCGCGCCCGGCGATCTCCTGACCCAGCAAGCGGCCGTCCGTGCCGTGGAAGAACAGCCATGAGCTGTCGCCGCTGTCGTGATTGCCGAACCCGATGCCGAAGAAGTTGTACTCAAGGCTGTAATAGAACTCGCTCACCGGCTCATCGAGACCTAGGCGCGCGGCCTCGGCCAGGGCGAGGGGCTGGATGTCCCTGAAATTCATTCGGGTTTCGCCGAGCTGGTCCGTGGGCAGGGTCGAGCGAACCCGGTAGACACTTGGCGGCGCGTCCGACAGCAGCGAGACCGTCGGCTTGAAGACCTGCTCGGGCAGGTTCATCGCCACGCTGCTGATCGCCACCGGCACGATCAGCAGCCACAACCAGAGCCCGCCCGCGCGGTGCAGGTCGAAGGTCAGGCGGAACGGCGTGCCGGTCCTGATCGTCCAGCTTCGCCACCACTTGCCAAGGAACGGTCGCCCCCGGGGCAGCGTCAGGGCCAGGGCGACCAGGCTGTCGACCACCCAGACGATGGCCACCACGCCCATCAGCCAGAGGCCCCAGGCGCCCGGCAGGCTGAGGGAGTGGTGGAATTCCAGCAGGAAGGGCACCAGGTTTTCGGCCTGGAAGCAGCAGGCTCCCCAGCGTCGTTCACCCAGCACCACAGCGCTCACCGGGTCGAGGTAGACCACTTTGTAGTCCGCCTCGGGGTGGCCGGGACGCGGGGCCAGCGCCATCATGGCGCTCTCGCCCGGCGTGCCGTCGTAGGCCATGTACCAGACCTGGCGAGCCGGTTCGAGGGTTTCCAGGCGTTCGATCAAGGCAGGGCCGGTCAGGGGCGCGCCCCGGGCCTGGGCGCGATGGAGGCCGGGGTTCAGCCAGGCGTCCAGTTCGTGCTGGAAGGCCAGCAGGCTGCCGCTCAGCCCGGCCAGCGCCAGGAAAAGCGCGGTGGACAGGCCAAGATAGCGGTGGAGTCGTACCAGAATGGCGCGCATGGAAATCCCCGGGCGGCCGCGGCGCGAAGCCGTGGCCGCCGTCCGGTCAGAAGGTGTAGCTGAGGGTGGCGGTCACGTTGCGGGTTTCGCCGAAGTAGCAAAAATCCAGGCTGTAGCAGGACGCCACGTACTTCTCGTTGAGCAGGTTGTTGGCGTTGAAGCGCGCCTCCAGCCCGGTCAGGCCCAGCTTGCCCAGGTCGTAGCGCACCGCGGCGTCGACCAGGGTGTAGGAGGGCACATGCTCGGTGTTTTCCTTGTCCGCCCAGCTCTTGCCGACATAGCGGGCGCCACCGCCCACGCTCAGGCCGTCCGCCAGGCCGCTGGAGAAGGTGTAGTCGGCCCACAGCGAGGCCATGTGCCGGGGCGCCTGGTTGGGAGTGTTGCCCCGGTTGCCGTCGGCGGCCTTGCGGTACTCGATGTCCGTAAAGGTGTAGCTGCCCAGCAGCTTGAGCTGGTCGGTGACCTGGGTGTGGGATTCCAGCTCCAGCCCCTGGGAGCGAACCTCGCCCACCGAGGTGTAGAAGGTTTCCTGGGGACGCTTGGAGGCGACGTTCTCCTGGGTGATGTGGAACAGTGCGGCGGTGTAGAAGCTGCGGCCGTCCTCCGGCTCGAACTTGAGCCCAGCCTCCCATTGCGTGCCTTCGGTGGGCTCCAGCGGTTGGCCGGCGGCGTCGGAATAGGCGTTCGGGTTGAACGACTCGGAGTAGCTGATGTACGGCGCGATGCCACTATCGAATCGGTAGAGCACGCCGGCGCGGCCGGTGAATTTCTGCCGGTCCTCGTCGTTGCGGCTGTCGGCCAGGCGATCTTCCACGGAAATGTTCACCCAGTCCTGGCGCAGGCCGAGGGAGAAGCGCCAGCGGTCCAGCTCCACCAAGTCCTGCAGGTAGAGACCGGTCTGGTCGAGGCGGCGGGTGTAGCGGGTCTCGGGGTAGAAGGCGACCTGGCTGTCTCCGTAATGAGGATCGAAAGCGTCCAGGTCCGAAGCCTTGCCGGAGGTCCACAGCACGTCGGTCTTGCGCCGCTGGTAATCGAGGCCCAGCAGCAGGGTGTGCCTGGCGCTGCCGGTGACGAAATCGGCTTGCAGCATGTTGTCCAGGGTATAGGCGCGCAGATCCTCTTCGCCGCCGGAGTAGTAACGGTTGAGCCGGTCGCTGCCCGGGGCGGTCCAGCCATAGCCGTAGACCTGCTCCAGTTCCACGGTGGAATCCAGGACCCGGAGGTTCTGCCGTCCGGTCCAGACGTCGTCGAAGCGGTGCTCCAGTTGATAGCCGGCCATCCGCTGGGTGCGCTCGAAGCGATCGCGGTCGGGCTCGCCGTCGAAGAAACGCTCGGAAATGCGCTGGCCGTTGTGGAGGTGCAGGCTGCCGTCGGCCGGCACGCCGCTGTGATAGCCGCCCTCCGGGTCCCGTTGCAGGTAGCCTTGCAGGGTCAGGGTGGTGTCTTCGTCGAAGTCGATGGCCAGGGTCGGGGCGATGGCGTAGCGCTTCTCGCCGGCCACATGTTCAAATTGGGTGTCGGACGCATGGGCCAGGCCCACCACGCGGTAGGCGATGCGTTTATCGTCGTCCAGCGGGCCGGAAAAATCGAAGCCGGTGCCTTTCTGGCCCATGTTGCCCACCGTGGCCTCCACCTGGTGGTAGGGCTGGTAGAGCGGCTTCTTGCTGGTCAACGCCACCAGCCCGCCCGGCAGGCTGCGCCCGTAGAGCACCGAGGAGGGCCCCTTGACCACATCGATGCGCTCCAGGAAATACGGGTCGATCTGCATTGAGCTGAAGGTGCCGCTGTCGCCCATGGAGCGCAGGCCATCGAGGTAGATGTTGTCCACGCTGCCGTCGGCGAAGCCGCGCATCACCACGTAGTCATAGCGGTTGGACGCGCCGATCTGGCCGGTGAAGATACCGGGCGTGTAGCGCATCGCTTGCTGCACGGTTTTCGATGCCTGGTCGTCCATCTGCTCGCGGGTGACCACGGACACCGACTGGGAGGTCTCCAGCAGCGGCAGGCTGGTCTTGGTCGCCACGCTGCTATGGGTGGCGAGGTAGCCGTCCACGCTGCCCAGGGCGTTGCCGATGGCCAGTCCGGATACTTCGGTCGCCGGGATGGCCAGGGTGTCCGCTTCCCGGGGCGCCGCCCGCAGGGCATAGCGGCTGCCGTCCTCGCTCACCGGCTCCAGCGTGGTGCCCATGAGCAACCGGCGCAGCCCGCTTTCCACGCTGAATTCGCCCCGCAGGCCGGGAGAGGAAAGCCCGTGGGTCTGCTCGGGAGTGGTGGAGAGGCTGATCCCGGCGTCGCGGGCGAAGCGGTTAAGCGCCTCGTCCAGCGGGCCGGCCGGGATCGCGTAGCGTTGCACGGCGGCCGCGCCGCGTTCGCCGGGTTGCGCCCAGCCGAGCCCGGGGGCGAGCGTCCCCAGGGTCATGCACAGCAGGGCGCCGCGCACGGCGAGGCTCAAGGACGATGGGGTGGCGGGCGCGGCGGAGCGGGACGGGAGTCCGGTCATCATGGAAGTCCATCGGTGAAGGGAGGTTGTCCTCTAAGCCGGACGAAGCGCCGAAACCCGACAGAAATGCCCGAACTTTTTTTCGGGGCTTCAGGCGAGGGCTTCCACCTCCACCCACCAGCGAGTGCGGTAGCGCACCCGTACCGGCAATGCGCGGGCGAGCAAGGCCAGCAGGGCATCGGTATCGTCCAGGCGGTAGACGCCGGACAGGCGCAGGTCGGCGATGGCCGTCGCGCAGCCGAGGCGACCCCGGCGGTAGCGGCTCACCTCGGCGAGGAAGTCCGCCAGGCGCATGTCCCGGGTGACGATCAGGCCCTCGGTCCAGGCCTCGACCTCCAGGGGCGGTCGCGTCAGGCGCCACGCGTCGCGCGCCTCGATGCGGTAGTGCTCGCCGGCCTCCACCCGCAAGGGCGAGGCCCCGGCGGTGGGGGTTTCCCACGGCCAGCGGGGCGCCGGCGGGGCCAGGGCAACCTGACCGCGCAGCACGCTCAGGCGCGCGAACGCCGCCTCCTGGCGCAGGACGAAGCGCGCATCGCGGACCTCCAACAGCCGTCCGGCACTCTGCACCTGCAGGGGCGGCGCGTCGGAAGCTCGCCGCTCCAGGCGGATTTCTCCCTGGCGCAGGATGAGTCGTTGCCGGGGACCGCCGCGTCGAAGGTCCACCGCGCTGTCGCTGTTCAGCGTGAGGCGGGTCGCCGCGTCCACGAAGAACGCGCGTCGCTCCCCGGTGGCCGTGGCGTAGTCGGCGTTCCAAGCGAGCCAGGGCTCGCGATCGTGCAACAGCCAGGCGCCGCCCGCGCCGGCCAGGCTCGCCGACAGCAGTTTCAACGCCTGGCGGCGGCGCAGCCGCTGGGCGCTACGCTCCAGGGCATCGAACGCCACCCCGTCCCCCGGCAACGCCTGGAAGCTGCCATCCAGTTCGGCGCTCAGCCGTTGCACCTGTTGCCAGGCCGCTTCGTGGCGAGGGTCGGTGCCACGCCATTCATTACACGCGTGGCGCACGGTCGCGTCCTGCCCGGTGGAGCGCAGGCGTACCAGCCAGCCGATGGCCTGGCGGACCGCCTGGCCGTCGGACGGTTGGGCCGTCATGGTCGAGCCTCGTCGGTCTCGGCAGGCCGTGCCTGCTCAAGTGGACCGCCGTCGGCGAAACGCACCCGATAGCAGTGGTAGAGCGCCTCGGCCACGTAGCGCTCGACGCTGCGCAGGGAAACCCCCATGCGCGCGGCGATCTCGCCATGGCTCAACCCTTCGCACTGGGCCAGCAGGAAGGCCGTGCGTACCCGTGGCTTGAGGCCGTCCAGCAGGCGGGCGATACGCTCCAGTAGCTCCAGCACCAGCTCGCGAGCCTCCGGCGACGGCGCCGTGTGTTCCGGTAGGTGAGCCAGGCTCTCCAGGTAGGCCCGTTCCAGCTCCTCGCGGCGCCAGTGGTCGACCACCAGTCCACGGGCCACCGTGCGCAGGAAGGCGCGCGGGGTCTTGATGTCGCCCAGCTCCGGGCGACCCAGCAGGCGCAGGAAGGTGTCCTGGGCGAGATCGGCGGCATCGGCCGCGTTGCCAAGCCTGCTGCGCAGCCAGTGGTTGAGCCATCCGTGGTGATCGGTGTAGAGGGTATGCAGCGCGAGGGTGGATGAAGACATGGAGTGAGGATGGCCGCTGGAAGACACTATCAAATGATAATGACTCGCATTGTTATACATCCGACTCCATGCAGTCCAGCCATGTCTTGGCGAAGGGCCAGCCGCCGGCCTACCAGGGAAGCGTTTCGCCCCGGTAGTCGAGAAAGGCGCAATGGTTGCGCCCACGGTGGGCCTGGATCACCCGGGCCAGACCCTGGGCGCTTTCGTCCACCGTGAGCGGCGCGTTGCCGCCGCCCATGTCGGTTTGCACCCAACCCGGGTGCAGCGCCAGGATGCTGTGGCGCAACGGCGCGCGGCGCTCGGCCCAACTGCGCAGCAGGCTGTTGAGCGCCGCCTTGCTGGCACCGTACAGGGGCATGTCCGCCGCCCGGTTCAGGGTCACGCTGCCCATCTGCGAACTGGTGAACCCCAGCACGCCGCCTTCCGCGATGCGCGGGAGCAAGTGCTGGGCCAGGCGTAGTGGAGTAATGGCATTGGTGGTGAACAACGCCGCGGTCTCGGCGGCGCCGATCCGGCCGGGGTCCTGGTGCGCCGGACCGTAGACGCCGGCGTTGAACAGGGCGTACTCCAGGGGCGCGTCGCCCAGGGCCGCCAGCAAGCGCTCGGCCGCGTGTTCGTCGTCCAGGTCGCCGAAGATCAATCGCAACCGGTCGCCGTGGGTTGCGCCCAGGGCGACCAGCACGTCGGCGTGCGCCTCGCTACGGGCCGCGGCATACACCGTCAAGCCTTGGTCGAGGAAGGTGCGTACCAGCCCCAGGCCGATACCGCGGGTGGTGCCGGTGATCAGGATGTTCGCCATGACGAGACCTCGGTGGTGTGAAAGGAGGGGACGTGGCCTCAGGGCCACTGCATCTCGCCCTTGAGCACCTTGGCGCTCAGCTCCAGATCGGCTTCGCCCGCCAGGGTGGGATAGTGACGCTTCATGGCGGCCACCAGTTCCTGGGCGTTGGCTGCTTTCGGCAGCTCGGCCTCCAGGGTCTTCAGGTAGTCGCGGGTGAATCGCAGGTCCTGCAGATCGAAGTGAGGCTGCCCGAGGTAGTGGGCCGGCACCACTTTCCGTGGGTGCAGGGCCTCCAGGCGATCCAGGGCGTCGATCCAGGCCCGGCGGGATTCCGGGCTCTGGGAGTCGGCGGTCCAGACGTGCATGTTGGCGCTGATCAACACGCCGCCGAGCACGGTGTGGGACGCGGGGATCCACAGGGTGGTGGACGCCGGGTCACGGTCCAGGCCGATCACCCGAATAGTCTGGCCCTCCAGGGTCAGACGATCGCCTTCGAGGGCCTTGGGCACCACGGTGGTCTTGGGGGCGGCGTCCTTTAGCTGGGCCGACCAGTATGCCAGCTTGTGGGCCCGGGTTGCCTCGATATGGGCCACGGTCGCCGGCGTCGCCAATACCTCGGCCTCGGGGAAGGCGGCGACGAGGGTTTCCAGACCGAAATAGAAGTCCGGATCGCCATGGCTGATGTAGATCGTCTTCAGGGTCTTGCCGCTGGCACGGATGCGCTCCACCAGGTCGCGGGCCTGGACCGGGGAGAACTGGGCATCCACCAGCAGGGCGTCGTGCTCGCCGGTGACCAGGGTCGAGGATACCGGGAACACCGCCTTGTCGCCGGGGTTGTAGGTGTCCAGAGTCAAGCCTTGGGCAAACAGGTTCTGGGCCGCCAGCAGCAGGGCGCCGGCGAGAAGGGTACGAACGGGAGAGAGGGTCATGGAGGCTCCGATGGCAGATAAGAACGAGACCGCGATCTTAGTTGCAGCCAGGCGGACAAAAAGCCCCATAATTCGGGCAGGTTTGTTGCTTGAGGTGAATCAATCGTGGATCGGCTGACGGCGGCGCGAGTGTTCGTGGAAGTGGTGGAGCGAGGCAGCCAGACCGCGGCGGCGGATGCCTTGGACATGTCCCGGGCGATGGTGTCCCGCTACCTCATGGAACTGGAAGAGTGGGTCGGCGCCCGGCTGCTGCACCGCACCACCCGCAAGTCCAGCCTGACCGGCGCCGGCGAGGAGCTGTTGCCCCGCTGCCGCGAGCTGCTGGCCATGGCCGACGGCCTGCGCGAGCTGGACAGCGTGTCCGGCGACACCCTGCGCGGAGCGTTGCGGATCACCTGCAGCCAGTCCTTCGCCCAAGCCTGGCTGGTGCACCGGGTCAGCGAATTCATCGCCCGGCATCCCGGCGTATCCGTCGACCTGCTGGTGAACAGCGAGGCGGTGAACCTCGTGGAAGAACGCATCGACCTGGCGCTGCGCATCACCAACCAGCTCGACCCCAACCTGATCGCCCGGCGCCTGGGAGTGTGCCGCTCGGTGGTATGCGCGACCCCGGCGTACCTGCGTCGCCACGGCACGCCGCAGCATCCCGACGACCTGATGCGGCACAACTGCCTGAGCTATTCGCCTTTCGGCCGCAGCGTCTGGACGTTCCGCCAGGACGACCGGCCCTGGCCGGTGTCCTTGGGCGGCAACCTCAGCGCCAACGAATCCATGGTGTTGCTGGAGGCCACCCTGGCCGACGTCGGCATCAGCCTGCAACCGCGCTATTCCGTGGCGCGGTTGCTCAAGGACGGCACGTTGGTGGCCCTGCTGAACGACTACCAGCCCAAGGAACTGGGCATTCACGCCGTATACGGTAGCCGGCGGCAGATGCCCGCCGTCCTGCGGGCGTTGTTGGATCATCTGGCGCACAAGCTGGAGGCCGAAACCGACTGGGACGGCTGAAGCCTTCAGAGCCCGTACTTCTTCACCTTGTCGAAGAAGGTGGTCTTGGGCAGCCCCAGGGCCTGGCTGGCCTGGCTGAGGTTGCCGCCGTTCCGCTCCAGGGCCTCGCTCAGCAGGCGTCGCTCGAACGCCTCCACCGCCTCGGCGAAGCTCGGCCCGACGCTTTCGCTCGGCCCGTTCGCCTTGAACACCGGCAGCCCCAGGGCGAAGCGCTCGGCGACATTGCGCAATTCCCGCACGTTGCCCGGCCAGTCGTGGGCCATCAGGGCGCAGAGGGTGGGGCGGTCCAGCTCCGGCGCGACCCGATCCAGGCGCAACGCAGACTGTTGCAGGAAGTGCTCGAACAGCAGCGGGATGTCTTCGCGACGCTCTCGCAACGGAGGCAGCTCCAGGGTCACCACGTTGAGCCGGTAGTAGAGGTCGCTGCGAAAGCGCCCGGCCTTGCCCTGTTCGGCCAGGTCCGCCTTGGTGGCGGCGATCACCCGACAATCCACCGCCACGCTCTGGTTGGAGCCGAGCCGTTCCAGGGTGTGCTCTTGGAGCACCCGCAGCAGTTTGATCTGCAGGTTGAGGGGCATGCTTTCCACTTCGTCGAGGAACAGCGTACCGCCATCGGCGTGCTCGATCTTGCCGATGCGCCGCTTGCCCGCGCCGGTGAAGGCATGGGCCTCGTGGCCGAAGATCTCGCTTTCGAAGAGGTTTTCCGGCAGCCCGCCGCAGTTCAGCGCCACGAAGGGTCGGGCCTGGCGGCGGCTGAAATCGTGCAGGCAGCGGGCGACCAGCTCCTTGCCGGTCCCGGTCTCGCCCTCGATGAGCACGTTGGCCGAGGTGTCGGCGACGTTGGCGATCAGCTCCCGCAGCCGCTGCATGGCCGGCGAGCGGCCGAGGATGCGCTGCTCCAGCGCCTGGCGCCCCGCGAGCTGGCGACGCAGGTCGGAGACTTCCCGGGCCAGGGCGCGTTGCTCCAGGGCCCGGCGGACCACGTCCACCAGCCGCTCGGGGGAAAAGGGTTTCTCCATGAAGTCGTAGGCGCCGTCGCGCATGGCCTGTACGGCCATGCTGATGTCGCCGTGCCCGGTGATCAGTACCACCGGCAGGCTTGGATCGCGGGACTTGAGCCGGGCCAGCAGTTGCAGGCCGTCGAGGCCGGGCAAGCGGATATCGCTGACCACGATACCGGCGTAATCCTCGCCGATGCGCTGCAAGGCCGCCTCGGCGCTGGTCACGCCCTCGCTGGGGATGTCCTCCAGGGCCAGGGCCTGCTGGCAGCCCAGCAAAACGTGGGGGTCGTCCTCGACGATCAGGACGCTGAGGCGTTCGCTCATGGGGGGGAGTCCTCTGCCGGGCGAGCGGTGTTGAGCTGGGCGCGCGACAGGATCAGCTCGAACGCCGTGCCGCCGCCCTCGGGGTGTTCAACGCTCAAGGTGCCGCCGGCGGCGGTGGCCAGGCTGGCGGACAGGGTCAGGCCCAGGCCCAGGCCTTGCTCGCCGGGCTTGGTGGTGAAGAAAGGCTCGAACAGGCGCTGGCGGTCGGCCGGCGCGATGCCGGGACCGTTGTCCTGCACCCGCAGTCGGTAGCGTTCGCCCGAGGCTTGGCCCAGCAACCGCAAACGGCGCTGCTCTTGGGAGGCCATGGCGTCCAGCGCGTTGGCGATCAGGTTGACCAGAATCTGCTCCAGGCGCGTCTGGTCGATGGCCAGGCGCGTATCGTCGTATGCCCGCTCCACGTCGACCGGGGTGCGTTGCAGGCGGGGATGCAGGAGTAGCAGGGCAGCGTCGATGGCCTTGCCGAGGTTGGCTTCGCCGTGGTCGTCGGAGCGCCGGGCGAAGGCCCGCAGGCTGGCGGTGATGCGCCCCATGCGGTCCACCAGCTCGTTGATGGTGGCCAGGTTGGTGGCCGCGGTATCCAGGGCACCCCGTTGCAGGAAGCGCACGGTATTGCCCGACAGGGTGCGCAAGGCGGCCAGGGGTTGGTTCAGTTCGTGGGCGATGCTGGTGGACATCTGTCCGATCACGGCGAGCTTCCCGGCCTGGACCAGGTCGTCCTGGGCCCGCCGCAGGGTGTCCTCGGCCTGGCGGCGCTCGCGGATTTCCGCCTTGAGCCGCTCGTTGCTGGCGCTGAGGTCGGCGGTGCGCTCGGCGATCTTGCGTTCCAGTTCGCTGTTGGCCTGTTGCAGTGCCTCGCGGGCGGCGAGGCGGGTGGCCAGCACCTTGCGCCGCTCGTTCCAGGCGATCAGCAGGAACGCCAGCAGCGCCACCGCCACGGCCACCAGCGTGCCGTGACTGACCGCCTCGCGGCGTTCGTCCTGCAGGGGGGTGAGCAGCGTCAGGTGCCAGGGCGTGTCGTTGAGCGGACGGCTCTGGGCCAGGTAGTTCGCCTGGGTCGGCTGGCCGGGTTCGCCCTTGCTCGGGAAGCTGATCTGCTCGACGCCATTGCTGAGGGTTTCCCGCCCCAGGGGCTGCAATTCCTTCAGTGCCCACCAGTAGTACTGCAGGCTGCGGGCGAGCCGCTCGCGGGTGGGGTCGTCCAGGGGGCGGATCGCCTTCAGGCGCCGGGACGGATCGCTGGAGAGGATGATGATGCCGTTCTCATCGCTGACGTACGCTTCGAGGCGCGCCCGTTGCCAGCGCTCTTCCAGCGCATCCAGGCGCACCTTGACCACCGCCACGCCGATGATCCGCCCTTCGGCACGCAACCCGTGGGCCAGGTAATAGCCGGGCTCGCCGCTGGTGCTGCCAATACCGTAGAAGCGCCCGGGACGCCCGCGCACCGCGTCCTGGAAATAGGCGCGGAACGACAGGTCCTCCCCCAGGTAGCTGCCCGCCTCGCGCCAATTGCTGGTGGCGACCACGCGGCCCTGAGTATCCAGAATATAGATGGCCAGGCCACCGGCGCGCTGGTTGAGTCCTTCCAGGTAGGCGTTGACGCGCTGCCGGCGCTCGGCGGACGGGGCGAGCAGCAGGCGGCCGACGCCCGCCTCCAGTTCCAGCAGGCTTGGCAGGTAGGTGTATTTGTTGATTTCGCTTTCGACGGCCCGGGCGTTCAGCTCCAACTGTCGCGCGCCATTCTCGGCGAGCGCGCGGATGCCGGCGTGCTCGCTGATGCGGAACCCGGCGTAGCCGCACCCCCAGACGCCCAGGATCATGGCGATGACCGGCAGCAGCAGGTGACGGACGAGGCGGGGTTTCACGGTCAGGACGGACGGAGCGGTGCGAAGGCTGGCGGGGGAGCATTCCATCACAGTCATCCGGGGCTGGCCAGTACGGGCGGCCGGGGAGGGGCCGCCCGGGGACGCGCGACCTTCAGTGCTGAAGGATTTTCGCGAGGAACTGCTGGGCCCGTTCGGAGCGCGCGCTGACGTCGCCGAAGAACTCTTCCTTCTCGCAGTCCTCGACGATCTGTCCACGGTCCATGAAGATCACCCGGTGGGCGACCTTGCGCGCGAAGCCCATCTCGTGGGTCACGCACATCATGGTCATGCCTTCTTGGGCCAGTTGCACCATCACGTCCAGCACCTCGTTGACCATTTCCGGGTCGAGGGCCGAGGTGGGCTCGTCGAACAGCATCACCACGGGGTCCATGGCCAGGGCGCGGGCGATGGCGACTCGCTGTTGCTGGCCGCCGGACAACTGCCCCGGGTGCTTGTGGGCATGGGCCGACAGGCCGACGCGTTCGAGCAACTTGAGGCCCTTGTCGGTGGCCTCGTCCTTGCTACGGCCGAGGACCTTGATCTGAGCGATGGTCAGGTTCTCGACGATGGTCAGGTGGGGGAACAGCTCGAAGTGCTGGAACACCATGCCGACCCGGGAGCGGAGCTTCGGCAGGTTGGTCTTCGGGTCGGCGATGGAGGTGCCATCCACCACGATGTCGCCTTTCTGGAAGGGCTCCAGGGCGTTCACGCACTTGATCAGGGTGGACTTGCCGGAGCCGGACGGGCCGCACACCACCACCACTTCGCCTTTCTTCACCTCCGTGCTGCAGTCGGTCAGCACCTGGAAGTCCCCATACCACTTGTTGACGTTCTTGATGGAAATCATACGGCTAACCTTTTTTGCAGTTGCTTGACCAGCAGCGAGGCGCTGAAGCTGACGAGGAAGTACACCAGACCGGCGAAGATCAGGAATTCATGGGGCTGCCCGATGATGTCGCCCCGGGAGCGGGCCGAGTTGAGGAAGTCCATCAGGCCGACGGTGTAGACCAGGGAGGTGTCCTGGAACAGGATGATGCTCTGTTGCAGCAGCAACGGCGTCATCTTGCGAAACGCCTGGGGCAGGATCACCAGACGCATCATCTGGCCGTAGGACATGCCCAGCGCCTGGGCGGCGCTCATCTGGCCCTTGGAGATGGACTGGATGCCGGCGCGGACGATCTCGCAGTAATACGCCGCCTCGAACATCACGAATGCCACCAGGCATGAAGTGAAGGCACCCACGGGGGTATCCTCGCCGGTGATGGCCCGCAGGATGAAGGGCACCGCGAAGTAGAACCAGGTGATCACCAGCAGCAGCGGAATGGAGCGGAAGTAGTTGACGTAGATGGTCGCCAGCTTGGACAGCAGGACATTGTGGGACAGACGCATCATCGCCAGCAGCGTTCCCAGCACGACACCGCCGAGCACCCCCAGGCCCATCAGCTTGAGGGTCATCAGCATGCCTTCCGCGAGCCCGGGCAGGGCGGGGACGATCGCACTGAAGTCCATCATTTACCTCCCAGGGAAATCATGCCCGGCACCCGGACCTTCTTCTCGATGGCGCGCATGACCAGCATCAGGGTCATGTTCAGGACGAAGTAGATCAGGGTCGCCAGGGTGAAGGCTTCGAACAGGTTGGCGGTGAATTCGGCGGTCTGCTTGGTTTGCGCCAGCAGTTCCATGAGGCCGATCAGCGAGGCCACCGAGGAGTTCTTGAAGACGTTGAGGAATTCCGAAGTGAGCGGCGGAATGATGATGCGGAATGCCTGGGGCAGCAGCACGTTGCGGTAGATCTGCGGCAGCCGGAAGCCTAGAGCGTAAGCAGCCGCCGTCTGGCCTTTCGGCAAGGCCTGGATACCGGTCCGTACCTGCTCGCAGACCCGCGCCGCGGTGAATAGGCCGAGGCAGGCCACCACGCTGACGTAGGCCGAGGTGGAGGGGCTGAGGTCCTGCTTGAACCACATTTCCAGCGGCTCGGGGAGCAGGTCGGGCACCAGGAAGTACCAGACGAACAGTTGCACCAGCAGCGGCACGTTGCGGAATAGCTCGACGTAGGCGGTGGCGAGGCCGGAAATCCAGCGATTCGGCACGGTGCGCATCACGCCGAGCAGCGAGCCCAGCAGCATGGCGATGATCCAGGCGGCCAGCGATACGGCGATCGTCCAGCCCAGGCCGGTGACGAACCAGTCCAGGTAGCGCTCGTCACCAATGCCCGTGGACTTGAAGAAGATGCCCCAGTCCCAGTTGTAATTCATGTGGGTTTCCCCTTGGGTGCTTCGAAACGCCGATCAGCCTTCGCGAGCAGGCACGAAGGCGCCTCTCGCCCGTCCCGCATGGGCGGGCCGGACCGGTCGGTATGACTAAATGAATAAAGGAGGAGGAGCCTCGGCCCCTCCCGGTCCCCGCGCCCCGTGTCCCTTTTGAAGACACGGGGGCATCACCTTCAGATCTGTTCTGCAGATTTGTCGGTGGGGTTGGCGATCAGCTTCTTCAGCTCTTCGCTCATGGGGAAGTTCAGGTTGAGACCCTTCGGCGGGACGGGTTGCATGAACCACTTGTCGTAGATGCCATTGATCTCGCCGGAGGCGAAGGTCGCGCGGATCGCGTCGTCCACCACTTTTTTGAAGGCGGGGTCGTCCTTGCGCATCATGCAGCCGTAGATCTCAAAGGACTGCGGTTTGCCGACCACGGTCCAGGCATCGGGCTGCTTGGCCTTGGCCATTTCGCCATAGAGCAGGGCATCGTCCATCATGAAGGCGGCGACGCGCCCGGACTCCAGCATCAGGAAGGACTCGCCATGGTCCTTGGCCGAGATGATGTTCATGCCCATCTGCTTCTCGGCGTTCATGGCCTTCAGCAGGCGCTCGGAAGTCGTGCCGGCGGTGGTGACGACGTTCTTGCCCTTGAGGTCTTCGAATTCGTTGAGGCCCGCGCTTTTCTTCACCAGCAGGCGGGTGCCTACCTCGAAGATCCCCACGGAGAAGTCGACTTGTTTCTGCCGCTCGACGTTGTTAGTGGTGGAGCCGCACTCGATGTCCACGGTGCCGTTCTGCACGAGCGGAATGCGGGTCTGGGAGGTCACCAGGTTGTAACGCACCTTCAGGTCCTGGAGGCCCAGTTCCTTCTTGATCGCCTCGACCACTTTCAACTGAACGTCATGGGAGTAACCGACGGGCTTGCTCGGATCGTCGGCCAGGTAGGAAAACGGAATGGAGGCGTCACGGTGACCGAGGGTGATGGTGCCGGTTTCCTTGATCTTCTTCAGGGTTCCGGTCAGTTCGGCGGCGACCACCGGGCTGGATACCAGCGCGGCGGCGATCGCGGCGCTCAGGATACGGGGAACGATACGCATGAAATCTTCTCCTCGACGTTGTTCTTTTTGGTGGGACAGCGAAAGCCATGCCGGGGGCAAGGTGCCATAACCATAGCGGGATGGCACGCGTGCCGCATTCGTCCCAACGACTCAAGCAGATTGCATGCCAAGAGAGGAATGTAATCGAAATTCATTACAAGGCGCGGTTTTATAGGGTCATTCGGGCTTCTCGGGAACCCTTTTCGAATCGGCATCCGGATAACCGGATAAATCGGCGACTGGCATTCGGAAAACCGAACGATCACCTTTTATGCGCTGACAGCGAAGTGCCACTTCACCCGTTGCTCTTCCAGCGCGGATAGCACCCATTCGTAGTCCTGTAAGTCCTCGACGAGTTCCTCGGCGTGCTGCAACGCCTGGGGATGGGAAGCCAAGTGCCCATGCAGCGCGCGGACAGTGCGCAACCCCTCGCTCGGGTCGAACCATGCCTCGGCGGGCAAGTCATTGGCGGCCTCGGCGCCATCCTCGAAGAAATCGGCGAATTGTCCGGGGTCCTGGCTGACGAACGCCCAGATCGAGGTAACTTTCAGGCGCTTGCACAGTTCATCCAGTTCGACCTCGTCGATCTTCGCCACGGCGGTACCGTTATTGAAGTCGTCGAGGCCGGGAACAGGGGTTTCCGGAACGATATAGATGGCTGAGCCCATGGGCATGCTCTCCTTGTCTTCTGGCCTCTCGGCTAGGGGAAAGAGGAGCATAGCGACCAGGTCGCCGGGAGAACGTGACCTATTCCCGTTATCGAGCGGTGGAAAACGTCATAAATGCGAGCGAGGACGCAAAAAAAGAGGGAACCGACTCGCGCGAGGGGTGCCGCTCTTCAGCGCTCACCGAGGAACTTGCCGAGGAACTGGCGGGTTCGCTCTTCCCGGGGCTGACTGAACAGCAGGCGTGCCGGTTGCTCTTCAACGATGATGCCTTCGTCGATGAAGATCGCCCGATCCGCCACGTCCCGAGCGAAACCCATCTCGTGGGTAACGATCACCATGGTGCGCTTTTCCCGGGCCAACTCCCGTATCGTTTCCAGCACTTCGCCCACCAGCTCGGGGTCAAGGGCGGAGGTGGGCTCGTCGAACAGGATGACTTCCGGTTGCATCGCCAGGGCCCGGGCGATGGCGACCCGTTGCTGCTGGCCACCCGACAGACGCTTCGGATAGGCCGCTTCCTTTCCGGCGAGTCCTACCTTGGCCAACAAGGCGCGGCCGCGTTCTTCCGCTTGAGCGCGGGGCTCCTTCTTGACGATGAGCGGCCCTTCGATGACGTTTTCCAGGGCGGTGCGGTGCGGAAACAGGTTGAAGTTCTGGAAGACGAAGCCCACCTGCTGGCGCAGTTGACGAACCCGCGCCTGTTGCGGACCCAGGGGGCGGTCGCCATCGATCTCGATATCGCCGACGCGGATGGAACCGCCGCTGGGCGCTTCCAGAAGATTCAGGCAACGCAGCAAGGTGGTCTTGCCGGAGCCGCTGGGGCCGATGATCGCCACGACCTCGCCGGCCTCGACGGTCAGGTCGATACCCTTGAGGACCCGATGGCCCTTGAATGTCTTGGTCAGGTTACGGACGCGGATCATGATCAGGACTCCTGGTCGTGGCGATTGACCCGATGTTCGAGCCGATGCTGGACGTGGGCCAGCACGCTGGCCAGGACCCAGTAGAGCAGGGCGGCCGCCAGGTACAAGGTGAAAATCTCGAAGGTACGCGCGGTGATCAGTTGCGCCTGACGGAACAGCTCGGGCACCTGGATGGTGGCGGCCAGGGAAGTGTCCTTGACCAGGGAGATGAAGCTGTTGCCCAGCGGGGGCAGGGCGGTGCGGGCGGCCTGGGGCAAGACGACCCGGCGCAGGGTCTGGCCGCGCGTCATGCCGATGCTGGCGGCCGCTTCCCATTGGCCCTTGTCGAGGGTGGCGATGGCCGAGCGGAGGATTTCCGTGATGTAGGCGGCCATGTTCAGGGAAAAGCCGATCAGCGCCGCGGGCAACGGGTCCAACTGGATGCCCAGTTGGGGCAGCCCGTAATAAATCATGAACAGTTGCACCAGGAGCGGCGTGCCTCGCACGAAGGACACGTAGACTCGGGCCACCCAGGACAGCGCGGTCAATCGCGACAAACGCATCAAGGCCAGGCCGAAACCAAGCAGCAGTCCGAAGAACATGCCCCCCAGGCTCAGCGTCACCGTATAAAGAGCGCCCTTCAGCAGGTAGGGCGCGGAGTCCAGGGCAAGCTGCAGGCTGGCGTCGATCATCGTGTCACATCGGCCTTGAACCACTTCCGGGAGATTTCAGCCAGCGTGCCGTTCTGGCGCAATGTCTCGATGGCCTTGTCCAGGGCCTCGCGCAGCTCGGGGTTGCCCTTGCGCAGCGCGATCGCCGACTCCTGCCGGGAGAACGGCTCGCCGGCGATCGCCAGGGTATCGCCGGTCTTGCCGATCAGTTCAAAGGCGGCCAGCCGGTCGCCGAGGATGGCGTCCAGGCGACCGACCCGCAGGTCCTGGTTGCGGGTGGGGTCATCGTCGTAGGTACGGATGTCGGCTTTCGGCGCGTTCTGCCTCAGCCAACTCTCATAGTTGGTTCCCAGCACCACGCCGATCTTCTTGCCGTCCAGGTCGGACAGTTGAGTGAACTTCGACTCCTCGCCCTTGCGGGTCAGCACCTGGATGCCGGACACCGTATAAGGCTGGCTGAAATCGTATTTTTTCTTGCGCTCCTCGGAGAGGGTCACCTGGTTGATGACCACGTCCAGGCGACCGGACTCCAGGGCCGCGAGAATGCCGTCCCACTTGCTGGGCTGAAATTCGGGCTTCACTCCCAGCTCCTTGGCCACGGCCTTGGCGAAGTCCACTTCGAAGCCGGTCAACTGGCCGTTCTCATCCTGGAAGTTGAAAGGTGGGTAGGTGCCTTCCAGGCCGATTCGCAAGGCCCCGCGCTGCTGGACCTGTTGCAGCAGGTTGTCCGAAGCGGCGCTGGGCGCGGCGATCCCAACCGTCAGCAGAACCGAGAGGCTGGCCGAAAGCAGATGCTGCAAGGCGATGGACTTCATGGTCATGTTCCTGGAGAGAAAGGGTGGCATGTACCGGGAATGCCGTTGATCGTAGCTCAGCGGGGCAGGGCGAGCGCTCCGCTACCGTGAGACAGAACGTCCCATGATGCCCTTGAGGGTTTCCTGCACATCGGCGGGCAACAGGACGATCTTGGCGTTTTGACTGCCCGCCAGGCTCTCCAGTGCCGTGATATAGCGTTCGCCCAGCAGGTACATGGCGGAAGTGGGATCGCCGCCGACCGCCAGCTTGACCATCTCGATGGCCTTGGCCGATGCCTCGGCCAGATTGACTTGCGCCTCGGCGTCCAGCTTGGCGGACTCCTGCCGCGCCTGGGCCTCCAGCACGGCGGCTTGCTTGTTGCCTTCGGCGCGGGTGACATCGGCCTTGCGCTCGCGCTCGGCGGCGGCCTGTCGCTCCATCGCGGCTTGCATCGAAACCGAGGGCTTGATGTCCTGAATCTCCACCGAGCGGACCGTGATACCCCAGTCCTCGGTCTGTTCGGACATGGCCTCGCGCAACCTCGCCTTGATATGGTCCCGGCTGGACAAGGCTTCATCCAAGTCCATCGAGCCGACGATGGCCCGCAGCGAGGTCATGGTGAGGCTGGTGACCGCCAAGGCATAGTTTTCGACACCATAGGCGGCCTTCTGCGGGTCGACCACCTTGGCGAAGCATAAGGCGTTGGCCACGATGACGGCGTTGTCCCGGGTGATGATTTCCTGCTGCTGGACATCGAGGATCATGTCCTTGGTCGGCAGCCGGTAGGCGACCACATCCATGTAGGGCACCACGATATTCAGCCCTGGCTTGAGGGTCGAGTGGTAGCGGCCCAGGCGCTCCACGATCCACTCCTGGCCCTGGGGCACGATGCGCACGCCCTGCCAGAGCGTGACGAAGACGAAGAGGACCAGGGCGCCCGCGATGATAAGACCTGTCATTGCATTTCCTTTCGAGTATTGACCTTGGCGACACGCACGGTGTTGCCTTCCACGGAGACGATCCGTATGCGTTCCCCGGCCTCAATGGGGTCGTCGGCGATGCATACCCATTCCTCGTTGCCCAAGACCGGTTTCTGGAAACGCACACGGCCTTTCTGGAACGGCGCGACCGCCAATGTCAGCAAGCCGATTTCGCCTATGACCGCATCGGCCGTCCAGCGCTTGTCCGGCAGGCGCTTGCGCAACACGCGAAACCAGAACACGGCCAGCAGAGACGACGAGCACGCCCAGGCCAGCAGTTGGCCGCCGATGGGCAGCCCGGGCCAGACCCAGGCCAGCAAGCCGACCAGGACGGCGCCGATTCCGAACCAGAGCAGGAAGAAAGTCGTGGTAAGCATCTCGGTGAGCATCAGCGTGACACCGAGAACCAGCCACATCCACCAGAGAACATCCATCTACACCTCGGCTTATCCATGCGCTTGGACGGGGGACCTGCGTGGTCGAGCGTTACGAATGTCTTCGCGCGAGCAGAGTGTGATGCCTGCTCAAAAAAGAGACTAGATTTTTCATATATAAATCAGTGACATAGCTTCGTTTCAGTTTAAAAAAAAGACAAAATTGGCGAAATAACATCTCATAGTCTATTTTTTAAATGCCGTCTGCGTTGTGACAGGCAATATCACCCTTGGCGATATGTTGCCGAAAGATGTTTCTCTCCAAATTTTGCAGCGAAACTATATATGACAGATCAACTAATTGTTGGGGAGCTAGTAGTCGCAAAGGGAAAGCTTGCCACAATTCAACAGATTCTTAGCGCAAAGAGCATTAGGGTAGTCGTTAAGGCAACTGGCGAAGCTTTGATGGTTTCTCAGCGCGATATTGAGAGGATTGTTGGTCTCACAGGAGGGGTGGCTGGGGGTAATGTAATAAATTTGAATGTGAATGATTATGGAGAAGACGAGCTATCGCTAGCTGTAGAGCGGTACAACGTTATTAGCCAGTGGAGGGTGAAGGAAGTAACAACCGCTCAAGCTTGTGTGAAGCTGAATTTGTCGCGGAGCTATTTTTTTCGTTTGGCTAAGATGTGTGATGAGGAAATTGGTCCTCTGTCATTGGTTCTTCAGCGGCGTGGGGTTAAGAAAGGAGTTACTAGATTAGATGAAGCTGTAGAGGTAATTGTTTTTGATGCGACTCATAAAGTTTACAATTCGAAAGGTGCTAGCTATAGCAAAGTGTGGCTCGAGGTAGATGTCGCATGTAAAGAGCAGGGGTTACCATCCCCTTGTAAAGCTACAGTTTTACGACGTGTGAAGTTAATTCTCTCAGAGAAAAAAAGAGTCAAAATCAAAGCCGGGGCCGATGCCGCAGCACAACAGTTCTCGGCGCGACCGGGAAAGAAAAAAGTCGAAAGGCCGTTGCAATGGGTGCAAATGGATCACACGTTGGTCGACATTATCCTTTTAGCGGATGATCGTATCAATGTGATTGGTCGCCCTTGGTTGACGGTGATAATTGATATATATACAAGAGTGATTGTCGGCTATTACCTCAGCCTTCACGTTCCGTCGTCAGTTTCTGTGGCGTGTGCACTTAGTCAAAGTGTGCTTCCTAAAATAGGTTTTGCCAAAAGCATGGGCATAGATCCCGTAGACTATCCCTATTATGGTAAGCCAGACGTTTTGCACATGGATAATGCTGCGGAGTTCACCAGTCCCAAATTTAAAGCTGGATGCGAGTCATTTGGAATACATCCCGAATATCGACCAGTTGGTGAAAAGCACTTTGGTGGTCATGTTGAACGATTGATTGGTACTTTCATGACGACAAAAGTCCACCTCTTAAAAGGAACAACAATGTCGAACTCAGTTGCACGAAGAGATCTCGACAGCGAAAAGAATGCCACAATGACATTCTTCGACTTTTCTCGTTGGTTTGCACGCGAAGTGGTTGTTTATCACTCGACCATTCATAGTGCGTTGAAAGTTAGTCCGCGGCAAGCTTGGTATGACTATTTTGCTCCCTCCGGTGGGCTTCCGTATCCACCGAAAATTTCAGAACCGGAGCAGCTGAAGCTTTGGTTTATGCCTCAAGAAGTACGAAAAATTAACCCCGAAGGTATAAAGTTACACGGTCAGACGTATTGGGATCCTATTTTAGTGCCCTTTGTTGGGACTAATAAGGCGGTTGTTAAATTTGATCCGTTTAATTTGAATGAGGTGTGGGTTAAGTTAAATGGACAGTTCTGCTCAATTCGTCTATCCGACTTAACGATCCAAGCACCAAATTATGAAGAATATCGTGCAAGCAGATTACATAGGCGGCCAGTTCGAGTCGGGGCAATTGATAGTGCTGGAGGGCTTAAAGCCTACAGGGAAAAGCAGGGCATCGAGAAAGAGAGCATCGTCTTAACGCGTAAGCAAAGACGCCGAAAAGCTGCGGAAAAAGCCTATCTTGATGCCTACCCTGGTCCTATTGGCGACAATCCGGCAGTTAAGCCCGAAAAAGTCAAGCCTGACTATTCAGCTCTTCCGGAAAGATTCAGATCTGGGGGGAGCAAATGAGTAGCGAACACGTTCGATCTGACATACAGAAGTATTTATCCGCCGATGTGGATACTCGAATAGCCGCAATTCATAATGAGCTTTGGGTTGATAATAATTCCAGCGAAGCAGTTTTTAGAATGATGAATAATATTGCGGAAGTCCCAGATCGCATTAATGCCCCCGCGCTGCTCGTGATCGGCCCTGGTGGTTCGGGGAAAACGGCCATAATATCACAAATCCCGAAGCGAATTAAGAATAGTGAAGGATTGGTTGTTATATCCATGGCCGAGTCGCCTGAGATAAGCGTCAAGAAAAGCCTTAAAGCCGAACTCGCCTTGGCTCTCGGTTTGCCTCTAGCCTCTGGGGTGAGACCTAAAAGCGGCTCGGATATTATCCCAAATGAAATTAGAGAGGTTATCAGGCTTAGAAGAGTTTGGGGCTTGGTTATCGATGAATTTCATGATGCACTTTTGCGTCCTAAGCAAGAGCAGCGAGTTAATATGTCAATCCTCAAGAAATTACTTGGGGTCGAGTATGGATTGAAGTTATTTTGCTTTGGCACCGTTAGCGCGCGGAATGCCCTGCAGTCCAATGATGAATTTAAAAGGCGATTTCATGAGGTTACGCTTACGGATTGGTGTGAAGATGAGGGTTTTAGATCGTTCTTGCTAGAAGTCGAGGAATCATTGCCATTGCGAATGCCATCGCAGCTCTATTCTGAGGAGATGGTAAGGTCGATTTTATCTATTACCTATGGCCGAATGGACAAGACTCTCGAGTTGATTAGAAGTGCTGCATGTTATGCAGTAAAGCTAGGCGTTGAGAAAATTGATCTGAATATGCTGCAGCGTGCAAACAAAAATCTCTGGGGCTACTAGATGTGAGATTAAGTGCGCTACTAACGCCGAATTTTGACGAGACGCTATCGTCATGGCTTTTTCGGTGCAGCCTTAATCGGCATATAATAAAATTTACGCGCCTGGAATTGGCCGAACGTCCGTTGCATTGGTGGGAAGGGCTAGAGTTCAGGTCCGCTGATCCAGATGTTGATTTTTTTTCAGCGTCTCAACGCCTGGGGGAAGGGCGTGAGGACATTAATCCAGAATGGTTGAGTGTTTATTTCGGTTTACGTAATGGAACTGCAGTTGAATGGAGTTATCGCCGTTTCTTTTGTCCGGACTGTTTGCGAAATGACGTAGCCAATGGTCATTTACCTATATGGCGAAAAAGTTGGTGCTATTCCCATTCATGTATTTGCAGTATGCATAAAAAGGAATTGGTCGCGCTATCTGATGCGTCTCGTTACTCGAAAGCGTGGGATGCTTTTGTCCAAGAATGTAATTCGGTCTCAAGAAGTAATGTGGCGGAAGACCCATGGTTTTCACGTTTCCGCTCTACCACTCTTATGAAGATTGAGCACTTTCTTACTGGTAGCAGAGCTAGTCGGAGATATATCGTGGTTGATTTATTCAATAAGTTATTCTGTATTTTTCTTCAAGCTCCTTTTCATGGTGGTCGAGGTGGATCTGCGAGAATCCATTTTCAGACAGAGAGAGGTATGCGGTTTTCTGATCCGACCTCCTTTGAGCAAAGCATATTCAAGGGGGCTTCCATCGCGGACCCGCCAAGTAGATTTGGAAGCATGATATTTGCTGCTTCATTGCTAGATATTATTCCTTATTCAAGATTTTTGATGTTCATTGAAGCGTGTGAGGATGCAAAGATTGGTCTACTAATATCTAGGGACTTACATCGGGCTGCAGCCTTTCCTTATGTCGATGGGGCCGGGTATAGAGCACTGCATCGTTATTTGGGTGGTTTTCCCAGGAAGGACTTTCCGTTATTGGATCGCCACCTTCAACTCCAAGAGGTCAGATATGCTCGTGAGGGTGTGCTCGGCCTGCATTTGTTCGGAACAGTTCTTGACTAGCGGTTGTTAGTCTACGCAACTCTGTTCGTGCATAAATATGACAAATCGTGAATCTTGTTTCTGCCTATGAAAAGGTATTTTGGTACTGCGGAAAATTGACAAGCTGAAGCAAGTAATTCCTATCCTTACTTGTCAACTCAAAATCCATCAATGATCGGTCGATACCGATCGCATTGGGCATCAAGGGGCGCTGTACTAGGGCGTTTTTTCATTGGGGCAGGTTATGCCTCCAACGCAACGCGCATCCATTTTGGAATTTTGGATGTCATTAGTTTCGCTAGGTCTTCAGGTCTAAGCGCCTTTTTAATTGTGACAATACACTCCGGGGTAGAGTTGTCTTTACCGAGGTAAAATAATGCGCTGATGGCGGTGCCTACCTCGGTTCCGCAGTGCTGCATGACCATTGGCGGAGCATGAACCAAACGGATTTCAGCTTTCCCTATAAAAATTGATCGACTGGGGCCGCTTGTGTAATAGATCGGAATAAGCGGCATTTGGGTGCTCAGTCCAAACAATCTGACCGCATCTGCGCCATGAAGCTGCAGAACCTGGTGGTTCTGGCTGGCAATCAAATTTGTCACTTGCCATACGTTTGGGCGAACCCATGCTGTGTATTGACCGGGTTTCGGTCGCATGTAGATTCCTCGATACACCCGCTCAAGTTCACCTCGGTTGACCAGTCGATTTATTGCTTTAGATACGGCGCTTCTCGTTCCAAATTCCGCGAATCGCCGGATACTGAATGGCTGTCCTTTGGGAGTCAGCTTGACTCGTTGAGCAACGCGGGCAGTTACCGAAAGGACTCTATCAGCGCGGATCATTACTTACCCTATGGCTATAGCGTGTAGTTTAATGACGAACTGAAGAGCGGCTGATGGAAAGCAATTACCCTTCGTCGATATTCATCATCTTGCGCATCAATCACCAGGCACTCTTCGAGGCGCCCTAACGAGAAAATTTGGTTAGCTGACGGGTAATGCCTGAGCAGGCTTTTTGCATAGCTGCGGATGTCCTGGGGCAGCTCAGTGTTGCGAGAGAGTTCTCGTAGGAACTCTTCGGTCTTGATGACGCTGCGGGTTCTCTCGTGGGGAAGGGTCAATGCGTTGCCTCCTGATTCAGCCAACCACAAAAGCCGACGTCTGAGCTCTGATATCTACATAAGAAATCAAAAGCAAGCCAGCAACTGCTGACGATAGTGCTTGGAAAAGCTGACCTGGTAGCTTGGTTCGGGGGCAGAGTCTTCCAGAGAGATGCGGGACGTAGCGACGGCTCCAAATACCTGTGCGTTGCTATTTTCAGTACTGCCATCCACTCTGTCGACATTGTCGGCAGACCCAATCAAGCCGGAAATGGAGCTTGAGGTATAGGTTGGCATCTGGACCTCGTTAAGCACCGCCAGGTCATCCGGCAGATCATCTGCAATTCTTTCCGCCATGCACTTCAATGCCGGCTCCGCCAACATGAATAGCCACGCTTGATCATCGGGCTCGCCTGTGCGTCGAAGCACTCGCCCTAGTACTTGTCGGTAATGCAGCTCGGTGCGGATGCGGCTCAGGTAGCAACATACCTGAAGGCGTGGGATGTCCGTACCTTCACTGATCATTCCCACAGCGATAATCCAGCGGCAGTTGCTGTGTCTGAACTCATTGATCACTTGTTGTGCGGCGGGAGTTATGTTGGTCACGATGCGGCAATCGTCACCCCGGGCTTCCAGGGCCCGGGCAATTTGCTGGGCGTGTTCGATATCGGTGGCAACCACCAAACCTGCTGCATCAAGCTTGATCAGGCGAAGCTCATCCAGCTTGCTGCACCCACGACTGAGCAACTGATCGATCACTTCGTCATGGCGCAGCAGCTCTTCGTAGGTGACAGGGGATTCGCCCAATAGTTTGGCGATGCTCGGAAACATCCTGACAGTGCACTCTGTGTCCAGCTCTTCGGTAAGTTTCACCTTTTGATTGTCGAGCAGGACAATGCGGGGAGCGCGGCATACCTGATCAGTGATGGCTTCTTTCAGTCCGTAGCGGTAGTCGCAGATCAGATGCCCTTCGGGGCTCGAATAGCGAGCCAGAGCAATGGGCCGGTCGTCTGAACGCCAAGGCGTACCAGATAGCGCCAAGGTGAAAGTGGCCCTGTCTTGTATTCGCTGAAGAATTTGCTGGCCCCAAGAGTTGCTTAGTGATAGATCGTGGCCGGCGCAGTGGTGAATCTCGTCAAACACCGCAAACACTCGATAGTCAGTGAGGAGTTGCCAGAACGCCTCATCTCGGTACTCCATGGCCTGATAGGTGAACGCTGCGCCTGCTGCGCCGAGTTGGCCGTCAAAGCGTCTACCGAGAACGGCAGCAAAGGATGCGCGAAAGCCCTCGACCACCTGGCAAGATGGCGCGAAGCAGAGCACCAGATCGATTTTGCCCTGACCAAGTAGCCTGCTGGCCAGTTCAGCCGCCATGCGCGTCTTGCCGGCGCCTGGCGTCGCTTGGCAGAAGAAGTGGGGTGTGGATTTAAATCGTTCAAGCGCTTTGTCGATGCAGCGGCGCTGCCAGTTTCGCAGTTGTGTGGTCATCGTGCGGAGGCAAGTGTCTTGAGCGTCTTTTCGATGGCGCGGAGATGGCCCAGCAGGCGTGAGCTTCGGTCTCTGGCCTCCAGATACTCGCTTTCGACCTTGTCGCGGAGATGCGGCATATCCTCAAGAAGCAGCTTATATCGCTCCGCCTCGCCCATCGATGCCAGGAAGTCCAATCGGACCTCTTTGAGAAGCGTCTCCAGATGCTGATCCATACCGGGTGAGGGTTCAGGCGACACTGCTGCATTATCGGAAGTTGATGGTGCCCGGTCTGGCTCACCAGCAGTCTTACGGCTGTTCTCGAACCCGTTGTCAATCAACTCTAGCTGCAGATGTGTCGGGATGGATAGGAGGTGGTAGACCTGTCCCCGTACGCGGCGCTCTTCGTCATGCACGAGCCAACCTATGCGTAACATTCGGCGTATCTGTTCATACACATAGCGGCGCACATCGCCGATGCGATAGGTCATGCCTTCGAGGCGCTTGGCGTAGGCATCGCGCAGTTCACGAATCGTGAATCGTGTGCGGCCTTCCTCCTGAAGCAGCTCATACAGCCGCCTGTCGAAGGTGAACGAGGCTGATTTCATTGCGGCACCAGAGAGGATAGCGCGAAAAATACGGATTATAGTCCGTGGCCTGTGCGTCCGTAAACGCATGATATTGCCGTCTCAGCGGAATTGAGACGGTCATGGATAAGTTGGCGAAAGCGTTGGGCGAACGCATCCGAGCGCAGAGAAAGGCCTGCCGGATTTCTCAGGATGCCCTGGCGCTGGCCTGCAGCATCGACCGCAGCTATATGGGGCGGATTGAGCGGGGTGAAGTAAGCATCACCGTAGAGAAGCTGTATCGAATTGCACGCCAGCTCGCCTGTGACCCGGCCTATCTGCTACCTAAACTGTCCGAACTGAAACCAACCTGAATGATCCTGGGTTGAAAGTCGCAGCTGACCGCCGCGCGGCGGGGCAAGTGATCCACGTCCTCGAGTATTGGTTTGTCGATCTAGTCGTCTCGGCCAGCTTTGCTTTTTGCTGGCGGAGCCGATTTATCTACTGCCACGGTTGCGCGCTCGGCATTCCGTGGCTGTCGGCGGGTGCCTTGCCTGGCCTTGGACTTGCTCAAGCGGTCCAGTTCGCCCTGTAGATCCTGATTGCGCTGCTCCAGGACCAGCTTGATGGCTTCTATCGCGCTGAGTTGGCTCTGCAGAGCTTCAAGGGCCAGAGCTTTCTGATCCAGCAGACGTTGCTGGGCCTGCTGATCCTTGTGCAGCTGCCTTGCTTCGGTGAGAAGGCGCGCGTTGTCGCGATTCAGCTGGGTCAGTTCGTCCTGCTTGACGATTAACGTCTGCTGCAGCTGACGCGTTTCCAGTTGCAACTGCTGCACCTGCGACTCGTGTCGACGCTGTTCCTGTTCGCGCTGTTCCTTGCTGGCCTGCCGGTAGTGCTCCAGGGTGTCGCGTGCATGTTGGTGCTTTTCCTCTAGCGAATGGATCTGTGCGTCGCGATCCTGTAGCCGCTCCTCAAGATCGCGATTGGCCTGCCGCAGGCGGGCGTTCTCGACCTCGGTCTGCTGCCGCTGCTCGCGTGCTTGCTGCAGCTCGTGATGAGTCGCCTGAAGTCGTTCGGCGTCGAGGGCAGCCTGACCTTCCAGCTGTTGGATGCGGCTTTCGGCCTGTTGAATCCGCTGCTGGTAGTCGATCCGTTCGCGGCCCAACTGTTCCCGCTCGCCGGCGACGGCGGCTTGCGCCTCCTCCTGCAACTGGTCGGCCAGTTGGCTCACCAGGTTGGCTAATTGCTCGCTCAGCGAAAGCGGCACCGCCCCGCGGCTGCGGTCGGCGGGTTCCAGCTCTTTCAGGTAGCGGTGAATGGTGGTCTTCGAACCGGTATTGCCCAGTTCAACCCGTATCGCATCGATGCTCGGGTGCTCGCCGCGGGCGAGGAGGGCGGTGCGAGCCTTCTGTACCACCGCCTTGTTGATACCGCCACGCGCCATGTTGGCCTCCTACAATTACGTACTGTATTACATACCCTGTATTTACATTCTATGTTTCAGCGAAAGTTTGCACTAGAAGGAAGCTGAATTAAAATTGGATAATCACGAATTATCCAAGGTGAAGCGGCTTTTTCGTCGTTTGCCAGTCGCTCACCGGTACACCAGGGGGATAGGCCCAGATGAGCCAGGACATCGAGCGGTACCTGCAGGCCGGCACTCGCGCCAACACGCGGCGCAGCTACCAGCAAGCGCTCGAGCACTTCGAGGTGACCTGGGGCGGCTTTCTGCCGGCGACCAGCGATGCCATCGTGCGTTACCTGGTCGATCACGCCGCCACGCTGTCCAGCAACACCCTCAAGCTGCGTCTGGCAGCGTTGGCGCAGTGGCACACCAGCCAAGGTTTTCCCGATCCGACCAAGACCCCGCTGGTCCGCCAGATCCTCAAGGGCATTCGGACGCTGCACCCACGGCAGGAGAAGCAGGCCGAGCCGTTGCAGCTCCTCCAACTTGAGCAGTGCGTGCAGTGGCTGGAGCAGGCCGAGGGGAGGGCACGAGCGGAAGATGACTGGCCGCGGTTGCTGCGCTGTTGCCGCGACCGCGCGCTGATTCTGATTGGTTTCTGGCGGGCGTTTCGCAGCGATGAGCTCTGCCGCCTGCAGGTCGAGCACATCCAGGTGCGGAGCGGGGAGGGGATGCAGCTCTTTCTGCCGTGGAGCAAAGGCGACCGGGACAGCCATGGCCAAACCTTCAGCGCGCCGGCGCTGGCCAAGTTGTGTCCCGTACAGGCCTACGTCGACTGGATAAGCGTGGCAGGTATCGCGAGGGGGCCGGTGTTCCGCAGTATCGATCGCTGGGGCCATCTGGGTGAAGAAGGCCTGCACCCGAACAGTGTCGTTCCGCTCCTGCGCGCCGTCCTACAGGCGGCAGGGCTGCCAGGGGAGCTGTACAGCAGCCATTCGTTGCGCCGTGGCTTTGCCACCTGGGCCACGCGTAATAGCTGGGACCTCAAGGCGCTGATGCAATACGTCGGCTGGAGCGATGGCCAGTCGGCCTTGCGCTATGTCGAGAGCGTCGGGGTGTTCCCGGGACAGCTGAGTACGCCACAGCTCATTCTCAGCGCCGAGAATCAGGAGTTAGATGGTCCAGCGGTGCGGACTTGAAAAACAACGTTTGCGTTCTAGCGTGCCGCTTTGGCAACCCATATGCTTGGCCTCAGGCCGATAGTCATTAGGTGAGGAGCAGTAATGCAGGAAATTCGGTTCTACCGTGCAAATGAAAAGCCTTATGGGGCCTTAAGTAACCTGTATAAGCGCGAAGTGTTGTTTGAGGATGTCGTGTATCCCACCTCCGAGCACGCTTACCAAGCGGGCAAGCCTCGCAAGGAAGCCGTGCGGGATTGGATCCTTGCGGCTCCATCGCCAGCGCTAGTGGCAATGGCTGCTCACGGTCTTTACTGGTGGGACATTCGCCCGGGCTGGTCGAAAGTTAAATTTGAGCGCATGCGCGCTATTCTCTTGGCCAAGTTCACTCAACACGAGGATCTGAAAGCGCTCCTGCTTTCTACCGGTGAGGCCCGGCTCGTCGAGTCGGCCACTGTTGATAACGAGGTTAACAGGACTTGGGGCGAGGTCAATGGCAAAGGCAAGAATATGCTCGGAGTGCTGCTGATGGAGGTTCGCGACGAGCTTCGCAAGGCAGAAGCAAAGCCCGTAAGGGCTGTTAAAAAGCCGCGGAAAGCTGCTGTGTCAGTCGACTAGATCAGCGGGCCTGACAGCACACTTCAAGTGGGTCCGTGCTACTGACCGCGATGGCGTGTGTCTTCTGCCGGGCAAGCTTCCCGAGTTGCGAGGCTGTCGCTGTTTCGCTTGCCTGATTGTCGCGGCCAGTGCACAGCTGCTGGGCGAACGAAAGAATCTCGTCGGGTGTAAGAACCCTCAGCAACCCTCGAGCGCCACGGGTTAGACAGTTCATTGAGGAAAGCGCCTGACCAAACGACAGCGCGTGTTCCAGCTCGCTTTCCTTGAGGTCACTCCAGTCGTGCACTCGGTTTTGCTGTAGGGAGTACACCAGTCCAGCGGTGCACCAGTCACCTGCTCCTGCAGTGTCTGCAACCTCTGGTAGGGGAAAGGCTGATAGCTGGCGCCACTCGCTGCCGGAGACCGGACTACGGAAGCGCAGCCCGCGTGGGCCTAGAGTCTGGATCTCAACCAGAATGGAGCTGGGGAGTGGTCGAGAAAACGAATGGAAGCGCTCATCCGCGTATTTGATGATGTGGACGTTCTGCAGAATTGCGGAGAAAAGATCTTCATCGTCGCCGGCAGTAGAAGGCTCGAATACGACCAAGGCTCCAGATTCGTAATAGGACTTTGCTAGCTCATAACCTGCCTTGGTAGGCCGATCGAGATAGAAGACATCGGTCTTTGATTGCCCCTGCAAAGCTTTGTTGACGATGCGGTCGTCACACTCGACTATGGGGTAATGCTTCTTCCCACAGCAGGGGCAGCTGAAGCTGAAACGGTGTGTTGGAGAGCTACTGCTTTGAGGCGCTAGCTGATGCTGGTAGATCACGTTCGTGCGTTGGGAACTGGAGATATCCACGAATCGTAGATCTGCCCCAATGGCTTGAAGCTCATTGCAGAGTCGTTCGCCGGCAGGGTCCTGGCCAAAGCTTGCAACAGGCGTAGCGGCCCAACCCAAGGATCCCAGGATGGACAAAACGTTACCTGTCGACCCACCCAGTGCAGAACCCAAGCGGCGAGAGTCCGCTCCTAAAATCACGTCCAGGGCAAAGAGCCCAGTACCGACAATTCGATTCTGCTGCCACATATTTTCTCCTCCCCATCCTGGAGAACCCTTACGGACGGCGTAACCAAGCGTGCCACATACGGTCTGGCTTGTCTTTTGAGACCTGCGGAACCGTCTGCTGTTCACATCGGTAACCCATCGTCTCAGAGTATACCACTGGCAAATCTAGCGATATGGCGGCAAACAGCATGCCGAGACTCCCCATCTTGCTGCCGCTGGGCGACAAAATGGTGCGTGGAGGCGTTTCACCAAAGCTCTTGAGGGCGGACTCCCGCCCATTGTGAATGCGCTCAATCGTCGCAAAAACGTCCGTCGGGTCCGACTCGTGGGCATAAATAATGTCTAGGAGGTTCACGTCCCAATCTGTAAGGATCAAGTCATGGAACTCCCGCATCAGCTCATCTCCGCGGCGAGGATCTAAGGCAGGAAAGGGCAGGATTGGTGCGACCTCCTGCGGCCGTTCTTTACGAAAAATGCGGTCCAATGAATCCCGGTTTTTTTCGGAAAGTTGAGGAATCCAAAGCTTGATTGCTTGGATCACCTCATCGGTATCCATGTCCGCCTGGAAACCATGCATGTACTGCGGAGAGTCCGTGTACATTGCGGTTGTCTTGAGGGGGGAGACGGCGCGATCAGCAATCACTACATGAGCATTTGTCTTGCTCTCGTACGCCTGTTTCACCAAGGGAAAACATACGCCTCGGGACATGGTTGTTGCGTCCACAATTACATCGGTGTAATCGTTTGCCAGCCATTTGGCGAAGGTCGACGCTGCGTTTCTGCCGGCAATGCTGGCTGTGTCTTCGGCGATAATGGTCACGGCTTCAAAGCTAAGGCTGTGCTGGCTCAGGATCTTCTCCAGCTCTTCTCGGATCTGATCCGCAGACTGCTCAAGGATCGGCGAAACTTCGGGGCGCTTTTCGATCAGGAAGAGAAAGTCAAAACACTGCAGGTCGCAGATCATCCTGGGGAAGTACAAGCACGCGTCGTTGAAACCGAGCGTGCCCACAAAAAGCGCTTTTTTGGCCAAGGTGAAGTAGCCATTGAAAAAGCCGAGACACTCCTCAGAGTCCTTATGAGTAATCAACTTCACAATGCTTACTCCTTAAGCAGAGACTGCAGGCCAGAGAGAGTGTCCTCAATGAAGCCACCGCGGCGCAAAGTCAAACCATAGGCGATGCTTGGAATTGCTCCGATTTCCAAAAGGCACCAAACACGCCCTTTACATTTATATTGAGGGACGAAGACTAAGGCCTTATAGGCAAATGCGAAATGCAGAACACGAGTAAGGCGTTCAGAGCGAGCAAGCACCTTGTCCATTTCTTCCTGAGGAATACCAATAGCATTGGCGCCATGGTCAAGAGGGGCATTGGGCAGTAGCGTACGCTCCACACAGCGAGACGCCATTCCGTGTATGAGATCTTTGACCAAGGCATGATATGGGAAATCCCATTCGTCCATGATCTTCGTTGAAAGCTTACGCAAAGCATCATGTTGCAGCTTCGCCGACAGTTCTGGCTTTTTATTTCTAACGACTCGCATAATAAGCTCGTCGATAAGGGAGCCGGATAGGCGGATGAATTGTTCAATGTTGTTGTTGCTTGCGTCTGCGAGCTTGTCCATCCCAAAGTAATAAGGCCGCCCAAACTCATGAAATAATTGCAGGCGGGCACCTTCGAGCAGAGAGGGGCTTACAGTGCGATCACCTGTAATCGGCTCTTCCGCTGGCTCATCATCCAGCAGGCCAAGTTGGGGGGTTCTATTCCATTCACGCTTGAGTAAAATTCGAAATGCAGCAAGCGCCTCGTCGGGCGGTGTCTTTTCTGGAACGCGCGCGCGCAAAGAACTAATCACAGACTCAGAAAGCTTCGACTCCCGCTGGAGGCTATCTACAGATTTACGAAGCTGCTCAAGTTGGGAGGCAGTCAAGGTCACGCTGTTGTGATCAAGGACACTGGATAGGGTTTTAACAGAGCGACGCGAAAGGTCATTTATTCCACTCAGATACCGAGTACTGATATCTCGGGCCACACCTATAAATCGCTTATTGCGATGGCTTGGCTGCATCAATTTGAGGATGTAGTCCCGCCCACCAGTTGTGCCCGGTCGGTGTTCGCCTTCCTCTATCACGTCTTTAGCCATAGCATCCCGGTAGTCTTCAGGCGACACAACATCAGGACGGCACATTACCCAGCGGCCAATTTTTATGTTGCGCCGCTTAAGCCAATCGCGGAGTTGTGCAAACTGAAGCGGGTGAAGCTCATGCGCGTCATCGACTATTGCCATAGGCAGTAAGTCTACATATTCATCCGACTTTCCAGTTAGCCAGCCTTTTATCCTGAAAAGCTCTATATATTCAAAAACGTCATATGTCTCGTTTATGATTTCAGCCAAATCTTGCTCGCTGGGTGCTACTAGCGCGGTTATCACCTTGAAGACTGCGAGCTCTATTCGCCGCGCATGTTCACGAAACTCTCTTGGCGAGTCGGCCTTAAGGACTTTTCGCGCAGATTCCGAGTCGCTACGCGTCACAATCACAATTTGCTCGAGGTCTATTTCCTCGACGCTTTCGAGTTGCCTAAACCACCCCAGCACTGCCTTGGACTGCACATAGGCCCGCAGAAGCGTTGCCCGAATAGAGTCCGAATAGGGCAGATCCCAAATGCTTCGGAAGTTAGTGGTCATCGGCAATCGATAGGCCAGCAGCGACGGTGCTCCATCTCGCAAAATTTTGAGCTGAGCAAGTGCTATTGCTAATTCCTTATTGATCTCCACTGGGTCGCGCGCAAGCGTGGCCAAAGAGTCGAACTCAATGATTCGGGCAATTGTGGTCTTCCCGCACCCAGGAGTCCCAACGACAATGCTGAGCTTTTCCAGTAACTCCGTACCGTCTTGTGTGAAGAACTCCACCAGCGGAGCATGGCTGACAAGAGGGAGTAGGGTGTTTGGCTCGGCCACATACTCAGTGGCGCGCTTTTTAAATGGATTATCCATTAGTCGAGTGCCGTTTGCGTCGAGCGAAAAGGGGCTTCATTTTGTGTTGGCCTTCAGAGCCGCTATTAGGAGAATCAGCCCATAGCAAGGCAATTGAATTGTTTGGCGTATTGTGTTCAAGGACTAAAGGGAGCCCGCAATTTCTATACCCAAACCAGATGTCGTTCCCCACATGCTTATCTTCAATACCCTTGTCGTAATGAGCTTTGATGAGATCTATTAGCTCTGGAGGGGGCGTGTTGTCATTAACGACAATGGACTCTGGAAGCACATAGGAATATGTGGCGCTGTAGCTGAATTCCTCATGGCTCTCGCTAAAGCGCGCAAGTCGATCGTTGATCGTTTTTTCGGCTTGGGACGAGGCTAAATAATGGTGAGTATACAGGTGGCAATTTTTGGCGAGGATCTGGCCTACTTTTGCTTTGTTAGTATTGTAAAATTTGCTTATTTTCCCCTTCCACTCTCCTTTTTCCTCATCGAGGCGGAGCAGAGAATCACCTGAGCCAGCAAAGTCGTCTACCAAGCATACGGCCTCAAAATGTGGTGTCTCGTCTTTATATTCTTTTTCTATCAACCACTCCGTGAGCTCTTTTGTAAGGTTTTCCCATTTCAGGTCCGACATCTCACTGAAGGGCACGACTTGCTCATTGGATATCTTTCCTTCGTTATAACGGCGGAAGACATCGATGCGCGCACCATCGCTCAACCCTACGAAGATAGTTCGGCGACGGAGAAGCAGTAGTCGACGTTCTGCGGCAGCATCCGTCCAGGTCTCGTAAAACTGGACGCCCAGCTCCTTCGCAACTTGCTTGCGCATGAGCCTGTCCAGTTCAGGCATCATCAAGCTTACGAGGTGATGCATCTCGCGCTGAGTGATGTACACCAGTTGCTTTTTAATAATGCTGAAGGCAACACGACGCTGGGCAACCTGCCGGAACTGACTAAGCCAGTTCAATAAGGCAACATGGAATCGAGAGGCTGGCTGAAACCCTTGGTAGCCATCGTACTTATGGGTGATCATCAACTGAAGAGCGGAGAACTCTTCCGTTGCCTCCTCGTCACTCCAGTCCAGCTGTTCAGCTAACAACCTCAGGGCAATCTTACTCTTCAAGCAACACCCTCCTTGGAAAACCGAAGCTCAAAACCTTTGTCAGTTTTCTGCAGGAAATCTAAATATTGTTGAGTGGCCCCTGCTTGACTAGCGCCCGGAGACGCGAGGTTCCAGCACGAGGTCAACGATGCAGAAACACGGTCAGCGCTAAGGCTGCAGCCCTTGCTAAGTAACTCGTAGTCGTTACCTTCTTCATCGCCACTGTCTCCTAGACGCAAGGCTTGGGTAAGTGGGTCAAAACCAAACCGTTCTGCAATCGCCCGTACCACGTTGTTCTTACTGGTACGGCTATCCAATACGTCGATCGAATGGCCAGAGCAAAAAACTCTCCAGTCTCCGAGTCCTTCGGCATTGAGACGTGTACGCAGTGCCAAGCGGAGTTTTCTGGACTCCTCTGGACTGGATACTTTTATGGTCAGTTGTCCGCCTCTTACAGTATCCTCAAAGCTTTTCAAGCGAGGGTAGTAAGCAGTTGTTTTTAGCCAGCCCAAAAGGCTCAGAAAATCTGTGTTCGGTGTTGGGTGCTCGACTTTTACTTCAAGTGGTTGAAGTAGCGAACCACCGTAATAACCAACCCAAATTGCTTTGTGATACTCCGTAGGGAAAGCCTTAATAAGGTCGTCCCGAAGCGATCCACCTCGACCTGATGCGATTGAGAAGATGAGGCCATCATCGATCAGTTGGAGGATCCGCTTTGCTATGCGCGGGCACATGCCGCTAAAACGATCCTCTGCATTACATAATGTGCCGTCGAAATCACTGATGATTGCTTTGTAGACGGCTCCTTCCAGCTTGCCTTCATAGATCTTTGCCGCTACCTCAGCTTGAACCATCTCTTCTGATGAAACGCTTCGATGGTCGAACTTTCGGCGAGCCGCAAGCGAGTAGCGGTTCTCCGCTTGGCTCCATCCCTTGAAATATTGACTGCTATCCAGTCGGTAAATTTCCCGGCCAAAAGTAGGAACCGTGGGTTGCCCTGGATCGCGGTCTACCGCTCGGGCGATGGCTTCGGTTAGAAGAGTGGCCATAACTAGCCCAGAAACAACCAATTCATTCGGTTCGACACCAGGAATCTCAAGCTTAAACGTCAATATGTCCGTGGGGAAAAGAGCTAGAGTCGCTTCAGCCAGTTCCTTAGAGTCTGCACTATAAGCGGCAATGACGGCTGTACCGTCAGCACCATCCGCCAACTGTAAATGGCGGCCATGAGCGAATTGACGATAGTCTGCGATCTCGACCTTGGCCACTGCGGACTCGGAGAGCTTAGATTCTAAATCGATAGCAAAAGACTTAGTCATTGGATCGTGCAGAACGATGAAGTTACGTCCGCCCATCGTTTTGACTGTCACATCGCTACGCCACTGATCCCGGTACCACTGCAATCGGTCTACATTAAACAGCTGCGCTAGAAACTCACGACTGGTATCCTCAGGGAAGAGCGCCCTGTGCAAAAGCAAGACTGTTGCGATCAGACTGTTCGTTGCTAAATAGCCATCTTTGCCCCAGGGCATCTCATGCGAAAAGATTCGTGTTGCCCGGTTCTCAACAGCGCGCCTGGTCAGCGGATTGTCTTTGGTGAGAGTGAGCGCCGCACACGTCATGTCCGACTGCATTGCGTACGTCGCTGCGGCCAGAACATCTGGATTGCGGCCCTCTGCAGAAAGCAACATGACTTTTGAGGTAGGAGTGAACCTGGCTTTGGCCGACAGTTCCATCGGGGTCAGCGCACGGGTAGGAGAACCATGTGCGATCTCTCGTAACTCAGCTGCTGCGAACGCTGCTGAATATGAGCCTCCGGAACCAATGAAGCAGGCGTATTCACCGGTCCATCTACTCAAGTACCGATGGAGGGGTAACACGACTTGCTGCGTTGCCCACACATAGGTCGCATGAATAGCATCAAGCTCCGCATGATATGGTTTTCCCACTTACCACTCCTTCCTTGCCCGTCGACCAGCTGCACTAGTGGCACCATGCCTGTCTTCATGTGTTAGAGCAATGGTACAAGCCCATCGAGGTGCAATATTGGCTGGCCCAGAGAAGTTGCCGTAGCTACACCGCCAGCGATCTTCCTGCTGCGATTACTTTCGCGGAGGGAACATCAGGTCACCGTGCAGGGTACAGACAAGCCGATGGTCTAGCACATGGAACAATGCAGGGTTCTTATCGTCTTGGTCACCAACAAAGAAGAGATAGCTGCGCGATGTTTGCTTGGCTTTCTTGGCGTCCATGCCCTCCTTGCGGGCTACTTCTAGCTCATTCCTGAGGCGCGCGCATGCTACCGCTGACCACTCGCGCCAGTGGACGAGCACTTGGTAAGGCGAAAGCTCTCCTTCTACCCATTCCCCCGCATTGAGCGAGATGGTCAGGTGCTCGGGTGACTCGATGGCCTGTGACCATGCCAACTCGCCATAGAACACACGCGCTTGGGCAAACCGCTCAAAACCTTTAGAACGAAGTTTTTTGAAGGCGGTTTGATAGGTCGTCGGGGCGACGCCGGGGACTTCAAGCGAGAGATGCCTATCGTAGGGGAAGCGCAAAAATGCACGGCAGATCGGGCGAATACTGTTGGCTGCGCGCCGTCCCTCTCTGCGAGCTGTGTTGCCCGTTGCGTCCTGCTGACTAACGCTCTGCGTTCGTTGTTCCGTGCGAGGCAAGGCGGGGTCTACGATCGTTCGAGCATCAATCAGTTGTAAGCGGGCGGGGGACAAACCAGGGGAGGTCTCCAACTCGTGTTGGACACTTCCACGCTTGCCGCGAGCAATGACCTTCTTTTCTACCTCGACCCCACAACCCTGGCCGTGAGGGTCGAGAATAAAAAAGTGGGCACGATATAGATTCTCCGGCCGGTAAGAGCGCGGGAACACTTGGGTATTGCACCCGCTGCACAGGTACCCATCCGAGTTAACTGACGCCAACAGCTTGAGGTCTTCGGCCTCTACAATTTCCTGTGTAACACGATCACGAGCGTTGTCCATCACGCTTACTTCTCCATGGGTTGTGGGTATTCGCCTTATTCTCCGCCCAGCATACTGTCCGAAGAGATTGAGCTGTGAGGCAGTGTCGCAAAAAAAACCTGCGGTCCGCGAGCGGTCTCAGCGCACGAATGAACCTCCACATAAAGTGCTGGACGGTCCATTAATTAACCAGCGCCGATGTCGGGCTGGTGCCAACATACAACCAGAGGTTGCCATGATGAAAAGTCTTATCGAGCGACTTGGGCTGCCCCAAAGCCATAAGAGCCTGCATCAGGCGACCATGGCAGGACTCCCGGTTGAGCTAACCACGCGTTTGGCGGAAGAGCTGGGTATTGGTTCTTGCCTCGTGGCAGGCTGGATCGGCATCACTCCAGCGGCTTCCCTCATGACGCCTGCGGAGGGCGAGGCCTTCTGTCGGCTCGCGAATCTTGTCGACATGCTTCGGAACGTCTTGGAGGCAGATCAAGCCGCAGCGACTCGCTGGCTCACGTCGCCAAATATTGCGCTAGGAAACGTGCAGCCCGTTTTCCTGTTGAGCACCGAGTTCGGTGGCCGAGCTGTACACCAGGTGTTGCTCTCTATTGAGTACGGACTACCGGTTTGACTGACTCGCTGCTTTTGCTCTCGGTCAAGAGATCTTAGGCGTTGGCTTGCCGCCCAGTTGCGTCAGCATCGGCCACCTGTCATGACTCCAAGCGTATGCTGCCAGAGGAGTCCTGGTATTCATGGAGACGGAAATGACAATGCCGAATGAGCGCTCTCGCGCTGTGATAAAGACGCGAGATTTTCTCGTTGAACTGTCCCGAGATAGCAGCCTGCCTGAAAAGGTACGGCGAGATGCCAAGTTCCTTTTGCGGCACTTCCCTACGCAGGACGATGTGTTCCTGGCGGGGCGAATAGAAGAGCAGTCGGAGACCTTGCCACTGGGCGCAATGGGGCCAGTTTTCAGCTCCTCAATTACAGACTAGGTTCTCATCCCGCAGAAATGATAAAGGCGGCCTCAGGGGCCGCCTCGAACCAAGTTTCATCACCGGTACAGCGCCCGGGAGAGGAAGCTCTTGGGCTGCACACACAGAATAGCTGCAGGGGGATTGCGAAACCAGATTATTTTGAAGAGGGCTTTGGAGCGGAGGCTTCCCAGGTGCTCACCAGCTCATCAACCCTATCAGGGATCTGTGGCGATTTACTGAGCACAAGACAGCGGGCGGTACCGACATACTCTTCAATGAGGTAAAGGCTGTCCCCGACGTCGACCCCAAGCTCTTGGAGCACCTCGTCGGGAATGCGAATAGCTCCGTCACCATCCCAGTCTTCGATTACCACCTGCATCGATTTCATCTGCACATACCTACTCAGGTGACAGGCTGCTCTGAAGACTCATGATTTCTCGCTGGATCTTTTTCAGCAGCTCATCTGGCTTCAGTCCAGGCGTCTGCCGTTGGTACGCCAGAACCAGCAGCGTCAAAGGATGAATGCCGACAACCTCGGCAATCTGCTCAACCTTTTCAATCGATGGCTTCCACTTGCCGCGCTCGATTGCACTGATATAGCTCTGGCTGGGGCCCAGCCCTTCCTGGGGGAGATCCTTCAAATTTCTCAGATTCTTGATCACCAGACCAAGCGCTTCATTGAGTTCCATTTGCTGTCTCGCAAAAGGAACGATGAAGCCTTTTTAGCGTCTCTTGGGCTATGCTATATATAGCTTAAAAAGGGGTGTACTGATGTTTCTCACGTACAAGCGCGCTGAAATCGCGTATCCGCCGTTGTTTGGAGATGACTTCCAAATGTGGCGATTCGTCGAGCTCGAGGAGCATCGCCCTTGGTTTTACGTGGTGATCAATCGCCGCCGGAAGACCACCTCATGGCGGACGATGCTTCTGATTCCGACTGAAGAAGAGCTGGAGCACATGCTAGAAAAGCGCGCCGAGGGGACGCTAGTCGAGGCAGTCCAGGTTGTGCTGCCCGCAAGGATAAATGGGTCCAATGATTGGACAATGGAGAGGCTGACCGAGCTGGTAAGGGTCTATGATCCAGACGAACGAGTCTTGGGCTACGACTTCAAAACGGCATCAGGCCAGACCTACTCGCACAGGGACTGCCAGTACTCACAGGACGGAGCCAAGCGCCAGGTCTATTGTTCGATGATCTGTCCCGCATAAGATGGGCGCAGGCTCTCTCGGTTCTCGGTAGGGGCCACTCACTGCATTTGGCCGGCCAATGAAGGCTCTTCCCGAGAAAATCCTAGACATTATTCAACAGCTTCCAGAAGGCGAAGTTCTGACACCTGGCAGATTCGTGCATCAGGGACCTCGCCATGCTGTGCAGCGAGGGCTCTCTCGCCTGGTCGAAGGTGGAAAGCTGTTTCGTGTTGCTCGGGGCTTTTATATTGCTGCAGTCGAAACTCGGTTCGGCGCGCGCAAACTGGCACCGGAGATGATCATCCGCTCATTGGCAAATGTGCAGAGTGAGCTGATAGTCGCCACTGGGGCTAGCGTCTCCAATAAATGGGGGCTGACAACACAGGTTCCTGTTCGGTATGTCTTCCTAACCACCGGACGTTCTAGGGTGCTTCAGGTTGGCAAGACCACCGTATCGATTCGGCATGCGCCTCGATGGCTGATGGCTCTTGGCGCTACTGGAGCGGGGGATGCCATTCGAGCATTGGATTGGCTGGGCAAGGCAAGCGTAGGTGATGCCGTTTCAAAGCTTCATAAACTACTACCCGAGAGCGAATGGCGGGCTCTAGTGTCAGCTCACCGCTCATTGCCTGCCTGGATGGCGAAAGCCATCTGCGCTCGGTCGAATTGCACCTGAGCTCGCTCTGTCAAGTTGGGCTAGCTGTCTGCTGTAGTCTACTTACCGGCAGACCGACATCAGCTGGGATGGGGAAGTTCAATGTGAAAGCCCGTGAGGCCAGCCGCTGAAGTACACCAAATGCGGCCTTTGTGAGCCTCGATTATGGATCGGGTGATGGCAAGCCCGAGCCCGGCATTGCTCGGGCTACCTTCGCGTCGAGCAGGGTCTACCCGGTAAAAGCGGTCGAAGAGTTTCTCTAGATGCTCCGAGCTGATTGTGTTCCCTGGGTTCTCGATGCTGAAGGTAGTTGAGTCCGCTGTCTGGCGGATCAGAACCGAAATTCTCTTTCCCGCCGGCGTGTAACGCAGCGCATTGGACAGCAAGTTGGACAGCGCTCGATCAAGCATCAGCCGATCTCCTAGCACTTGGCCTTTGCCTGTGAGCGAAAGTTCAATGCCGCGCTCTTCGGCCAGAAGGTGGTAGTAGTCAAACAGCTTGAAGACTACGTCAGCCAGTTCGATCCTGGCCTGCTCGGGGATGATCAGGCCATTATCAGCCTTGGCCAAGAACAGCATGTCATCAATCATCCGAGACATGCGCTTCAAGTCCTCCAGGTTGGAGTACAGATTCTCCTCATAGGCATTGATATCGCGTTTTTTACTCAGCACGACCTCGGTGTGGGTCATCAGATTGCTGACTGGAGTTCGTAGCTCGTGGGCAATGTCGGCCGAAAAATTGGAGAGCCTAACGAAGGCATCCTCTAGCCGAGCCAACATCGCATTGAAGGAGAGAACCAGTTGCTGAAGTTCCCGCGGCACTGGTTCGAGAGGGATTCGCTCCTGTAACGAGCGAGCGGACATCCCGGAGGCCACATGAGTGACTTGCCGCAGAGGCCTAAGGCCGCTGCGAGCAACCACCCAGCCGAGTGCGGCACTGAACAGGGCGCTGATGACCAATCCAATCCAAAACCATCGTTGCAGCGTGTCGAAAAAGTGTGTGTGATTGGTGACGTCAAGAATCAGCAACGCAGTGAGCGGCTCAGCCTGATCGGCTACCGAGATTTGCTCCGTCATGCCACGGTACATGTGTTGGCCGTTCTGCCACTCCCACATGCTCTGCTCATTTGCACGTCTGAAACGCTCAGGTACTTCGACTGCTCTGGGGTCGGAAAACAGTACAGAACCGTCACTGGCCAGGATAGTGGCGGCCAGATCCTGATGGGCTCCCAGCAAAGCTCGCAACTGCGGTAATTCTTCCGAAAGGCTCGCTTCACCGCGAGCATTGTTGAGGATATGTTTGGCGGATTCGAGTTTCTCCACCAGGGCCTGCCGATCCAGCATCTTGAAGTGGTGCTGGCTGAGCATATTGAAACTCAGCCCTGCTACCGTCAGGACTGCAATTACCGCGGACATGAACATCAGGCTCATGCGTGCGGTCAGCGAAAGGTGCTTCATATTCACTCCGGAGCATCCATCATGTATCCCATGCCGCGGGCGGTATGAATCAGCTTGAGATCGAAATCGTCATCGATTTTTGCGCGTAGCCGGCGTACCGCAACCTCAATGACATTGGTGTCGCTGTCGAAATTCATGTCCCAAACCTGAGAGGCAATCAGCGACTTCGGGAGCACCTCGCCGCGCCGGCGCAGTAGCAGTTCCAGCAGTGAAAACTCCTTCGCGGTCAGGTCAATTCTTTTCCCGCCACGGATCGCACGCCGCTTCATCAGATCGACTTCCAGATCGGCAATTTTCATGGTGGTCTGCGTCGGCGAACCATTACCTCTGCGCAACAGCGTTCTGACCCTGGCCAGAAGCTCTGAGAAAGCAAATGGCTTGATCAGGTAGTCGTCCGCACCCAGCTCCAACCCTTTTACGCGGTCTTCCACACCATCGCGTGCCGTCAAGAACAGTACGGGGACGTCTTTTCCTGCTGCGCGCAACATGCGCAGCACTTCCCAACCGTCCAGCCCAGGCATCATTACATCCAGAATTAGCAGGTCATAGGCTTCGCTAAGTGCATGCTGAAGGGCATCTGTACCGGTCATAACCCGGTCGACATTGAACCCAGCCTCGGTGAGACCTTGCTGGAGGTACGTACCGGTTTTGAGTTCGTCTTCAGCTACCAGTAGTTTCATGTGTGCAGACTCCAAAAGTCGGGTGGCCTGAGTTTGCAGGCAAACCGCGGCCCCAACCAGAAGCTTACGAAAATGTAATTCTGGCTTCAGCTCGCTGACAGGGTGGCTTGTCTAAGGTGCAAGCATGAGCACTAGGTTGTGCTCTCGGCCCTCGACAGACCAAAAGCAGAGGTGCCGGCCATAGTTTGCACTGATGGAGACTGTCCCATGAAATCGCTGAAACCTTTGCTTCTGGTTGGCTCGCTACTGCTCTCTTCTATGGCTTGGGCCGAAGGGGGCAGCGACCGTGTATTCGAGCGCATCCAGCAGATGCGCGACAAAGCAGAAGCCGTGCTGATCCAGGCGGAGAAGGCCCCGGTCGGCGAGCGGCATGTGCACATGAAGGAGCATATGAACATGCTCGAAGACATCATGAGCCAGCTGCACAACGAACATCCCGCGCCAAACATGTCTGCCGAAGAGCATCTGGCCTGGATGGAAAAGCATGACAAGCTGGTAGACGACGTGCTGGCTCAAATGATCCGCGAGCACAAGCTAATGATGGCCGACAAAGAGTGCCATCGATAAGGATTTTCCCATCTTCCAGGCCTTCCGTGATTGCTCCTTTGGCCTAGCGGCGCCTTTATGGCGCCGTGCTTTTTCCCAGCTGACGCAATTGTAGTTTTGGGGTCAGCGGCCTGGCAGCAAGCGGGGAATAGCATGAGATTTCCAGCACCCATCTCGAGGTCTCACCATGAAACGCTTACCCCTTAAACTGCTGATCAGCACTCTGTTCATCAGCACCACCTTTCCGGCATTTGCCGAGGTCGGCGGCAGTAGCAATGGCATTGGGCAGCAGGCCCAGGCGACGCCAGCGACTCGTACCATCTTGGTAAAGATGGACGACATCAACTACAGCCAGAAAACGATCGATGTGAAGCCAGGTGAAACCGTGCGCTTCGTTCTGAAGAACGAGGGCGCGTTGATGCACGAGTTCAACATCGGGCAGGCAGCGTCCCAGCTGGAGCACCAGCGCAAGATGGCGTCCTTGTTCAAGGACGGCACACTGACCCCGACCGGCATGGCCGAGCGCATTGTCTGGCATGAGCGTTATGGCACGGGAGACTCCAACCCTCCAGGCTATCCGGAAGTCATCAAAGCCAAGCATGACGACCCGAACGCGGTTCTCGTCGAGCCCGGCACAACCAAAGAGTTCGTGTGGACCTTCCCTAAGGCGGGCAGTTTGAGCTTCGCCTGTACATTGCCTGGGCATTACCAGGCGGGGATGGTCGGTGAGTTTGCTCTGCGTTAGTCCGGCATCGGTGCTACCCGTTGGCCGCGAGCTGGGTAGCACCGATCTGACGAACCTTACTGCGATGTAGTTTTCACGTCAGCGTACCGCCAGCTGCACCTCATTAGCATCGGGACTCATCCCTCCTCAACACCTCAGAGGCACACCATGAAACTCAGACCCGCTTTCATAATCACCACCCTTGGCTTGCTGCTCAGTGCTGCCAATGCGCTGGCCAGCCCGGGCCACAAGAAAGACAGTATTGGGCAACCGGGAGACAGTCAGGCAGTAGATCGCACCATCGAAGTCCGGATGGGGGACATCTTCTTTGAACCCAAGGCAATGGAAATCAAGGCGGGCGAGACGGTTCGCTTCGTACTGCTGAACGAGGGAGCCCTGCTGCACGAGTTCAACCTTGGCAAAGCGGCATCCCATGCTGCGCATCAGAAAGAGATGGCTGCGATGTTTCAGAACGGCACGCTGTCCCCGACTGCAGCGCATGACATGAGCAAAATGGACCACGCCATGGGCGGCATGAAGATGGTCGGCATGGAGCACGACGATCCCAACAGCGTTCTGGTCGAGCCAGGTGCACGCGAAGAGCTGATCTGGACCTTCTCCGACGCTACTGATCTGGAGTTCGCCTGCAATGTTCCTGGACATTATCAGTCGGGAATGGTCGGTAAGGTGACCGTACGCTGAACTCCATTGATACGCGTAAACTCTGCCTGGCTAGAGCAACCTATGCTGATTCTATGGTCATTGAACCGAGGCTATTGTCATGGATCACACGCACCACACTGGCACTACGGAACCACCTTTTTGGAAGAGCAAGATTGGCATCGCACTGATCATGCTGGCCGTAATCGGCATCTTCTATGTCGCGCGCGAGCATTACGGTCATCTTTCGCAGGCTTTGCCATACCTCATCCTGCTGCTATGCCCGCTGATGCATCTGTTTGGCCACAATCATGGCGGGCACTCCCACTCCAGCGGAGCCGCAGTTTCCAAGGACGAGGATAGGAAGTAACTCGAATGCAAAAGACCTCCTGCCATCATGACCAGGGCCATGCACATCACTCGCACGGCCATCCAGAGAGCCCACGCGATCCGGTGTGTGGCATGGAGGTCAAATCTGATAGTCCTTACCAGGAGAACTTTGAGGGAAGGGCCTATCGGTTCTGCAGTACAAAATGCCAGGAGAAGTTCCAGGCAGCCCCTCATCAGTACATGAGCCATCAATCGCATGCCGGGCACCACCAGCATGCCGCTCCGCCAGAGTACTCAACTCAGGCAGGACTGGGGGCTGAATACACCTGCCCGATGCATCCCGAGATTCGCCAACCGAGCCCTGGCAACTGCCCGATCTGTGGGATGACGCTCGAACCCGTCATTCCAGAGCTGGAGGACGAAGAAAATCCGGAGCTGAAAGACTTTTCGCGACGGTTCTGGTGGACCCTGCCATTGACCGTCATCGTGACCGTGCTGGCGATGGCTGGTCATTCCTTGCAGCTGTTCCATGGAACATCCCAGAACTGGGTTGAGCTGGTTCTGGCAACGCCCGTGACGCTTTGGGGTGGCTGGGTATTTTTCACTCGCGGAATAGACTCCATCCGGCAACGCAGCCCTAATATGTGGACCCTGATCGGATTAGGAACTGCAGCCGCCTACCTCTACAGCGTGGCAGCCACCCTGGTGCCGCAGTGGTTCCCGGCGGCCTTCGTTCAGGATGGACGCATCGGCGTCTACTTCGAGGCCGCCGCGGTGATCATCTCGCTCACGCTGTTGGGCCAGATGCTCGAACTCAAAGCCCGCTCGCAGACCTCTGCCGCCATTAAGTCACTGCTGGGATTGGCCCCCAAGACTGCCCGGCGCATCAGGCCTGACGGCCAGGAAGAAGATATTCCGCTGACCCACGTCCATCAGGGTGACCACTTGCGTGTCCGGCCGGGCGAAAAAGTCCCGGTGGATGGCACCGTGCTGGAGGGCGAGAGCGCTGTCGACGAGTCGATGCTCACCGGCGAGCCGGTGCCCGTCACCAAGCGGGCAGGGGATACCCTCATCGGTGCCACCCTGAACACCCACGGCAGCCTGGTGATGGAAGCGCAGAAGGTGGGCGCCGAAACCATGTTGTCGCAGATCGTCCAGATGGTGGCTAAGGCCCAGCGTTCCAAGGCGCCCATGCAGCGTATGGCCGATGCCGTGGCAGGGTATTTCGTGGTGGGGGTGATCCTGATCGCGATCCTGACATTTTTTGGCTGGGGGGTGTTCGGGCCGGAATCAGGTTGGGTATTTGGCCTGATCAACGCTGTGGCCGTACTGATCATTGCCTGCCCATGCGCCCTGGGCTTGGCAACGCCGATGTCGGTCATGGTCGCGACCGGCAAGGCCGCCAGCAGCGGTGTGTTGTTCCGCGATGCCAGCGCTATCGAGAACCTCTGCAAAATCGACACCTTGATCGTCGACAAGACCGGGACACTGACGCAGGGGCGGCCGGCCTTTCATAGTGCAGAGGGAACCGGGCCGTTCGACTCGGTCGAGGTTCTGCGCTTGGCCGCAAGCCTGGACCAGGGCAGCGAGCATCCGCTGGCGCATGCCATTGTCGATCATGCGCGTGAACAGGGTCTTGCCCTGGTGAAACCGGAGACCTTCGAATCTGGCTCAGGTATTGGTGTACGCGGGCAGGTCGATGGCCATCAACTGCAGCTTGGGAACACAGCGTTGATGGAGGAGGCGGGCGTCGATATTACTCCGCTGCGTAACCGTGCAGAGCAACTGCGCCTGGAGGGCATCAGCATCATCTATCTGGCTGTCGATGGTCGCCTGGCGGGTCTCCTGGCCGTTTCCGATCCAATCAAACCGACCTCCCAACAGGCTGTTGCTCAACTCCAGAACGCTGACGTGAAGGTCATCATGGCCACTGGCGATGGCCTCACCACAGCAAGAGCCGTGGCGAAGCAGTTAGGCATCGAGGAGGTGCATGGCGAGGTGAAACCGCAGGACAAGGAGAAATTAGTCGCCGAACTGCAGAGCTATGGCCGGCGTGTTGCCATGGCGGGCGACGGCATCAACGATGCGCCGGCCTTGGCCAGGGCCGACGTAGGCATCGCTATGGGCACGGGCACCGACGTGGCGATGAACAGCGCCCAAGTGACCCTGGTCAAGGGAGATCTGATGGGCATCCTGCGAGCGCGCACCCTGTCAGTGGCAACCGTGAAAAACATGAGGCAGAACCTCGCCTTTGCGTTCCTCTACAACGCGATGGGAATCCCGCTAGCAGCGGGGCTGCTGTACCCGCTGACGGGGCATCTTCTGTCGCCCTTGATTGCTGCGCTGGCGATGAGTGTCAGCTCGGCGTCGGTGGTCTTCAATGCTCTGAGGTTGAAATCAACGGACATCGGATAGGCTTCCATACCACCGACCAGGTGATTATTCAGAAGCGCATCTGACCGGAAAATGCCGTACGGTAGTTTCCGGTCCGACCTATCTGTCGCAACACATAGTGACGAGGTGACGTTCGATGGACTGTTGCCGCTGCGGGTAGGAGACTGGTCGTCGTTAACCCATGAGGATTCTCCGTGGCCCGCATTCGCCGACTGCAAATTAGCAACTTCCGGTCTATCCAGGCGCTCGACTGGGTGCCGGCCCCCGGAATTAACTGCCTCATTGGTCCGGGTGACAGTGGGAAGTCCAGCATCCTGGACGCGATTGACCTTTGCGTCGGCGCCCGCCGAGGCGGCACGTTCGGCGACATGGACTTCTTCGCATTAAACGTCGATGTACCCATCACCATCAGCGTGGCGCTTGGCGATTTGCCGGTATCGCTGATGGATATCGATGTCTACGGCGAGTTCTTGCGTGGATTCCATCCCGGTACGGGGGAAGTCGAAGACGAACCGCGAGCGGGGCTGGAGACCGTCATCACCTTGCGTCTGCAAGTTGGTGCCGATTTGGAGCCTGTTTGGACACTTTTCTCCGAGCGCGCGGAGCAGCAGCAACTTGAACGCACTCTTCCCTGGAAAGAACGAGCGGCACTAGCGCCCGCCCGTATCGGCAGCTTTGCGAGCTCGAACCTGTCGTGGAGTCGTGGCTCAGTGCTCAATCGACTTACCGATGAGCGCGCCGAGCTTGGTGCTGAACTGGCGCGCGCCGCTAGGCAAGCAAGAGCGAACTTTGGCAATCAAGCAGCCGAACATCTGACCCAGACGCTTGAGGTCGTGCAACGCACAGCACAGCATCTTGGCGTTTCGGTCGGGGCTATGCCTCAGGCGCTCCTTGACGCACATTCTGTGTCGATTGGCGAGGGGGCGATCGCGCTGCACAGTGAAACAGGTATTCCGCTGCGCTCCCTTGGCACGGGCTCGTCACGCTTGCTAGTGGCAGGGCTTCAAAGGGCTGCGGCCAGCGCCGCGCCAATTGCCCTGGTTGATGAGGTGGAATACGGGCTTGAACCTCATCGGCTCATGCGATTCCTGGACTCGCTGGGTGCAAAGGACGCTGCCGCTCCGTTGCAAGTGTTCATGACGACGCACTCGCCGGTCGCGCTGCGCGAGCTGTCCGGCAGCCAGTTATTCGTTGTTCGGTCAGCACCTCAGCGCCACAGTGTTATGCCAGCTGGGGAAGCCAACGAGGTACAAAGTACCCTTCGGAAGGACCCCGAAGCATTCCTCGCCAAATCCATCATCGTTTGCGAGGGGGCCAGCGAGGTTGGCTTCGCGCGTGGCCTTGACCAATGGTGGGTCAGTCTTGGCGCTACCTCATTCCTGGCCCATGGCGGCGCGTATGTGGACGCCGGCGGGGGAAGCCCCGATAACAGTCTTATCCGGGGAACAGCACTTCTGAACTTGGGTTACCGCGTGATGGTTTTTGTAGATGCCGACAAGCCTTCGACCGCGGGGCTCGCTGAAGCATTCTTGGCCGCCGGCGGGCAAATTCTTACATGGCGACCAGGCCTCACGTTGGAGGACGAGATCTTCCGCCATCTCAGTGACCAAGCACTCGATGCACTTCTGGCGAAAGCCGAAACAATAGTGGGTGCAGAGCTGATGAACGCACACATTCAGACGAAGTCCCAAGGCCGCGTGACGCTGAACGATATCCGAGCCGAGCGACTCGTGGATGGGTACTCACCTGAGAGACGAGAGCTGCTGGGAACCGCATCCCGTATCCGCAACAGCGGCTGGTTCAAGTCGCTGACAACCTATCAGGAGGTTGCAAGGGACATCGTCGGTCCGTCTTTACAGAACGCCGAACCGGGCTTCATGGCAGTCACGAATCAGCTCTGGACGTTTACAAGTGCCCCCTGAGATTGATCTTTTCGCTATCGAGCGTGGCTCCATAACGGCCCCCGCAGGTTGTGGAAAAACGCAATTGATTGCCGAGACGCTCATCGCGCATACGCAGAGCAAACCCATCCTCGTCTTGACACATACGAACGCCGGCGTTGCGGCCTTACGGGCGCGCCTGAGACGAGCCGGTGTTCCTAACTCCGCATATCGAGTCTCCACCATTGACGGATTCTCGATGCGCCTGATCGCTAAGTTCCCAGCGCGAAGCGGCCATAACCCGCAGATCCTACAGCTGCATCAACCCAATACTGACTACCCGGCAATTCGGGAGGCCGCCATGCAGTTGTTGCAGGCCGGTCACCTCGCTCAGCCCCTTCGCGCCACCTATGCACGGTTGCTTGTCGACGAGTACCAAGACTGCAACGTCGTCCAGCACGCCATCGTGTCTGGTTTGGCCCAGGTGCTTCCGACCTGCGTGCTCGGTGACCCGATGCAAGCCATATTCAGCTTCCGTGGCAATCGACTGGTGCATTGGGCGAATGAGGTGCAACCCCTGTTTCCCGCAGCGGGAGAGTTGAGGATACCGTGGCGCTGGCGGCTGGCTGGAGCTGAGAACCTCGGGCAGTGGCTGCTCGCCATAAGGCAACAACTTCAAGCTGGTCAGCCGGTGGATCTGCGCACGGCTCCAGGAGAAGTGCGTTGGGTGCAGCTAAACGCCGGAACCGAAGTTCAGCAGCGACTGGTGGCCGCGAGAACCGATGCTCCCAACGCTCAGGGTAGCGTCCTCATCATCGGGGACTCCATCAACGTGCAAGGTCGCCATCAGCTCACGAGCCAGACACCCGGTGCCATGGCCGTAGAAGCCGTCGACCTGAGAGATCTCGTCAACTTCGCCAGGAACTTTGACTTGCAGGGTGCCAATGCTCTGGCACAACTTGTGGAGTTTGCTTCCAGCGTAATGACGGGGGTAGGTGCAGCAAACCTGCGAACGCGCGTGGAGGCGCTGCGTGCAGGAAGGGCCCGAACGCCTCCGACCGCGGCCGAGGCTGCGGCGATCGATTTCGTAGCAGCGCCAACATTGGGGCAAGCGCTCCGTGTGATCGATACGCTCGCTGAGCAGCACGGGGCACGTGTATACCGACCGGAGGTTCTGTACTGCTGCCGGTCTGCAATGCAAGCGGTGGTGGGAGGTGCTGCCGACTTTCTGAGTGCAGCCATTCAAGCGCGAGAGCGCAATAGACACCTTGCCCGACCGATCGCAAGACGCTCTGTAGGCAGCACATTACTTCTCAAGGGGCTCGAGGCGGATGTCTCGGTTGTCCTGCATCCTGAGCTTATGACCCCCCAGAATCTATACGTCGCACTGACGAGGGGCGCAAGGCATGTCGTGGTGTGTTCACCAACCCCCATCCTTACGCCCGTGGTAAACGGCTGATCCTTTTGTAGCGCTTACGGGCTTGACCTTGCCATCGTGTCAAGGTCGATGCTGTCCGTGCGGTAACTTGAGCCGCGGACGAAATGAGGTGAAAGACATGTTTAGTCTGAGTGTTGCGGGGATGGGCTGTGGCAGTTGCGTGAGCAAAATCACGAAGGCCATTCAAGCTCTGGATCAGGATGCACGAGTAGAAGTGGATCGAGCGGCCGGCAAGGTCACCGTTGAGAGCACAGAAAGTGCCGAATCGATCCGCGAACTCATCCAGGAGCTTGGCTATTCGGCCCAGGTCAGCGCTTGAGCGCTGACCTGCTATCCCACTAAATCTCCAGTTCTGAGAGCTCTTTTAGCCCTGGGATACTGGTGACCTCGTTGGTCATACCTTCTGAACCATCTCGGCCGCGAAGCCAGTTTGCGTGATCGCCTGGCTCGCGCATTTCCAGCGTGTCATAGGAGTACCGCTTGCGCTTGAACAGGCTTTTCAATGCAGCGAACTCGTGGCTTTTTCGTCTTCTATGCCGACGACTTCTCCTGCAAGCCGCTCCCAGTGACCAACGCCGTCGGCCAGCATTGCCTGATAGGTCTCCGGGTCAAGCAAGGCTTACTGTTTGAAATGAATGATGCGGTGAGTCATAGAAGCGCTCGGAGTGGCCAAAGAGAGAGCGCTAGCCTAAAGGTTCCGGGTCATTCGTGTACTAGCTGGCCGCGCTTTAGCAAACCGTCGTTGACCCACAACTTCAACCAGGTCGCGGCTTGCAAGGGAGCTTGCTCGCCATGCGTGGCGCTCAACGACTCGCAGAGTTCAGCGAACGATCCGCCCTCGATGAGAAACTGCAATGCCGAAGCCTCCGCTGGCTCCAGGCTCCGGTACTGGCAGACGAGTTCATGACGCCAAACAAGACAGGCTAGGTTCGTTGGCAGGCGGGTAATATCAGGCAGCAAGCTGCCGGACTTGGCGGCTTTCCACAACTCCAGCGTGTTGTACTGCAGCTGCAACCACCGGGCAGATGCAGTCAGGGAAACCCTGAGTGAAATCCAGTCTTCAGCCGAAAAATCACTCATGGTCTCCAGCGAAAGCGCTTCGACATCCTGAGCGTCGAAGGCCAGTGTAAAGGCCCATTCCAGTTCCGCGAGTTCGCGCATCGGCGATAGTTGGGGTTCTTCGACGTAGCTGCTAATGAACTCGGGCAGCTTCTCGCCCAGCCAGCGAATGCTGAAATGTCGTGGTGGCCAGGCGGCCAAGTAGGCCAGTGCGAGCTGCTCGAATGATTCGTTGCCGATCCAGTGAAGCAGGGCAGGGAAGTCTTCTCGCAAGACCGCAAGCAGGCGCGAACGGTAAGCGTTGTGGTAGATCTGCAGGCCTTCGAGAGCACTCAGCGCTGTGCTACCTCGGATCTGCTCCAAAAGCTCGTTGGAGGGCAGGGCACTGTCACCTGTCAGGTAAGTTTCAAATGCAGTCTGTAGGGCGATCAGGCTCAAGGGGTGGCCCCCGATATCACAGATTTGGCGATAGCACGGGCATGTGCTAATTCGGACAACAGCTCTTCCAGCGGCGGAAACTGGTCATCCCGCTCGATCAAGGTCGATGTCGGGCCCAAGTAGCTCAAAGTCTTGCTGTAGAGAGACCAAACCGGATCAGCGATGGGCTGGTCATGGGTGTCGATGAGGTACTGCCCGTAATCGCTGTGCCCGGCCAGGTGAATTTGCCGAATCCGCTCGTGCGGCAATTCCATGATGAACTGCCAAGGGTCGAAACCCTGGTTGCGCGAACTGACGTAGACGTTGTTCACGTCGAGAAGCAGCTCGCACCCGGTCAGGTAACTGAGCTCCGAGAGGAACTGAGACTCGCTCATGCTGGATGTTGTCCACTGCACGTAGGAGGAAACGTTCTCCAGCACGATGGGACGTTCCAAAACATCCTGCACCAAGCGCACCCGGGCCGCGACATGCAGCAGGCTCTCCTGGGTAAACGGCAGCGGTAGCAGATCGTGAAGTTGATGGGCGTTGCCTCGACTCCAGCACAGGTGATCAGACACCCACTGAGGCTGCACCCGATCCGCCAGCTGCTTGAGCTGTCGTAGGTAGTCTATGTCCAAGGCATGTGAGCCGCCAATCGAAAGAGATACTCCGTGCATCACCAGGGGGTAGTGCTCGCCGATCGCATCAAGGAAGTAGAGAGCCTTGCCGCCCTCCACCAGGTAATTCTCGGAAATGATCTCGAACCAGTCGACCGCAGGCCGTTCCTCCAGGATCTGCCGGTAATACTCGTTACGAAGGCCAAGACCGAAACCCAGAGTTTTGCGCTTACTCATTCGAGACTCCAGCAGGGGAGTGGCATGCACTCCCCTGAACCGCCTTATTCGCTGGTTTTGCCACCGGCTTCGTCACATTTGGCCTGGGTCATCAACTTGAACCCCTGGCCTTTGCATTCGCCTTGGCCTTTGCAGTCGTTTTTCGCGGTCATGCAGTCGTTCTGCCCTTTGCAACCATTGACCCCGAAGCATTTCACTTCTGCTGCTTTGGTGTCCTGGGCCGCCTGGACGGGCAGGGTGGAGAACAGGCTGGCGGCTACCAGAGCCAGGGCGGCACCGGTAGCTACGTTGGATTTGTTCGACATAGTGGCTATTTCTCTTGATTGTTTGATGGTCGCGATCCGTCGGTGCGAATGAGCGAGTTAGCTCAGGCATTGCTGCCGAGCAGGCCCATGGAATCCGCAAGGCTTCTCGGGCAAGAAGACAGTACCGAGCCTTCAGGAGGGCCTACAAGAAAGAAATAGCAACCTGACAGAACTGTAATGTTCAGATCAGGTTGCTGACAGGGCTTCGTGGTTAACGTAACAGCGAGCTTAAGGCTCGCCCCCACTAGTTACGGGGGCTTCTAAACTTACGAGGATTCACGAAATGAAATCGATCAAAACCCTGTTTGTAGTTGCTGCCCTGAGTGCTTCCACTCTGGCGATGGCCGAAGGCGGTGCCGATCGCACGTTTGCACGCATGGAGCAGGCCCGTCAGGTCTCGCTGGAAGCGTATCAGCTGGCCAAGCAGCAGAAGGATGGAGCTCCCGTCGCCGGCAGCCAAGCCAAACAGGCGGAACACGCCAACTGCTGAGCCCCTTCAACCTTACAGAAATGTAATCACCCGGATGGTTGAGATATGGCAGTTTTATACTGCTTGGTGTCGGGGGGACTTGCGCAGCACGCAAGGCTTGAAGATCAAATCTCCCGACACTGGAGCAGTCAATGAACCCGAGACCGGATGCATATCACCGGCTCATCTGACGGATTGGACATAACGGCATGCAAAGCAAAACCACAAGACGTACTTTCGTCAAAGGCCTCGCCGCCGCCGGTATTCTCGGCGGCATGGGCATGTGGCGCACGCCGGTCTGGGCGGTAACCAGCCCAGGTCAGCCGAACGTGCTGAGCGGTAACGATTTCGACCTGTTTATCGGAGAGACTCCGGTAAACATCACCGGCGCAGCGCGTACCGCCATGACGATCAATGGCTCGCTGCCAGGCCCAATCCTGCGCTGGCGGGAGGGCGAGACCGTGACGTTGCGCGTACGCAACCGCCTCAAGGAGGACACGTCCATTCACTGGCACGGCATTATCCTGCCGGCGAACATGGATGGCGTTCCGGGCCTGAGCTTCCATGGCATCGCCCCCGACGGCATGTATGAGTACAAGTTCAAGGTCAACCAGAACGGCACCTACTGGTATCACAGCCACTCGGGGCTCCAGGAGCAAGTCGGCGTATACGGCGCGCTGGTCATCGACGCCAAGGAACCCGAGCCCTTCAGTTACGACCGTGATTATGTCGTGCTGCTGAGCGACTGGACCGATGAAAATCCAGCGCGGGTACTGGCCAAGCTCAAAAAGCAGTCGGACTACTACAACTACCACAAGCGCACCGTTGGTGATTTCATCAATGACGTGAGCGAGATGGGGTGGTCCGCTGCGGTAGCCGATCGCAAGATGTGGGCCGAGATGAAGATGAGCCCGACGGATCTCGCTGACGTCAGTGGCTACACCTACACCTACCTGATGAATGGCCAGGCACCTGATGGCAACTGGACCGGCATATTCAAACCGGGCGAAAAGATCCGCCTGCGCTTCATCAACGCCTCGGCGATGACCTATTTCGATGTGCGCATCCCGGGCCTGAAGATGACTGTGGTTGCGGCCGATGGTCTGCACGTCAAACCGGTCAGCGTCGACGAGTTCCGTATCGCCGTGGCCGAGACCTACGACGTGATAGTCGAACCAGACAGCGAACAGGCCTATACCGTGTTTGCCCAATCCATGGATCGCACTGGCTATGCGCGCGGCACCCTTGCTGTACAAGAGGGGTTGAGTGCACCGGTACCCAGCCCCGACCCGCGTCCGCTGATTGCCATGGGCGACATGGGTATGGATCACGGCAGCATGGGCGGCATGGATCACGGGAACATGGCCGGAATGGACCACGGGAGTATGGCGGGCATGGATCATGGGAGCATGCAGGGTGGCATGGCCGGCATGGATCACAGCCAGATGGCTGGAATGGATCATTCGGGCATGGCAGGCATGGCAGGCATGGCAGGTGCGATGCAGGCACACCCAGCCTCAGAGACCAACAACCCGCTGGTCGATATGCAGACCATGACACCGACGCACAAGTTGGACGACCCAGGTATTGGTTTGCGAGACAACGGCCGACGCGTCCTTACGTACTCTGACCTGCGCAGCACCTTCCTCGACCCGGATGGTCGCGAACCAAGTCGCACCATCGAGCTGCACCTTACCGGGCACATGGAGAAATTCTCCTGGTCCTTCGATGGCATCAAGTTCTCTGACGCCGAGCCTCTGCGCCTCAAGTACGGCGAGCGTGTTCGCATCACGCTGGTCAACGACACCATGATGACTCATCCGATCCATCTTCATGGCATGTGGAGCGACCTGGAGGATGCGAACGGCAATTTCTTGGTGCGAAAACACACCATCGACATGCCGCCAGGTTCCAAGCGCAGCTATCGAGTGACTGCCGATGCGTTGGGGCGATGGGCCTATCACTGCCACCTGCTGCTCCACATGGAAATGGGCATGTTCCGTGAAGTTCGTGTGGATGAGTAAAGGAGATTTCTGATGAGCACTTTTATGAAGCGAAATGCCCTGACTGGCAGCGCAGTCATGTTTAGCTTATTGGCTGCCCTGCACGCACCGGTTTCGTTGGCAGGTGAGGGACACAGTGAGCACGAACAACATGCTGCCGAGTCGGCTGCGCCCGACGCCAGTGACAAGCCTGCAGATCAATCGAAAGGCAAGGCCGCTGGCCATCAGATGGATCATGGCGCCATGGATCATGAGGGTATGAACCATGACGATATGGGGCACGAGAAGATGATGGATAAGCATGGCGGCACCGAAGCCGAAGCAGGTTCGAACCATGACCACTAGGTTTTCACGCCCGTCCCTCATAGCGCTGGCCGTGTCGCTGAGTGCACTCAGCGGCGGCGTTACCCAGGCTGCGGAAGAAATGGATCATTCGGCAATGGGGCACGGCTCCATGTCGATGGACCACAGCCAGATGGGCCACGGTTCCGCCAAAGCGCCGATGGAGGGCATGGATCACAGCACGATGGACCATGGTGCCATGCAGGGTGCTTCGGGCAGCATGGATCATAGCCAGATGGGCCACGGCCAGAGCCAAGAGAAGGCCCAGGCTATGGATCACAGCAAGATGGGACACGGCACCATGCAGGGACAGATGGAGGGCATGGATCATTCGAAGATGAACCATGGCTCCGCTGAAGCCCCGAGGACTACCAGTCGTACGCCGATTCCCGTTCTGACGGATGCTGATCGCCAAGCGGCTTTCCCGCCACTGCCTGGCCACAAGGTGCATGACAGCGCCATCAACAGCTTTTTCCTGCTCGATCAGCTCGAATACCAGGACGCAGATGAGGGCAGCACCCTGGCCTGGGATGCGTCGGGTTGGGTAGGCGGTGATATCAACCGGGTCTGGTTCCGCTCCGAAGGCGAGCGTACCAACGGCGTGACCGAGGATGCTGAATTACAGCTGCTTTACGGCCGCTCGATCGGCCCTTGGTGGGATGTCGTCGCGGGCGTTCGCCAGGACTTCAAACCGGAGTCGCCGCAGACTTGGGCCGCCTTCGGTATCCAGGGCATGGCGCTTTACGCCTTTGAGGCCGAAGCCACGGCCTTCGTCGGCGAGAATGGCCAAACTGCTGCCCGACTGGAGGGCGAGTACGACATTCTGCTGACCAACCGGCTGATTCTCCAGCCAACTGCCGAAATGAACTTCTACGGCAAGAACGATCCTGAACGAGGTGTGGGGTCTGGGTTGGCCAATACCGAACTCGGTTTGCGTTTGCGTTACGAGATTGTCAGACAGTTTGCCCCCTATATCGGGGTTTCCTGGAGCCGCTCCTATGGCAACACGGCAGACATGGTGCGTGACGAGGGCGGTGATGTAGACGAGGCGCGTTTTGTCGCCGGTATCCGGATGTGGTTTTGAGAACCTGACATGAAAAGAACAATTAAAACTTTGGTGGCGGCCGGCGTGGTCGGTAGCACAGCTGTCCTGGCCGGCGCCTACTTTGGCGTGGTCAACGTGGGGGCCGATGATCCCCATTTTCCTGCAGTGTATGCGTTTCTCACGATGGCCCGCGACCGCTCTATCGAAGTCCGTTCGCAGGACATCGAGGTTCCCAACCTGGATGATCAAGCTCTTATTCGCGCCGGTGCGGGCAACTACAACTCCATGTGTATCGGCTGTCATTTGGCGCCAGGTGTGGCGGAGACCGAGCTAAGCCAATCGCTTTACCCTGCGCCTCCCAACCTCGCCAAGATCGGTGTCGATGGCAATCCGTCAGCAGCGTTCTGGGTGATCAAGCATGGCATCAAGGCAACGGGTATGCCTGCGTGGGGCAAGAGCATGGGCGATGAGTACATCTGGGGCATGGTTGCCTTCATTGACCAATTGCCGACGATGGATGCCAAGCAATACCAAGCACTCGTCGCATCCAGTGGCGGCCATCAGCACGGTGGTGGGGAAACGCAGATGCATAACCATGAAGGACAGCACGGCGACAACAAGCCTGGCCATCATGACAATAGCGGCGGTGGCGAAGACCATCATGGAACAGGTGATGCCGGAGAGCTTGGCCATCACGATGCCGCGGCTACTGATAGCGAGGGTGGCTCCGCACCTGAGGCAGGTCACCATTCGGACATGAGTGGCGATGATCACCATGCCGGGGATGAGGCCGCCCCAAGCGGCGGAGACCATCATTCCGAGCAAACTCCGAATGCCTCGCCCAAGACCCACACCCACGCCGATGGCAAAGAGCACGTGCATGAAAGCTAAATATCTGGCCTTGCTGGCCGCTCTCTCCGTCACAACTGGAGTTCAAGCCGCTGATGCCCTGACGATTGATGTCCATCGTGATGCTAATTGCGGATGTTGCAAGAAGTGGATCTCACACCTCGAAGCGAATGGCTTCAAAGTCGTCGACCATGTCGAAAGCAACATGTCGGCAGTGAAGCAAAGTCTGGGCGTTGCGCCGCGGTTGGCGTCTTGTCACACCGCGGTGATTGACGGCAAGTTCGTCGAAGGTCATGTGCCGGCGGCTCAGGTCATCGAGCTCACCAAGCGCGATGATCTCGTGGGCATCGCTGTTCCCGGGATGCCGGCGGGCTCCCCCGGTATGGAAGTCGATGGCGTACAGCATGCCTACCAGGTCATTGGCTTGACCAAGGCGGGGTCTGATCAGGTCGTTGCAGAATATCCCGCTCAGTAGTACTGCCTGCCAGCACGGCCGCTTGTGTGTAGTGGCCGACTCTTTTTCATACGCCCTTTAACCTAAGTAAAAAAGGCGCCCGAGGGCGCCAAGGGCTGTCTCCAAACCAAAGGAGCACTACGAGGGGACAGCAGGACCAAGGCGCGAGCGGTCAATCAACCCGCCCGCTTGCCAGGGTTAGAGAACTTCCAGCGGGTACTCGACAATCAGGCGGACTTCATCCAGATCCGACTCGTAATCGGTCGCGCGAGTGGTCATTTGGCGAACACGGAAAGACATATCCTTCAGTGATCCAGTCTGCACAACGTACTTGGCCTCGATGTCCCGCTCCCAGCGCTTCTGGTTGGTCAACGGATCGCCGTTGTCATCACGGCGCATATAGACTTCGTTGGCCTTGCTGTAGTCGGCATCCCAGCCTTGGGCATATCGAGTCATGAAGCTCAACCCAGGCACACCGAAAGGCTCCATATCCAGGTCATAGCGCACTTGCCATGACTTCTCCTTCGGCGAGTTGAAGTCGCTGTACTGGATGGAGTTGTCGAGGTAGATGGAGTCCGATTGGCGCAAGTAGTCGAAGTCATCATCGCCATTGTTGCGCTGGAGACCCACCAGCACTGTGTGAGCGCCGAATTGGATGCCGACCTTGCCGCTCCAGATGTTGTTATCGAAGCTCCCGAGGAGCTGCTTCCCTTCATCGACCGCCTTGTAGTAGTTCAGCCCGCCGATCAAGGCGACATCGTCCGCAAGCGGGTAGCTCAGCGTGGTGCCCGCGTAATATTGATTCCAGGCATCCTTGAGGCGGCTGGTGTAGAGACTAAAGCCGACGTTGTCATTAAGCGTGTAATCACCACCGAAATAGGCGATCCATGGCGAGTCCACTTCGCCTGCGTAGAAGGTAGCGAAGCCGTCGCGCATGCTGCTGGTATTGGGTTGGCTCATCGAGTGGAGGCGACCACCTTGAAGCGACAGTCCTTCCACGCTGCTGTTGAGCACGGTGATACCTCGGAAACTCTCCGGTAAAAGCCGCGCATCACCGTATTGGACGACAGGGCTGACAGGAAAGACGTCGCCTACCTTGATCTCGGTATCCATGAACCGAGCTTTCACCGCGCCACCCAGTTTGGAGTAGTTATCCTCAGCCTGCCCGAGGCTGTTGTAAGGCAGCACATCGACTGAGCCACCGGCTCCTGAACGGCCGTCGCGGGTGTCAAGTTTGAGTCCTAGCATGGCAAAGGCATCGACACCGAAGCCTATGGTGCCCTCGGTGAAGCCAGACTCGAATCGGCCTATCACGCCATGCGCCCACTCTTCCGAATAGCCATTACCCGAGCTGCTGGACTGGCCTTTGCGGAAGTCACGGTTGAAGTAGAGATTTCGATTGAGGATGGTCAGGCTGCTGCCTTCGATAAATCCCTCGCCTTTCTCGTCGGCGGCCATTGCAGCTTGCCCGGTACTGATGCTCAGAGCGAGTAGAGAAAGTCCTAACAGGGTTCTGTTATTCATAAATGCTCCTGATGTTATTGGCAGTTGTCATGGTGTGGTTGCATATATGTGCCAAGCGCGCCGGGCATAACCAGGCGCGCCTTGGCCATATTTCCATATACCAAATAACGTCAGGGTGACTTGAAAATTACTTTTCAGTCAGCGCGATGTCATTTATTAGTTTTGGTTCCGGCAACCTGTTCCGGCTGCACGGTATTCAAGAATATTCAGATCGCCGTTGGAGTCCTCGTAGGTCATCTGGGCTGGCATCACATTGCAGCTAGAGTCCGTTGAGGTAGTGGCCACGACCCTGGCGATATCGAGCTTCATGCCGTAGCGGTAATGAATAACTTCAGGCGGATTCTTTCCGTTAGCGGCAGCATACTCTTGCATGGCCTGCTCATTGGCCTGAATCATCCGACCATAAACACGATCAGCGCCGCCTTCTGCCAGAGTGGCAGAGGAAACAACCATAGCGGCAAGGGCTGCAATAACTTTGAGGCTTTTCATGTTTAATCACTCCTTCAAGGTGGTGATTAAAATATATCCGCTCAACCTGTCATAAAAATGAAGTCAAAGTTACATCGCCGTAATGCTTCCTGCCGCGTTACCCGGGCGAGTCAGCTTGGCGCGTGGCTTGCCCGGGTTTGTAAAGCTATAGCTCCTGCGGTGCGCGAACCTTCTGTGTACGCTGCCTTCGCATCAGCCAGTACGCGGCCGGCAAAACCAACATGGACATCAGCGGCGCGGTAATCATGCCGCCGACCATGGGCGCGGCGATGCGCTTCATCACTTCAGATCCGGCACCTCCGCCCCAGAGGATTGGCAACAGGCCGGCGATGATCACGGCCACCGTCATCACCTTGGGCCGCACGCGCAGCACTGCGCCTTCACGAATTGCCTCCAGTAGTGCCGGGTCACCGCTGCGCCCGGCATCCATACGTGCATGCCAGGCATTCTTCAGGTACAGCAGCATGATCACCCCAAATTCCGCCGAGACGCCGGCCAAGGCGATAAAGCCGACCCCAGTGGCAACCGACAGGTTGAAGCCGAACCAGTAGAGCAGCCAGATGCCGCCCGATAGGGCGAAGGGCAGGGTTGCCATGATCAGTAGGGCCTCACCGAAGCGGCTGAAGGTCAGGTAAAGCAGCACGAAGATGATCAACAAGGTCGCCGGTACCACCCAGGCCAGCCGTGCATTGGCGCGCTCCAGGAACTCGAACTGACCGGAGTAGGAGACGGTCATGCCAGCATCGAGTTGTACCTGCTCAGCTACGCGTTGCTGCAACTCGCGCACGGTCGATGCCAGGTCGCGCCCACGGACATCGACATAGACCCAACCGGACAGACGCCCGTTCTCGCTGCGCAGCATTGGCGGCCCTTCGGTCAGACTAACCTGGGCGACGGTGCCCAAGGTGATCTGCTGGCCGGCTTGCGTGAGGATCGGCATACGCCGTAGTGCCTGCGGACTGTCTCGCCACTCCTTGGGATAGCGCAGGTTGATCGGGAAGCGGGCCAGTCCTTCAACCGTCTCACCAATATTGCTGCCGCCGATGGCGCCCGATACCACCGCCTGCACATCGGCGATGCTCAGGCCATAGCGCGCCGCGGCCAGTCGATCGATCTGGATGTCCACGTAACGGCCGCCAGTAAGGCGTTCTGCCAAGGCCGAACTCACCCCAGGCACCTCTTTGGCCACGGCCTCGATATCGCGCGTTATGCGCTCGATGTCGACCAAGGAGGTTCCGGACACTTTCACCCCAATGGGGCTCTTGATCCCCGTCGCCAGCATGTCGATGCGGTTGCGGATGGGCGGCACCCAGATATTGGACAGCCCCGGAACTTTTACCGCGCGATCCAGTTCCTCGATCAGCTTTTCGGGTGTCATCCCCGCGCGCCATTGATCGCGTGGTTTGAACTGCACCGTGGTCTCGAACATTTCCAGCGGTGCTGGATCGGTGGCGGTCTCTGCTCGCCCGGCCTTGCCGAATACCCGTGCCACTTCGGGCACCGTGAGGATCATCCGGTTGGTTTGCTGCAGCAGCTGGGTGGCCTTGCTGGCCGGCAAGCCGGGCAGGGCTGATGGCATGTACAACAAGTCGCCCTCGTCCATCGGCGGTAGAAACTCTCCTCCTAGTCTGCTGAGGGGCCAGAGACTGGACAAAAACACTAGCAAGGCCAGCGCTAGGGTCACCTTAGGCCAAGCCAGCACCCACTCCAGCACCGGCCGGTATGCACCGATCAGCCAACGATTCAAGGGGTTCTGTTGTTCGCTGGGGATATGCCCACGAATCCAATAGCCCATCAGCACCGGTACCAAGGTGATCGAGAGGCCAGCAGCGGCAGCCATGGCATAGGTCTTGGTGAATGCCAGCGGGCCAAACAGGCGACCCTCCTGGGCCTCCAGGGTGAAGACCGGGAGGAAAGACAGGGTGATGATCAAAAGGCTGAAGAACAGCGCCGGCCCGACCTCGGCCGCAGCTTCGCCGATCACCCGCCAGTGCGCCTCGCCCTGAAGCGGTTCACCGGGGTGTCGAGCCTTCCAGGCCTCGATGTGCTTGTGCGCGTTCTCGATCATCACCACGGCGGCATCGACCATGGCGCCGATGGCGATTGCGATCCCGCCGAGCGACATGATGTTGGCATTGACGCCCTGGTAGCGCATGACGATGAAGGCCATCAGGATGCCCAGGGGCAGGGTGATGATCGCGACCAGCGACGAGCGCAGGTGCCAGAGGAAGATCAGGCAAACCAGGGCAACCACCGCGAACTCTTCCAGCAGCTTGTAGCTGAGGTTATCGATGGCGCGGTCGATCAATTGCGAACGGTCATAGGTGGTGACCACCTCGACGCCGGCCGGCAAGCTGCCCTTCAGGCTGTCCAGCTTGGTCTTCACCGCGGCGATGGTATCGCGGGCATTCTTTCCGGAGCGCAAGATGACCACGCCGCCTACCACTTCACCCTGGCCATCCAGCTCGGCAATGCCACGACGCATCTCTGGCCCCAGCTGAATGGTGGCCACCTGACCCAGCAGCACCGGAACTCCGCTGGCCGAAGCCCGCAGCGGCACATTGCGGAAATCCGCCAGGCTCTCTAGATAGCCTGAAGCCCGCACCATGTACTCGCGCTCTGCCAGCTCCAGGATGGCGCCGCCGGTTTCCTGATTGGCGCTCTTCAGCGCCGCTTCGACCTCCTGCTGAGTTACCCCATAAGCCACCAGCTTCTGCGGATCGAGCAGCACTTGGTATTGCTTGACCATGCCGCCGAGGGTGGCCACTTCGGCTACGTTGGGCAGGCTCTTGAGTTCGTACTTGAGGAACCAGTCCTGCAGTGCCCGCAGCTGGGCAAGATCATGCTGGCCGCTGCGGTCGACCAAGGCGTACTGGTAGATCCAGCCCACGCCGGTGGCATCCGGCCCAAGGGTGGTGGTAACACCCTCGGGCAGGCGTTCCTGCGCCTGGTTGAGGTACTCCAGCACCCGCGAGCGCGCCCAGTAGAGGTCGGTGTCGTCCTCGAACAGCACGTAGACGAAGGAGTCGCCGAAGAACGAGTAGCCGCGCACCGTCTTCGCCCCCGGTACCGAGAGCATGGTTGTGGCCAGTGGGTAGGTCACCTGGTTCTCGACGATCTGCGGTGCCTGTCCGGGAAAGCTGGTTCTGATGATGACCTGGGTGTCAGATAGGTCCGGCAGTGCATCCAACGGCGTGTTGCGCAGCGACCAGAGGCCCAGGGCGGTGATGAACAGGGTGGCCAGCAGTACCAGGAAGCGGTTGCCGATCGACCAATGGATCAGGCGCGCGATCATGGCTGGTCTCCTTCCTTGCGGAGCTGCTCGATCAGCAGGCCGGAGTTTGTCTGACGTGCGGCGATGCGTACGTGATCTCCTGGCTTAAGTCCCACAGCTACTTCGGAGCTGACCAGAGGAAAAGCCATGGTCATACCTGGCATATTCAGGCTCTCGAAGGGGCCATGCTCCAGGGTGACTTGTTTCCCGTCCAGTGCGCGAATAACGCCGTGAGACACATGCAGCCCCTCCGTGCTGTCCTGTTCTGCATTGCCGGCCAGGATGCCCTGCAGGCTGGCTTCCGAATCGATGAGGAACTGGCCGGAGGTAACGACCGCCTGACCTTCCTCAAGACCGGAAAACACCTCCAGACGCCCATCGGCCTCGCGGCCCAAGGTGATTTCCTGGGGACGGTAGCGTCCGTCGCCTTCGGCCAGCATCACCAATGCACGCTTCCCGGTGCGAATCACGGCTTCACTCGGCACAAGAAGCGTGGATTGTTCGACGGCACTGTTCAGGCGTACGGCGGCGAACATGCCGGGGCGCAACTTACCGGCAGGGTTGGGTAGCTCGCTGCGTACCGTGAGCGTGCGCGTTTGCGGATCGGCACTCGGCAGCAAGGCTATGACGCGGCCCAGCAGCGGTCGATCAGGAAAGGCCGTCAGGTTGGCGCGGATCTCGTCCCCGACCTGGATACTTCCGGCCATGGCCTCGGGTATCGCCGCATCGAGCCAGACACTGGACAGCCCGTTGATCAACGCCAGATCCTGCCCGGCTTCAACGGTCATCCCGGCGCGTACCTGCAAGGCTTGGAGCTCGCCGCTGATAGGTGTGGTGAGGGTTTGCACTGCCCGCGGTTTGCCGCTGCGGCGAACCTGCTCTATCAACGCTTGTGGCATGCCGAGCAGGCGGAGGCGCTCTTGGGCCGCAGTGATCAAGCGGGCGTCACCGGTACGCAGTACCGCGAGGAACTCCAACTGCGCGGCGGACCACTCGGGAATCAGCAGGTCGACCAGGGGTGTTCCAGCTGGCAGTACATCGCCAGGGGCACGCCCGTAAACCCGCTCGACGAATCCGCCAGCGCGGGCCTGGAGGTTCGCTACCTCTCGCTGGTTATAGGCCAGGGAGCCGACCACCTCGATATCCGAGGGCAGTACACCGCGGATCACCGTCGAGGTCCGCATTCCGAGGTTCTGCACGGCTTGAGCGGGGACGCTCAGGACAGACGGATCTTGCTCGGATCCTGCGTATTTAGGGACAAGCTCCATATCCATGAAAGGTGACTTGCCCGGTTTATCGAAGCGCTGCTCAGGCTGCATCGGGTCGTACCAATAGAGCACCTTGCGCTCGTCCGTCGGTGCGGAGCTAGGCAGTAGCTCGTGTTTGGCTTGCCGCTGGGCCAGCCAGTAGCCACCGCCCGCCGCGCCAATGCCCACGGTCAGCACGGCGACCGCAAAACCAAATGTCGATATCTTCATTTCAGGCCCTCCACATAGGCGTAGTACAGGCTTGCGGAGAGCTGGCTCAACTTGCGCTGTTGTTCAATCTGCCGCAGTTGCGCATCAATCAGGTCGCGCTGGGCAGTAATAACGGATGTGAGCTGGCTGTTACCGGCTTGGTAGGCGGCCAGTTCGAGATCGGCACGTTTGCTTGCAAGCGGGATCAAGGTTTTTTCGGTGCGTGACAAGGTCCTGCGCAGTTGCTCAAGCTCGGCAATACCGCCTTCCAGCTCAGCCTGATGGGCGCGCAGTAATGCTTCCTGCTCGGCTTCCATCTGCGACACGCTTTGTTGTCTGGCGTTGATCTTGGGCCCCTGACGTGTGCCTACGAACAACGGCAGGTCGAAGGTAAATTGCACCATCACCATATCGCCGAACTGGTTGTCGCGATTGTTGTAGGCAAACTCAACACCCCAGTCGGGGGTCTTCTCGGCGATGGCCTCGTTCAGCTCGGCGCTAGCCTCGCCGACTCGGGCGGAGGCAGCGCGCAACTCAGGGTGTGAGGCAATGCGTTGCTGCAGGTGCGGTGCCACCAGGTTCAGACTGGGAACACCTCCTTGCAAAGGCTGGTCAGCCTCGTTGCCTATCCAGCGGCGCAGCTTGGCACGAGCTACTGCCACATCGCGATTCAGTTCATCTCGCCGATCTTGTAACGCCAAAGCTTCCTGGTCGGCCTGCAACAGCTCGCCAGGCTGAGCACTACCGCCGGCAATCAGCGATTGCACGGTCGAGCGGAGCATCTCGATCTGACGGTCCAGTTGATCGAAGAGGCCAACACTGCGTTCGGCGTAGTACACATCCAGCCAGCTCACTGCCGTCTGGCGCTTGATCTCCAACTGCATGGCACGCTGCTCGGCCTCGGCTCGGCCTACTGAAGCCTCGGCCAACTGGCGCCGAGCCTGACGCTTGTCACTGTTGGGGACTTCCTGCATGAACCCAATGCGGCGCATGGTCATGGAGTCACGATTAAGCGTGTAACGGTCAGGGCCTTCGATCGGCAGGTTGTCGATGCCTAGAATCAGCTTGGGATCGGGCAGGGCGTCTGCGGGCTCGACAGCCTGCTGTGCCGATGCCACCTGCGCCTGGCGCGCGAGGTTCTCAGGGGCACTCTGCTCGGCCAGAGCTTGGGCTCGTTCGAAAGTTAGGGGCTGCGCCTGCGCGGCAAGCCAGGGAGCTGCCCAGAATGCGGCAGCCAACACACCGAGAAAGCCACGGCGTGGAAAAAGGAAAGCGGACATGCTTTCGCCTCCAATGCGATTGATCGAAGTCGCGACTACGAAACGTGACCGCGACGATGCGCCTGACTGTAAGGCGCGGGATGATCACTGCATTAGACGAAACGAGGAGGGCGCCAGAGTCCTGCGGGCTCTCGCTTAATCACCGACTGGGTCAGCAATATCTCGGGGCGTGAGGGGAGAGGGGATATGCTCTTGATCACGGTGGTCTGGAGAAGTCCTCCGGTCTTGCATTCCTGGCCGGGTTTGCAAGGGGACTTCTTGGCCACCCCATCAGACTTGTCCATTTGCTCGCAGCACGGAGCATCGGCCATTGCATGGCCCTGATGATCGGCGCTCTGCATCGGGCAAGGTTGTGCCGGCATGCTGAAAGCCACACCGCCGAAGGTCGGCAGCACGAGGCTAGCAATCATTAGCAGGATCAATCCAATCCGACGCACAGCAATTCACCAGGCGGGGCAATAGGCCGACGATAGCAGATTGCCCCCGAGCCATGAATGCTCCTTTTGACGATAACAGCACTTCGTTGATTTGGATCAAATAGAGTGTCTAGTCTCACAGGGCGAGCTGATTTTGTAGCGGGTGAGATTTCAATCGAGCAAGCGATAGAGTTCAGGCCAAAGAGGATTCTATAATCACTCTATAATTAGCTATAAAGCTCATTAGTGCACAAAATGCAGCGGGATGTGGAACCCTGAGGTGCCGCTGAATGAACGCAACGCAGGGTATCGGCTGGCATGGCAGAGCCTGGATTTCACCCGGGCTGGGCATTTTTCTGGGGCAGGCGGGTAGCCAAGATTGGCATAGCCACATGGCGCATCAAATTACCGTCAGCTTGAACGGCAGCTTGACTGTGAAGTGTACATCCTCGTCGGTGACGGCAAGGGCCATCTGCATCAGGGCAGGGGTGGCCCATCAGATCGAAGCTGACGAAGTGTTGTCGATCTACCTCGACGCGCTGTCCGATGAGGCGCGAGCACTTCCCGATAACATCGGGGAGGGCATCACTCCGATTCAGATGGGCGATACAGCATCGCTGCGAAAATTGCTGAGCAGCTCCGATCCGTCAGCCCAGCAAATTCGGGAAATGGTGCGCCTTGTTCTCAACCTTACGACTCCGCCGGCCTCCGATCCGCGACTGCAGTCGGTCCTCGCTGCGTTAAAAGAGCCGATTAATGGCAGGCAGGCGTTGGCCAAGCGCGTTCATCTGTCGCCTACCCGATTCTCACATTGGTTCGTCGAACAGACCGGTCTGCCGCTGCGCAGCTACCGGAAATGGAATCGCCTGGTCATAGCGCTCCAGCATATCGCCAGCGGCGCCAACCTGACTGCGGCCGCCCACGCTGCCGGCTTCGCTGACGCTGCCCACTTTTCCCGCACCTTCCGCGACCTGTTTGGCCTCGACCCCTCATCTGCCTTGGGTCATGTCAGTCTGAAAGGCTGAATTCAGCTTTTCTGTTCAAGCGCCATCACAGGTGATTGGCACAAAGTGGAGTCATCTCAGGGAGGGCTTCACGATGGGCAATTCACTCAGGTTCATGATCCGCTGGCTCAGCTACCCAACAATCTTTGGCGGGGCCGCAGCTTGGATGATCTGGTTGCTCTACACGGGTATTCCGTATTGGCCCAGCACGCCGATCATTGCCGCCCTAGGGATTCTGCTGGTGGCGCTGCTGGAACGCGTGCAGCCGTTCCGTGACGACTGGTTGGAGGACCACCAGGATACCCTTACTGATATCATCCATATGGTCGTGAACCTGTCCGTGATCCAGATTACGGCGACCGTGCTGGCCCGGCTGGGCGATTGGGTGCCCGCAGAGTTCCGTGTCTTCCCAACAGAGTTACCGCTGTGGGCTCAGCTAGTCATTGTCGCCGCCGTGCTGGACCTTAGCTTGTACGCCATGCACCGCTTCAGCCATCAGGTTCCATGGCTGTGGCGCTTGCATGAGCCACATCATAGCGCTGAGCGGCTCTACTGGATGAACGGCGAGCGCCGGCACCCGTTGCATGCCGCCATCATGGCAGGGCCTGGGCTGCTCGTGCTCTTTGCGATGGGCACTCCTTCTGCACTCGTGGCCACCTGGTTCGGCATCCTGACGGTACATTTGGCCTTCCAGCACTCAAATCTGGACTACTCGTTGGGCTGGCTACGGCGCGTCATCGGCGTTGCAGAAACACACCGCTGGCATCACAAACGCGACTTCGAGGATGCGCAGGTCAATTTTGGTGAGTTCTTGCTGGTGTGGGATCAACTGCTTGGAACCTTCTATGACAGCGCAAGCAAGCCCAGCAGCGCCGAAGTAGGACTGCGTGATCGGGACTATCCGACAGGCTATGTGGGTCAGATTGTCGAGCCGTTCAGAAGTCAGTAGCTTGCTCGGTGTCGCTGGCGACTAGCTGGTTAATGAGGATCGACCGGCATGAGTTCGATCAAGGGTTTCTGAGGAGGCAGATCGATCGCGTTTTGGACTGTGCCAATTGAACGGCCGCCAGTCTCCATTGACCATGTAGCTGTCTGACTCATGCGCCATCCTACTGCCAATGCGAGTGAACCTACCCCTTACGACCGGCCCAACCCAGCTGTTCGGCGGTTTAAGGCAGAATGCTATGAAGCTCTTGCTATCCGAGTGGTTTAACTCGAGGAGCGGCTTCTGGGCCTCCAGGAGCGACCAAAGAAGTAAGCACTCTGCATGATTTCGGTAGCTGTTGAATGTTGTCTCGTTGTCGCTGCGGGTTTTTAGGAAAGCACCTACTGCAGCGTATCCCTCCTTGGCGCGAAGCGCCGCCGGAAACCCTTCCAGGAACGCGCGCACCTCAGGTAGCTCATATCGCAGCTCTGGGGATTTAAACTCGAGCTTCTTGAAACGAGTGAGTACCTCAAAAAGAGGTTGTGGCGCGATCTTCATGACGTTAATCCCGGCTCTGAGCCCTAAGAGCCATAAGGGAATCGGCGTGCGTACCTGAGCGCGACGTGAGTCGTACTGATTCAGGCTAGTTCCGGGTGTCTAGGGGATCAACTGATCGAGAGATGCGTGGCCGAATCGAATGGACGCGCTGGCGAACTGAAGATTAGAAACGGAGAGGCAGGTGAACCAAAGATTCGAAATGGAAAGGTCATCCATGAGCTGAAGATTAGAAATGGGATTATTTCGTGAACCAAAGATTGGAAACGGGAGGGCATGGAGTGAACTGAAGGTTAGAAACGGAGAGCTCACTCCCGTTTCTAATCTGTAGTTACCAGAAATTCGAATCTTTAGTTCAGATCACTAGAATGCATCTAAATCAGCGCTTCTGGATCAGTATAGAGCAATATCCGGGTCTGGTGATTATCGGATATTACAAGCACCTTGACCGCAAGCTGGTCGTTACTTTACTCACGGTAATATCTGCCGTAGGTGTAAGCGATACTCGTAATACGTAGATCTCGCTGCAGTTCGGCGGGCTCGCGGGTTTGAGCAGCACTCCTCGCGCCACTGTCCCTCAAAAACCTGAGGCTAGATCCAAGTAAAACATTCCAATGATCACCACATTCTCCTGAAGAGGTAATAGCCGCATGCACCTGTCTGAGAGCTCCTTGAACAATATCTCGAATTTGACGAACAGAAAGCCCCGGACGCCCATAGCTAGTCTCCAACATGGGTACTCCCTCATCTTGCTCCGGCAACGGCGATAGACCTCGGCTTTTCCGGTAGCGTTTCAGATAGGGCAAGAATTTTGGGTTGACTGCGAGCCTTTGCGACGGCGTGCCTGGAGCATCTAGCACCAGCCACCACTTGCCGTCCTCAAGCACGAAGCAATCCATACTTGGACAGTATTCGCCAGATTTTGCGAGATCCGCAGCTCGCAAGTACATAAAAACCGTCGCCGCCACTATAAAAAGAGCACGCTCGTCTGTCGGATTGACTACTGCGCGGCACTCTAGAATCCGTAATACATGATATAGCTGGTCTGAACTAAGATATCTGCGAACAGGGTAAATCCCACTCTCTGCATTTCCATTGTGCGATCGAGACGCAGTGACAGGATTGAGTGCTGCCGCATCTTCTGCATGGAGAAAATTGTAAAAAGAACTACAGATGCTGTGTATCTGTCGCAAGGTACCCGTAAACGGTCGATAGGAGTCAGCCTCTGTTTGGCTTCGAATATCGAAAGGTCGCCAGCCTTCGTTAAAAATCCAATTCCCATCATCTTGAATAAATCGGACCGCCGGCGAAGCACCGACCCAATTCGAAGGTGGCTTTTTGCAGAAAGAGAGGAACTGTCCAAATTGATCACGGTTTAACGTCAACGCCGATTTTCCGGCAAAAACCCAGCTCCAAAGAAGCAAGCGCTCAACAAATGTACGGTAATTACCGAAAGTCCCCGGGGCACGGTTATGGCGCGCAAGGAAGCGCAGGCTCCATTTAAAATCCTTCTCGACATCAAGCTCAGTCGAGAAACTCTTGAGGTAGGCCGCAACACAGGGGTAGCGAGCATAATACTGCTCGATGCCCAGGACCATTGACTCGGGACCGGCAAAGAGTGGATGCGGGTCTATGGTGTATGCTGGCATCGGAGACTCCAGCGGCCGGTGGCGAAATCTAGAGTTGCTTTCCGTAACCGTAGCAGAGCATTTCTAGTCTTGTTTTTATTTTTTTTAACCAGTCAAAATTGCTTCAGGAGTCCACTTTTTTGACTGTATATCGGCGGGCAACGAAAGGGTCTCCAGGATCCTGCAGCTTCCATATCATTGATTAATCTGTATTTTTTTTGAGCAAGATTTGTCTCTTTTATTGTCAGGAGCCACACAGAGCTTACCAGCGGGCCAGGGAGACGTGTGCGAAAGGAAGCTTATATAGAATTTAACATAATATACATTATGCGAAGTAGAATCGGTGAGGCGATCGGATACTACCTGTCGGTACCTGAACGCGGGCTTCTTCGAAACACCCACGAGCCATGCCTTTTGGGGGCGTCATCTCCTTTAAAGGACCCCGCTCAGGCAGTCGCCGGCACGCGCATAGTCGAGTGGAACGCCGATGTCGATGAAGCGTCCGCTGCACTCCAAGCCCATCAGCTTGGCCCCCTCGTGCAAGAGTTTCGGGAGTAATTGAGACTCCAGCGAAAGTGCCTGCCCCGGCGGGCTGGGGAAGCTTTCCAGGCACCGTCGGCGCACCCACGAAACGCCACCGTCGGCAAGATCGCCAAGTTGCCCCCGTTGGCTGGCGAGGGCCGCGATCCGACCATCCCCGGACAGTTCGACTCCGCCATAGCGGTTCGCCTCGGTGGCGCGAAACAAAGACAGGCACCAATCGGCGTGGTGCTGGCGGGCGAAGCGGTCAAGGCGAGCCAAGTCGACCGCGAAATAAGTATCGCCATTGATCAAGAGAAACGCCTCCTCCGCCGGATCGAGCTGTCCGTTCGCCAAGAGCAATCCACCCCCCGTTCCCAAGGGCTCTCGCTCTACGGCATAACGCACCTCGCAACCTCGGTAGCGGTCTCCGAAATGCTCCTGAATGATCGCGTACCGATAGCCCACGGACAGCACGAAGCACTCGATGCCTTGCTCGATCCAGTAGTCCAGCAAGTAATTAAGGAACGGCCGGCCCGAGATCGGCGCCATGGGCTTGGGTACCGTATCGACCACGCTGCGCAGGCGTGTTCCCAGGCCTCCGGCCAACACGACGGCGCTACGCGGGGCCATGCTCACAACCCGTTGGGTTGGTAGAGCACGACGCGGCTGCCGCCCTGCTCGAACTGGAAAGGCACGTGAATCAGATCGCTCAACGCTTCCCGGACCTGGGCTTGCAAGGCGGGCCGCACGAACAGCAGCAGGAAACCACCCCCACCGGCGCCCAGCAGCTTGCCGCCCAGGGCGCCGGCGCTTCGGGCGATGGCGTACAGGTGGTCCACATCCGTCGTGCTGACCTTGGAAGACAAGCGCTTCTTCAATTGCCAGCTCCGGTCGAGCAAGGTCCCGAAGTCCTCCAAGGGCGCCTGGCTCTGCAGGATGCCCAGCCCCTCCTCCGCCATCGCCATGATCTGCTTCAGTTCGTCCTGGCGCGAGCGGATGTTGTCGATCTGCGCCTTGGCGATCTGGGCGGCGATGCGGGAAAAACCGGTGAAGAACAGCATCAGATGATCGTGTAGTCGCTGCTGGCGCTCGGACGGCAGGACGATCGGCGAAACCGTGAAGGTGTCGTCCCGATGGAAATCGATGCGGTTGAAGCCCCCGTAGGCCGCGGCGATCTGGTCCTGCGAGCCGACGCTCTCGCCGATGACATTCTGCTCGACATGAATCGCCTGGCGCGCCAGGCATTCGTGGGAGACCTGCTCGCCTCTCAGGGCATACAGCGCATGCAGCAGGCCGACGGTGAAGGAGGAGCTGGAGCCCATGCCCGAGCGCGCCGGCAGATCGCCGTCGTGATGCACTTCCAGGCCTTGCCGGCAATCCAGGTACTGGAGTACCGCGCGCACCGAGGGGTGTTGGATTTCCCCCGGGTCCAGCACGTTTTCGATGGTGGAATAGACGATCCGGTACTTATGGCTGAAGAAAGGTGGCAGGTACCGGCACGTGATATAGCAGTACTTGTCGATGGAGGTGGAAATCGTCAGTCCACCATGGGCCCTGTACCAGGCCGGGTAATCGGTGCCGCCCCCGAAGAAAGAGATCCGATACGGCGTGCGGGTGATGATCACCGCTGCATGCCCATGGGGCGAGGGGCAAAGGCGAAAACGTCTTCCATGGCGTTTGGCTCCGCTGAGGTACGGGCGGATCGGCCGGCACCACGCTGTCGTTTCACGATCCGGCGGATGTCGTCGATCGGCAGTTGCCTGGACGAGGAAAGCACCGCCTCGGCGCTTTGGCAACTTTTCCGGTAAGAATGATTGCGCTCCCGAGAACCCCTGCTAGGCTCCTTAGCACTTTTTCTTTCACACGAGGCAGGCTTTCGTATCGGGCGCCCCATGGCATCCTCGCCATGCGAGCTCCATCTCATTCACCCTTAAGATAGGAGGTCTTGGGCGATGAGTAATACCCTTCCGCTTATCCCGCTGGTGTCCAGTTTTCCCGCGACCTACTCCGCCGCCACCCAGGCGCCCATGCCCCGGGCGATCTACGTGGAACTGACCGACCGCTGCAACCTCACCTGCCCCATGTGCCGGTGCAGCCCGATCCGGGGCAACATCCTGCCCCTCCCCCTGTTTAAGGAAATGGCGGCCCATCTGTTTCCCAGCGCCGACTTCGTCGACCTCAGGGGCTGGGGGGAAAGCACGATCGTCCCGGGCTTCCTCGATTACCTGGATGTCGCCCTCTCCTATCCGGTGAAGGTCAAACTCATCACCAACGCCGTGGTGAAGAAGCCTCTGCTCTGGCAACGCCTGGGCCACGAGGGCATCACCATTGGCGTTTCCTTCGATGCGGCCGAGCCCGAGCGCTTCCGCGAGCTGCGCGGGGGCGCGGATCTTCATCAAGTACTGGCCAACCTGCGCCTGCTCACCGAGGCCCAGCGCGAGGCGGGGCACGATCCGGCGGAAAAACTCTACCTGTGCGTCACCATCGGCGGGCGCAACCTGGATCAGATAACGGACATTCTCGCCCTGGGCATGGAGCTGGGCGTCCGACGCTTCAAGTTCGAGCCGCTGTGGGCGCCAGACGACGATCCGAATCGCCTGGAGCACCATACCGAGCGCGTGGCACGGGTCATGGAGGACATCCGCGAGCTGCGCGCCCGACACGACCTCTTGATCGAACTATCGGCGGCGCTTTCGGACGAGAGTCTTCGCCACGAGGCCACCCGCAAGGTCTGCATCCATCCCTGGCAGTATCTCTACATCAACAGTCGCGGGCGCCTGGGTTTCTGCGATCACCTCAATGGACGCGAGGAATTCACCTTCGGCAGTTGGCAGGAAGGCGACTTCGAGTCCTTCTGGAACGGCGAGGACATGCGCCAGTTGCGCGCCGAGCACCTGCAACGGTTGGATGGCGAGGCCATCAAGCGCTGCGGCGATTGTAACTGGTGCTACGACCGCCGCTACATGGACCTCGAGGACTGGCTCGAGCCGGAATGGGCGAACTACCGGGTGACTGTATGAACGAGCGGGACATGACCCTCGACCCGCCCTGGCGCGGGAATTTCTACGATCCCGCCCTGTTCGATGCCAACGCGGGGGATGCCGACGACGCCGCGACCCTGAACTACTACCTGGAGCACCTGAAAGGAGCCCCCTGCAAGGTCCTGGACGTGGGCTGCGGAACCGGCCGGTTGAGCATGCCGCTGATCGAGCGCGGTCACCGGGTACATGGGCTCGAACTGTCCGACAGCATGCTGGGCTACCTGCGGGCCAAGGCCGAGCGCCTGCCCGAGGATAGCCGAGCACGCTTGAGCTGGCGCTGCGGCAACGTGCTCGAACTCGAGCCCGAGGCCAGCTATGACGTGCTGGTGGCGATGGACGATTTCGTCACCCATTTCGACCTGGACGAACTGGCGCGCTTCTTTGCCCGGGCCCGCGAATGGCTGATGCCCGGCGGGCGCCTGCTGGCGGACATGCGCGAGCGCGACCCCGCCCGCCTGGAGGTCGCCGCGAGGCCGCTGCCCAAACCCATGCTCAGCCATGGCCTTTCGGCGGGCATCGCCACCGACGCGGGCCCGGTTCATGCGGCGATGATGGGCTGGGAAGAATACGACCCGGACAACCGTTGGCTGGTCAGCCACCAGCTCTTCAGCTTCATCGGTCCCGACGGCATCGAGCAACGGCGCGAATGGAAGACCATCCGCCAGCGCAACCACAGCAATGCCGAGTTGCTGGAAGCGGCGCGCTCGGCGGGCTTCGCGCTGGTCGAGAGCATCAGCCGCGAGGGACGAGCACCATCCGAGCAAGGCGGGCTGTTCCAATGGGTGCGCCGATGACCCGAGGCGACCCGGCTCCACGTGACCCCGACCTAGGTAGCCCTGGCCGGGGCGGCCCTAACCTGGGTGGCCCCAACCCGGGTGGCCTGGATGTGATCTGGGTAGCGCCGTGTCTGGCCAGCCTGGGCGGCAGCGAATATGCGGTGGCCGCCTTCGCGCGCCTGCTGGTCGGCTCCGGCCATCGCCTGCGCCTGTTGACTGGACCGACGGTCCATCCGGCGTGGCGCAACGCGTTGCAGTTGCCGCGCCTGCAAGTGATCGAGCATGAGAACGATGCGCCGCAAGCCCTGTGCGACCGCCTGGAGTCGTTGCTGCGGGAGCGCCCCGCCGACCTGGTGCAGTTCATGCCCATCGAAGCCCATTGCCTGGCCTGGTTGGAACGCGGCGTGGCGACGCCCGTGATCGGCTGGGAACCCACCGACCTGAGCCCCCGTTGCTGGTGGCTGCCCGTCGAACTGAAGCAGGCCATCCACCGGCTGGCGGGATTGCTGACCCTCAATCCCGGCGCCTTGCGTCATGCGCGGGAGGATTATGGTTACCGAGGGCCTGTCCAGCTCCTGCCCAACGCTCTCCTCGGCTCCCCTCGCCTTTGCGAGCCTCGCTTCCCGCCGGACGCCGCCATCTTCGCCTGTATCGCCCGGCTCTCGGCGGAGAAGGGGCTGGAATTTCTTCTGGCGGCCTTCGCCCTGCTTTCCCGCGAGTGCCGGCGCGCGCGGCTGCACATCTGGGGGGACGGCGAAGACGGCCCTCGGCTGCGGCAGCTCGCCTGCATGCTCGGCATCGATGCGCGGGTGCATTGGGAAGGAGCGTTCGACCCCGTCGAGGACATCGAGAGAATTGCCCTGGGGGCCCAGGTATTCGTCCTGTCTTCGCTGTTCGAAGGTGCGCCGGTGGCCTTGCTGGAACTCGTCGCCCGGGGCCGTCCGGTAGCCGCCTCCGCCACGACCGGGGCCCGTTGGGTCTGCGGCGATGACTATCCCTGGCTGGCGCCCGTCGGCGATACCCGCGCCCTGGCGGATGCCATGCTGGCCCTGCTGGAACCCGAGACCGCGAGCCGGGCCGGCCAGCGCCTTCGCGAACACCACGCGCAACGGTTCGGCGCGCGCCAGTCCCTGGATGCCTTGCTGGACCTGTATGGGCAGGCGCTGCGGCCGGAGGGCTTACCATGAACCGCGAGCCCAGGCCCTTGCTGCTTTCGCCCCATTGCGACGACATCGCCTACTCCCTGGCCGGACAGATCCTTGCCGGCGATCTCCTGGTCAGCGCCGAGACCGGGGCCCCGCCGCACCTGCTCACCCTGTTCTCACAAAGTACCTTCGCCCCTTACGCGCCGGGTAGCGTCGACAGGAGGCGGATCACGGCCTTGCGCCTGGCGGAGGACGGCGCCTTCTGCCAAGCCCTCGGCCTGACCCATGACTGGCTGCCCCTGGCGGAAGCGCCCCTGCGGGGCTACCCCGACGTGGACTCGCTGTTCGTCGAGGCGGAACAGGCCTCGCGCGACCCGGTCCTGGAAGAGCTGACCCGGCGCCTGGCGAGCCAGGCCGAGCGCTCGCCGCCGACCCGGGTGTATGCGCCATTGGGCATCGGTGGCCATGTGGACCACCTAGTGACCCGGCTGGCCGCGCAGCGGGTATTCGACGGGCACTGCCCCCTCTACTTCTACGAAGACCTGCCCTACGCCGGAGAACTGGCCCCCGGAGAGCGGGAAGGTGCCCTCGCCTCGTGCGCCCGTGGCCTCCGCCCCTGGCTGACGCCGCTAGGCGACTGGTTGCGGGAAAAGGTGGCGCTGCTGATGGGCTATCGCTCCCAGGTGGCGGAGAAGGATATTCAGTCGGTGGTCACTCACGCTTTTCACATAGGAGGTGAACGTGTCTGGAGCGGTAGCTGATATCTGCGTCCTGACGTTTGCGGTCGATCGACCCGAGGCCCTGGCCCGTTGCATCGCCAGCGTGGCGGCGCAACGGGGGCCGGTGCGTATTCTCCACCGGGTATTGTCCGAACGGATCGACGCCTTGCGCAGGCATCCCAGCCTGGCGCCCTGGGTCGACGCGGTGCAGTGGCGTCCCCTGGCCGGCGAACCCTTCCAGGGTGCCTCTTCGCCTCGCATGGCGAGCCTGCGGCAAGCGGCGCTGGCCGAGGTCGAAACGCCCTGGGTGGCGTTCCTCGACGATGACAACGCCGTGGAACCGGAACATTTCGTCTCGCTCCTGCGACTGGCCAACGAGCGGGACCTGGAGGCGGTCCATTCCTGGCGCGCCGTGCTCAACCCGGACGGCACGCCGTTCCTGTTCGGCCATTACCCCTGGCACGACGACCCCGCCATCGCGGGATCGCTGTACCGCTGGTGCCTCGAGCATGGCGTGGTCACGCCCGGCAGCCCGGTGATGCGCGACGGCAGGCGGGGCGGCGACGATTTCTCGGGCCCGGCCACCGTGGATATGAACGAGTGGCTGCTACGCACCGCCTGCCTGCGCCGGGTCGGCTTCGACACCGCCTTCGATCCGAGCGAGATCGATCTGCGCGTCGGCGAGGACGACAAACTGTTCCGCCGCCTGATCGCCCATGGCGTCTCCTTCGCCTGCAGCGAGCGCCCCACCCTTCGCTATTTCCTCGGAGGCGTTTCCAACCTCCGGCTGACCAGCGGCCCTACCCAGGCCGCGACGGGAGCATGCTCATGACCGCGCTCGCCCTGCATGGCGCCACCCCGGTGCGCACCCGCCCCTGGCCCTGCTGGCCACAGACCACCGCCCGTACCGAGCAGGCAGCGCTCGAAGTCCTGCGGGGCGGGCGTTGGTCGGTCAGCGGCCTGGAAACCGACGGCAGCCCGGCGTACGACATCCGTTTCGCCCAAGCTTTCGCCCGTTACAACCAGGCCGCCCATTGCATTCCCACCGCCAACGGCACCAGTGCCCTCATGTGCGCCATGCAGGCTCTGGGCATCGGCGAGGGCGACGAAGTAATCGTGCCCGGCCTTACCTGGGTCAGTTGCGCCAACTCGGTGCTGGCGATCAACGCGGTGCCGGTGATCGTCGACGTCGACCCCTTTTCCCTATGCCTCGACCCCGAGGCCGTGCGCGCCGCCATCGGCCCGCGGACCCGCGCGGTCATGGCGGTGCACCTGTACAACGCCATCGCCGACCTCGACCGCCTCTTGGCCGTGTGCCAGGAGGCCGGGATCCACCTGATCGAGGACTGCGCCCAGGCCCATGGGGCCCGCTGGCGGGGCAAGCGCGTCGGCACCTTGGGGACCGTGGGCACCTTCAGCATGCAGAACGGCAAGGTCTTGACCAGCGGCGAAGGCGGCGCCTGCATCTGCCAGGACGCCCGGTTGGCTGAACGCCTCTATCTCCTGCGCACCGACGGCCGGCGCCTGCTGAAGCAGCCTGCCGCGCCGGGACGCATGAGTCTGGAGGAAGTGGGCCAGGTGTTCGCCCAGAACTTCTGCCTGAGCGAGATTCAGGCGGCGGTCCTGCTCAGCCGCCTGGAGGACCTGGACGCGGAAAACGCCCGCCGGGAGGAAAACGCCCAGCGCCTGCGTCACCTGCTCGGCGAGGTCGGCGGCCTGGGGTTCCAACGCACGGCACCGGGCACCGACGCCGCCACCCTGTATCACTTCCCGGTGCGCCTGGAAGGCGGAGTCTTCGAACGCCTGGACGTCGAGCGGGTCGCCGAGGCGCTGTCGGCGGAGCTGGGTTGCTGGGTGCATCCGACCTACGCTCCGCTGGATCGCCACCCCCTGCTCGACCATGGCGACTCCCGGCGGCTGACCCATCGCCCGCGCGTTCCCGCGCCGCTGCGCCAGGCCGAGGCCGCGTGGCGCAGCCACGTGGTCCTGCCGCACTGGTTGTTCCTCGACGACGCCTCTGCCATGGCGGACATCGCCGAGGCCTTCGCCAAGGTCGCCCGCAACGCCTCGCGCCTGGCTTCCCCTCACGCTCGCCCACTTGAGGAGCAACGCGCATGAACCGAGAAGACGCCATGCCCACGGCAGCGCTGGAACGGCTGGAGGTGCGCTTCGGCGAGCGTGTCATGCCGATGCTGCTGGGGTACCGCTGTACCGAGTCGCTCGCCGAGCACATCTGCGCGCAAGCCGATCACCTGCTGCTGATCGCCGACCGGCAGGTCCACCGGTTGTGGGGGCAGTCGTTGCAGGACGCCCTGGCGAAACGCGTGCCGGTGACCTGCCTGCTGCTGGACGCGGACGAGTCGGCCAAGACCCTCGACGTGCTCCATCGCCTGCTCGATCAAGCCGTGGCCGGCGGCACGACCCGGCGCTCGGCCGTGGTGGCCTTCGGAGGCGGGCTCACCGGCAACGTGGCCGGCCTGCTCGCGGGCCTGCTGTATCGCGGCATCCCGCTGATCCACGTGCCCACTACCCTGCTGGCCATGTCCGACTCCGTGCTCTCCCAGAAGCAGGCGGTGAATGGCGAGGCGGCGAAGAACCTCTACGGTCTCTATCACCTGCCGGTGCTCTGCTGCGTGGATGTACAGTACCTGCATACCCTGCCGTCCGAGGCGTTCTCGGCGGGCGTCGTGGAGTTGTGCAAGAACGGCCTGGCCTTCGACGCCGAGACCCTCCCGGAACTGGAGCGCCTGGCCTCCCTTGGCGATCACCCCGAAGGCTGGCTCGACTTGGTCAGGCTGGGCGTGCGGGCCAAGCAACGGCTGCTGCTCGACGATCCCCTGGAACATGGGGCCGGCGTGGTGCTCGAGTATGGCCACACGGTGGGCCATGCCTTGGAACTGGAGACCGGCACCCTCCCCCATGGCCACGCCGTCGGCCTCGGCATGCTGGTGGCGGCGGCCATCGCCCATGGGCGCGGCTGGATCGGCGAGCGGGACGAGTGGCTGCACGCCCGGTTGCTGGCCCGCGCCGGCGCGCCGCTCGGCCTACCGCACGCGGTGCCGTTCGAGGCGGTGCTGGACCGGGTCCGCTTGGACAACAAGCGGGGCCGCATCCCGCTGCCCGCGGATCGCTACGCCTTCGTCCTGCTCGAGCGCCTGGGACAACCCGCCACCACCGACGGCCAGCCCTTGGTGGGCGTGACCGAACCCGAGCTGCGGGACGCCTACGGCAAGCTCGCCGACGGCTACTACCTGCCCGCCGCCGGGGTGACCCCATGAGGGCGGACGGCATCGCCTGGTGGGACGAAGACCGGCTGCGGGCCGGCATCGTTCAGGCCAATAGGTCGAACCGTCCCCTCTACTTGATCGTCCTGGCCACCAAGCCCTGCTACATCAAGCTCGCCAGCCTGGTGCTGGCCTGCGTGGCCGAGGAGGTCCCGTTCCTCCTGATCGACAGTGGCCAGCACTACGCGCCCGCGCTGACCCAGGCGCGTCGGGAACTGGGCTATGAGCACCTGCTGGGCGCGGTCTTCGGCATCCGAGGCACGCTGTTGCAGCGCGCGGCGCAACTGGCCCATTGCATCGAAGAGCTGGCCGAGCGCCTGGAGCGTGGCGGCCTGCGCCAGGCGGCCGTTCCCGTGGTTTCGGGCGACACGGCCACCGCCGCCCTGTTCCCCCCATACTGGTATCTGGCCCGGGGGCTTCGCAGCGTGCATGTCGAGGCCGGCTTGCGCAGCCTGGGGCCCACCTGCCCCGAGGGCTGGGAAGCGCTCGGGGAACTGACCGAGCAACGCGCGTTGCCCTGGCGTCCCTTCGTCGACGACCCCTTCCCCGAGGGCGCCGATACGCGACTGGCCAGCGTGGCCAGCGAGCTGCTGCTGGCCCCGGTGCAGCGCAATGTCGAGGCCTTGCTGGCGGACGGCTACTCCGAATCGTGCATTCGGCGGGTCGGCTCCCTGAGCAGCGACGCCGTGCGCCTGGCCCAGCCCCTGGCGGCTCGCAGCGACCTGTTCGCGCGATACCCCGAACTGGCCCGGGGCCGCTGGCTGCGGGTCGACCTGCATCGGCGGGAGAACATGACCCCCGACAGTCTGGGCGCGGTCCTCGCCGCTCTCGGGCGGCTGGCGGCGGATGGCATGCAGGTGGTGCTGATCCTGACCAACGCCCTGCTCGCCGCGTTGCGCCAGCATGCCCTCGAAGGCCGGCTGGAAGAGGCCAGGAGCCAAGGTCTGGTGGTGCACGAACTCTGGCCCCACTACACCGATGTCATCCATTTCATGCAATCGCCTCATTGCCTGGGCCTGTACACCGACAGTGGCGGCCTGCAAGAGGAAGCCACCGTGCTCGGGGTGCCCTGTCTGACCTGCCGCTACAGCACGGACCGCCCGGAAACCGTCCTCGATAGCCACAGCAACCTGCTGCTGCCGCCAGTGAGCGAGAATTTCGTGTTCCGGCACGTGCGGCGCATCTTCGACCGCCCCCTGGAACAGAGCTGGCCGGCGCTGGCCGCCGCCTCCGAGCTCTACGGCCACGACGTCGGCCTGCGTATCGCCCGGCTGCTTGGGGAACAGCCGGCGCCGACCCCCTTGGCGGGCGCCCAGCTCCAGTTCGCCGCTCGCTCCGCGCCCGCTCACCCCTGACGTCGAAAGGAGGCGGACATGGGAACTGGGATGTTCGGCGCGATGGCGGCGCAAGCGACGGGTGGCGGGCTGACGGACCTGATCGCGCCGCTGTTCCAGGCCATGGGGCGCGGGCAGCCTTGGGAGAATGCCGGCATCCAGGCCGCCGGAACGGGCCTGGTCATGGCCAGTCCCGGCCCCTGGCGGGTTCAGGGACGGCTGCCGGAACGGCCGGTCCTCGCGTTCCAAGGCGAGCTTCACAACCAGGCCGAGCTACTGGATCGTCTGGGAATAGGCGTGCATTCCCTGGAGCAGGTCCTGCTCCAGGCATTCGTCCGGTGGGGTGAGTGGCGCACCCTCGAAGCCTTGCGCGGGCGGTTCGCCCTCGCCTATTGGTCGCCCGACCGCCGCACCCTGACCCTGGCCTGCGACCGCACCGCGGAAGTCGAGCTGTTCTACGGACGTTGCGGGGATGCCTGGCTGTTCGGCAGCGACTTCTCGCTGTTCCGTCCGCTCCACGAGCGCCTGCGGGTCGACCGGCGGACCCTGTCGATGTTCGTCCGCTACGGGTTCGTGCCCGCCCCGCACACCTTCTACCGTGAGGTCAGGAAGCTGAGCCCTGGCCACTGCGTGACGATTCGCGAGGACTTCCCGCCCGGCGAGCCGCTGGCGGAGCACCGCTACGGGCCCTCGCTGTACCGGGGCGGCGAACGGCCTTCGATCCACCTCGCCGACACCGAAGCGGCGCTCAGAACCTTCGAGACGCTGCTGGAACAGGCACTGGTCGAGCGGATCGGCCCGGGATCGGTGGGGGCGTACCTGTCCAGCGGTTTCGACTCCACCCTGGGAGCCGCGCTGACCCAGAGGATCGTCGGCGCCCCCCTCGATACCTTCACCGCCCGCTTCGAGGGCGTGCATGTCAACGAGGCACCGGCCGCCGGCGCCATCGCCCGGCATCTGCGAACCCGGCACCATGAGGTGCTGCTGACCGACCGGGCCATGGCCGAGGCCGTCCAGGCCATTCCCCGCACCTACGGCGAGCCCCTGGCCGATTCCTCGCAACTGCCATCCATGCTCCTGGCCCGGGCCGCGCGTGAGCGGGTCGACCAAGTGATCTCGGGAGACGGGGCCGATTGCGTGCTGGGAGAATACCCGCAACGGCTTGACCTGTACCGGGCCTTCCTGGCCGCCGGACGGCTGCCGGAGGGCCTCCGGCGGAGTCTGGCCCAGGCCCTGCCTATCCTCGGCCGGCTCGCCCCGCGCGCGGGGCATGGCCTGGCCTTGTCGCTCGCCGCGCGCCTGGGCATCCACGACCCGGGGCGAGACGCCCTGGAGGACGTCTGCGGCGTGCTGGCCGCGGCCGACCCGGTCGAGGTCGAGCGCACGCTGTGCGCCCGGGTGCTGCGCGCCGACCGGCTGGTGATCGACCCGCAGGCGGGGGATATCGACTGGCACGCCCGGGTGCCGCCCGAGCGGTTCTCGCGACGCCTGGACCGGCTGGTGCAGCTACAGGGCGATGTGTTCCTGCCCAGCGTGCTCCGCAAGACCCTCGGGGCCTGCGAGGCGGCCGGGCTGCGGGTGGCGATGCCGTTCCTCGATGCGCGCCTGCTCGACTTCGCCCGCGAGCTGCCCCATCGCCTCCGGTTCCGGGGGCGGACCTCCAAGTGGCTGCAACGCCAGGTGGTCTATCGCTACATCCCGCCCGCCCTGCTGGACCGGCCCAAGCTGGGCTTCAGCATCTGGCTCAGCCCCTTGCTGCAAGGCGCCCTGCGCGATTGGGCCGAACACCTGTTGGAGCCGCGACGGCTGGAGGCGGAAGGCTTCTTCCACGTCGACCAGGTCCGCCGGGAGTGGGACCGCCTGCTGCACCGCGGCGAGTCGTTTCGCGAAGAACGCCTCTGGTCGATCCTCATGTTTCAACAATGGCTGGACAACCGCTGATCCTTTTTGCCTCGGAGACCCGTATGAGTGCGATAAGAACTGCCCTGATCGGTTGCGGCACGGTGTGCGACTGGCACTTGGAGGAGTTGGTCAAGCTGCGCGAGCTGTTCGAGGTGCGCTGCCTGTGCGACAGCGTTCCGGAGAAGGCTCGCCAGCTCGCCGGAAAATGGGGCGTGCCCCGCTGGGAAGCGGACTATCGACGGGTATTGGAAGACCCGGAGATCGAGTGCGTCTGGGTCCTGACCCCGCCCTTCAACCATGCCGAGGTGTGCATCGCCGCGTTGAAGGCGGACAAGCACGTGTTCTGCGAAAAGCCGCTGGCCAAGGATTCGAGGCAATGCCGGGACATCGCCCAGGTGGCCCGGGACAGCCAGCGGGTGTTCCTGCTCGGCTACCCCATGCGCTTCTCCGCCGATGCCACCCACCTGCGCGAAGTCGTGCAAAGCGGCGTGCTCGGGGGACCGGTCGTGTTCCGCGACGTGTGGGCCGTGTGCAAGGGCTCGGACAGCCCGGCCATCCACGATGCCGAGCTGGGTGGGGGCGTCGTGTTCGAGCATACCCACTGGCTGGACTTCGCCAGTTGGATGTTCGGGCCGGCGAAGAAGGTCTACGCCACCACCCGCAAGCTCAAGGCCGGCCCGACCACGGCCGACGACACCCTGATGGCGATCATCGACTTCGCATCGGGGGACCAGGCCCTGTGGTCGGAATCCTGGGCGGCCAAGGGCATGGGCTGGGAGCCGATGTGCATCGGCCGCGCCGGCATACGCCCGACCTTCGACGTGGTCGGCGAACGCGGGGTCCTGCAATTCCCCAACGCCCGGGGCGAGCCAGTCCTGAGCCTGTATGACTACGACCGACCCGAGCAGCCGGTCCGCCAATGGACCTGGCAGAACGACTGGGGCACCAACGACGATGCCTTCCCTAATGAACATCGCCATCTTCATGCCTGCATTCGCCAGGATGCCCGCCCCGTGTGCCAGGCCGAAGACGGTTTGCGCGCGGTACGCCTGGCCGAGGCCATCCTGGAATCGAGCCGCAGCGGCATGCCGGTACTTCTCGACTGAGCATTCCGGTCACCCACGATCCGGGGACCCCCTCGCCGCTACCGCCGGCGGGCGCGGCGGCGGCGCCCGGGTCCCCGCCTATCCACCGATGGCGATGAACCGCCGTCGCGTCGGTCCGCTAGCGCGGTCGGCCGCCCGCAGCGCTTTTCTTTCGCGTCGTCGCCAGCGCGAACGCGGTCGAAAAACGCGGCGAATCGTCCCTACTGCCCGCCAACCACGTCGTATGGCTCCGAGCCGATGCCCCGCTCGTGAGCGGCCAACCAGAGGGTGCCCCGTGTCACCGAAACGTCACTGCCGGCGGCTAGCGTGTCCTCGATGGCATGGGCTTCGGCCCGTGCGCGGCGGGCGACACCCCTCGCCGGACCAAGTGCGCGCGACATGGCTCGCCCGACGGCCCGCGTCTCGCCCCTCCAAGGACCCGTTACGCGCCCCGCGCGTCTCGCCATGCAAGGAGAAACGCTCATGACTCCCCGTGCCTTCCTTTCCTCTCATTGGGCCCTCCTCGGCCTGGCCCTGGCCGGCCCCACGGTCGCCGCCGAGCCGGTTTCCCTGCAACCCTGGGCGACCGAAGCCAAGGCCGACGCCATCGTCTGGTTGCCGACGGCCACCAACGCTTGGGGCGGCGCCGACCGCGTCGCCGCCAGCGAGCGGGACGGTTTGCTGCTGCTGGATGCCAGCGGCCGCGTGCGCGCCCGCCTGCCCGGCCAGTTCGAGCATCTGGATAGCCGCCCCCTGGAACAAGGCGGCGCCCTGCTCGCCACGTTCGACCGCCAACATCGGCAACCGCTGTTGCAGGTGCTTGGCCGCGACGGCCGCTGGGGTGAAACGCTCGACTTGCCCAAGCCCGAGTTCGCCGTCAACGGCCAGTGCCTCTACCGCGACACGGCCTCCAACCTGTTCCTGTTCCTCGTCGGGGAGAACGGCCAGGGCGAGCAGTGGCTGGTCGGCCATGGCGAGCGTCTCGCCGACGAGGCCTGGAAGGTCCGTCGCCTGGCGTTTCCGCCCACCGCCGAGCAATGCCGTAGCGACGATGCCAGCGACACCCTCTTCGTGGATGAGCCGGAGATCGGCCTGTGGGCCTATGGGGCGCACCCGGAAGCCGAGGGAAGCCGCATCCCCGTGGACCTGACGCAGCCCTATGGCCATCTCAACGGCAGTGTCGGCGGTCTGGCCGTGGTGCAGGGCGGCCTCCTGGTATTGGACAAGGGGCCGGTCCTGCAACGCTATGCGCGCGCCGGCGAGCGCTGGGAAAGCCTGGGCGCGCTGTCCCTGGAGGGCGTGAGGAAGCCCGAGCAGTTGTCGGTACGCGAACGCAACGGCGGGCTGGACCTCCTCCTGCAAGACGACAAGGACGAGCGCTACTACCAGGGGCGTGCCCAGGCGCTGCCCAAGGGCGGCGCCCTGCCCGCCGCGCTGCCCGAGGTACGACCCACGGCGCAGACCGAGAGCGTCGACAGCCAGGGCGACGCGGCCGACGACCCGGCGATCTGGGTCAACCCGAAGAACCCCCAGCAGAGCCGGGTGCTCGGCACCGACAAGCAGCAAGGGCTGATGGTGTTCGATCTGGCCGGCAAGCGGCTGCAACGCCTGGAGTCCGGCCTGGTGAACAACGTCGACCTGCGCTACGGCTTCGACCTCGGCGGCCGGCGGGTCGACCTGGCGGTGGCCAGCAATCGCAGCGACAACAGCCTCACGCTGTACGGCATCGACCCGGCGAGCGGCAAGGTCAGCGAGATCGGTCGCGTCTCCACGCCCCTCGACGAGGTGTACGGGGTATGCCTGTACGCCCCGCGCGCCGGCGACATCCAGGCCTTTGTCAACGACAAGGACGGCCGCTTCCTGCAATACCGCCTGAGTGCCCCGGGCGGCAAGATCAAGGGCGAGCTGCTGCGGCAGTTCGCCGTGGAAAGCCAGCCCGAGGGTTGCGTCGCCGACGATAAGCACCAGCGCCTGTTCCTCGGCGAGGAGGATGTGGGGGTGTGGACGGTGAATGCCGACCCCGGCGCGCCCGCCACCCTGCAGCCGGTGCTGACGGCAGGCGATATCCTGCAGGCCGACGTCGAGGGCATGGCCTTGTACCAAGGCGCCAAGGCCAGTTACCTGGTGGTGTCCAGCCAGGGTAACGACAGCTACGTGGTACTCGACGCCCAGGCGCCCTACCGGGTGCGGGGTGCTTTTCGCGTGGGCCTGAACCTGGAGGCCGGTATCGACGGCACCTCCGAGACCGACGGCATCGAGGCGACCTCGGCCAACCTCGGCGGCGCCTATGCCCGAGGGATGCTGGTGGTCCAGGACGGTCGCAAGCGCCTGCCCGAGGGCACGCAAAACTTCAAGTACGTGCCCTGGGACGGGGTCGCCCGTGCCCTGAACCTGAACTGACCGTCTCCCCCGCCGCCATGGCGGTGTCTCCGCGCTCCAACTTCCCGCCAGCCCTTCCCGGGGGCGCTCCGCCGGCCCTGGCTGGCTTCCTGGAGTGCCGGCATCCTCCGCATCGCCCACCCTGTCGCCGAGTGGGCCGCTCATCCGGCCAGACCCGACACCGAGCGTGTTTGCGAACGCGCAGCCTCTCGAGGTAGCCGCGAAAGAACCGCCGCCCAGGCCGATCGCCCGTCTTCGCCGGCGTCGGCTCGGCCCTCGAAACGCCGCGAAAGCTTCGCCAAGCGACCGCGCCCGTCCGCCGCACGGCTTCAAGCCGAGCCCTGAAACGAAACGAGGGCGGATGATCGCCCTCGCGCCTGCCCAGGAAACCTGGGCGCTCCTGCCCGGCTTGCGTCGCCGCCCCCTTCGGCGCTCTCGACCGACGCCAGGAGTGCCCCGTTCCGTAGCCCCTTGACCCCGGCCGGCCGCGACGCAACGCCACGACCGGCCGCACGGCGCACTCAGCCTCTCTCGGTCGCCCGGAGGTCGGCACCCCGCAGGCGCTCCGCGACCAGGCGACAGAGGGCCTCGGCCGCCGTGACCACGATGCCATGCCCACCCGGGAGCGTTTCCAGGTCCTGGCCATGGATGGTCAGCGCTCCCCAACCCTCCACTTGGGCCCGGGACACACCCTTGTCCTGCTCGCCCAGGATCACCGTGATGGGCGCCTCCAGCGCCTCATGGGGCCGGTAGCGATAGTCCGCGCTCAGGCGCGAATCGGCGCGCAGGGTCGCCAGGGTGATGGCGAGCAGCTCGCGATCCCCGAGCACCTCTGATGGCAGCGCGTCGTAGTCCCGCAACAGGTGGGTCAGGGTTTCGTCGCCCATGGCATGGAACGGCGGGTAGCTGAGGGACGGCGACGGCGCGCGGCTGCTCACCACGACCAGTCGCTCCGGCAGGGCCCCGAGCTCGTCGCGCAGGCGGCATGCCACTTCGTAGGCCAGCACGCCCCCCAGGCTGGCGCCCAGCAGGACGAACGGCTTGTCGAGCAGTGGCCGCAGCGCCTCGACCAGCAACCCCACCATGCGCTCGAAGTCCGTCACGAAGGGCTCGTCCTGGCGGGCCTGCCGCCCCGGGTACTGCAGGGTCACCAGCTCCACGTCGGCGGGCAGGTGCGGCAGCCAGCCGCCATAGGTGCCGGCGTTGCCGCCGGCCGGCGGGAAGGCGAACAGCCGCAGGCGCGCGTCCGGGTTGACGTGCCGCTGCACCCAGAGGGACCGGGCGGCCTCGGGCAGTCGGGACTCGGAAGGCGCGCGAGGCGCTTCCTCGCACCGGCGGGCGACGTCCAGGGCGCAGGGGTTGTTCTGGAGCAGGTCGAGCCCCAGTCGCCGGCCGGTGGCCTGGCGCAATTCGGCGACGACCCGTACGGCCAGCAGCGAATGCCCGCCGGCGTCGAAGAACCGCTCCGTCTCCACTACCGGGCGCCCAAGCGCGCGGGCGAAAGCGTTGAGCACGCAGGGCAACCAGGGATGGCGCCCGGCATTCCCGGACAACCCCACGCGGGGCTCGTCGAAGCGCCAGGCCAGCAACTCTTCCAGGGCGTGCCGGTAGGCCTGGGCGAATCGCGTCGCCCGGTCCTCGTCGAAGCGACGGGCGTCGTACTGGAAGCCCAGTTCGAGTCGCTCGCCCCTGACTTCGAAGTCCACCGCCAGGGGGACGTCCACGTCCACCACCACTTGGTCGATCACCCCTTCGATGGCCACGGGGCGGCCGGCGCTCGCGGGCCGGTCGTCCTGATGGAAATCGACGAAATTGAACAGGCTGTCGAACGACGCCTCGCGGTTTCGCCGCCGGATCGCCGCCAGGGGATAGCGGCGATGCTCCAGCATGCGCTTCTCGAAGTCGAAGGCTTGCCGGGCGATGTCCACCAGGCCCCGGTCGGTATGCAACCGGCAGGGCACCGTGTTGAGGAACAGACCGAGGATGCGCTCGGCGTTCGGTTCCTCGGGGCGGCCATGGGTCACGAAGCCGGTGATCACCTCCGGCGAACCGGTGAGCCAGCCCAGGGCCCGCCCGTGGGCGGCCAGCAACAGCGAGCGCAGCGGCAGCCCGGTTCGTTCGCCGAGCCCGCGCAAGCTCGCCAGGGTGTCGGCGGGCACCTCGACCCGCTTGGCGGCGACCCGGCGTTCGGCACCGGGCTTCGCCGGCGTCGACGGCAAGCCGACAGGATGGGCCCCCACCAGGTAATCGAACCAGAACAGGGCGGCTTCGGCATTCCCTTCGGCTTGCCGTTCCAGGGCGACATAGTCGCCATAGGCGATTTCCGGCAGCGGTGCCAGGGCCGCCTCCCGTCCTTCCAGTAGCGCGGCGTAGGCGTCGATCCATTCGTTGACCAGTTGTTGCAGGCTCCATCCGTCGAGGGCGCTATGGTGTTCGGCGACCCCCAGGGCGAAGCGGTCGTCGCCCAGGCGCAACGCGGCCACCCGGATCAAGGGCGCGCGTCCCCAGTCGAACGGCGTGCGGTGCTCCGCCTCCAGGTACTGGCGCAACCGCTCCGACTGGGCCGAGGGAGCCAGCGCGCCGAGGTCGTGCACGGCCACCTCGACTGGCACCCGGTCCACCCGGTGGACGAATTGCAAGGGCTCGCTGTAGCCCTCCAGGACGTAAGACGTGCGCAGGATCGGATGGCGCGCGACCAACTGCCCCCAGGCCCGGGTCAGGAGCCGGGCATCGAACCGGCCCCGAGCCCGGTGCAGCACGACGTTATGCAGCAGCCGGGGATCGTGGGCGGCCTCGGTCTGCACCACCATGCCCAGTTGCAGGCGGGTCATGGGGTAGGCATCGTCCAGCCCTTCGGGCAGGACCTTGCGGTCGGCCGAGGCGAGCTGGGCGAAGGGCGCGTGCCGCGCCGCGCCCGCCGGCCGGGGCGCCTGGACGGGACTGTCGTCCCGGGTCTTCAACAGCCGCGCCAGTTCGCGGATGGTCGGCTGGCCGAACACGTCCCGCAGGCTGAAGCCGAAACCCGCCTCCCGCGCGGTGACCTGCATCTGGATCAGGCGGATGGAGTCGCCGCCGATCTGGAAGAAATTGTCCGTGACGCCCACCACCGGGCGCTTGAGCACTTGGGCCCAGATATCCGCCAGGGAGGCTTCCAGCTCGTTCTCCGGGGCTTCCACCGACCGCTGCCGATCGGCCTGGGCCTGCTGGCTCAACAGGGCCCGGCGGTCGAGCTTGCCCTCGGCGGTCAACGGCAGCGCGGGCACGACGGCGATCCGCGCCGGCACCATGTAGGCCGGCAGGCGCGCCTCCAGGAAAGACTTCAGCGAGGCCGGCAGCGCCTCGGGGATGGCCGCCGTCGCCGCCACTGGCCTGACCGGCTCGGCCTGCCAGTCGACACGGCGGGCCAGGGAATCGGCGTAGCCCGGTCGCACCGCATAACAGTTGTAGCGGTCGGTGCCTTCCAACAGGGCGTCCTGGCGAATCTCCACTTCGAACCCGTGCCGCCCCAACAGCTCGCGCAACTGCTCCACGCGGCCCGCGGTGGCGCCGTCGCGTTTGTCGTGAACTTCCATCACGATCTGCGCGATGCGGCCGAAGGTCTCGGCGTCGAGACCCAGCAGCACGTCCATCTCCGCCCGCTGCACATCGATCTTCAGCAGGTCGATGCGCGACAGGTCGAGCTCGCGGATCACCTGGTCGAGGCGGCGCAGGTGGCAGCGATGGGCCTCCGCCCGCAGGCGGTCGTCGAGGATTTCGTCGATGTTGTCCAGCAACAGGTGGGCGCTGTCCTCGCCTTCGGCCTGATTGCTCAAGTAGCGCCGGATCACCTCCCGCTCGCCGCCGGCGTCGGCGTACCCGCTCTGCCCGGAGAAGGTGGAATAGCCGGGGTAATAGGTGAAGGTCTCTTCCCGTTCGCGATCGGACAGACCGATGCCGCAGACCCGCACCTGGGGCGCGTAGCGTTCCAGGTTGCTGACCAGTCGGCGCCGGATCGGCTCCAGCGGCTCGAAGGCGACGATACGCGCCGAGGGCGCCCGCGAGGCGACGAACAGGGAGAACAGGCCGATGTTGGCGCCCACGTCGAGCACCACCGCGTCCGGCGGCAGGACGATGCCGTCCCGGCTGTACACCTGGTCCACGAAGATTTCGTTGAAGACGTACTCGGTCTCGTTGAGGTTGAGGCCGGCGACCCGATGGCCGCTGGGCAGGTCCACTTCCAGCCAGTCCTGGCCCTCGGCGGCGGCGCGCCGGGGCACGACGAACGCCGCGAGGCGCCGGTCGCCGCTCCGGTCTCCCGGCTCGTCGTCGGTGACCACCGCCGCCTCGCCCACGCCGGGATGTTCCAGCAACGCGCTGCGGATGTCGCCCAGCTCGATGCGGTAGCCGTTGACCTTGACCTGCTCGTCGAGGCGACCGAGGAAATCCAGGCAGCCGTCGGCCCGCCAGCGGGCCAGGTCCCCGGAGCGATAGATACGGCCGCCGCCGGGCCAGGGCTCGTCGAGGAAGCGCGCCGCCGTCAGCGCCGGGTCGCCCACGTAGCCGCGCGCCACGCCGGCGCCACCGATCCACAGTTCGCCGGCGGCGCCCTGGCTCTTCTGCCGGCCGAGCGGATCGACGACATAGGCGGCGACGTTGCTCAGCGGGCGGCCCAGGGTGCTGGACTCATGGTCGCGGACCCGGGCCGCGGTCGCGTTCACCGTGGTTTCCGTGGGGCCGTAGAGGTTGAACACCTCGCAGCGAGTCCAACGCCGGGCCACCTGCCAGGTCGCTTCGTCGAACCACTCGCCACCCACCATGATCCGCCCCGGCAATGCCGGGTGCCCGTCCCCCAACCCAGCCTGGATGAGCAGGCGGAACAGCGAGGGGGTGCAGTCGAGGACGTCGATCCGGTGGGTTTCGAGGAAGGCCAGCATCCGCGCCGGATCGGTCCGCGTCTCGGAGGGGACGGGGTACAGGGTGTGACCCGCGACTACCTGGATGATCTGCTTGATCGACGAGTCGAAGGAGAACGGCGCGTTCACGGTCACCCGCAGCCCGCCCTGTCCCTCGTCGAGGTTGTAGACATCCTGCCGCAACGCCCGCGCCAGGTTCAGCACGCTGGCGTGCTCCACCAGCACGCCCTTGGGCTGGCCCGTGCTGCCGGAGGTGAAGATCAGGTAGGCGCCGTCCTCCGGGGCGAGGGCCGGCAAGGTATCGGCCACCCGCTCCGGCAACGCGCCGATATCCAGAACGCCGCCCTCGAACAGCCCGTCGAGCCGCGCCCGGTGGGTGGCGTCGACCACCACGAAGGCGATCCCGGCGGTGTCGCGCATGCGCTCGATGCGCGCCGGGGGGAAGTCTGGGTTGAGGGGCGCATAGACGGCGCCGGCGCCCATGATTCCCAGCAAAGCCACCACCGCATCGACGGAGCGCTCGGTCATCACCGCCACCGGCTGGCCGCGCCGCACGCCGGCGTCCAGCAAGGCCGTGGCGAGCCGGTCGCAGCGCCGCTGCAGGTCGGCGAAGCTCAGCGTGCCCCGGGCATCCACCACCGCCGGAGCGTCCGGGGTGCGCGCCACGGTCTCCCGCAGGGCATGGATCAACGACGGCGGCAGCGCTTCGCGACGCACCGGTCCCTGCAGGCGTTGCAAGGCGGCCGCCTCCTCGGCGCCGACGAGGGGCAGGCGGTTGGCCGCGTCGTCGGGGGACCGGGCGATTCGCTCCAGTCCCTGCAGCCAGGCGTCCAACAGGCGTTCCGCCACCCCCTCGCCCCAGGCGCCGCGCACCGTGAGGCGGGCACGCCGGCCCCCGGCGTCCGGCAGCACGGTCAGGGCCAGCACGTGATCGGTGTCCGGTTCATGCAGCCGCGCCTCCCGCACCGACGGCTCGGCCGACGCGCCGCCCACCCAGGCGAAGGCCAGCGAAGCCGCGTCGCCCGGGCCGGCATCGAACGGATCGAGCAGCACGGCCGCCTCTTCCTGGGCCAGGATAGCGTCTGCCAGGGCCTTCATCCGTTCCCGCGCCGAGCCGTCGGCCAGGCGCTCCACCGCCAGCGGACAGCGGGCGGAGAACGGACCGATCAGGTCGGCGAACTCGTTGAAGACCCGCCCCGCGATCAGCCGGTCCAGGGCGACCGGGGCGTGCTCGTCCTCGACGAACTGCCCGGCCACCTGGGCCCAGGCCAGCAGCGCGCCAGCCTCGGGCAAGCCGACCTTCGCCAGGGCGTCCAACAGCGCCGGGGAGACGATTCGCTCCGCCTGCTGACGCACGCCCGCACGACGCTCGGGTAGCGCCAGGACGTTGGCCTCGCCCACGCCCCGCTCGCGCCAGTAATGACGGGCCGCTTCTCCGCCCTCGCCTTCCAGGGACTCGTTGGCCCACTCGGAGAAGTGCTGGAACAGCAGGGGCTCCTCGTCCTGCCCAGCCGGCTCGCCCGAAGGGCCGTCCAGGAGTCGTCGCGCCAGCTTCAACAGGCTATCGGGGTCGGCGACGAACGGCGGCACGGCCAGCACCAGCGCCTCGGCGGCGCCAGGCTCGTGGCCGAGCAAGCTCGCGGCGAGAGCCGGCTCGGCGTCGCGGCCGAGGGGGATCTCAGCCAGGCGGTCCGCCTCCTCGTCGAGGCGCGCCGGGTCCTCGGGTTCGATCACCTTCGCCGTCCAGGCGAACGCCGAGGCGGCGTCGCGCCCATCCAGTACCTGCACCGGCAGGCTCATGCCGGGCAAAGCGCGATAAGTCACGCGCAGTTGGGCCTTTTCCTCGCACAGGCGCCCCAAGCGATCGACCAGGGCATCCACCCCGTGGGGCGCCGCCAGCCGCGCGATCAGCACGACGTTGCGGGGCCGCTCGGCGTAGCGTCGCCAGGCCAGGGTCTGCAAGGGAGAGAGCGGAAAGCCCTCCAGTTGTTCGGTGGAGGACGACTGTTGGTGTGAATTCATGGCTTTCCCTCGCGCACTTCGATCTCGGATCGGGTATCGGGCCTTGCATCAGGCCGGGTGGACGTGCAGGTCGGTCATGGCGACCAGAATCCGGCGGTCGCCGGTGAAGGGCTCGCGGCCGTGCACGCTGATGAAGTTGTCGAGCATCAAGACGTCGCCGCGCCGCCAGTCGAACTGGCGCATTTCGCGGCGGTAGGCCGCCCGAATGATCTCCAGGGTCTCCGGCTCGATGGGGCTGCCATCGCCGTAGTAGGCGTTGCGCGGCAGCCCCGCCTCGCCCACTTCGTCGAGCAGCGCCCGGGACAGCGCCGGCGGCATGTTGGAGACATGGAACATGTGGGCGTGGTTGAACCACAGGCTTTCCCCGGTCACGGGGTGCCGGACCATGGCCTGGCGCACCTGCCGAGTGTTGAGGTGCTGGTCGTCGACCCAGGTCCATTGGGTGCCGGTCTGGCGGCAGTATGCCTCGACGTCCTCCTTGCGCTCGGTCTGGAAGCCTTCCTGCCAGGTGAGGTCGATTTCCGGGCCATAGTTGCGCACGTAGCACACGCCGTGGGCGAGGAAGCGCTGCTTGATGGCCTCGGGAATGAGGGCGGTGACCCGGCGCTCGTCGGCCAGCGGCGTGCGGCCCTGGGTGGCGGGCGGGACGTCACAGTAGAAATGGATGCGCGTCGGCCAGTTGTGGGAGTACGACATTTCATGGTGCATGGGAATCCAGCCGTCCGGGGAGAACTCCGTGGAGGTGAAGACCCGGTGCGCCACTTCCTGGCGCGCCGCCGCGCGTTCCAGGTAGTCCAGCAGGTCAGGCGAGAGCGCCCGCGCCGCCTGGGAGAAGGCCTGGGCGTCGGCCACCGCGAAGCCGCGGAACAGCACCCCGCCCTGCTCCACCAGGGCGGACTCGACCCGGGTCTTGTGCTCGGCGATCCACTGCGCCAGGTCGAGCCCGGGCTGCCGGGCTTCGAGGATGCGCAAGTAGCCTTGCTCGGGATCGAGGAGGCTCTCGCGGACCCAGTCGGCGGTGGAAACCGCCCGGGGGCGCAAGCGCGGCGCGGTGAAGGACGGGCTCATGGGCGCGCCTCCAGGCCCCAGTCGCGGGGCGTGTCGGGAATGTCGGCGCGGGCCAGGGTGCTGTAGGGCGTGGCCATGATGGTGAGGATGCGCCGCTGGCCGGCGAAGGGCTCCCGACCATGCTGGGCGAGCATGTTGTCGAGGATCATCACGTCGCCGCGCTGCCAGTCGAAGCGCACCGTCTCCCGGTCGATGGCCGCTCGGATCAGGTCCAGCACCTCGGGTTCCAGGGGGCTGCCGTCGCCGTAGTAGGTCTGGTAGGGCAGGTCTTCCGCGGACACACTGCTGAGCAGCGCGTCCCGCAGGCCGGGTTCGAGGCTGGTGGCGTGGAAGAACATCCCATGGTTGAACCACAGACGCTCGCCGGTGTGGGGATGGCGCTGGAACGCGGCGCGGCGCTGCCAGGTACGCAGGTGATCGTCGGCCAGCCAGGCGTGGGCGATCCGGTGTTCGGCGCAGAACGCCTCGACATCCTCGCGGCGGTCGGTCTGGAACGCCTCGCGCCAGGACAGGCCCAGCCCGGAGCGATAGTTGCGCACATAAAGAATGCCGAGCCGCTCGAAGCGCGCCAGCACCGGCTCGGGCAGGTGGCGGATGATCCTGCGGTTCGGCGCGACCGGCGTGGCGCCCCCCTGGGCCGCCGGCGTGTCGCAATAGAACATGATGTACAGCGGCCAGTCGGCGGTGTAGGACTGCTCGTTGTGCAGGAAGATCGGCTGGTCCACCGGATGCTCGGTGGAGGTGTACACCTCGCCGCTCACCTGGCTGCGGGGCGACGAGCGTTCCTTATAGTTCAGCAGCGCGGGGGCGAAGGCATGGGCGGCGTCGCGGAAGCGCTCCGCCGACTGTATGTCGAAGCCGCGGAACAGCAGGCCGCCGCTGCGCTGGATGTCCTCGTGCAGGGATGCGTGGTGCTCGGCGATCCAGTCGGCCAGCGAAAGGCCGGGCACCCGCGCCTCGATCCGCAACGGCAGCTCATCGGTTTCCGCCGCCGGCCGACGGACCAGTTCGTCGCTGCGGTGGGGCTTCAGGCCCTGGGGCCGGGCGAAGCCGCGGCCCGCCAGCATCGATCGCTCCATCACGTTTCCTCCTTGATCCATGGGTATTCGGTGGGGGTCAGGCCGGCGCCCGGCCCGTGGCGCGGTCCGGCCATTCGCTTTCCGCCCGGGCGTGGTGTTCCCAACGCTCGTGGAGCTGGCGCACCGTATGCTCCGCGTACAGGTCCCGGGCATAGGTCCATACCGCCGTCCAGCCTGCGGGGGTTTCCTCCAGCCATAGCGTCAGGTCGAGGCGGGCGTGGGGCGACGGCAGGAACGCCGCTTCGAGACGGCACGCGCGCCCCACGAACAGGCCGCGCCGTCCAGTGTGGGCGCCGCAGGCGACGCGGATCGGCACGCCGCGGCTGGCGGGGTCGCGCTGGCGCAGGGCCTCGCTCAGGGTTTCCAAGGGCACGTCCTGGTGCGCCAGCAGGTCCAGCAGGCCGTCGCCGACTTCGCGCACCCGCGCCAGCCGGGCCGCGCCGGGTTCGACCCGCACGCACAGCGGCAGCAGGTTGACGCAGTTGGTGATCACGCCCTGGGCTTCCAGCCGCTGGCGCCCGGCCAAGGCGACGCCCACCAGCACCTCGCGGCTGCCCATCGCCTCGGCCAGGGTCCGCCCGAAGGCCTCGATGGCCGCGCTGAACAAGCTGGTGGAGGCCCGCTCCGCCAGGCGCCGGCAAGCCGCCTGGACCGATGGCGCCACGGGCACGCTCAGGATGCCGCTGGGGCGCGGGCCGAGCGCCGGCCGAGGCCCCTCTTCCGCCCGCAATGACGAGGCCAACTGGGCGGCCCAGCGTTCGGCGACAGCCTGGGGCCGCCCCGAGGCCAGTTCCGTCGCTTCCCAGGCGGCGAGCCGCTCGGGGGACGCCGCCACCGGCGGCAGCGATTCGCCTTCCAGCAGGGCCAGCAGATCCTGGGCGAAGATGACCAACGAGGCATCGTCGAAAGCGTAATGGTGCAGGTCCAGCAGGATATCCACGACGGGACCGTCCCCATGGGGAGTCACGGCGATGCGCAGCGGGGCTTCTCGCGCCAGATCGAAGGGCCGTCGCGCGTTCTCCTCCGCCAGCAGGCGAAGGCGCAGCGCCGCCCGGCTGGCGTCCGGCTCGGGCGCCAGCCTCAGGAAAGGCACGGCCTCCACCGGCAACGGCACCGGCCGTGGTCCGTCGGCCTCCAGGCGCACGCAGCGGCGCAGGGCCACGTGGCGCTCCAGCAGGGCGCGCAGCGCGTGTTCCAAGGTGTCCGGCTCCACGCCCGTGGCCCGCAGGTGGGCTTGCAGGTTGTAGGCCGTGCCGTCCGGGTCCAGTTGCTGGGCCACCCACAGGCGCCGCTCGGCCAGGGAGAGGCGTGGCTCCGCGAGGGTTTGCCGGTCCTCGCGGGGCGCCTCCGGGGCCTGCCTCGCCAAGGCCACGAGGCTGTCCGGCGTGGCCTCGCCGCTGGCGAAGTCCCGCAGCGAAACGATTCTTCCCAGGGCCCGCCGCACGTGGGCCAGCAGATGCACCGCGCGCAGGGAATCGCCGCCCGCGCCATAGAACCCCAGCCCCGGGATCGGGGGCGCGCCCAGCACCGCCTGCCAGGCATCGCGGACAGCACGCTCGACGGAATCGCCCGCAACGGGGCGTTCTTCCCCGGCGGGCGCCGTCGCGGCCGGTGGCGCGGGAAGCGCCTTCTTGTCGATCTTGCCGTTGAGTGTCTTGGGCAGTGCCGGCAGGCGCACGAAGGCGGAAGGCAGCATGTAGTGCGGTAAGGTCCGCGCCAGGTGATCGGTAAGCGCCGGTGCGTCCAGCGGCGCGTCGGCCACGTAATACGCCACGAGGCGGCGCAGCCCGGCGCTGTCGGCGGTCAGCACGGCGACGCCTTCGTGGATACCCGGGAAAGTGGCCAGACGCGAGGCGATTTCGCCCAGTTCGATGCGGAAACCGTTGAACTTGACTTGGTCGTCCAGCCGGCCCAGGTGCTCCAGCACGCCGGCCTCGTTCATCCGCACCCGGTCGCCGGTACGATACAACCGCTCGTTCGCCACCAGCGGCAGGCGCCCGGCCGCCAGGAAACGCGCCTCGGTCTGCTCCGGCTTGCCGAAGTAGCCCCGGGCCAGGCCGACGCCGCCCAGGTAGAGCTCGCCCGCGACGCCCATCGGCACCGGCGCGCCGTACGGGTCCAGTACGTGCACCGTGGTTCCGGGCAGGGGCCGGCCGATGGGAGGCTCCGCCTCGTCCGCTTCCGACGAGGCCGGCAGTTCGTGGACCGTGGAATAGGTCGTGTCCTCGGTCGGCCCATACAGGTTGAGCAGGCGCCGGACGCCCGGCTGCCGGCGAAGTTGCCGCACTAGGTGACCGCGTAGCGGTTCTCCCGCCAGGTTCACCGTCCGTACCGACGCGGGCAGGTCGCCCAGGGCCAGCAGCGCGGCGCATACCGAGGGCACGGTGTTGATCAGGGTAATGGCGTCGCGCCTCGGGTAGTCGGCCAGGGCGAACAGGTTGTCCACCAGATGCACGGTGCCCCCCCAGGCCAGGGTGCCGAAGAGTTCGTAGATCGACAGGTCGAAGCACACCGAGGTGGCCGCCAGTACGTCCCGCCACTCCGCCTCGGAGAAAACCTCTCGCGCCCAACAGAGGAAGGCATGGGCGCTGCCGTGCTCGATGGCGACACCCTTGGGTTGGCCGGTGGAACCGGAGGTGTAGATGAGGTAGGCCAGGTCCGAGGCTTCGCCGGCGGGCGCCCGCCACGGTTCGTCGAGGGTGGCGTCGACCCGGGCGACGAGGGTCCGGTAGCCGAGGGCGGCGATGGTGGCCTGGGTCGTCTCGTCCACCAAGACCAGGGTGCAATCGGCATCGCCGAGCATGTAGGCGATACGGTCGTCCGGATAGGCGGGGTCGAGCGGGACGTAGCAGGCCCCGGCTCGCAGCACCGCCAGCAGGCCGACGAGCAGGCCGCTGTCCCGTTGCAGACAGACCCCGATCCGCTGTTCCCGCCCGACGCCCCGGGCCACGAGGCGCGCCGCGAGGGCGCGGCTGGCACGCTCCAGCTCGGCATAGCTCAGGCTGCGATCGCGGGCGCGCAAGGCGAGGCGATCCGGCGTGCGGGCGGCCTGGGCTTCGAACAGGTGGTGGACCAAACCCACCGGCGGGGCGTGTTCGGGCTCGCCACGCAAGGCCCACAGCGCGGCCTTCTCCTCGTCGTCCAGCCAATCGATGCGTCCCACCGCCTCGCGCCCTTCCAGCAAGCCGAGGGCGATCCGCCCGAGGTGCTCGGCCATGCGCGCCAGGGCGGCGGACGCCGGACCCCGCAGCAGCAACCGGGCCCCCTGCCCGTCCCGTGTCGGGCGCAGAGCCAGCCAGGCCGGGGCCTCCGGCGCGATGGACTCGCCCAGCACGACCGCGCTGCAACGCCGAGCCGCCACTTCTCCGGCGTCGCGTCGCGGGCCGGCGGGCACGGGGTCTTCGCCGGTTAAGCGGCGCCGGGCGTCTTCCAGCTCTTCGTCCAGCCGGGCCAGCCGCGTCCGGGACGGCTCGTCGCCCGCATAGACCGTGCGCAGCACCGGCGGCTCGCCGGTGTCGGCGAAGGCTGGGAAACCCACGCAGTATTCTTCGTTGCCATAGCGCCCCAGCAGCACCAGATAGGCGGCGAGCCACAGGCGCCGGCCCTGGACCGGGTCCAGACCCTCCAGGCGCACCGGGACCGGGACCTCGCGCCAGTCGGCGCCGGCCTCCAGGCGGACGGGCAGCTCGATGCCCAGGGGGGCGCCTTGCAGATAGGCGTCGAAGCCCTCCCCCGGGACGGACGCCGCGGGCCGTGACGCGCCGGGTCGACGCGGGCCGCCGGGCATTCCTCTGTCGGACGAAAAGCTTCGTAGCGGTAAGCCGTGCGGCACTTGCATCGTTCTCTCCTGGGCGCCCAATGGGCCGTTCTGAGGACGGTTCTGAGAGGCCGGCTGAGACGACGAAACTTCAGCGGTACAGCGTGTTTAGGTGGGGTAGGTCTCCGCCAGGATCGGATACAGGGAGGCCACCAGCAGCAGCGCCATGCCGAGGTTAAAAAGACGCAGCCAGCGCGGGTTGCGCAGCACGTCGCGCAGCAGACTGCCGAAGCCCGCCCACACCCCCACGCTCGGCGCATTGATGAGTGCGAAGACCGCCGAGATGATGAAAACGTTGGTGAAGTAGTCCTGCAGGGGCGTATAGGTGCTGATGGCGCCGACCGCCATCACCCAGGCCTTGGGGTTGACCCACTGGAACGCGGCGGCGGCCCAATAGCCCAGGGGCCTGCCCTTGCGCGCCGAATCGTCCGAGGCGGGGCCGGAGGTGGCTATCTTCCAGGCCAGGTACAACAGGTAGGCGGCGCCGACATAGCGCAGGACGCTGTAGAGCACCGGGTAGGCTTCGAACAATGCCCCCAGGCCAAGGCCCACGGCCAGGACCATGACGAAGAAGCCGCAACTGATGCCGAGGATATGGGGAATCGAACGGATGAAGCCGAAGTTCACTCCCGAGGCCAGCAGCATGGTGTTGTTCGGTCCGGGCGTGACCGACGTGACGAACGCGAAGAGGGAAAAGCCCATCAACAAATCCGCTGTCAGCGACATCTTTCATCCCTTGAGTGCGAGCGCGTAGCGAACACTACGCCTCTTTTCCTCCCAGTCCCCGAACAGTTGCCGACAAAAAGGGCGTAACAATTTGCCGCAGGCGCGGTCTCGCGCCCAGGCATTTCGCCCGGAAATCCCCGGGCTAGAGCGGCTCCGGCCGGGTTGAAAAACGTGAGCGGCCCATTGGACAAGAGCCGCTCCTAAAACAGGTAGTCCGCCGTACTGGGCCGGACAGGGGCGCCGGTCGGTTCTTTGTCCTACGAAAGAACAGACGGGCTCAGCGCAGCTTCGCCAATCGCTCGGTGAGCAGTTCGAAGAAGCCCTGGGCATCGCCGTCGGCGATCCAGGTCACGTTCTTCGGCCGATGCAGGCCGTCGTACCAGTCCGGCACGGTTTGGCCGAAGGTGAGACCCTCGCGGCTGTCGATCTCCAGGTTCACGCCGCGGCCGCTGAACAACTGCGGGCGCAGCAGGTAGGCGATCACGCTGGCGTCGTGGATCGGCCCACCCGGCAGGCCGTAGTGCTCCATGTCGCGCTTCACATACTCGTTGAGGATATCGGCGACGGTCTTGCCGGCCTGGTTGCCCAGGCCCTGGAGCGCGTCGATGCGCGCCTGGCTGGTGAGGATCTTGTGGGTCACGTCGAGGGGGATGTAGGTCAGCGGCACCTCGCTGGCCAGCACCACCTGGGCGGCGTGGGGGTCGGCGAACAGGTTGAATTCGGCCACCGGGGTGATATTGCCGCCGTTGAAATGGGCGCCGCCCATGACCACTACTTCCTTGATGCCCTTGACGATCTCCGGCGCCTGGATCAGCGCCAAGGCCAGGTTGGTCTGCGGGCCGAGCATGGCGAGGGTGACGCTCTTGGGCGGCGCGGCGCGCAGGGTGTCGATCAGGTAGTTGACCGCGCTGCCCGGCTCCAAGCCCTTGGCCGGCTCGTGGACCGGGATCGGCAGCCCTTCGGCGCCATGGATGTCGTCGGCGTAGATCGGTGTGCGCAGCAGCGGCTTGGGCGCCCCCGCGTAGACCGGCACCTCTTCGCGGCCCGCCCATTCCCGGGCCAGCCGGGCGTTGCGCGAGGTCTTCTCCAGGCGCACGTTGCCCGCCACGGTGGTGATGGCGAGAACGTTCAGGTCCTCGGGCGAGGCCAGGGCGAGCAACAGCGCGACGACATCGTCGGCACCCGGGTCGGTGTCGATGATCAGGTTACGGCGAGTGTCCTCGGCCAGCGCGGCGGTCACGGTCAGGCTCACGAGCAGCAAGCTCCTCAGGGCGGTGCGAATAAAGGCGTTCATCGGTTCCTCTCGATGTGGGTGGCGACGGATTCCCTCCGCCGGGTCGGGATCGACGCGTTCCGCGACGGGACGCCTGGAGAGCCTAGGTGCCCCGGGCGCGACCGTCGAGCGGTCAAAACACCACGCCCGCGATCAGGGCGACGTTGCTGTAGGGCTGGCACTCGCCGGTGCGAACCACGACCCGCGCCTGGCGGCAGAGCCGCTTGAAGGCTTCGTGGGTGAGCAGCGTTCGCTCGCCCAGGGCGCCCTCCTCCGTCAGCCGTTCGATCTCGGCCAGGGCTGGCGGCAGGCGCACCAGGGTTTCCTCGGCCAAGGCGTGGCGTTCGACCTGCATCTCGCTGAGCACGGTACGCAGGGTGGTGGCGAAATCCACGGTGCCGGGGGTCAGGGCCAGGTCGATCAGCTCGACCTCCTTCGGCACCGGCAGGCCCGCGTCGCCGATCACCAGCAGGTCGCCGTGGCCGAGGCCGGCGATGGACCGGGACAAGGCGATGTTGAGCAGGGCCGTCTTCTTCATGGCGTGCTCCGGGTGGCGCCGGGCGCCTCCAATTCGCGCAGGTGGGGGATCGAGGGCTGGGCGCCGGGGCGGGTCACCGACAACGCGGCGGCGCGCTGGCCGAAGTCGATGGCCCCGGCCTCGTCGAGGCCCCGCGCCAGGGCGGCGGCGAAGGCGCCGACGAAGGTGTCGCCGGCCGCCGTGGTGTCCACCGCGCGCACCGCCTCGGCGGGAAAATGCCGCGCGCCGTCGGCGCCGACCCGCAGCGCACCCCGCGCGCCCAGCGTCAGGATCACCGTGGTCGCGCCGGCCCGGCGCAGGTGGGCGGCGGCCGCCTCGGCGCTTTCCAGGGAGTCCACCGGCAGGCCGCTGAGCCACGCGGCCTCGCTTTCGTTGGGGATCAGGTAGTCGATCCAGGCGTACCACTCGGGCGGCAGCGCCTCGCTGGCCGGCGCCGGGTTGAGGATCACCGTCTTGCCCAGTTCCCGGCCCCGACGCAGCGCGTGGGCCACGCTGAGACGGGGGGTTTCCAGTTGGCAGACCAGGATCGACGCCGCCGCCAGGATCGAGTCCAGGGCTTCCACCCGGGCCGGGGAAAGTTCGTCATTGGCGCCGGGGATCACCACGATGGCGTTCTGACTGCTGTCGTCCACCACGATCAGCGCGACGCCGCTGGAGCAGCCGGCGACCTCGGCCAGGGCTGAACAGTCGATGCCTTCCGCCACCAGGCCGGCGCGCAGGCGGGCACCGTGGGCGTCGTCGCCGACGCAGCCGATCATCGCCACCCTGGCCCCGAGCCGGGCGGCGGCCACCGCCTGATTGGCGCCCTTGCCGCCGGGAACCGTGGCGAAGCTTTCGCCGATCAGGGTCTCGCCCGCCCGGGGCAGGCGCGGCGCCCGGGCCACCAGGTCCATGTTCAGGCTGCCGATCACCACTACGTTCGCTTGCATGGGGTGCCCTTCCCTTGGGTTGTCATGTCGTCGCGGCGCCGGCGGGCGGCGCGGTGGATTCCCGGGCCACCAGGGCCGGGGCGAGAGGCGGTTCGCGCTCGAGCGGCGCGTTCGGCGCCGCGATCCGCGCGAGCAGCCGCGCGGCCGCCCGCTCGCCGAGCTGGAGGATCGATTGGCCCACGGTGCTCAGGGCCGGGTAGACGTAGCGGCTCATCTGGATGTCGTCGAAGCCGATGACCGACAGCCGTTCCGGCACCTTCACGCCCCGCTCGGCGGCGGCCCGCAGCACGCCCAGGCCGATCATGTCGTTGCCGGCCACGATGGCCGTGACTGGGCAACCGGCGTCCAGCAGCCGCGAGGCCGCCTGGTAGCCGCCGGGGCTACTGAAGTCGCAAGTGAGGATTCCCGCTTCCGGTGGGCGCAGGCCGGCCTCATCCAGGGCGCGCCGGTAGCCTCGCACCCGCAGGGTGGCGACGCCGGTGTGGGCCGGCCCGGCGATGCAGACGATGTGGCGATGCCCCAGGTCCAACAAGTGCCGGGTCGCCAGGTAGCCACCCTGTTCGTGGTCGATGCGCACGGTATCGGCGTCCACCCCGTCCAGGGCGCGGTCCACCACCAGGCAGGGTATGCGCACTCCCCGCAACGCCTGGGCGAAGTTGGGGTCGTCGCTGCCGGAGGCGAGGATCAGCCCATCGATGCGTTTTTCCAGCAAGGCCCGCAGGTAATTGCGCTGCTTGGCCGGGTCGTCGTCGGAGTTGCAGAGGATCACGCAGTAGCCGTTGCGCTCGCAGCAATCCTCGATGCCTCGGGCCAGTTCGGCGAAATACGGGTTGATCCCGCTGGGGATCAGCAGCCCGATGGTGGAAGTCGACCGGGCCCGGAGGGAACGGGCCACCGCGCTGGGCACGTAGTGCAGCTCGGAGATGGCCGCCTCGACCTTGGCCCGCACTTCGGGGCTGACATAGCGGGTGTTGTTCAGCACGTGGGAAACGGTGGTGTAGGAAATGCCCGCCCGTGCCGCGACATCCTTGATGGTGGCCATTTTCGTCCGTTCCTCAGCCGCGCCGGGCGGCGCGCTGGCTGCGGTAGGTGTCCAGCACCACCGCGATCACGATCACCGCGCCGGTGATGATCCGTTTGGTCGGCTCGCTGGCGCCGATCTGGGCCAGACCGGCGGCCAGCACCGAGATGATCAGCACGCCGAAGAAGGTGCTGATCACCGAGCCCCGCCCCCCCATCAGGCTGGTGCCGCCGATTACCACGGCGGCGATCACCTGCAATTCCAGCCCGGCGCCGGCGTTGGGATCGGCCGCCTCCAGGCGGGATATCTGGAACAGCGCGGCGAGCCCGGCCAACAGCCCCATCAGGCTGAACACCGCGACCTTGTAGGGCCTGGGGTCGATGCCGGCGAGGCGCACCGCTTCTTCGTTGGTGCCGATGCCGATCAGGTAACGGCCGAATACCGTGCGGGTGAGCAGCACCTGAGCGACGACGATCACCGCCAGGGCGAGCAGGAACGCCGGCGAAATACCGAGGGCCAGGGGCTCCGAGAGCCAAGCGAAGGCATCGCCGATATAGGCGGTGCGCGAGTCGGTGAGCTGGTAGGCGGCGCCCCGGGCCATTTCCAGCACCCCGAGGGAGACGATGAACGAGGGGATGCGCCAGGCCACGGTGACGGTCCCGGTGACGGTTCCGGCGAGCGCCGCGCAGAGCATCCCCAGCAGCGCCGAGGGCAACACGCCCCAGCCCCAGCCGAGCATCGCCACGCTGACCACCGAGGCCGCCAGGGCCAGCACCGAGCCCACCGACAGGTCGATGCCGCCGATGATCAGGACGAAGGTCATGCCCACCGCCAGCACCATCAGGTCGGGAATCTGGTTGGCCAGGGTGGTGAAGGTGGCATAGGAAAGGAAGTGGCTGCTCAGGCAGGCGAACAGCACGATCATCGCCAGCAGCGCGCCGGCCAGGCCCAGGTAGGTACCCAGGCCGAGCAAGGGCGAGCGGCGCGTGGCCACGCGGGGCGCGGTGTCGGGAGAAGGCTTGGTCATGGAGGAGTCCTGGGTCATTGGGGAAGCGCCGCCGGTTCGGGGAGCAGCGCGTCGCTCGCGGTGTAACCAGCGAACGCGGCGGCCAGCAACGCGTCCTGGGTCCAGTGGTCGCGGTGGAAGGTATCGATCAGCCGCCCGGCCGAGAGCACCCCGATGCGGTCGCAGATCAGCATCAGCTCGCGCAGATCGCTGGAGACCACCACCAGGGCCTTGCCCTGACGCGACAGTTCGCCGAACAACTCGTAGATGTCGAACTTGGCGCCGACATCGATGCCCCGGGTGGGCTCGTCGAACAGCAGTACCTGGCAGTCGCGCTCCAGCCAGCGGCCGATCACCACCTTCTGCTGGTTGCCCCCGGACAATTCGCCCACCGGTTGCTCCGGCCCCGCGCAGCGGATGCCCAGGGCCCGTATCTGGCGCTGGGCCAGGGCGGCTTCCGCGTCATGGTCGATAAAGCCGTGGCGCGCCACCCGCTTCAGGTTGCCCAGGGCGACGTTGGCGGCGATGGCAAGCGGCAATAGCAGGCCCTCGCCCTTGCGGTCCTCGGTGATGAGGGCGATGCCGTGCTTCACCGCCTCCGCCGGCGAGCCGATGGTCTTGGTCTCGGGCGGATCGCCGACGGCGATACTGCCCCGGTCGGCCCGGTCGGCGCCATAGATCAGGCGCAGCAGTTCGGTTCGCCCGGCGCCGATCAGCCCCGAGAGGCCGAAGATTTCCCCGGCGCGGACCTCGAAGGACACATCCCGCACCACGTCGCCCCGGCCCAGGCCGCGCACCGTGAGCAACGGCGCGCCCAGGGCGCGCGGGCCGAGGTCGATGTGCTCGCCCAGCTCGCGGCCGACCATCAGGTTCACCAGGTGCTGGGGATCGTTGCCGGCCACCGGTTCCACCGCCACCAGGCGGCCGTCCCGCAGCACGGCGACTCGCTGGGCGATCCGCGTCAGTTCCTCCAGGCGATGGGAGATGTAGACGAGCGCCACGCCCCGAGCCCGCAGGCGGGCAATCTGCTCGAACAGCAGGTCCACTTCCCGGGCGGTGAGCATGGCGGTGGGTTCATCGAGGATCAGCAGCCGGCAGTCGCCGATCAGGTTGCGGGCGATTTCCACCATCTGCTGATGGCCGATGCCCAGGTCGCCCACCCGGGTATCCGGGTCAAGGGCGTCGAGGCCCACCTGGGCCATGGCGTGGGCGGCCTCTTCCCGCAGGCGGCGCCGGGAAATCCAGCCGCCGCGATGGGGCAGGCGATCGAGGAACAGGTTCTCGGCGATGCTCAGGGTCGGCAACAGGTTGAGCTCCTGCATGACCATGCGCACCCCCAGGCGTTCCGCCTCGGCGCGGCTGGCCGGAGCATAGGGATGGCCGTCGAAGCGCATATCACCCGCGCTGGGCTGGACCAGCCCGCCGATGATCTTCGACAACGTACTTTTGCCGGCGCCGTTTTCACCGGTAAGGGCCAGGACTTCGCCCCCCATCAGGCACAGGTCGACGTCGGCGAGCACCGGTTGCGCGTAGTGCTTGCCGATCCCCTGGACACGCAGGACGGGCTCCGCAGGCATGGAGGTCATGAGTGATTCTCCGAGATCGCGGCCTCGCCGGGGCGGGCCGCCGGACGTCAGGGCTGGGTGACCAGTTCCACGGGGGTCTCGATGACGCCGCCGGCGTCGCCCTGGGCTTTCTCTCCCCTGAGGGACCGCAGGGCGGCCTCGATCCCGAACACGGCCTGCCTGGCGGCGAACTGGTCGGCGGTGGCCAGCACGCGGCCGTCCTTGAGCATGGGTTTGATGGCCTTGATGTTGTCGTAGCCGACGATCTTTACCTGTCCCGCCTTGCCGGCGGCGCGCACGGCGGACACGGCGCCCAGGGCCATGCTGTCGTTACCGGCCAGCAGCGCCTTGAGGTCCGGGTATTCGTTGAGCATGGCCGCGGCCACCGCGTTGCCCTTGTCGATTTCCCAGTTGCCGGATTGCACCGAAACCACCTTCAGCCCGGCGGTTTCCATGGCGTCCTTGAAACCCGCGGTGCGTTGCTGGGCATTGGTGGTGGTGGGCACGCCCTCGATGATGCCCACCGGGTCGCCGCGCTGGAGCTGCTTGGCCAGGTAGTCGCCCACCAGGCGCGCGCCCTTGCGGTTGTCCGGGCCCACGAAGGGCACGGCGATGCCCTTGCGTTGGAGCACCTCGGGGTCCAGGCGGTTGTCGATGTTGATCACGGTGATGCCGGCATCCACGGCCTTCTTCACCACCGGCACCAGGGCCTTGGAATCGGCCGGCGCCAGTACCAGGGCATCGACCCCGGAGACGATCATCTGCTCGACGATGCGGATCTGGCTGGCGGTATCGGACTCGTCCTTGATCCCGTTGGAAACCAGCTCGAACTGGTCGGCGTGCGCCTTCTGGTAGTCCTTGGCGCCGTCCTCCATGGTCAGGAAGAACTCATTGGCGAGGGACTTCATCACCAGCGCCACCTTGGGCTTGGCTGGATCGTCGGCGTGGGCGCCGGAAAAGGGCAGGGTCACGAGGAAGGCGAAGGCGGACAAGCGCCCTAGAACCGGCAGTTTCATGAGAATCCATCCTTATCGTTGTAGTAAACGTCGAGCAAACGTTTGCGCAGGAAGCTAGGAGAAGTCACGGATTCTGTCAACGGCAGCGAGGTGCTTTCATTCGCGGTCCCTTAATGAGGGTCGGCCTGGCACGCATGGCGCGAACGGGGACACCGGGCCGGTATGGGCTTCGGTTTCGCCAACGAAGCGGCGCGGAACGTTCGCGCCGCCGGACGGACGAAGCATCCACCGCCGGTCGCTTTTGCTGAAGCCACCTGTGCGCTGTCGCCTCCCTTGCCCGATGAGGACTTTCGATGAACGTTCGCCCGTTCGCCCCGCTGATTCGTGGGCGGCAACTCGCCGCCTGGTGCGCCTGCCTGCTGCTTGGTGCCTGCGCCTCGCTACCGGACGAGAAGCAAGCGCCGGAGCAGACGAACTACACACCCTTCCCCTTCACCTTGCTGCAAGCCGAGGATGGAACGGGCACGTACTGGTCGGTGGTCACCAAGATCACCTACGACGTTGACGAACAGGGGCGCTTGAGCCTCGCGGATAGCGGCGAGCCGCTGCTGGATGAGCAGGACGATCCCGCCAAGGATCTCGTCTGCCAACCCTATGGGGGTGGCGAGAATCAGCGTACGTCCTGGTTCCCCTATACGGGTTTGTTCGTGAAAGGCGGCGAAGTCAGCCGGGTCCTCGACAGCCGGGGCGCCCCGCAACCGTTGCGGCCGATGCGCGAGGACGGCGACGGGCGCGTGCGCTACGACGGTGCTCACGCCCGCGAGCCCGAGTACACCTATGTGCCGTGCGTGGGCGATCAGCGGGTGGACCATGGCGTCCGGCTGGACGCCTACCTCCCCGAGGCGGCGCGCCTGGAGGTGCGGGATGACACCGGACTGACACGGCGCTGGGCGTTGCCCGCCCTGGACCAACCGTTGCTGTTCCTGGGCTACCGCAGTGGAACACTGATCCCGCTGCCCATGAGACCGGTGCTGGCGACCGTCGACCTGCCGGCGCGGCGGCTGGTGCTGCAATACCAGACCACCTTCAGCGCTGACCGGCGCCTCGAACGGGTGGAATACCGTTTCGTCAGCACCGACGGCGTGCCGTCCGAGGGCGAAAGCCTCTCCCGTTACCGGGAGCGCACTGAAGCGCTGATGAACGACCTGCGCCACTGCCCGCCCCCCACCCGGGTGCCGCGAGAGGCCTGTGGCGACCCCGCGCGGCGGCCCGACCCGCTTATCTTCTCCCCCGGCTCCTGAGGCCGGCCGGATCAGATACGGAAGCTGTCCACCAAGTGTTTCAGCCGCGCCACCTGCTGCTC